>NZ_DLMU01000001.1:0-389256 GCF_002479375.1 Comamonas sp. UBA7528
TCCCAGCTGAGCTATACCCCCCAAATTCTCACTCTTGACAACGCGACTTTTATTCAATCGCGTTGTGCAGAGCCTCGAATTATAGACAGGTTTTTAGCGGTTTTTCAAACGCGTAAGAATTTTTTCGCGACCGAGCAATTCCAGCACCGCATCCACCGATGGCGTGTGGGCCGTGCCCACGGTCAGCACGCGCACGGGCATGGCCAGAACGGGCATTTTCACGCCCTGGGCCTTGAGCACTTCCTTGATGGCGGCGGCGATGGCTTCCTTGGTCCATTCCACGCTCTGCATGGCGGCGGCGAAGGCATCCAGCACCGGGGTGGCGGCTTCGGTCACATGCTTGGCATAGTCTTCGGCATTGCGTTCCACACCATCCACATAGAAGACCTTGGCCCACTGGGCCAGGTCCACCAGGGTGTCGCAGCGGTCCTTGAACAGGGCCACGATGCGCACCAGGCGGTCGTCGGCCTGCAGCACGGCGGCGTCCACACCGGCCTTGACCACGAACGGCGTCACCAGGGCGGCCAGCGCCGCATCATCCATGGCCTTCAGGTGCTGGGCATTGACCCAGCGCAGCTTGGCTTCATCGAACTGGCCGGCGCTGCGACCCAGGTGGTCCAGGTTGAACCATTCCAGGAACTGGGCGCGGCTGAAGATTTCATCATCGCCGTGGCTCCAGCCCAGGCGGGCCAGGTAGTTCACCATGGCGTCGGGCAGGTAGCCTTCGTCACGGTACTGGGTCACGGCCTTGGCGCCGTTGCGCTTGCTCATCTTCTCGCCCTGCTCGTTCAGCACGGTGGGCAGGTGGGCAAACACGGGCACGTCGGCGCCCAGGGCTTCGAAGATGTGGATCTGGCGCGGGGTGTTGTTGACGTGGTCGTCGCCGCGGATCACGTGGGTGATGCGCATGTCCATGTCATCGACGCAGACGCAGAAGTTGTAGGTGGGCGTGCCATCGGGGCGGGCGATCACCAGATCGTCCAGCTCGGAGTTCTGGAACTCGATATGGCCCTTGCACTTGTCGTCCCAGCCCACCACGCCGTCCTTGGGGGTCTTGAAGCGCAGCACGGGCTTCACGCCTTCGGGGATGGCCGGCAGCACCTTGCCGGGCTCGGGGCGCCAGGTGCCGTCGTAGCGTGGCTTTTCCTTGGCGGCCATCTGCTTTTCACGCAGGGCGTCCAGCTCTTCCATGCTCATGTAGCAGGGGTAGACATGGCCCTTGGCCTGCAGCGTGGCCAGCACTTCCTTGTAGCGGTCCATGCGCTGCATCTGGTAGAACGGACCTTCGTCATGGTCCAGCTGCAGCCATGCCATGCCTTCGATGATCACGTCCACCGATGCCTGGGTGGAACGCTCCAGGTCGGTGTCTTCGATGCGCAGCACGAAGTCGCCGCCATGGGCGCGGGCAAAGGCCCAGGGGTACAGCGCCGAGCGGATGTTGCCCAGGTGGATGAAGCCAGTGGGCGAAGGGGCAAAACGGGTACGAATTTTGGTTGTCATTTCAAGGTATCCAGTCCGCGAGAAAGATCGGCCTTCAAGTCATCAAGGTGCTCGAGGCCCACGGAAATACGAATCAGGCCCTGGCCGATGCCGGCGGCCTGGCGCTGCTCTTCGGTCAGGCGGCCGTGCGAGGTGCTGGCCGGGTGGGTGATGGTGGTCTTCACATCGCCCAGGTTGGCGGTGATGGAGCACACCTGGGTGCTGTCCACCACATGGAAGGCGTTGGCGCGCAGTTGCTCGGCGCCCTGCCCGATCACATCGAAGGCGATCACGGCGCCGCCCATGCCGTTTTGCTGGCGCATGGCCAGTGCATGCTGCGGGTGGCTGGCCAGACCGGGGTAGTACACGCGCGCCACCTTGGGGTGGGCTTCCAGCCAGGTGGCCAGCTCCAGCGCCGATGCGCTTTCGGCCTTGACACGCAGGGCCAGCGTTTCCAGACCCTTCATCACCACCCAGGCGTTGAACGGCGCCAGGTTCAGGCCGCCGCTGCGCAGGAAGGTGCCCATGACCTTGTCCACCAGCGCCACGGTGCCGCAGACTGCTCCGGCCATCACGCGGCCCTGGCCGTCCAGGAACTTGGTGCCGGAGTGCACCACCACGTCGGCGCCCAGCTTGGCGGGCTGCTGCAGGATGGGCGTGGCAAAGCTGTTGTCCACGGCCAGCAGTGCGCCGTGGGCGTGGGCGATCTCGGCCAGCGCGGCAATGTCGCACAGGTCGGTCAGCGGGTTGGTGGGCGTTTCGGCAAACAGCATGCGGGTGTTGGGGCGGATGGCCGCCTTCCACTCATCGATGTTGGTTTGCGACACAAAGCTGGTTTCCACGCCAAAGCGGGCCATTTCGGTGCCCAGCAGCTTGATGGTGGAGCCGAACATGGACTGCGAGCAGATCACGTGGTCGCCCGTCTTCAGCGCGGTCAACGCCACCAGCAGGATGGCCGACATGCCGGTGGACGTGGCCACAGCGCATTCCGTGCCTTCCAGGGCTGCCAGACGGCGCTCGAAGCTGGTCACCGTGGGGTTGCTGGTGCGGCTGTAGGTATAGCCTTCTTCCTGGCCGGCAAAGCGGCGCGCCGCCGTCTCGGCGTTGGGCTGCACAAAGCTGCTGGCCAGGTACAGGGCTTCGCTGTGTTCGCCCCACTGGCTGCGTTCCACGGCCTCGCGCACGGCGAGGGTCTCAGGGTGCAATCCCTGGGGCAGGGAGTGATCGGTCACGGTACTTGGTCCTTGCAGGTGGCACCGGCGGTCTCTCCTCCGCCGGTCGCGGCATGCACGCTTCCACACGAAGCGCGCTTGCACCGCATCTCAACAAAACAAAAAAATGAGCTGATTGCGCTGTCGTCACCAGACTTTTCAGCAAGAAACATTGTGAAAGTCTTGGTAATCCAGCGCAATTAGCTCATGTTTCTGAAGCTCTCGCTTCCCGACACAGTGTGCAAGGCGGCGCTGTCGCCCACCTTGCACACCGGGCGCATCAGCTTTCCTGGGCGTTGGGCAGCGACAGGCGGGAAGTGTCTTCCTGCTCCTCTTCGCCGCCGCGGTTGCGGCCTTCGTTCAGCGCCGTCACCTCGGCACTGGAGATGTCGCCGGTGATGTAGACGCCGTCGAAGCACGACGCCTCGAAGCCCTTGACCGCAGGGTTGATCTTGCCCACGGCCTGCTTCATCGCATCCACGTCCTGGTAGATCAGCGCATCGCAGCCGATCACCTGGCGGATCTCTTCCACGGTGCGGTCGCTGGCCACCAGCTCGGAGCGGGTGGGCATGTCGATGCCGTACACATTGGGGTAGCGCACAGGGGGCGCAGCGGAAGCCAGGTAGACCTTGTTGGCGCCGGCGTCGCGTGCCATCTGCACGATTTCCTTGGAGGTGGTGCCGCGCACGATGGAGTCATCCACCAGCAGCACATTGCGGCCCTTGAACTCGCTGCCGATGGCATTGAGCTTCTGGCGCACCGACTTCTTGCGCGCGCCCTGACCCGGCATGATGAAGGTGCGGCCCACGTAGCGGTTCTTCACAAACCCTTCGCGGTAGGGAATGCCCAGCAGCTGCGCCAGCTGCATGGCGCTGGGGCGGCTGGATTCGGGGATCGGGATGATGGCGTCGATCTCGCTGGGCGGCACCGTGGAGATCACGCGCTTGGCCAGCGTCTCGCCCATGTTCAGGCGGGCCTGGTAGACCGAGATGCCATCCATGGTGGAGTCCGGGCGGGCCAGGTACACGTACTCGAACACGCAGGGGTGCAGCTCGCTCTTGGCGGCGCATTGCTCGCTGTGCACGGTGCCGTCGTTGCTGATGAACACGGCTTCGCCGGGCGCCACATCGCGTTCGAACTGGTGCAGCGTGCCTTCCAGTGCCACGGATTCGCTGGCCAGCATGTGCGTGCCGTCCGCGCCCTTGCCGATGCACAGCGGGCGGATGCCGTAGGGGTCGCGGAAGGCCAGCAGGCCGTAGCCTGCGATCAGCGCGATCACGGCGTACGAACCCTTGAGGCGCAGGTGCACGGCACGCACGGCCTTGAAGATGTCTTCGGTCTTCAGCGGCGCACCACTGGAGGCACGGCCGATTTCGTGCGCCAGGACGTTCAGCAGCACTTCCGAGTCGCTCTCGGTGTTGGTGTGGCGGTGGTCGGTCTCGGCCAGCTCGCTGCGCAGCTGCTTGGCGTTGGTGAGGTTGCCGTTGTGCACCATCACGATGCCGAAGGGCGCGTTCACGTAGAAGGGCTGGGCCTCTTCTTCGCTGGAGGCGTTGCCCGCCGTGGGGTAGCGGACCTGGCCCAGGCCCACCGAGCCGGGCAGCGCACGCATGTTGCGGGTGCGGAACACGTCCTTCACCATGCCCTTGGCCTTGTGCATGAAGAACTTGCGTTCCTGCTGCGTGACAATGCCGGCGGCATCCTGCCCGCGGTGCTGCAGCAGCAGCAGGGCGTCATAGATCAGTTGATTCACGGGCGCGGTGCTGACCACGCCGACGATTCCACACATAGTTGCGTTTCCATCATGGCAGGACTGGGTCCTGCGTGTTTATGCGGGGCGGCTTGCACTGCCCCGCGACCTTCTCAACTCTTGCTACACCGGGGCCGTCAGGTACCTGCCCAGCTCTTGCGGCAGCGCCGGTACCAGCGTGCGCGCCAGATCGGCCAGCTGCGGCCCGGCCCAGGACTGGACCCACCAGTCCTGCTGGTGCAGCGGGGTGTTCACCACCACCAGCGTGACCACCAGCACCAGCACCATGCCGCGCAGCACGCCGAACAGCGCGCCCAGTGTGCGGTCGACCGGGCGCAAGCCCACGACCTCGATCAGTTTCTTGGCCAGGGCGCTCAGCAGCCCCCAGGCGAACACCGCCACCACAAAGACGGCGACAAATCCTGCGGCATAGCGCACCGTGGGATCAAAACCATCCACGGGCAGCCAGGCTCCGACATCACCTGCGAACAGGCGGGCAATCCAGAAGGCTGCGACCCAGCCCACCAGCGAAAACAATTCATACACCAGACCGCGCCACGCTCCCAGCAACAGGGAGGCGCAGCACACCACCAGCAAAACCGCGTCCAAGGTTGCCATGCGTCGCTATCGGGCCGCCATCAACCGGGTTGCACCGACGCCGGCAGGCCCAGTCCCTTGATGCGGGATGCGGCCTTGTCCGCCTCGGCACGGCCGTTGAACGGTCCCACGCGCACACGCGTCACTTTGCCAGCGGCGGCATTCACGGTCTGGGTGTAGGCCTTCAGACCGGCGCCGGCCAGCTTCTGGCGCACCTCGTTGGCCTTGTCCACATCGCCGAAGGCGCCGACCTGTACGATGAACTTGCCTTCCTGCTTGGCTGCCGCTTCGGGCTTGGCCGCAGCGGTGGACGCCGGGCGCCCTTCCAGCAGCGCACGGGCGCGCTCGGCGTCGTCGTCGCGCGATTTCTTGGGCTCGGGCTTGGGTTCGGGCTTGGCCTCGACCTTGGGCTCCGGCTTGTGCTCCACCTTGGGCTCGGGCTTCTTCACCTCAGGTTTGGGCTCGGGTTTGGGTTCCGGCTTCTTCACCTCGGGCTTGGGCTCGGGTTTCGGCTCCGGCTTGGGTTCGGGCTTGGGCGCCAGTTGGGGCTGCGGCGGCACCGGCACGGCCGGCGCAAACACTTCCTCGCCCGCTCCCAGGCTGTTTTCGGTACGCACGGGCGCGGTGGGCTCAGGCGCCGGCGTGGCCGGCGCCGTGGCGCGCGGATTGGCCGCCATGGTCGTGTGCTCGCCGGGCACCACCATGGGGGCGACCTGGTTGCGGTCCGGGATTTCGATGGGCACATCCACCGCGATCGGGCGCGGCTGGGTGTCAAACAGCAGGGGGAAGCCCACCACACCGACCAGCACCAGCACCGCCGCACCGATCAGGCGGTGGCGCGCACGGCGGCGCAGCGATTCGACGCTGTCCCCCTGTGCATTGCGGGATGAGCGCCGGGAAGATGGCCGTTCTGCCTCTTCTTTCTGGCCGGGCCAGCGGAACTTGAAAAATGCCATGGAGTGCGATGCGTGTGGGCCGTTGGAGGACGTCAGGCTTCCAGGTGCTTGGCGCCCAGTCGGGGAATGCCATGCTGCAGCACACCACCCACCGTATAGAACGAGCCAAAGACCACGATTCTATCAGCCGGCTCCGCCGCAGCGACGGCCGCCTGCAGCGCGGCCTCTGGGTTGGCGTGCAGGCTGGTACTGACTTGCCGCTGGCCGCCGGCCACCATCTGCACCGCATTCCATTTGGCCTGCAGGCTGGCGGCGGTCTCTGCCCGGGGGGTGGGCAGGTCGGTGAAGTACCAGCGGTCGATCAGCGGGCCGACCTTGGCCAGCATGGGTGCCAGGTCTTTGTCCGCCATGGCGCCAAAGACCGCATGCGTGGTGGGGAAGTAGCCCATGGCATCCAGGTTGGCGGTCAGCGCCGCCACCGAATGCGGGTTGTGCGCCACGTCCAGCACCAGCGTGGGCTGGCCGGGCACGATCTGGAAGCGCCCTGGCAGCTCGACCATGGCCAGCCCGGTGCGCACCGCCTGGGCGGTGACGGGCAAGCGGTCGCGGATGGCTTCGAACGCCGCCAGCACGCCCGAGGCGTTCATCAACTGGTTGGCACCGCGCAGCGCCGGATAGGCCAGACCCGCATAGCGGCGGCCACGGCCGGCCCAGCCCCATTGCTGCTTGTCGCCTTCAAAGTTGAAGTCGCGGCCGAAGCGCCACAGCTCGGCACCGATGGCCTGGGCATGGTCCAGCACGCTTTGCGGCGGCACCGGGTCGCTGACCACCACCGGGCGGCCGGCGCGCATGATGCCGGCCTTCTCGCGGCCGATGGTCTCGCGGTCGTTGCCCAGGATGGCGGCGTGGTCGATGTCGACGCTGGTGATGATGGCGCAGTCGGTGTCGATCACATTGGTGGCATCCAGGCGACCGCCCAGCCCCACTTCCAGGATGGCGACATCCAGCCTGGCCAGGCTGAGCATGCGCAGGATGGCCAGCGTGGTGAATTCAAAATAGGTCAGCAGCACTTCCTCGCCCTGCAGGCGGGCGGCCTCGACGGCGGCGAAGTGCGGCAGAAAGTCGTCGGCCAGCGCGATTTCGCCATGGATGCGGCAGCGCTCCTCAAAGTGCACCAGGTGGGGCGAGGTGTAGACCCCGGGCCGGTAGCCGGACTGCAGGGCCACGGCCTCCAGCATGGCGCAGGTGGAGCCTTTGCCATTGGTGCCGGCCACGGTGATGACCGGGCAGTCGAAGCGCAGCTCCATGCGGCGCGCGACTTCCTGTACGCGCTCCAGGCCCATGGCGATGGATTGGGGGTGAATCTGCTCGCAATGGGCGAGCCACTCGGTCAAGGTGTTCGGGGTGGTGTGCATACGAGGCTTTATTGTCGCCCACCCTCCGTATCCCTGATGATGGAGGGCATGAGTACCACGACCATTCTTTACGGCATTCCCAATTGCGACACCGTCAAAAAGGCCCGCGCCTGGCTGACCGAGCAAGGCATTGCCTACAGTTTTCACGATTTCAAGAAGCAGGGCGTGCCCGCCGACCACCTGCCGCGCTGGCTGCAGGCCGTGGGCTGGGAAAAGCTGGTCAACCGCCAGGGCACCACCTGGCGCAAGCTGGATGCGGCCGTGCAGGCCGCGGTGCAGGACGATACCAGCGCCACGCGGCTGGTGCTGGATAACGCCAGCGTGATCAAGCGCCCGGTGGTGGAATGGGCAGACGGCCGCACCACCGTGGGCTTCAAGGCGGAAGATTGGGCTACAGCCCTGGGCCGCTGACCAGGGTCCGGCGCCCGTGGCCCGGTGCACCCGCCGCCGGTACAGCGCGGCCGGGGCGCACGGGAACTTTGCGGGCTGCGCCCCACCCTAACGGAGGAAAGGGCATGCACGGCGCCACAAACCGCCGCCGCCCGGGCGCACCGGAGCCCGGTTGCACACCCTCACACGGGCTTTGCGCAACTTTACGCCGGCCCGGGCGAGCGTTCACACACCGGGTCTAGACTGCAAGGCATGGGACAGCGCAAGCAGCACCCATGTCAACACGGGGCTGGCGCCCTGCGTTGTAGGAAGTCATGGCAGCCGGCCTCCGGAGCGCCGTGGCACACAGATTGGACAAGGAGCATTCCATGAGGATCACACATTGGCTGACTTGGGGCACGCTGGCCGCTGCGGCAGGCTTGGCCTGCGGCACCGCCAACGCCCAGGAGCGTGGCCGCGTGCTGCAATCCGTCCCCGTGGTGCAGCAAGTGGGCGTGCCGCAGCAAGTCTGCGGCGATGAACCTGTCTACCGGGGCCAGCAGACGTCAGGTGCCGGCGCCGTGATCGGCGCGCTGGTGGGCGGCGTGGCCGGCAATGCCCTGGGCACCGGCGGCCACTACGGCCGCCACGGCCAGTACTACGGCTCCAACCGGGGTGCCACCACGGTCATCGGCGCGGTGGCCGGCGGCCTGATTGGCAACCAGGTGGAAGGCATGAACGGCGGCACGCCGGCCTACCAGACCGTGCGCCGCTGCACCAACGAGACGGTGTACGAAAACCGCACCGTGGGCTACGACGTGACCTATGAATACGCCGGCCGCCGCTACACCGCCCGCATGGACCATGATCCCGGCCGCTGGGTGCCGGTGCAGGTGCAGCCCCGCGGCAGCTACAGCAGCTCGTCGGTGACCGGCAGCGGCTTTGTCGGCCCCAGCGGCACCTACAGCTCGGCCCCGGCCGGGGTGACGGTGACCGAGAGCATCACCTACGAGGCACCGCAGTCCAACATCCCCATCGTGGTGGATGTGAATGTGGACCCGCGCTATCCGGGCTACCCCGCCTACCCGCCCTATCCGGGCCGGCCCCAGCCGCGCGGCTACGGTTACGGCTACTGAGGCGCAGGGGCACACAGGGGCGCAGGCACGCACGGCGCGCAGCACGCTGCGGCAGCCCCCCTTGCCCCCGCCAACACCTCCGCCAATCCCCCGCTCACACCCCCATCCAGCCCCTGCTTTCCGGCAGGGGCTTTTTCTTGTGCGCCCCTTCGCGCCCGTCCAGCGTCACGCTGGCCTAAAATGGTCGGTTTCGACCACCTTTGTCGCACCGCGCGCATTACTCCATGAGCACCGACCAATTCTCCGGCGTCACCCTGACCACCAAGGCCAATGTCTACTTTGACGGCAAATGCGTGAGCCACAGCTTCACCCTGGCCGACGGCACCAAGAAGTCCGTCGGTGTGGTGCTGCCTGCCACGCTGACCTTTGGTACGGCCGCCGCCGAGATCATGGAATGCGTGGGCGGTGCCTGCGAGTACAAGCTGGACGGCAGCGATGAATGGAAGAAGTCCGTGGCGGGCGAGAGCTTCCACATCCCTGCGAACTCCAAGTTCGACATCCGCGTGGCCGAGGCCTACCACTACATCTGCCACTACGCCTGAGCGCCAGGGGCGGCACTCCAACGCCCCTGCGATCGCCACAGCCGGTCGTTGCACCTGTTTTTGGCCGCTGGCACGCCGAGAGCCCCGGGCTCGCCGCGCGCACCAGCAGCTGTCTTTTGATTGAGAAGCACACCATGGAAACCATCCTGCAAAACGTTCCCGTCGGCCAGAAGGTCGGCATTGCCTTCTCCGGTGGCCTGGACACCTCGGCCGCCCTGCGCTGGATGAAGAACAAGGGCGCCCTGCCCTACGCCTACACCGCCAACCTGGGCCAGCCCGACGAAGAGGACTACGACGCCATCCCCCGCAAGGCGATGGAATACGGCGCCGAGAAGGCCCGCCTGATCGACTGCCGCACCCAGCTGGCCAACGAAGGCATTGCCGCCATCCAGGCCGGCGCCTTCCACATCAGCACCGGCGGCATCACCTACTTCAACACCACCCCGCTGGGCCGCGCCGTGACCGGCACCATGCTGGTGGCCGCCATGAAGGAAGACGACGTCAACATCTGGGGCGACGGTTCGACCTTCAAGGGCAATGACATCGAGCGCTTCTACCGCTACGGCCTGCTGACCAACCCGGCGCTGAAGATCTACAAGCCCTGGCTGGACAACGCCTTCATCAACGAGCTGGGCGGCCGCACCGAAATGTCGGAATTCCTGATCAAGGAAGGCTTCGGCTACAAGATGTCGGTCGAAAAAGCCTACTCCACCGACTCCAACATGCTGGGTGCCACCCACGAAGCCAAGGATCTGGAACAGCTGAGCAGCGGCATCCGCATCGTGAACCCCATCATGGGCGTGGCGTTCTGGAAGCCGGAAGTCGAAGTGAAGGCCGAAGAAGTGTCGGTCACCTTCGAGGAAGGCCGTCCCGTGGCCCTGAACGGCCAGCGCTTTGACGACCCCGTGGCCCTGTTCCTGGAAGCCAACCGCATCGGCGGCCGCCACGGCCTGGGCATGAGCGACCAGATCGAGAACCGCATCATCGAAGCCAAGAGCCGCGGCATCTACGAAGCCCCCGGCATGGCCCTGCTGCACATCGCCTACGAGCGCCTGGTGACCGGCATCCACAACGAAGACACCATCGAGCAGTACCGTGTGAACGGCCTGAAGCTGGGCCGTCTGCTGTACCAGGGCCGCTGGTTCGACCCCCAGGCCATCATGCTGCGCGAAGCCGCACAGCGCTGGGTGGCCCGCGCCATCACCGGCACCGTGACGCTGGAGCTGCGCCGCGGCAATGACTACTCCATCCTGAACACCGAATCCGCCAACCTGACCTACGCGCCCGAGCGCCTGTCGATGGAGAAGGTGGAAGACGCGCCGTTCAGCCCGGTGGACCGCATCGGCCAGCTGACCATGCGCAACCTGGACCTGATCGACACCCGCGACAAGCTGGCCATTTACGCCAAGGCCGGCCTGCTGAGCGTGAGCAGCACCAGCGCCCTGCCCCAGCTGGGCGGCGACAAGAAGTAAGTTCTGCCAGCCCTGGTCCGAAAAATCAGGGTTTACACGGAAGCCGCTGCCTCTGCAGCGGCTTTTTTTATGAGCAGTCAATGCCTGTGCAGCCTTGATCTCCAACAGCTTTGTCGTTGAAATGCCGCAAAACCGTACACAGGCCGCTACCAAAACGAAGAGTTACCCTGTGCACCCTGGCAGCGGCTACAGTGGCAACCAACGTAATTGCGCAAAGGAGCGCTGATGTCCCGTTCTACCCGCCGCTGGAGCCAACCGGCCCTGTTCATCCTGGCCGCTGCCCTGGCAGCCCCTGCTTTTGCCGCCGATCCGGCCCCTGCCGCTGCGCCCGCCCCGGCCGACGCTGCTGCACCGCAACAGCAACAGCAGCAAGCCCCCAAGCCCAATCCCGCCGCGGAAAAGGCACTGGGCCAACGCTTCCAGTCCATCTTTGCCGCCTTCGAAGGCAAGGCCGCCCTGCCGGACAGCAAGAGCTTCTCCGAAGAGTTCAACAAGCAGGTCACGCCCGAGCAGATGAAGGAAGTGCTGCAGCAGGTGCACCAGAGCGTGGGGGCCTGCCGCGTGGCCGCCCAGATGCGCGTACCCACCTCCTACGCCTCCGGCTATCTGCTGCAGTGCGACAAGGCTTTTGTGCCCATGGACATCGCCGTGGAAGAAAAAGCCCCCTACCGCATCCACAGCCTGCTGATCCGCCCCGGCTACTGGAAGAAGTAAGCACCGCGCACGCTGCACGCCCGGTGCGTGCAGCCGCCGCACCCGAAGCCGCCTGGCCCGTGCCGGCGGCTTTTTTCATGGGCCCATGGGCGATGGCATCGGGCTACGGGCGCCCGGCACTCCGTCTGCCCCCCAATATTTCGCCTGGCCTGTTTCTCCGGTTCGCTTTCGCGCGAAAGTGTGCGTTTTGGCACATACACGCAGGCCCTGTGCGGTCGACACTGCAGCCATGCATGGAGGCCTCCCACGCATGTTGACCACCAGAACCGGAGAACCCTTATGCCATCCCCTCGCACCATCCTGACCCTGTCCCTGCTGGCCTGTGCTGCCGGCACCGCCTTTGCCGGCGGCCCTGCCGGTGAAGGCAGCGATTGGCCTCCGCTACCCCAGGGCGGCACACAGCTGAGCCGCGCCCAGGTGCAGGCCGACACCCAGGCAGCACGCGACCATGGAACCCTGGCCATGCAGGGCGATCAGATGTACATCGCCCCCAGCGCAGCCAGCCACCTGGACCGCGCCACGGTGCGCGCCGAAGCGGCCCAGGCGCTGCGCGCTGGCCTGATCCCCAGCGGCGATGCCAGCACCTCGGTCCACTGACACCGTGCCGGTGGCGGAGACCGTACAGCCCACGGCCTCCGCCACCGGCACGCCTTTCAGTCCATTCAGATCTTTCAGGTCTTTCCTTGCCTGCGCGCCCACGGCACGCGGGCTGGTCCCCATGCAGCCTTCGACCCCACGCTCCGGACTGGCCTTGCAGTCCATCGAACTGTTCCGCGGCCTCAGCCCCGCCTGCCTGCAGCATATTGCCAACCGCTGCGCATGGTGGGTGCTGGAGCCCCACACCCAGCTGCTGCAGAACCAGCAGGTGGCGTTTGTCTGCTCCGGCAGCCTGCGCATTGCCACCTACTCCGCCAATGGCAAGGAGGTGTCGTTCAGCGAACGCGGCGCGGGGTCGCACATCGGGGATATTGCCGCGCTGGAAGGCCACACCGGCACGGCCTTCGGCACCACGCTGGAGCCCACGGTGCTGGCCACGCTGGACCGCCATGCCTTCACGGAGCTGCTGCACCAGGAGCCCTTGCTGGCCCACCGGGTGATCCATTCGCTCACCGCCCGCATCCGGCGCCTGAGCGAGCGGGTGGTACAGCTGAGCACCCTGGGCGTGCCCGCCCGCCTGCATGCCGAGCTGCTGCGCCTGTGTGAGGCCGCCGGTAGCGATGCGCAGGGGCAGGCACATCTGCAGCCCCTGCCCTCGCACGCCATCCTGGCCAGCATGATCGGGGCCAACCGTGAGCAGGTGACCCGCGCCCTGAATGCACTGGCCAAACAAGGCCTGGTGCGCAAGACCGGGGCGCACAGCCTGAGCGTGCTGGATGTGGCCGCGCTGCGCCGCCGGGTAATGGCGGGCGAATAAGGCAGCCGGCCCGGCCCCGGCAGAACGCGGGGTCAGGCCAGTGGAGTCCAGTTCAGGTCAGCTCAGGGGCATGCCCTACACACTGCGCGGCGGCCTGGAGACCTGGAAACCGCCCGCGCTTACACCACCACCGGCTCGGGTTCCAGCCGGATGCCGAAGCGTTCGTAGACACTGGTCTGGATGGCGCTGGCCAGGGTCATCACCTCGCCACCGGTCACGTTGACACCACCGGTGCCGCGGTTGACCAGCACCAGGGCCTGCTTGTCGTAGACGCCGGCGTGGCCCAGGCTCTTGCCCTTCCAGCCGCAGGCATCGATCATCCAGCCGGCCGCCAACTTGATGCTGCCGTCGTCCATGGGGTAGTGCACGATCTTGGGCTCGCGCGCCAGGATGTCGCGGCACTGGTCTTCGCTGACCGTGGGATTCTTGAAGAAGCTGCCGGCATTGCCGATGACGGCCGGATCGGGCAGCTTGGCCCGGCGGATGGCGCAGACCCAGTCGAAGATCTGCTGGGCCGTGGGCTGTTCCACCCCTTCTTCCTGCTGGCGGCGCTGCAGGTCCAGGTAGCTCAGCTCGGGCTTCCAGGGCTTGGGCAGGGCCAGGCGCACGGTGGTGATCACGGCGCAGCCCGCCAGCCCCATGCCCAGTCCGTTGCTGCTGGGGGCATGCTTGAAGACCGAGTCGCGGTAGCCGAAGGCGCACTGCCCGGCATCCAGCGAGAACACGGCGCCGCTGCGCAGGTCCACGGCGTCCAGCGAATGGAAGCGGTCCTGCAGCTCGATGCCGTAGGCGCCGATGTTCTGCACCGGCGCCGCACCCACGGTGCCGGGCACCAGGGCCAGGTTCTCCAGCCCGGGGTAGCCGTTGGCCACGGTCCAGGCCACCACGTCGTGCCAGCCCTCGCCGGCGCCGGCTTCCACGATCCAGTGGCGGTCGGTCTCTTCCAGCAGGCGGATGCCCGGGATTTCCACCTTCACCACCACCGCGCGCACCACATCCCCGGTCAGCACGATATTGCTGCCGCCGCCCAGCACAAAACTGCGCCGCCCGCGGTAGACGGGACTGGCGGCAAAATCCTGGACATCGGCCACACTGCGCACACGCACCAGCGTGTCGGCACTGGCCACGATGCCAAAGGTGTTGCAGTCCTGCAGGGGGGTGTTTTTCTCGACTAACATCCCTGCAATTGTCGCACCGTCGCATGCCGCCCATGGCGCCGTCGGCGGATGGCCCCGTGAACCCCATACCAGGAAAGAGTGACCCCATGCCTTCTTTTGACACCGTGCTGGAAGCCGACTTCGTCGAAGTCAAGAACGCCGTCGAAAACGCCTCCAAGGAAATTGGCACCCGTTTTGACTTCAAAGGCACATCGGCTGCCGTGGAACTGAAAGACAAGGAAATCACCATGTACGGTGATGCCGAGTTCCAGCTGCAACAGGTGGAAGACCTGCTGCGCAACAAGCTCACCAAGCGCAATGTGGACGTGCGCTTCCTGGACATCGAAAAGCCCCAGAAGGTGGGCGGCGACAAGGTCAAGCAGGTCGTCAAGATCAAGAACGGCATCGAGTCGGAGCTGGCCAAGAAGCTGCAGAAGCTGATCAAGGACAGCAAGATGAAGGTGCAGGCCTCCATCCAGGGCGAGAGCGTGCGCATCACCGGCGCCAAGCGCGATGATCTGCAGGCCGCCATGGCGCTGATCCGCAAGGACCTGGCGGACCACCCGCTGTCGTTCAACAACTTCCGCGACTGAGGCCCCGGTCCCTGGCGGCATCAGCGCCGGAGCTGGCCTGCCTCAGGGCGGGGCCAGCAACTGCCCAAGCGCTGCCGGCAGTTCCGGGTGGCGCCAGGAAAAGCCCGCTTCCCGGGCGCGCTGCGGCACCAGCCGCTGGCCGCCGAGCACCAGCACCGACATCTCCCCCAGCGCCAGACGCAGCGCCCAGGCCGGCACAGGCAGCAAGGCCGGGCGGCCCAGCGTCCGCGCAAGAATCCGGGTGAATTCGGCATTGCGCACCGCCTGCGGCGCGCAGGCGTTGTAGGGGCCGCTGCAGGTGTCGCTGTGCAGCAGGTGGTCGATGAGGGCCACCTGGTCCTCGATGTGTATCCACGGCATCCACTGCCGGCCGTTGCCCAGCGTGCCCCCCAGCCCCAGCCGGAACGGGGGCAGCAGGCGCGCCAGCACACCTGCGTGGGGCGCAAGCACGGGTGCCGTGCGCAACAGCACAACCCGCGCACCCCATTGGCACGCGCGCTCCGCCTCCTGCTCCCACGCCATACACAGGCGGCTGCCGAAGTCCGTACGACCCGGCATGCTGTCTTCGGACAGCCATTGCTCCCCGCCGTCGCCGTACCAGCCCGTGGCAGAGCCCGAGATCAGCACCGGCGGCACCGTGGTCTGGCGCCCCATCCAGTCCACCAGGGTACGCGTCAGGTCCACGCGGCTGCGCCACAGCAGGTCGCGCCTTGCCGCAGTCCAGCGGTGGCTTGCAATGGGGGCCCCTGCCAGGTTGACGACGGCGTCCACTGGCGGTCTGCCATCCAGCGCCTCCAGCCTCGCGATGCCCTGTGCGCCGCTGCACAGCGCCGGCACCTGCTGCGGGTTGCGGCTCCAGACCCAGAGCTCATGGCCTTGGCGTTGCCAGTGCCGGCACAGGGCCTGCCCAATCAGGCCGGTGCCGCCAGTCAATAGGATACGCATGGTGTTCTCCTTGGTGGACAGTGGCGAAGACCTTACCAGGGAAGGCGCTGGCCATCGTAGGCCCAGAAGCCGCCGCTGTCTTCGGGTTGCAGGCCGTCCAGCAGCACCAGCAGGTCATGTGCGGCCTCTGCGGGCGGGCGACCGATCTGTGCCCCGCGAAACGGGGCCGACAGGGCCGAGTCCACGGTGCCTGGGTGCAGCGCGGCCAGCACGGCCTGGGGACGCGTGCGGGCGACCTCGATCGATGCAGTCTTGAGCAGCATGTTCAGCGCTGCCTTGGAGGCGCGGTAGCTGTACCAGCCACCCAGCCGGTTGTCGCCGATGCTGCCCACCTTGGCCGACAGCACTGCAAACAGGCTGCGCTCGCCGCGCGCCAGCAGGGGCGCGAAATGGGCCAGCACCAAGGCTGGGCCGATGGTGTTGGTGGCAAAGCTGGCCGCCAGGTGCGCAGCGTTGAGGTCGGCCAGGCGTTTCTCGGGGCCGCCTGCTGGACCGCAGAGCATGCCGGTGGCCAGCACAATCAGGTGCCAGGGCCCGCGATGCGCCAATGCCTGCGCGGCGCTGGCGATGCTGTGCCCGGCGTCCAGGTCGACCGCCGGATCGCTGTGGCGGCTGAGCGCACACACCTCGGCGCAGCGTGGATCGGCGCTCAGCTGCGCAGCCATGGCGCCGCCGATGGCACCGGAGGCTCCGATCACAATGGCACGGTAGGCAGTGGGAAGCGATTGCATGGCAGGCCTCGTGCGTGGGGTTACAGCGCATCCAGCCGCCCGCGCAGCTGACGGGCCTGCCCGCGCAGGGCCTCCTGCTGTTGCGGGGGCATCTTCTGCCACTGGCGGTACACCAGCGTCAGCCGGTGGTTGTCGCGCAAAGCGGTGCTGTGGCGGTCAAAGAAATCCCAGTACAGGGCGTTGAAGGGGCAGGCACGCGGGCCCGTCCTTTGCCGGGGGTCGTAGGCGCAGCCCCGGCAATAGTCGGTCATGCGCTGCAGGTAGGCAGCCCCGCTGACATAGGGCTTGGTGGCAATCAGGCCGCCATCGGCGCTCTGGCTCATGCCCAGGGTGTTCGGCAGTTCCACCCACTCGAAGGCATCGATGTAGATGCCCAGGTACCAGCGGTGCAAGGCGACCGGATCCAGGCCGGCCAGCAGGGCGAAATTGCCAATCACCATCAGCCGCTGGATGTGGTGGGCATGCGCGGTCTGCAGCGACTGGCGTATGGACAGCTGCAGGCAGCGCATCCCGGTATCGCCCGTCCAGAACCAGCTCGGCAGCGGCAGGGTGTGGCCCAGAGCGTTGCGGTTCTCGTAGCCCGGCATGCATGACCAGTAGATGCCGCGCACGTACTCCCGCCAGCCCAGTATCTGGCGCACAAAGCCCTCCACCGCCGCCAGCGGGGCCAGACCGCCGCGCCAGGCTGCTTCGGCGCGGCGGATCACTTCCAGCGGCTGCAGCATCTTCACATTCAGCGCAAACGAGAGCAGCGAATGGAAGAGGCGTGGCGCCTGGCTGGCCATGGCGTCTTCATAGTCGCCGAAGTGCAGCAGCGCCTGGGCGATGAAGGCTTCCAGGCAAGCCAGCGCCTCGGCGCGGTTCAGCGGCCAGCGCAGGGCTGCGGCCTGTGGCTGGCCCAAGCTATCCACACCACAGCGCTGCAGCATTGCCCACAGCCCGCTGTGATCGTGTGTCGGGCGCCAGTCGGGCGGCTGCGGCGGAGTCCCCGGCCAGGGCTTGCGGTTGTCGTGGTCAAAGTTCCACCGCCCGCCTTCGGGCTGGCCGTCGGCATCCAGCAGCAGCCGGTGGCGGCGGCGCATGTGGCGGTAGAAATGCTCCATCAGCCACTGGCGGCGCCCCTGCATCAATGCGGCCAGCTCGCCACGTGCCGTCAGAAAGTGTTCGCTGTCCACCATGTCCCAGGCCAGCGGCTGGGTGGCAGCCCAGGCCTGCAGTTGGGCATCCAGCCGCCACTCGTCGGGCTGCTGCCATTGCACGCTGCGGGCACCGTAGTGCCTGGCCAGCGCCTGCAGGTTGCCGGGGATGGACTGGCGGTTGCTGGCACTCTCCAGCGCTACATAGCGCACGCGGTGGCCGGCGGCACGCAGCTGGCGCGCAAAATCGCGCATGGCCGCAAAAATCGCCAGTATTTTTTGGGCGTGGTGCAACACGTAGTCGGTTTCCTGGCGCACCTCCATCAGCACATAGACCACCTGCGCGTCCACCTGCTGGAACCAGCTGTGTCCGGGGTTGAGTTGGTCGCCCAGCACCAGCCGCAGGGTGCGGGCTGGCCAGGGGGCCGCGCGGGGGGATGTAGCGTGTGTCATGCTGTCCCCCACCGGCGCCGGTAGGTTCCCTGGGGATCCCAGGTGGCGGCCTGTCGCACGGGATCAAAGCGCCTGCCGCCGCGCGGGTCGGTGCCCCGGCCCGCGATGTAGAGCCAGTTGCCCTGGTTGCTGTAGACGTCATAGTCCAGCAGTTGCGCTTCGAACCATGCCGCCCCGGCACGCCAGTCGCAGCCCAGCTCATGTATGAGGTAGCTGGCTGCCACCTGGCGCAGGCGGTTGCCCAGGTAACCGGTGGCCGCCAGCTCGCGCATGGCCGCGTCCACCAGCGGCTGGCCCGTCTGTCCGGCGCACCATGCCGCAAAACGGCGGCCATCGTGCGGCGTGGCGCGCACGGGCCCCAGCCCGCGCGACCGGTACAGTGCGCGGCCGTGCTGCAGGTGCAGCAGACGGAAATAGTCGCGCCACAGCAGCTCGAACCACAGCCAGTAGCTGCCATCGCTGGCGCCGTGCATGGCCTCGAACTGCCGCAGCTGCGCCCACGCCTGCCGGGGTGAGAGCGCTCCCGTGGCCAGCCAGGGCGACCATTTGCTGGAAAAGTCCAGCCCGAGCAGACCGTTGCGCGTGCGCTTGTAGCTGTGGGGCAGATGCCGGGCCAGGTACTGCGCCAGGTGGGCCAATGCCGCCGCTTCACCGCCGTGCAGCCCGTGCTGCAGAGAGGGGAACGCGCTGCGTCCATCGGCGGCAGGCCCCGACCCGGCCAGCGCGGCCAAGGCCTGTGCCGGAGCATCGGTGCATTGCCCGGGCATGCCGGGTGGCCATGGCGGCAGCGCGGTGGGCGACGGCAGGGGCGCGGCAGGCTGCAGCCCGGCGCTTTCAATCGCCTGGCGAAACGCAGTGAAGACGGCGGGCAGTTGCAGTGGCGGCCAGGGCAGGTGGTCGGGATCGAGCAGGCTGCTGTGCCATACGGTCTGGACCTGCAGGCCTGCCGCACGCAGGTCGGTAACCTGCGCCTGCTCCTCGGGTGCTGCAATCTCTTCGCACACCACAGTGCGGGTGCCCACGGTCCGTGCGAGTGCCGGCAAGGCGCTGGCAGCAGGTTCGTCCAGTATCCAGAGCGGGCAGCCCAGATGCTGCAACTGCCGGCGCAGCTGCTCCACGGCGGAGGCCCACCAGGCACGCCGGTGCGGGCCGATGCGCGCAAAGCCCCAGCGGGTGGTGGCATGCACATCAGGCAGGCACACCACGGGCAGCAGGTGCTTCGCCCCCAGGGCGCACGCGCGCTGCAGCGCGCGCTGGTCGTGCAGCCTGAGGTCGCTGCGGAACCAGAACAGCACCGTGCTCATGGCGGCGCTCCCGGCGATGGCGGCCGGTTGCGCTGGCGACGGCAGCGTTCCGAGCAGTACAGGACCGCATCCCAGACGCGGGCCCACTTTTTGCGCCATGCAAAAGGGCGCCCGCAGCGCTGGCAGCACTTTTGCGGCAGATGGGGCTTGCGGTGCATGGCGCCCTTCCGGTGGGAGCTCAGGCGGCGTGGCGCTGCCCTGCCGCATGGACGGCGCGTGCCAGGCTGCGGCCACTCAGCCAGGCTCCTTCCACGGTGCCGTTGTGCAGCCAGTCTCCGCACAGGCCCAGGCCAGCCGCAGGGCTCCACCAGCAGTCCACATGCAGCGGCTGCGCGGCGTCGGCATAGCGCCAGCGGTGTGAGGTCGCCTGCACGCTGGCCGGGCTGGGGCCACCGAGCTGCGCGAAGGCCTGCAGCAGGGCTGCAGTGACCGTCTGGGCATCGTCTTCCAGGTGGGCCTCGCTCCAGCTGTGGGAGGCCTGCAGCAGCCAGGTTTCGGGGCCGCTGCGGCCGGGTTTGCTGCTGTCGCGCGCAATCCAGCGCAAGGGGCTGTGCTCGACGACGCAGCCGTCCACCGCCATGGGAACCGGCCCGGCGCAGCGCACCATGACCGACCAGCAGGGCCGCATGCGGGCGCTGCGGGCAAGCCGGGCCGCTTCGGGCGCCACGGCTTCCACCAGAGCCACCGCCTGCGGCGCGGGCACGGCCAGCAGCACGGTCCGATAGCGCTGTGGTGCGGCGCCATGCTCGGGGCTGTGCAGCGCCCAGCCAGCGCCCTCCCCGACCGCCGTCTGCAGCGGCTCAACGGTGGTCTGCCATTGAAAGCGCACCGGATCGGGCATGTCCTGCATGCCGCGCACCATGTGCGCGGCGGGGGACGTCATGCGCGGGGTACCGACAAAGCGCTGCGGCGCGTTGTCCTGCAGCCGAAGACGTTCACCATCGTGGAGCCCTATCCTGCCCGGCCATGGGGCCGTGGCGCCCGCTTCCTGCCAGCTCCGGACCTGGGCGCGGAAATCGGCGTCCTGGGCCTGGAAAGAGGGTGCACCATGGTCGCACTGCCAGTGGGCGCCGGCGTCGGTGCCGCGCCGCGTGCTCATCCGGCCCGAAGCCCCCCGGCTTTTGTCGAAGACGTGCACGCTGTACCCGGCCCGGGCCAGAAGCTGCGCACAGGCCAGGCCTGCCAGGCCGGCACCGATGATGGCGATGGGACCGGACGGGGCCGAGGGGGAAGGATTCGGGATGGACATGGAACCTCAGGGCCGCCCGGCGGGCTCTGCATGGGTGTGGGACACCCAGATGAACGCATGCGTGTCGATGCCCAGCGCCTTGGCGCGCTGGACAATGCCATCCAGGGTCTCGGGCGGCAGGCTGGTGTCGCGCGCCAGAATCCAGGCATAGCGGGTGTTCTCGCCCACGACCAGGGCCCAGCGGTAGTCCCGGTCCAGCGCCACCACGTGGTAGCCACCGTAGAACGGGCCAAAGAAAGACACTTTCAGCGAAGCCGTGCTGGCGGCCCCTGTGAACAGGGCTTTGCCCGTGGCCTCACGCCACGCGCCGGTGGCAGCGATGCGGCCACGGTTGACCACCTGGACGCTGCCGTCCGGCTGGGGGGTGTAGCGTGCCGAGACATTGTCCATGCCGCGCTCGAACGCATGGTCCAGGCGCGCCAGCTCGTACCATCGCCCCTGGTAGCGTGCAAGATCGAATCCCTGGACGGGCTGCATCCCCTGCGGAGGACGGGTGTTGGCACAGCCCGCCAGCAGGGCCGTGCAGGCCAGACCGATTGCCAGCCAGGACAGCAGCCGTGCGTGCAGGGACCGGGCAGTCGGCACGCAGGGCCGTGTGCGTCGCAGAAGAGGCATGGTCATGTTCTGGTGTTCCTTGCGTTGAGTGTTTCAGTCTCCCGGCGCCGCCAGCGCGCCACCGCACCGGGAATGTTGGTCAGCAACCCCACCGGCACGACACCGGCGATGGGGTGCCGGTAGAGCGCGGGGCATGCGCCGCCGACCCACAGCCCGAGCGGCTGCGGCAGCTGGTTGCGCAAGGCCTGGAGGTTGTCCAGCACGAGGGATTCGGGGTGCACGCTGCTGAAGCTCAGGGCAATGAGATCCACGTGGTGGGCGTGCGCTGCGTGCGCCAGATCCTCCAACGGTGTCTGCGTCCCCAGCGACACGCAGCAACAGCCTTCCAGCGTCAGCAGGGCTTCCACCATCAGCAGGCCCAGGCCGTGCTGCTCCGGCGGCAAGGTGGTCAAAAGCACTTTGGGACGCCGGGTGCTGGCCAGGGGAGCGAGCGAGGCAATCGTCTCCCGCAGCAGGGAACCGATGACCTCGGTGTAGAAATGCTCCTCGAACACCTTGAAACGCCCTTGCACCCAGGCTTCGCCGACGGCCTGGTTCAACGGAGCGAGCAGCTCCGTGACAAACGGCGCCACGCCCATGCGCAACTGGGCATGGGCCAGGGCATGGCGCAATGCCTGGGGCGAATGCCCGGCAATCAGGTCCAGAAAGTCGGATACGGACTGGGCAGGCGGTGCGACAGTATTTTTTGTCCTGGACAAATCAGACAGGTCGTTCACGGAGGTCTCTGCCAGCAATCGCGCCAGCGCATCTGCGCCGAGGCCGACCACCTTGCCAGGCCGCATGCCTGCATCCAGCAGTTGCCGAATCTGCCTGAGCCGGGCAACCTGGCTGGCGGCATACACCCTGTCCCCTGTGGCATCACGCAAAGGCTGCGGAAAACCATAGCGTTTTTCCCAGACGCGCAGCGTGTCCTTGGCAATGCCGGTTTCGCGTTCCACCGCAGCGATGTGCAGCATGGAAGCGCCATCCTGCACGGATGGACTGCAATCGGAGGGGGCAGAGATAGACATGGTCAATTCAGGGAATAGGTCAAATTGTCTAGGACAAAAATTAGTTCGTCCAGTACATTAATTGTTACAAATTTGCACACCACCTCGGTACGCAGTGCCCGCCGACAGCAGCGTATGCCCTGGCGCAACGGGAAAAAAACGCTGCACACCTGGCCCGCCATGCCCTTCTTTCAGGGCGCAGCGGAAGGCGGGTTGTACCGGTGTAGCCGGGTCCGGCCGTGGATGGAGCGCTTTTTTCCAACCGTTCTGATGAACTGATTTTTTCTTGAAGACCAGGTTTCCTAATGTCAATCAGAAACAAGTTGCTATTGTCTTTTGGTCTTTTGATGCTGATTCTGTTTGGACTTTCCGGGATGGCCATGCGCACCATCGCCTCCACCCAGGAAAGCTTCGAGCACTTTGTATCCAACGATTTCCGGCGGGCCGGTCTGGCGCGCGAGGTACAGGCTGCGGCCGATGCCCGTGCAGTGGCTGCCCGCAACCTGCTGCTGGTCTCGGCAGACGCCGATATCGCGGAGGAAAGACAGGCCGTGGTGCAAGCCCATGAGCGGGTGCAGGAGCGTCTGGGGCGGCTGCGCACCCTGGTGCAAGCACCGGAGGTCTCCAGCGAGGAGCGCGCGCTGTTTGCCGCCATGGAGCAGATCGAGGCGCGCTATGGCCCCGTGGCACTGGCGATTGTCGAGATGACCCTGCAAGGCCAGCGCGAAGCGGCCATCCGCAAGCTGAGCGATGAATGCCGCCCCCTGCTGGCCGAATTGATGCGCAGGACCAGCGCATACGTGGCCTACATCCGCGTCCAGGGCGATGCCAACGTGGATGCGGCAGCACGCACCTATGTGTACGAAAAGACGTTTCTGCTGTCAGCCTGCGGCCTGGCCCTGGTGGTGGCGGCGGTGCTTGCCTGGCGCATCACCCGCAGCCTGACGCGTGCACTGGGCGCCGACCCCTCCGAGCTGCGGGCGGTGGCCCAGCGCGTGGCGTCAGGCGAGTTGAGCGAGGTCGCACTGGATGCGGGGGTGCACCACAGCAGTGTGCTGGCCTCGCTGGCAGATATGCAGATGGCCCTGGCACAGATCGTCCGCGGAGTGCGCTCGTCGGCAGAAACCATTGCCGCCAGCTCGGCGCAGATTGATTCGGGCAACACCGATCTGGCACAGCGCACCGAACTGCAGGCTACGCGGCTGCAGCACAGCGCGGCGACCATGGCACAGCTGCACGGCACCGTGGAGCAGAACGCAGAGCATGCCCACCAGGCCACGGCGTTGGCGGCCACCGCCAGCCGGTCGGCAGAGCATGGCGGCCAGGTGGTCGGCGGCGTGGTGCAGACCATGGAGGACATTGCTGCGGGCTCGCGCCGCATCGGAAGCATCATCGGCGTGATCGACGGGATTGCCTTCCAGACCAACCTGCTGGCCCTGAATGCTGCCGTGGAGGCCGCCCGCGCGGGCGAGCAAGGGCGAGGATTCGCCGTCGTCGCAGCCGAGGTGCGCATGCTTGCACAGCGCAGCGCAGAAGCGGCCAAGGAGGTCAAGCAACTGATTGATGCCAGCATGGGCAAGGTGGCACAGGGGGTGGAGCAGGTCCAGGACGCGGGGGCAACCATGGGGCAACTGGTGCACGAGGTCAAGAGTGTGGCGGCCCTGATCCGCGAAATCAGCACGGCGTCGCGTGCGCAGACACAGGGGATTGGCGAAGTGACCGTCTCGGTCTCGGAACTCGATCTGGCGACCCAGCAAAACGCCTCGCTGGTGGAGGAAATGGCGGGAGCGTCGGGCAGCCTGCGTGATCAGGCGAACCGCCTGATGGATGCCGTTGCCCTGTTCCGTACCGCGCGCAATTCCATGGCATGAACCGGATCGCCGTGTCGCCCGGCCTGCCATGGCGACGCACCGGCAGGCGAAAGCCGCCGTGGCTGCGCAGTGCCCCCCAGCAGATGCGGCAGTGGAAGCCGCAGCACCCCCCTTTGGTCCCGGCCGGCCAGAACATGCTGGCCGGACGCCCCCTGCCGCGCGACAATGGATGGATGGCGCGGACCCCGCGCCCCGCCGAGCCGCACCATGCCCACTACCTCCCTTCTGCCCGCAGCCCTTGCCACGGATGACGACCATTACGAAGACCTGCTGGGTCTGTGGTCCGACCTGGAAGCCAGCCTGCACCTGGTCCTGACCTCGCCCGCGCTGGTGCCCGCGCTGCCGGTCAAGATTCAGCAGCTGGAAACCTGGATGCGCGACCTGGTGGCCCACGACACCGATGCGGCGCTGTACCTGATGTTCCAGCTGGCGGGCACCTCCACCGTGGGCTACAGCGCCTCGCACGCCCTGGTCTGCGCCACGCTGTGCCAGATTCTGGCCACCTCCTTGCAGCTGCCGCCGCACGAACGCCACAGCCTGGTGCGCGCTGCGCTGACCATGAACATCGGCATGACCACCTTGCAGGACCACCTGTCCCTGCAGCGCGACCGTCCCAGCCCGGCCCAGCAGCAGGCGATCGACCAGCACCCGCAGGCCAGCCGCCGCCTGCTGGAGGAACAGGGCGTGAGCGATACGCTGTGGCTGGACATCGTCAGCCTGCACCACGCGGTGCCGCCCACGCAGCTGCCCTTGCTGCAGCAGCCTGTCGCCGAACGGCTGGCCCGGATTCTGGCCACCACCGACCGCTATGCGGCCATGATCAGCCCGCGCAAGTCGCGCCCCGGACGTTCGGTGGTGGATTCGACCCTGGCCGTGACCCAGGGGCCTTCGGGCGTCTTCGACGAAGCCGGCCACGCGCTGGTGCAATGTGCCGGCCATTACCCGCCCGGGGTGTTCGTGCGCCTGGACAACGACGAAACCGCCATCGTGCTGCGCCGCAGCCCCACGGCCCAGGCCCCGCTGGTCGCCCAGGTGCTGACAGCCCAGGGCTTTGCGCTGCGCCAGCCCCGGCTGGTGCACCTGCAGGCCAGCGACGCGCGGATCAGCGGCGCCCTGGCGCACACCGAAGTCAGCCTGCGCGTGAACCATTTCGCCATGGTGCAGCTGGGCCTGTACGCCGCGCGCTACAGCGAAGGGCTGCAGCACCTGGTGCAGTTGCCGGGCACGCACTGAGCGGACCCGGGCCGCGCTGCCGTGGCGCGGCCAACACTGCCCCGTGCGGCGCCACGCGCCGGCGCCGGGATGCGCTGGGTTTCTGCCTTGCCTGGTTTCCCCCTTACTTATAGAGCCTTACTTATAGAGGGCCGGCGTTATAGACGGCTTGCGCCAGGCCTCCTGCACCGACGCCCGGGGCCAGGGGCCGCAAGCCCAGGGACAGGCACGCAGCGCCCCGGGTGCCTCAATCGTCCTCGGCCGCGCTGATGTCCGGGAACAGCACGTCGGTGAACCCGAAGCGTGTGAAGTCGCGCACCCGCATGGGATAAAGCTTGCCCCACAGGTGGTCGCATTCGTGCTGCACCACCCGGGCGTGGAAACCGTCGACCGTGCGGTCGATCACCTGGCCCAGCGGATCCCAGCCGGTGTAGCGGATGCGCTGCCAGCGCGGCACCCAGCCGCGCATGCCCGGCACGGACAGGCAGCCTTCCCAGTCGCCCTCTTCGGCATCGCCCAGCGGCGTGATGGTGGGGTTGAGCAGGACGGTGGGCGGCACCAGGGGGCGGTCGGGGTAGCGCGGGTTGCGCTGGTCCGAGCCGAAGATCACCACCTGCAGGCCCACGCCGATCTGCGGCGCCGCAATGCCGGCGCCGTTGGCGGCGCGCATGGTATCGCGCAGGTCGGCAATCAGCGCATGCAGCTGCGGGGTGTCAAAAGTCTGTACGGGTTGCGCCTGCTCCAGCAGCCGCGCATCTCCCATCTTGAGGATGGTGCAAATCGCCATGGCAAATTCTTTCAGTGGGGCCCGCCGCCTGCGCCTGCAGCGCGGAACCGCAGCGGGAATGGGACAAAGCATAGCGCCAGGCCGTGCAACCCATGCACAATGCCCACATCCCTGCTGACCGCTGTTTCCGTGCCCGATTCCGATTCCGTTTCACCGCCTGCCGCGCCACCGCCCCACCAGCCTGTGGCCCACTGGCTGGTCCGCCTTCTTCTGCGTGCGCTGGCCGTCACCAGCCTGGCCCTGGGCATTGCCGGGGTCTTCATCCCCGGCCTGCCCACCACGGTGTTCATTCTGATCGCCGGCTGGGCGGCGGCCCGCAGCTCCCCGCGCCTGCACCGCTGGCTGTGGCAGCACCGCCTGTTCGGACCCATGCTGGTCAACTGGAGCAACGGGGGCAAGGTCAGCCGCCGGGCCAAATACAGCGCCAGCATCATGATGACCCTGTGCGCCGCCGTGCTGTGGCTGGCGCCCACCCCGCTGTGGGTGCGCTGGCTGGCCTGCGGTTGCATGGCCTGCGTGCTGGCTTGGCTGTGGTGCCGCCCCGAGCCCTGAAAGGGTCGCCCCAGGCGGTCTTTTGATTTTTTGTAGCGCTTTGTCCGGAGCGTATTTTTTCTATGTATATAATCTAGGTCTTGTTCCTCAATAGCTCAGTTGGTAGAGCGCCGGACTGTTAATCCGTAGGTCCCTGGTTCGAGCCCAGGTTGAGGAGCCACAGAATTGATCTGGTTGCGCAATCGCACGCAGCCATACCGAAATGTTCCCTGATAGCTCAGTCGGTAGAGCGACGGACTGTTAATCCGCAGGTCCCTGGTTCGAGCCCAGGTCGGGGAGCCACATGAAAAGGCTTGCAGTAATGCAAGCCTTTTTTCTTTGGCGCATGCGCACGGCCCAACACCGCACCCTATGCCGCCGCAGCGCCTGCGGCCTACGCCGCCCGCACAATGCCCACTGCTGCTGGCTGTGCAGGGGCCACCACCGGCGCCGCTTCCAGCTTGGGCGCTCCCATCTGCTTGGTTGCCGCCACACCCTCTTCACCATTGCGCTTGCTGCGGGCCGCATCGCGCTCTGCGTCCCGTTGCGCTTCCCAGTGTTCGAGTTCGGCTTCCAGCCGGCGGGCACGCTCGGCATACATGTCGGCCGAAGACTGGTAGTGCTCTGCCGCAATGGAGTGCTCCAGCATGGCCATCCGCGCTTCCTCCAGGTAGGCGCGGGTACGACGGATATAGCGCGGCTCCGTCAAGCTGCCACTGAAAATTTTGCGGAAGAACATAAGCTGGACTCCTTCACAATTTCCTAACACAAGCATACCGACAACTGCCAGAAGCGATAAGGTCCAGCATACGGTTGGCCGACCGGCTGTCTTGTCCCTTGACCGCACCTGCATTTGTAGGAACAGCCCTTACCCCACTACTGCACACAGCGTACAAACCTGAGCACGTGTTCTGTGTGACGATTTGATTGAGCAGAATTGATTGAGCCATGACCCACCAGTTGCCCTGGCTTTCGGAAAACGATGTCTTCCCCCCTGTGCAAAGCGCCTGGGGCCTGGACGATCCCCTGCCCGGCCTGCTGGCCGCCGGCGGACGGCTGGATGCCGATAACCTGCAGACTGCCTACGCGCAGGGCATCTTTCCCTGGTTCAGCGAAGGCCAGCCCGTGCTCTGGTGGTCCCCCAATCCGCGCATGGTGCTGCAGGTGGCGAATTTTCGCCTGCACCCTTCGCTGCGCAAGACACTGAAGAAATTCCGCAAAACGCCGGGCTGCGAGGTGCGCATCGACACCGCGTTCGAGCAGGTCATGCGCCACTGCGCCCAGACGGTGCGCCCCGGCCAGGACGGCACCTGGATCGTGGACCGCATCGTGGCGGCCTACACGGCGCTGCACCGCCAGGGCAAGGCCCACAGCGTGGAAACCTGGATCGACGGCCAGCTGGTGGGCGGCCTGTACTGCGTGGCACTGGGCCGCGCGGTGTTCGGCGAATCCATGTTCGCCCATGCCAGCGACGCCTCCAAGATTGCGCTGGCGGCGCTGGTCGGCCTGTGCCGCCACCAAGGCGCCACGCAGATCGATTGCCAGCAGGCCACGCGCCACCTGGCGTCGCTGGGGGCGCAGGAGATCCCCCGCAGCCTGTTCCTGATCGAGGTGGGGCGCCAGCGCAAGCAGCCGGATATGGATTGGCGGTTTCATTCCGTATACTGGGATGCCATCTTGTCGTCCTCTGTTGATTCCGCATGACGCATCCGAACGATCTTCCGCTGCACACCCTGCAGTTCTATGCCACGGCGCCATACCCGTGCAGCTATATCGAGGGCAAAGAAGCCCGTTCGCAGGTGGCCACGCCCAGCCACCTGATCCAGACCGGCATCTATTCGGAGCTGGTGGCCCAGGGTTTCCGGCGCAGCGGCATGTTCACCTACCGGCCCTACTGCCGCGGCTGCCGCGCCTGCGTACCGCTGCGGGTGCTGACCCATGAGTTCCAGCCCAACCGCAGCCAGAAGCGTGCCTGGAAGCAGCATGCCCGGCTGGAGGCCAGCATCCAGCGGCTGAGCTATTCGGCCGAGCACTACGCCCTCTACCAGCGCTACCAGCACGCCCGCCACAGCGGCGGCGGCATGGACCACGACAGCGTGGACCAGTACACCCAGTTCCTGCTGCAAAGCCGCGTCAACTCCCGCCTGGTGGAATTCCGGGAGCCCGCCGTGGGCGATGCGCCCGGCGTGCTGCGCATGGTGTCCATCCTGGATGCACTGGACGACGGCATCTCGGCCGTCTACACCTTCTACGAACCCGACGCCACCGCCAGCTATGGCACCTACAACGTGCTGTGGCAGATTGCGCAGGCGCGCAGCATGGGCCTGCCGTATCTGTATCTGGGCTACTGGATCGCACAAAGCGCCAAGATGCGCTACAAAGCACTCTTTCTGCCCCACGAGGTGCTGCACGACCAGCTGTGGGAGCGGGTCGAGACGTCACCCGAGCGACCCCACACCCCGGACTGAGCGCCGCGCACCGGCATATCTTTTGTGCGGTGCCGCAAACGCGGCATAGAATCCGCCCAACGCAGCATAACAAGAGCCCATGACCAACAAGACCGATCACGATTCCCTTGCCAAGCCCAGCGTCCAGGTGCTGGAGCGCATGTTCATCCTGATCGATGTCCTGGCCTCGCGCGAAGAAGCGGTTTCCCTGAAGGAAATCAGCGAAAAGACCGGACTGCACCCCTCCACCACCCACCGCATCCTCAACGACCTGGCCATCGGCCGCTTTGTGGACCGCCCGGAGTCGGGCAGCTACCGCCTGGGCATGCGCTTTCTGGAATTGGGCAATCTGGTCAAGGGCCGCCTGAGCGTGCGCGAAGCGGCGCTGGGCCCGATGCGCGCCCTGCACAAGCAGATCCACCAGCCGGTGAACCTGAGCGTGCGCCAGGGCGACGAGATTGTGTATGTGGAGCGCGCCTACAGCGAACGCTCGGGCATGCAGGTGGTGCGCGCCATCGGCGGTCATGCGCCACTGCACCTGACGTCCAACGGCAAGCTGTTCCTGGCGGCCGACGACCCCCAGCGCGTGCGGGCCTACGCCATGCGCACCGGTCTGGCCGGCAACACCCACAACAGCATCACCCAGCTGCATGCGCTGGAGCAGGAACTGTCCAAGGCCCGCCAATACGGCTTTGCCCGCGACAACGAAGAACTGGAGCTGGGGGTGCGCTGCATGGCCGCCGGCATCTACGACGACCAGAGCAAACTGGTGGCCGGCTTGTCGATTTCTGCCCCCGCCGACCGACTGGACGAGGGCTGGCTGCCCAAGCTGCAGCAGGCCGCGCACGATATCTCGGCCTCGCTGGGCTTCCCGGGCGACCGCCGCCGCGATCTGTAAACCGTCCCGACGTCTGGGACCTTGCCACAACGCCCTGCCCTGCAGGGCGTTGGGCTTTGAGGCCCTTGCTTTTTGCTTTTACAAAGACGGGATGGGGTGCTCAGCCCCCACCTGGTGCAGCAGTTCGCTGTAGCCGGCATAGCGCAGCACCTGGGGCAGGGCCTGCACCCGGGCATCGCCATAGCCCACACTGTGCCAGGCAAAGCGCACACCGGCCGCCTGGGCGCAGGCGGCGTCGGCATGGGTGTCGCCAAAGAACAGCGCCTCCTGCGGGGCCACGCCCAGCTGCGCCAGGGTGCGCAGCAGCGGCTCGGGCGAAGGCTTGGCCACGCCGTAGGTGTCCGATCCGGTGATGGCGCCAAAGCCTTCGGCAATGTCCAGCTGCTGCATGCCGTCGCGCGCCAGGCGTTCGAGCTTGTTGGTGCACACGCCCAGCGCCACGCCCTGCTGGCGCGCCCAGTCCAGCCACTCCAGCACGCCGTCGTACAGGCGGGCCTGGCTGGGGTTGCAGGCGGCGTAGTGGGCTTCGAACTCGGCGCGCAGCCGCACCAGATCGGTGGGTGCAGGGTAGCCGCGCTCCACGAACACGTCGCGCACCAGCTCTCCGGCGGTGCCGAACAGATTGGGCAGCTGGTAGTTCGCCGGCAGCGGGGCATGGCCGTAGTCCACCAAGGTGTCGCTGGCGGCGGCCAGAATGTCGGGCCGGCTGTCGAGCAGCGTGCCATCCAGATCGAAGACCCAGGCCTTCACCTGGTGCCACTGCACGGGCCATTGCGGCATGGACATGGGCAGCGCCCCTCCTGTCATGGGTTGAAAACATGGGCGGACGCGGGCGCTGGCCCCCACCGCCGGTGGGCAGCGCGCCGCCACGCATCCATGGTCAATTTTGCACTGCAACATGACGCCCGCGTGGCAGTGCCACCCATACCCGCGCGCGGCACTGCGGTGCTGGTGCACCCTCAGCGGTAAGTCAGACGTGGCGCTTGCTGGCGCCGGCCGCCGGGGGGCGGACTTCTTCCAGCGGCGCATCGGCCTGGGCGTGCAGCGCTTCGATGATGTGGCAGTGGGCGTCGCTGCCGTCGCAACGCTCGCGCAGCGCCAGCAGCTCCTGCTCCAGGATCTGCAGCTCGTGCAGGCGCTCGCGCACATGCTGCAGGTGGCCGTTGACCGTGGCGTTGGCCGCCGAACAGTCTTCCTTGCTGTTCAGGTCCAGCGCCAGCAGGGTGCGCACCTCGTCCAGCGACATGTCCAGCGCACGGCACATGCGGATGAAGCGCAGCCGGTGCAGATCGGCATCGGTGAAGAAGCGGTAGTCGTTTTCGGCACGGCCGCTGGGCCGCACCAGGCCTTCGCGCTCGTAATAGCGGATGTTGGCGGCCGAGACACCGGACAGCCGCGCGGCCTCACCAATACGATACTGGGACATGCTTGACCTTGAAGTGGGTTTCAGGTTTCCAATCATCGCATGAGCAAGAACCACCCGCGCCACGAAGAGGCCTATGTCCACAGCTGCGGCTGCGGAGGCGGCAGCTGCGCCCCCCAGCCCTTTCCCTCCATCCCCCCACAGGGCGCAGCGCGCCCCGCCCGGCATGACCATGACCATGACCACGGCGAGCATGCGGACCACGACCACGACCACCGCCACGACGGCCACCACGGCGAGAGCGGCACGGATGCCGCTGCCGACGCCCATGCCGGCCACGACCACGGCGTGCTGCCGGGCTGGCCGCGCATTGCCGCGGCACTGGTGCTGGCCGTGCTGGCCGAGGCCGCGCACTGGGGCGAAGCCCTGCACGCCTGGCTGGGCTATGGCGGCATGGCCCTGGCCGTAGTGGCCATCGGCCTGTCGGGCCTGGGGGTGTACAAGGCGGGGCTGAAAGACCTGGCACGCTTCAGGCTGGGCATCCACGCGCTGATGGCCGTGGCGGTGACCGGCGCCTTTCTGATCGGCCAGTGGCCTGAGGCCGCCATGGTCATGGCCTTGTACGCCGCCGCCGAACGCATTGAAGACCAGGCCATGGACCGCGCCCGCCAGGCCATACGCAACCTGCTGCAGCTGGCGCCGGAAACCGCCGATGTGCTGCAGCCCGACGGCGGTGTGGCCGCCACCCCCGTGGCCCGTGTGGCCCTGGGTGCGCGGGTGCGCATTGCCCCCGGCGCCCGCGTGCCACTGGACGGCAGCGTGGTGCAGGGCGAGAGCAGCGTCAACCAGGCGCCCATCACCGGTGAGAGTGCGCTGGCCGACAAGGCCCCGGGTGATGCCCTGTTTGCCGGCAGCGTGAACCAGCACGGACAGCTGACCATGGAAGTGACGGCGCCCGCCACCGACAGCCTGCTGGCGCGCATCGTCCACGCCGTGGAGCAGGCCCAGGCCACACGCGCACCCACGCAGCGCTTTGTGGACCGCTTTGCCCAGGTCTACACCCCCATCGTGCTGGTGCTGGCGGTGCTGCTGGCGGTGCTGGCGCCCTGGCTGTTGGGCTGGACCTGGCACAACGCCCTCTACCAGGCGCTGGCCCTGCTGGTGATTGCCTGTCCTTGCGCGCTGGTGCTGTCCACGCCCGTCACCGTGGTCAGCGCGCTGACCGCCGCGGCGCAGCGCGGCATCCTGATGAAAGGTGGCCGTTCGCTGGAAACCGCACGCCTGCTGCGCGCCATTGCGCTGGACAAGACCGGCACGCTGACCAGCGGCAGTCCGGCCCTGGTGCACTGGCAGGCCGTCGATGCCGCCGCCTCCCAGCCCGGCGATCTGGCCCGCACCGCCTGGCAACTGGCCAGTGGTTCAGACCACCCGGTCTCGCGGGCGATTGCCGCCGGCCTGCCCGCCGGCACGGGCGCCGATGCGGTGCAGGCGCTGCAGGCCCTGCCCGGCCGGGGCGTGCAGGCCCACATCGACGGCCAGCGCTGGACCCTGGCCAATCTGCGCTGGGCGCGCGAGCAGTCCCTGTCCACCCCGGCGCAGGAAGCCGTGCTGGAGGCGCAGGAGGCCCAGGGCCGTACCGTGACCCTGCTGGCCGACGACCAGGCCGTGCGCGCCCTGTTTGCCGTGGCCGATCCGCTGCGGCCCCAGGCGGCCGAAGCCGTAGCCCAGCTGCAGGCCCTGGGCGTGGCGCCCGTGGTGCTGAGCGGCGACAACCAGGCCACGGTGCAGACCATTGCCGCCGAGGTCGGCATTGCCGATGCGCGCGGCGGCCTGCTGCCCCAGGACAAACTGGACGCCATGGCCGTGCTGCAGCGCGAGGTGGGCCCCACCGGCATGACGGGCGACGGCATCAACGACGCACCGGCCCTGGCCCAGTCGGACCTGGGCTTTGCCATGGGCGGGCGCCACAGCACCGGCATGGCGATGGAAACGGCCGATGTGGTGCTGATGAACGATGACCTGCGCCGCATTCCCGAGACCATCCGCCTCTCGCGCAAGTCGCATACCGTGCTGTGGCAGAACATTGGCCTGGCCCTGGGCATCAAGGCCGCGTTCTTTGCCCTGGCCGTGGCCGGCATGGCCACCATGTGGATGGCCGTGGTCGCCGACATGGGCGTGAGCCTGCTGGTGGTGGCCAACGGCCTGCGGCTGCGCCGCTGGCGCGGTTGATGGGGTGGACAGGTTCCTGCATGGGCGGCGGCCCGCGCTGTCGCCCCCAGGCCACGGCCGCGGTGGCCGCGCTGCGTTTTGCATGAAAACTGCGTGCAGCGGCAGCTAAACTTTTGCGAATCGCTATCCATCACATAGCAACCAATCTGACCCGAAAAGCTGCGGTACAGCCGCTTTTCGGGCCGCTGTCCGCCCGCTCTCCCTGGCCCCCGCCCTGCTGCTGCAGTCCGGGGGCTTTGTGTGTTCCACGCCGCCGGGGCCATCCGGCGGTACGGCGCAGGGCCGACGGCGGCCCTGGCCCGGTTGGCTGCGCTGTTGTTTCACACTGCCTCTGCCATGCCCGCGCCACGCCCTGCCACGGCCTCCGTGACACCAACCATTCCCGCTCCGCCCACGCCGGCCGTGCCCCACACGCTGGTGGAAGACGCTGCCGCGCTGTTCACCGGCTGCACGCTGATTTCCGTGGGCATTGCCCTGTGCTCGGGTGCCAAGCTGCTGACCGGCGGCATGGTGGGCCTGGCCTTTGTGCTGCACTACGCCACCGACCTGCCCATAGGCCAGCTGTTCTTTGCGCTGAACCTGCCGTTCTACTGGCTGGCCTGGAAGAAGATGGGCCGGGCCTTCACCCTCAAGACCTTTGCCGCCGTGCTGCTGCTGTCGCTGCTGACCGATCTGCAGCCCCATGTGATGCAGCTGGGCCCGCTGCACCCGCTGTACGCGGCCATTGCGGGCGGCCTGCTGCTGGGTGTGGGCATGCTGGTGCTGTTCCGCCACCGGGGCAGCCTGGGCGGCATCGGCATTGCGGCGCTCTACCTGCAGGACCGCTACGGCTGGCGCGCCGGCAAGGTGCAGATGGCGCTGGACTGCCTGATCCTGCTGGCCGCCTGCGTGACGGTGGAGCCCTCGCGCGTGGGCTGGTCCATCGTGGCCGCCATCACGCTGAACCTGGCACTGACCATGAACCACCGTCCGGGGCGCTACCAGGTGGTGTGAGCCGGAACGGTCGCACAGTGGGGATTGGCGGCCCTGACGTGAAGGCGGCGGCTGTGGGACAAGCCGCAACAAAGCCCGATTGTCAGCAGGGTGGTTGCGTTATCAAATAAGAATTATTATCATTCGCACAACTCAACCGTTTCGGGATCCCACCATGCACACCCAGCCCGCTCTGCGCACCACTTCTTCCGCCACCTCCATCCTGCCCGTGGCCGCGTCCCCGGCCCATATGCAGCTGGACAGCGCCGAGCTGCTGCAAGGCCAGAAGGCCGTCACCATCGTGCACAACGGCTCCACCTATCGCCTGCAGGCCACCAAGCTGGGCAAGCTGATCCTGACCAAGTAAGCCGACGGTCCGCCCCCCTGGCTGGATCCGGCCTGCCGCACCGGGCACCACGCCCCATTTTTGCCGTGCGGCCCGCGCCCACCGCCCCGATCACCCCGACCGTGGAACTTCCCGACGCGGGCGGTATCATTCCCTGCATGCGCCGCATGCTGTCCTTTTTCCTGGTGGTTCTGCTGGCCCTGCGGGGTCTGGCGGGCGATGCCATGGCCATGGGCACCTTGCCGGCCATGGGTGCCAGCGCTGCGGCCGTGCACCACAGCATGCCGGGCATGGACCACGGCTCCTCCTCCGCCTCCCTGTCTTCCCCCATTTCCAGCGCCGCGCAGGCGGATTCCCCTGGCACGGCGCATGGGCACCACGCTGCGCATGCAGAAGGGGATACAGTGGCGCCCCCTGGCGGCGCCGACCTGCATGCCACGCTGACAGCGGCGGACCGGTGTGCGGCCCCGGGCGCGCAGTCTGTTTCCAGCTGCGAGCACAGCCATGGCGCGCCCTGCGCCGCCTGTGTGGTCTGCCATTCGGCCGTCTCGCCCATGTCGCTGCCCCTGGCCGCGAACGACACCCCGCCCCACGCACAGCCCGTGGGCGGCGCTGCACGCTTTGCCAGTGCCCAGCCGCTGCAGGCATCCAAACCCCCCATCTCCTGAGACCTGACGCCCGAAGTGCGTCCGCAGCCGCGCGGTGGCCTTGTGCACACCGCCCGGCAGGACGCCGTGTTTGTCACGTTGCAGGAGACTTTGCATGCGCTTTGCGCACTCTTTCACCCCCTGGTGTGTGGCGGTTGCCGCACTGACCACTTTGTCCCCCGGCGTCTGGGCCCAGACCGTCCCGCCCGCCCCTGCGGATCGCGCTGGCACAACCCCGGGCGCTGTGGCGCCCCCGCCTTCCCCCCTGCCGGACTGGCTGCAACCCACGGCCCCCAGCCGGCCGCTGCAGCACCAGCCCCTGCCCGCCAGCGGCGGTGTGGAGCAGGCCAGCACGCCCTGGCAGGCCGCCAATGCCGCCGTTGCCCAGTTTCCGCGCGGCCATGCCGATGTGCTGCAGCGGGAAAAAGCCCAGGCGGGCAGCATGCCCGCCGGGTCTGCCCACCACCAGCACGCCCCGGCTGCGCCCACTGCAGCACCTGCGGCAGGTGACCACCACGGCCACCACCACGGAGGCCAGCCATGAGCCCGCGTCTGACTCGCCTCACCCCGCTGCTGACCGCCCTGGTGCTGGCCGGCTGCGCCAGCGTGGCGCCGGACGGTCAGCGCAGCGCTGTCACGGCCCATACGGAAAACCGCCTGCCCGTCGGCAGCCAACTGGCCGACCCCGCCCCCCAGGCCCGTGCCGCTGCCCGTGCGCAGATGGCGGCCTGGCTGCAGCAGCCGGTGGACGCCGACACCGCCGTGCGCATCGCCCTGCTCAACAGCCCGGCCCTGGAAGCCCAGGTGGCCGCGCTGGGTGTGCAGGATGCCCAGCGCGTACAGGCGCTGACCCTGCCCAACCCCACGCTCACGCTGGGCCGCTTTGTCAACGCTCAGGAACGCGAGATCGAGCGCCAGCTCAGCTTTGGCCTGGTCAGCCTGATCACCCTGCCCTGGCGTGCCCGCTGGCAGGGCTGGCAGCTGGAACAGGCCACGCTGACCACCGCCCAGCAGGTGCTGCTGCATGCCGCCGACACGCGCCGCGCCTGGCTGCGCGCCGTGGCCGCGCAGCAGCAGTTGCACACGGCGCAGACCCTGCACGAAGCCGCTGCCGCCGGTGGCGAGCTGGCCCGGCGCATGGCGCGCGTGGGCAACTTCAGCAAGCTGGAGCAGGCCCAGGAGCTGCGCGCGCAGCAGGACGCCGCCGCCAACCTGGCCCGCGCCCGCCTGAATGCCGCGCTGGAGCGCGAGCAACTGGCCCGGCTGATGGGCCTGTGGGGCACGCAGGCCGACTTTGTGCTGCCGGCCACTTTGCCGGCGCTGCCCGCAGTCGCCGCGCTGCGCGCCGGCGACGATGCCGAAGCCACGGCCCTGCGCGAGCGCCTGGACCTGCGTGCCCTGCGCCGCGAGCTGGACACCACGGCCGAACGCAATGGCTTCGCCCGCGTAGGGGCGGTGTTCGGTGATATCGGCGCCAGCTACAGCCGCAACACCAGCACCGAACGCGCCAGCGGCCATGACGACATCACGCGCGGCTGGGAGCTGGAGCTGCCGCTGCCGCTGTTCGACTGGGGCGGTGCGGCCAGCGCAGGCGCCCGCTCCGCCCTGCAGCGCAATGCCGCGCAGCTGCGTGAGACCGCGCTGCGCGCCCGCAGCGAGGCCCGCAGCCACTGGCTGCGCTACCGCACGGCCTATGACCTGGCCCTGCAGCAGCAGAGCGAAGCCGTGCCGCTGGCGCAGTTCATGCAGGACGAAGCCGTGTACCGCTACAACGGCATGTTCATCAGCGTCTGGCAGCTGCTGGCACAGGCCCGCAGCACCGCCCAGGCGGTGGCCACCGCCACCGAGGCCCAGCGCGATTTCTGGCTGGCCGATGTGGACCTGCAGCTGGCGCTGACGGGCACCTCGCCCGGAACCCCACCCTCCCCCGTCCCCCCCAGCGCAGCGCCTGCTGCCACCACCGAGGCAGGCCACTGATATGCAACGCCGATCCTTTTTCACTGGTGCCGCCACAGCCGTGGCCGCCGCTTCCGTCAGCCGCGTGGCCATGGCCACGCTGCCCGAGCCCGTGATCCAGGCCAGCGCCGACACCGCTGCGCCGCTCACACCCCCCAACGGCCGCCCCTACCACCCGGTGGTCACGCTCAACGGCTGGACCTGCCCCTGGCGCATGAACGCCGGGGTCAAGGAATTCCACCTGGTGGCAGAGCCCGTGGTGCGCGAAGTGGCGCCCGGCTTTTTCGTCAACATGTGGGGCTACAACGGCCAGTCCCCGGGGCCGACCATCGAGGTGGTGGAAGGCGACCGGGTGCGCATCTTTGTCACCAACCGCCTGCCCGAGCACACCACCGTCCACTGGCACGGCCAGCGCCTGCCCAACGGCATGGACGGTGTGGCCGGCCTGAACCAGCCGGCCATCCCGCCCGGCAAGACCTTTGTCTACGAGTTCGAGGCGCGCCGCCCCGGCACCTTCATGTACCACCCGCATGCGGATGAAATGGTGCAGATGGCCATGGGCATGATGGGCCTGTGGATCACCCACCCCAAGGCCCGGCATCCGCTGATTGCCGAGGTGCAGCGCGACTACGCTTTTCTGCTGGCCTCCTACGCGGTGGAGCCCGGCGCCGCCACACCCCGGGTCAACGAGATGACGGATTTCAATATCTGGACCTTCAACAGCCGCGCCTTCCCGGCGATCAGCCCGCTGGTGGCCAGGCTGGGGGACCGGGTGCGCATCCGCGTGGGCAATCTGACCATGACCAACCACCCCATCCACCTGCACGGCCACGAGTTCGAAGTGACCGGCACCGATGGCGGCCCCGTGCCGCAGACGGCGCGCTGGCCGGAGGTGACCACCGATGTGGCCGTGGGCCAGATGCGCCAGCTGGAGCTGGTGGCCGATGCCCCGGGCGACTGGTCGCTGCACTGCCACAAGAGCCACCACACCATGGGAGCGATGGGGCATGGTGTGCCCACCATGATCGGTGTCGACCACCAGGGTCTGGTGGGCAAGATCCAGAAGATCGTGCCCGACTACATGCTGATGGGCGAGCGCGGCATGGGCGACATGGGATCCATGCAGATGCCGCTGCCCGACAACACCTTCCCGATGATGACGGGCCAGGGGCCGTTCGGGAACATCGAGATGGGCGGCATGTTCACCACCTTCAAGGTGCGCAGCCAGCTGGGGGCCAACGACTACCGCGACCCGGGCTGGTACCGCTACCCCAAGGGCACGGTGGCCTATGAATGGCAGGGCGCCCCGCTGGATGCCCAGGCCCCGCGCCAGACCGCACCGGGCACGGCCCCCGGTGCTGCCACCGTGCACAAACCGGAATCCCTGCCCCCGGCGGCAGGCCATGCGCATTGAAAGGAACACCACCCATGAAGACATTTCCCTGCATGGCGGCCCTGGTACTGGCCGCCAGCGCGGCTGCAGGCGCCTTCCCGGCCTGGGCCCACGGCACGGACGCCCATGCGGCGCCCGATGCCAGCCGCCCCGCCCCCAGCCCGGTGCAGAAAGACTGGGGCCTGCCCGGCGAAGGCCAGCATGCCCGGCGCACCATCACCCTGGCCATGACGGATGACATGCGCTTCACGCCCGACCACTTCCAGGTGAAGCGGGGCGAAACCGTGCGCCTGCGCGTGGTCAACCAGGGCCAGGTGATGCACGAAGCGGTGCTGGGCACCCGGGCCTCGCTGGACATGCATGCCCAGATGATGCTAAGTACCCCGGCATGGAGCACGCCGAGCCCTATATGGCCCATGTGGCCCCGGGCCAGACCGAAGAGCTGGTCTGGAACTTCAACCGCGCAGGCAGCTTTGACTTTGCCTGCCTGATTGCCGGCCACTACCAGGCCGGCATGCAAGGCCGTTTCACGGTCACCGAATAACCCTCTCGACAAAGGACACACCATGCATACCACTACTACCACCAGCACCACCCGCCGCCACGCCCTGGGCCTGCTGGCCGCCGCTGCCGGTCTGGCCAGCCTGCCCGCACTGGCTGCCTCACCCGCCAGGACGCCGATGGAAGTCTGGAAAGACCCGAACTGCGGCTGCTGCAAGGACTGGATCGCGCTGATGGAAAAAGCCGGCTTTGCCGTGACCGTGCACGACAGCGGCAACAGCGCCGTGCGCGCCAAGCTGGGCCTGCCGCAGAACCTGGGCTCCTGCCACACCGCGCTGGTGGGCGGCTACCTGGTCGAAGGCCATGTGCCTGCGGCCGATGTGTTCAAGCTGCTCAAGGACAAGCCCAAGGCGCTGGGCATCACCGTCCCCGGCATGCCCGTGGGCAGCCCCGGCATGGACGGCCCCGAATACGGCGGCCGCAAGGACCCGTTCGATGTGCTGCTGGTCACCCAGAACCTGATGGGCAGCGGCGTCGGCACCCGCGTTTTCTCCAGCTACCGTTGATGCACCCAGGACCTGCCATGTTCTTCTCCCCCTCCACTTTCCTTCCCAGCCGCACACCGGCCCTGGGCGCTGCGCTGCTGATTCTGGGCCTGGCCTGGGGCAACGCCCAGGCCCAGGGTGCGGCGGCGCCCATGGACCACAGCCAGCATGGCGCCCACAGCGCGGTGGCGGCTGATGCCCCTGCAGCAGCGACCGACACTTCCTCGCTGCTGACCTCCGGTGAAATCACCCGGGTCGATGCCCGCAGCGCCCGACTCACCATCCGCCACGGCGATATCACCAATCTGGGCATGCCCGCCATGACCATGGTGTTTGTGCTCCAGGACCGCACGCAGCTGGCGCAGTTCAAACCGGGCGACCAGGTGCGCTTTCACGCGGAAGACTCCCAGGGCCAGTTGCTGATCACCCACATCGAAGCCGCGCACTGAACCGCACCGCGCGGTCGGTGGGCCCGCAGGGGCCAGCGCCGGCGACCGCACTGCGCGGGTGCATGGAGACGCTGCGGCAGGGGGACAGGCATGCGCAAGCCGCAAGCCGCCCCGGGCTGCGGTACATCAAGACCGGCCCACACCGGGAAATAAATCAGGCTGGGTCCGCCCATCTTGCCGGGAAGGTGACAGGCGGGCGCCTACACTTGGCGCCCGCATGCATACCCTGGATCAATTAGAAAGTGGCGCGCTGGCCGGCGCGCGCGAGGTGAGGCTCTGCAACCAGGGTCTGACTGTCTTCCCACCGGCCCTGTTCGCCCTTGCCGACACCCTGGAACTGCTGGACCTGTCCGGCAACCAGCTGAGCTCCCTGCCCGCCGAATTCGCGCGCTTTGCGCGGCTGCGGGTGCTGTTTGCCTCCCACAACCCCTTCACCCAGCTGCCACCCGTGCTGGGCCAGTTGCCGGAGCTGGAGATGGTGGGCTTTCGGGCCTGCCGGATTGCCGACGTGCCGCCGCACAGCCTGCCTGCGCGCCTGCGCTGGCTGATCCTGACCGACAACTGCCTCACCAGCGTGCCCGACGCGCTGGGCGAGCGCCCGCGCCTGCAGAAGCTGATGCTGTCCTGCAACCGGCTGACCGCCCTGCCCGCCAGCCTGGTGCGCTGCAACCGGCTGGAGCTGCTGCGCATGGCCAGCAACCGCTTCACCGCCGTGCCCGAGGTGCTGCTGCAGCTGCCCCAGCTGTCCTGGCCGGCGCTGGCCGGCAACCCGCTGACCCAGGCCAGCGAGCAGCAGCTGCATGCCAGCGCTGCAGCCAAGGCCCTGTCCTTTGCGGACCTGGAGGTGGGTGCGCTGCTGGGCGAAGGCGCCAGCGGCCATATCTACCGCGCCCGCAATACGTGCAGCGGGACCGCGCTGGCCCTCAAGGTCTTCAAGGCTGCCCACACCAGCGACGGCACCCCACAGTCCGAAATGGCGGCGGGCATGGCGGTGGCGCCCCACCCCCAGTTGCTGACCCCGTTGGCGGCCGTCAGCGGCCTGCCCCAGGGCCAGCTGGCCATGGCCCTGCCGCTGCTGCCCGAGGGCATGCAGCCGCTGGCCGGCCCGCCCAGCCTGCGCAGCTGCACGCGCGATGTCTATGCGCCCGGCCTGCCGCTGTCGCCCGGTGCGGCGCAGCACATCCTGGCGCAGATCAGCGGCGCCGTGCGCCACCTGCACTACAGCGGCGTGCTGCATGGCGATCTGTACGCGCACAACATCCTGTGGAACCCGCAGACCGGTGACGCCATGCTCAGCGACCTGGGCGCCGCACTGTTGACGCGGGGCCTGCCGACCGCCCAGGTGCGGGCGCTGCAGCAGATCGAGCTGCGCGCGCTCCATATCCTGCGCGACGAGCTCTACGCCATAGCGCGCTGACAGCAGCGAGAACGGCTTTCCGGCCCCGATCCGACGGCCCGCGCAGCGCGTTGCGGTGCGCCGGAAGACGGACTGGCTCAGTGCTGTGGCTGGGTGGTGCGGGCTACAGTAGCAGACGCTGACCGTCTACATCCAGCGTCGATGTCTGGCGAGCGCTGGATGGGTACGCCGTGCAGCAAATGTTCCCAGCCCAGCTCGAGCGTGAACGCCATTGAATCATTGACCCGCTTGCGCAGGGCGTTCAGCCAGCGCCAGCTGCATTCCGTCAGCAAGATGGCCTGGGGGTAGGCATTGCCATGCACTTTCCAGTGCGCGTGGATGGCGGTGATGATCTGATCGTACATACGCACATATCGGACATGGCGGAGCACGGTACGCCGCCGCCCGTGCCCGCACCGGCGGCATCACCAAGGCAGCACCACCCATGCAAAAAGGGACCGCATCGCGGTCCCTGGTGTACTTTGGCAAGCGCCTTGCGGCAGGGCTTACTGCAGGAAGCCGGGCTTGGCGTAGCCGGCGAACTTGCTGTCGACCACGGCCTTGAATTCGGCGGAGCGGTAGGCTTCGGCCAGGTCCTTGGCCCACTGGGCGTCCTTGTCCTTGGTCTTCACGGCCACGATGTTCAGGTAGTGGTTGGGCACTTTTTCCAGCAGCACGGCTTCGGTCAGCTTCAGGCCGGAGGAGATGGCGAAGTTGCCGTTGATGATGGCGAACTGTGCGTCATCCAGAGCGCGCGGCAGGTGGGCGGCGTCCAGCGGCACCAGCTTGATCTTCTTGGGATTGGAAGCCAGGTCCAGCTCCGACACGCGCAGCGGGTTCACGCCTTCCTTGATCTTGACCAGACCGGCCTGCTGCAGCAGCAGGATGCCGCGGGCCAGGTTGCTGGGGTCGTTGGGCAGGGCCACGCGGTCGCCTTCCTTCAGGTCGGCCAGGCTCTTGCGCTGCTTGCTGTACACGCCCATGGGAGCGATGGGGCCCTGGGTCAGCGCCACCAGGTCCAGCTTGCGGTCACCCTTGAACTGGTTGAAGTAGACCTCGTGCTGGAAGAAGTTGGCGTCCAGCGAACCATCGGCCAGGGCCAGGTTGGGCTGCACGTAGTCATTGAACTCCACCAGCTTGACCTTGTAGCCCTTCTTCTGCAGCTGGGGCACGATACCGTACTGCAGCTGGTCGATGTTGGAGCCGGCCGTGCCGCCAATCACCAGCTGCTTCTTGCTGGCGTCCTGGGCCAGCGCCGGGGCCGACAGGCCGACCGAGGCGGCAGCCAGCACGGCAGCGGCCAGGATGGAACGGCGGGTGGTGAACAAACGGGACATGGTGGCTTCTCCTGGGATCTCTCTGGCCGTCTTGCGGCGCGGGTCTTGAAAAACGGTCTGTCTGTGCAGGCGGCACGGGCGTCGGGGGCTGGTTCAGCGCCCGCTTCTGTCACGAAGGAAACCGGTGGTGCCGGCCTGCTGCAAACGTCTGGCGGCAGTATCCCCAGAGTCGCTTCAATCTCCAACCAATAAAAATTCCAATCCTTATTCAATTATTCATATGAAGACTGGCGCAGCAGTCCTGCCGGCGCGTCCATTGGACCGGCCGACTGCGTCCCCCGGTAGCGCGCGCCCATAAAAAAACCCGGCCGAGGCCGGGTAGGTCCAGCAGGGCAGACACAAGGTCTGCAACTGCTTAGAAGCGGTGGCGGATGCCCACAGCCAGGCTGGTGCCGGACTTCAGACCGGTGAAGCGGTCGTTCATGACCACGCCGTACACATCGGTGCGCTTGGACAGGTTGTGGTCGTAGCCCACGGTGGTGGTGGTGTGCTTGCCGTCCCAGGCGCCGGTGTCCATCTTGGTGTGGGCCACGGCGGCCTTGATGGTGCCAGCCTTGGAGACGGGGATGTCCAGACCCAGCGAAGCGGTCTTGCCTTCGTAGTTGTCGTTGTCCTTGGTCTTGGACTGGCCGTAGGTGCCGTACAGCTTGACCACGCCGAAGTCGTAGGAGCTGCCCAGCATCCAGTTTTGCTTGGTGCCATCGGCCAGCAGGCCGGCGCCGGGGTTGTTGACCTGTGCGCGCTCGTAGAAGCCGGTCAGCATCAGGCCGCCGGTGCGGTAGGTGGCGTTCACGCCCACGTTCTTCTTGCTGTTGGCCGTGGCCACTTCACCGAACTGGTAGGCCACGTTGATGGTCAGGCCGCCGATGTCGGGCGTGGTGTAGCGGATCTGGTTGCTCCAGCCGGTGTCCGACGGGGTGGTGCTGTAGTTCACGCCGCCGTTGTAGAAGGACACGTTCTCGTGCAGGATCAGCGGCGAGACTTCGAACGAGTCGCCGAACGGGTTGGCAAACACGGAAGGCAGGAAGTTGGGGGCCGAAGTGCGGCCCAGCAGCAGCTGACCGAAGCCACCCGACAGGCTGACGTTCGCGTCACGGGCAAAGTAGGTGTCGCCAGGGAAGCGGCCCTTGGAGCCGTCATCGCCCTGGAAGAAAGCGCCCAGCATGAAGCCGGCCTTCAGGCCGCCGCCCAGGTCTTCCGTGCCCTGCACGCCCCACCAGGAGGTGGACATACCGCCGGAATCGACCACGCTCTTGCGTTCCGAACCTGCCATCTTCATGGAGCCGACATACATGTCGACCAGGCCGGTCAGTTGGACATTGCTTTGTGCGTGGGCTGCACCCAGGCATGCCAGCGCAGCGCCGAAGGCGATGAGAGTTTTTTTCATGTTGTTTCCTTGTGACAATGCGGCGATTCTCTGCTGTGTGCACAGAGCGCGTCACCATGCAAGAGGCTGGAGCCTGCTTTTTTTGCCCTGAGCGGGAAAATTGAAGCAAAAAAGCAACAATTCACGGCCAAAGCACTGACAATGCCGCCGCTTTCGCACCAGCTTGGTGCAAATCACCGAGCGACAAACTCGCGCAGATTCCCCCCTCGCAGCACCCTTTGCGCCCCCTTGTCGCCGCCTGTCTGCCCCTCTCCGCCCTGTTCAAACACCGGCAGCGCCACACCGCCAGCGCTCCCTGTCCCCTGCCCCTGCTACCGGCATCGCGCCGCCCAAAGCAAAGGGACTGCCCTGCAGTCCCTTGTTGGTGCCTGGTGTCAGGCCGCAGTCTGCGGCCCGTGCAGCGGCTTACTGCAGGAAGGCCGGCTTGGCGTAGCCGGCAAACTGGCTGTCCACCACGGCCTTGAACTCGGCCGAGCGGTAGGCCGCAGCCAGGTCCTTGGCCCACTGGCTGGTTTCGTTGCCGGTCTTCACGGCCACCACGTTCAGGTACTGATCGGGGGTCTTTTCCAGCACCACGGCGTCGTTCAGCTTCAGGCCGGACGAGATGGCGAAGTTGCCGTTGACCACCACGTAGTCGGCGTCTTCCAGCACGCGCGGCAGCTGGGCGGCTTCCAGCGGCAGGAACTTGAGCTTGTGCGGGTTGGCCGCCAGGTCCAGCTCCGAGATACGGGCGGGGTTCACGCCCGGCTTGACCTGCACCAGACCAGCCTGCTGCAGCACCAGCAGCGCGCGGGCCAGGTTGCTGGGGTCGTTGGGCAGGGCCACCTTGGCGCCGTTCTGGATGCCTTGCAGCGACTTGTGCTTCTTGCTGTACACGCCCATCGGGGCCACAGGGCCCTGGACGATGGCGCTCAGCGCCAGCTTGCGGTCGGCGGTGAACTGGTCAAAGTAGGCGCGGTGCTGGAAGAAGTTGGCGTCCAGCGAGCCGTCGCTCAGCGCCAGATTGGGCTGCACATAGTCGTTGAACTCCACCAGCTTGATCTGGTAGCCCTTCTTCTGCATCTGGGGCAGGATGCCTTTTTGCAGCAGATCGTAGTTGGAGCCGGCGGTGGCACCGATCAGCAGCTTCTTCTTGGCGGCGTCCTGCGCCAGCGCGGGCGTGCCCAGTGCGGCCACCAGGGCCAGGGTGGAAGCGGCCAGCACGGCGCGGCGGGAAACAAAGCGGGAAGTCATGGGGAAAACTCGCAAAAGAGAGAATGGGGGGAGAGAATCCGGGCCACCGGACAGTGGCGTTCGCCCTTCAGTATGGCGCCACCATGGGTAAACCCTAGAGATAAAAAAGCTATTTGTTTATCACCCAGACCATATAAACCTGGCCAACGCCCCACCGGAGTCTGCCTGTGACCACTTCCTTCCCCGCCGCCCCTGCACTGCCCGCCGCCATCCGCAAGCTGCTGCAGCATCCCGGCCACATCGCCCGGGTGCAAGGCATCAGCGTGGGGCACCACACCGATACCCGCCGGCCCACCGGCTGCTCCGTGGTGCTGTGTCCGCAGGGTGCAGTGGGCGGGGTGGATGTGCGCGGCGCCGCCCCCGGCACCCGCGAGACGGATCTGCTGGCACCCTCCAACCTGGTGCAGCAGGTGCATGGCATCACCCTGGCGGGCGGCAGTGCCTGGGGGCTGGATGCAGCCAGCGGCACGGTGCGCTGGCTGGAGGCCCAGGGCGCCGGGCTGGACATTGGCGTGGGCCGCATTCCACTGGTGCCCGCGGCCGTGCTGTTCGATGTGCTGCTGGGGGACATGTCCATCCGCCCCGATGCCGCCGCCGGCTACGCGGCCTGCCAGGCGGCCAGCCGCGAGCGCCCGGCCGAAGGCAGCGTGGGCGCTGGCGCCGGTGCCGTGGTGGGCAAGATCTTTGGCTTTGCAAGAGCCATGAAAGGCGGCATCGGTACGGCCAGCTTCACCGTCGATGGCGTGACCGTGGGGGCCCTGGTGGCATGCAACGCATTGGGTGATGTCTACCACCCCACCACCGGTGAACTGCTGGCCGGTGCACGCACGGCCGATGGCGCCCGGCTGCTGTGCGCGCGCGATGCCCTGCTGCGCGGCGACAGCCCGCAGACCATTCTGGCCGGCAGCAACACCACCATCGGCGTGGTGGCCACCGATGCCCGCATCACCAAGCCCCAGGCCCAGCGCCTGGCCACCGTGGCCCACGACGGCCTGGCGCGCGCCATCAATCCGGTGCACACCATGAGCGACGGCGACACCCTGTTTGCCCTGGGCACGGGCCAGTCCGGCAAAACACTGGGGCTGATGACGCTGTTCACCCTGGCCGCCGAAGCCGTGGCCGTGGCCACCGCCCGCGCCATTCTGCTGGCCCAGGCGGTGGAGGTGCCCGGGCAGGCCAGGCTGCCGAGCTGGAGCGATTGGCAATCCCCGACCCCGTAGCGGCAGCGGGACCGGGCAGGGGCTGCGGCATGCAACCGGCGCCGCATGCAACCGCGCTCCGGGGCCCCTGTAGCCCGGATGCCCGGTGATGCCTGGGGGGGCCTCAGTCCACCTTGGCGCCCGAGGCCTTGACCACCGGCGCCCAGTTGCTGACTTCCGAACGGATGAAGCTGCTGAACTGGGCCGGCGTGTTGTGTTCGGCCACCGCGCCCAGCTTGGCATAGGCTTCCTTGACCTCAGGCTTGTCAAAGGCGGCGTTCATGGCCTTGTTCAGCTTGTCCACGATGTCCTTGGGCGTGCCCTTGGGCGCAATCAGACCGAACCAACTGCTCACATCGAACGGCGCCACGCCGCTTTCCTCCATGGTGGGCAGGTCCGGCGCCGAGGGCGAGCGGGTCTTGGTGGTCACCGCCAGCGCGCGCAGCTTGCCGCCCTGCACCTGGGGCCAGGAAGACGGCATGTTGTCGAACATGAACTGCACCTGGCCGCCCATCAGGTCGGTGAGCGCCGGTGCGCTGCCCTTGTAGGGTACGTGCTGGGTCTGCAGGCCGGTGCGGACCTTGAACAGCTCGCCCGCCATGTGGATGGAGGTGCCGCTGCCCGATGAGGCATAGGACACCTTGTCGTTGTTGGCCTTGGCCCAGGCAATCAGTTCCTTCACATTCTTGGCCGGCACATTGGGTGTGACCACCAGCACATTGGGCACCTTAGCGCCCAGGGCCACGGCCTCGAAGTCGCGGTTCAGGTCGAACTTCACATTGGGGTACAGCGTCTGGTTGATGGCGCTGGTCACAGCCACAAACAGCAGGGTGTAGCCATCGGCCGGGGCGGCGGCCACCAAGTCGGTGGCGATGTTGCTGCCACCGCCGGGCTTGTTGTCCACCATGAAGGTCTGGCCCAGCGCCTGTGTCAGCTCCTTGGCCATGATGCGCGCCACCACGTCGGTGGTGCCGCCGGCCGAAAAGCCCACCACCACGCGCACGGGCTTGTTCGGGTAGGCGGTCTGCGCGCCGGCACCCAGCGCGCAGGTGGCCAGCAAGGCGGCTGCGGCGCGGGCAACGCCGCGGCGTGTCAGGGGCAGGGAAGAAAAAACGGGCATGGGAGAGTCTCCGGAAGATGCTGCAACGGTGCGGCCTGGCTGGGTGTTGCCCCCGCCTGGGCCGCGGTACCCCGCGAATCTAGGCGGCCTGCGCCTTCCGTGGCACTGGGATTTGCCCCTGCGCCGGCAGCGCCCGGTCGCGCCAGCGACAGGGGGCGACCACGCCGCCCCTCGCGGCGTGTGCACGGGCTGCCGGCCATTGCTGCGTCCATCCCCCATGAAAAAAGGCTCCCGAAGGAGCCTTTTTGCTGCACCGCAAGAATTACTTGAGGGCCTTGAAGCGGAAGCGCTTGGGCTGTGCGCCCTCTTCGCCCAGGCGCTTCTTTTTGTCGGCTTCGTACTCCTGGTAGTTGCCGTCGAAGAACACCCATTGCGAATCGCCCTCGGCGGCCAGGATGTGGGTGGCGATACGGTCCAGGAACCAGCGATCGTGGGAGATCACCATCACGGTGCCCGCGTATTCCAGCAGCGCGTCTTCCAGGGCACGCAGGGTTTCCACGTCCAGGTCGTTCGACGGTTCGTCCAGCAGCAGCACGTTGCCGCCCTGGATCAGGGTCTTGGCGAGGTGCAGACGGCCGCGCTCACCACCGGAGAGGTTGCCGACCTTCTTTTGCTGGTCCTGGCCGTTGAAGTTGAAGCGGCCGGCGTAGGCGCGCGAGGCCATGGTGAACTTGCCGACGTTGATCATGTCCAGACCGCCGGAGATGTCTTCCCACACGGTCTTGTCGTTGGCCAGCGCATCGCGGTGCTGGTCAACGAAGGCCATCTTCACGGTCTGGCCGATGTCCACGGTGCCGGAATCGGGTTGTTCCTTGCCCGCGATCAGCTTGAACAGCGTCGACTTACCGGCGCCGTTGGGGCCGATGATGCCGACGATGGCGCCCGCAGGCACGTTCATGGACAGGTTATCGATCAGCAGACGGTCACCAAAGGCCTTGGAGACGTTGTTGAATTCGATGACCTTGGAGCCCAGACGCTCGGCCACAGGAATGAAGATTTCCTGGGTTTCGTTGCGCTGTTGGTATTCGTAATCGCTCAGTTCCTCGAAGCGGGCGATACGGGCCTTGGATTTGGCCTGGCGGCCCTTGGCGTTCTGGCGCACCCATTCCAGTTCCTTCTTCAAGGCCTTGGCGCGGGCTTCCTCACCCTTTTGTTCGGCTTCCAGGCGGTTGCCCTTCTGGATCAGCCAATCGGAGTAGTTGCCCTTGTAGGGGATGCCGTGGCCACGGTCGAGTTCCAGAATCCACTCGGCGGCGTTGTCCAGGAAGTAGCGATCGTGGGTGATGGCCACCACGGTGCCGCTGAAGCGGTGCAGGAAATGCTCCAGCCATTCCACGGATTCGGCATCCAAGTGGTTGGTGGGTTCGTCGAGCAGCAGCATGTCGGGCTTGGACAGCAGCAGCTGGCACAGGGCCACGCGGCGCTTTTCACCGCCGGAGAGCTGGCCGACCACGGCGTCCCATGCGGGCAGGCGCAGCGCGTCGGCGGCGATTTCCAGCTGGTGCTCGGAATCGGTGCCGGCGGCGGCGATGACGGCTTCCAGCTCGCCCTGCTCCTTGGCCAGGGCGTCGAAGTCGGCATCTTCCTCGGCATAGGCGGCATACACCTCTTCCAGGCGGGCCTTGGCGTTGTTCACCTCGGCCATGGCTTCTTCCACGGCCTGGCGCACGGTGTGCTCAGGGTTCAGCTGGGGTTCCTGGGGCAGGTAGCCGATCGACAGGCCGGCCATCGGGATGGCTTCGCCTTCGATTTCCTTGTCCACGCCAGCCATGATCTTGAGCAGCGAGGACTTGCCGGAGCCGTTCAGGCCCAGCACGCCGATCTTGGCGCCGGGGAAGAAGCTGAGGGAGATGTCCTTCAAGATCTGCCGCTTCGGCGGCACGGTCTTGGTGACATGGTTCATCGAAAAGACGTATTGGGCCATGGATGCTTACGAAAAAATTCTGGGTTTTGGTGAGAAATCTGGGCAACCGGAGGCTGCCGACCAACCATGATTATCGACGCATGCGACAATATGCATAGCCAAGAGCTCCAGTTGCCCTTGGCATCAGCATTTCAGCTGGGGACGACGGACGCTGCTCCAGGCTCCCATTCCTTGAAATCATCTGCCTAAGACTGGCCCGGCAACCAACGCAGGTTGCCCCGACAGGCTGATACCCAGCGCCCCGGACGGGCGTATCGACAAGAATGACATTTGAAGAACTGAACCTGGCACCCGCCATTGTCAAGGCCGTGCTCGAACAGGGTTACGAAAACCCGACACCTATCCAGGCACAAGCGATTCCCGCCGTGCTGACCGGCAAGGATCTGCTGGCTGGCGCCCAGACTGGCACCGGCAAGACGGCTGCCTTTTCGCTGCCCATGCTGCACCGCCTCACGCAAGGCGGCACCCAGGCCCCGGCCGGTGGCATCCGCGCTCTGGTGCTCTCGCCCACCCGCGAGCTGGCTGCCCAGATCAACGAAAACCTCATCAGCTACGCCAAGTACCTGGATGTGACCTCCACCGTCATCTTCGGCGGCGTGGGCATGAAGCCCCAGGTGGATCGCATCCGCAAGGGCGTGGACATTCTGGTGGCCACCCCCGGCCGTCTGCTGGATCTGCAGCAGCAAGGTCTGGTGGACCTGTCCCGGGTCGAAATCCTGGTGCTGGACGAAGCCGACCGCATGCTCGACATGGGCTTTATCCATGACGTGAAAAAGGTCTTGGCCCTGGTGCCCAAGGACAAGCAAAGCCTGCTGTTCTCCGCCACCTTCAGCGACGAGATCCGCGAGCTGGCCAACAGCCTGCTGAAGAACCCGCAGTCCATCCAGGTCACGCCAAGCAACACCACGGTGCAGCGCATCACCCAGGTGATCCACCCCGTGGGCCGCGGCAAGAAGAAGGAAGTGCTGCTGCACATCATCAAGGAGCACAACTGGAGCCAGGTGCTGGTGTTCACCCGCACCAAGTTCGGCGCCAACAATGTGGCCGATTACCTGACCAAGCACGGCATCAGCGCCATGGCGCTGCACGGCAACAAGAGCCAGAGCGCCCGTACCCAGGCACTGGCCGGCTTCAAGACCGGTGAGCTGCGCGCCCTGGTGGCCACCGACATCGCAGCCCGCGGCATCGACATCGACGAGCTGCCGCACGTCGTGAACTACGAAATCCCCAACGTCCCTGAAGACTACGTGCACCGCATCGGCCGTACCGGCCGCGCCGGCCGCGAAGGCCATGCCGTCAGCCTGGTGTGCATGGATGAAGAAGGCTTCATGATGGAGATCGAGCGCTTCACCAAGCAGGAGATCCCGGTGCAGGTGCTCGAAGGCTTTGGCCCCGAGGCCAACGAGCAGGCCGAACCCATCGCCATGGGCCGCCAGACCATCTGGGGCGGCGCCGGCAAGCCTCCCAGCCGCGACGTGATGCAGGCCGCCGCCAAGGCTGCGCGCCAGGAAATGATGGACCGCATCCGCACCAACAAGGTGGCCCAGGGCGGCGACCGTGCCGCCGGCAAGGGCAAGGGCCCCCGTCCCGCCGCAGCAGGCGGCCAGGGTGCGGCAGCGTCGGAAGACGGTCAGCGCCGCCAGGGCCACAGCAGCGGCAGCAACCGCCGCGGCAACGACCAGGCCCGCGCACCACGTCCGGAGTTCGCCGGTGATGCCGACGCCCAGCAGCGCCGCAGCGGCCAGGGCTTCAATCGCTCGCGCCAGCGCCCCTCGCGTGACAACCCGCGTGCCGATGCACCGCGCAGCGATTTCCCCCGCGATGAGCAGCCACGCGCGCCGCGCAGCCAGCCCCAGCGCCAGACCCGCGACGGCTACGAAGGCCCGAGCCGTTTTGACGACCAACCCCCTCGCGCCAATGCCCACCTGGGCACCCATGTGGGCGTGATCCGCAATGCCGCTCCCCGCAGCAATGGCGGCGCCGGCGGCAATGGCGGTCAGCCTGACCCGATGCGCACCAGCGTGGACAGCATGGCTGACCGCGGTCGCCGTGGCGGCTTCGGCGGTGGCAACCGCCGTGGCGGTAACGGTGGCAATGGCGGCGGCAACAGCGGCGGCTTTGGCGGTGGTGGCAACCGCCGTGGCGGTGGCGGCGGCTACAACCGCTGACCCCGCCCACCTGCAGGCCTGGCACCTGCAGGTTTTCGAACTGCAGCAGCGCGCCCTGCGCTGACACACGGACTCCCCACGCTGCAGCTAGCATTGCCCCTGCGCCGCCCGCATGCCCTTGCGGCTGCGGCCCGGCCTGACCGTGACCCGAGGTACCCGCACACCATGACCACGCCCTCCACTTTCGCCCCCTCCTCCCTTCAGGATCGTTCGGAAGCCCGTTCTGCCCCCTTGCGGTGGCTGAGCGTCCTGGGCGCCGCCACGGTGCTGGCCGGCTGTGCCAGTACCCCGCTGCCCGTGTGGCAACCCAGCCGCCCCGCTCCGGCCCCGGCGCGGACACCCGCGCCCGAGGCCGCCAGCGGCGCGCCCTCCTCCATTCTGTCGACGGCGCAAACCACGCCGATCGCCCCCACACCCACGCTGGAAGCCCTGCCTTACGCCGGAGAAGTGGCGCTGCGCTTTCCCGATCCCGCCGTGCGCTACCAGACGCCCGGCCTGGAAAACGGCCGCCGCAGCTTCACCACCAATGAAGAGCTGAGCACGCTGCTGCAGACCCTGTCGACCAAGACACTGGGCCAGCCCGTGCGCCTGGGCCTGATCACCATCGGCACCAGCCAGCAAGGCCGCCCCATCCATGCGCTGGTGGCCGCCAAGGCCAATGCCATCAACCCCGAAGCCCTGGACGAAACCCGCCGCCCCACGGTGCTGATCGTGGCCGGCCAGCAAGGCACGGACTTCGCCCCCACCGAGGCACTGCTGGCCATGAGCCAGGAGCTGGACGCCGGTGGCCGGCTGCACCCCCTGCTGGCCCAGGTCAATGTGGTGCTGGTGCCCCGCGCCAACCCCGATGGCTTTGAGACCGGCAGCGCCGCCACTGCCGACGGCACCTTGCTGACACAGGACCACCTGCTGCTGCAGACCCCCGAAGCCCGCGCACTGGCCAAGCTGGTGCGGGACTACCGCCCCACCGTGGTGGTGAATGCCGAGGAATTTTCCGCCATCCACCCCACGCTGGAGCAGTTCGACGCCCTGCGCGCCGACGATGCCGGCCTGCAATACGGCCTGAGCCCCAATGTGCACGAGTTCGTTGCCAAGGCCGAACGCGAGTGGCTGCACCGCCCCATCACCGACAGCCTGACCCAGGCCGGCCAGCGCGTGGACTGGGCCTATACGGCCAGCCCCACCGACAAGGTGCTGAGCACGGGCAGCCCGGCCCCCACCAGCCTGTTCAACATGGCGGCACTGAAGAACCTGCCCAGCCTGACGGTGCAAAGCCGCGGCGCCGACCTGCAGCGCCTGCACATCCAGCGCCGGGTCCACACCCAGGTGACGGCGTTGACCGCCGCACTGCACGACACCATTGCGCGTGCCGACGATCTGGCCAAGGTGCAGTCCTTCGTGACCCGCGATGTGGCCTCCCAGGCCTGCAAGGGCCAGCTCACCGTGGCCGCGCAGGCACAGCAGACCCAGCGCGATGTGGTCATGCTGGACCCGCTGACCGGTGCCGACAAGACGGTGCGCGCCGTCTGGCGTTCCAGCCAGGAACTGCGCCCCACGCTGCAGCGCCCGCGCCCCTGCGGCTACTGGCTGTCGCCGCAAAGCGACCGCGCGGTGGAGCGCCTGCGCCTGCTGGGCGTGCAGGTGCAGCGCGTGGCCGAACAGGCCCCGGTGCTCAGTGACGGCTATGCCGCCGCCCCAGGCGCCGATGCCAAGATCAGCGTGGTGCGCAATGCCATCGACGCCGTGCCCGGCAGCTACTTCATCAGCATGAACCAGCCCCTGGCCAATGTGGCCGCTGCCGCGCTGGAGCCCGATACGCCCTACAGCTATGTGAAGCAGGGCATCATCCCCACGCTGGGCGATCTGGCCCGCGTGATGGCGCCCACCACCCTGGTGTTTGAAGAGGACTGAAGCGGATGGAGGCGCACCGATGCACCGGCGCTGCGGCACGGCGCATCGGCAGCCTCTGGCAATTCCGCCCCAGCAAAAAGCCCCGGCGCTCAGGCTCCGGGGCTTTTTTTATCGCTGGAGGGGCTGCGGGGCGGCCAGCCTATACCGATCTACGCCGATCTACGCCGCACCATTCAGCCTAACAGCCTAACAGCCGACCTTCCGAGCCACCACGCATGGTGGTGCGCAGCAGGCCTGGGTCGGCCAGCGTCATTTTTTCTTCTTCCAGGCGGCGTAGTACTCGTCGGCCATGCTGCGCAGGGCACGGCCGATGCGCGCATATTCGAACTCGTTGAGGTTGGCCAGCGAGGCACGGCCCGACGGGTGCGGGGTACCGAAGCCCCGACCCGGCAGCAGCACGATGCCGGTTTCGTCGGCAATGCGGAACAGCAGTTCGTTGGCGGCAAAGCTGGCCTTCACCCAGGCCGCAAACTCGGCGCCGTAGAGCTGCTCCGAGATCTTTTCCAGATCGAGCAGGGTGTAGTAGTCCACCGAGTTCTCGTCGTCCGGGATGTCGATGCCCAGCTCGGCATACATCGCGGCCTGCCGCCGGCGGATGACCCCCTTGAGCGCCGCCTTGTAGTGGTTGCTCTCGTCCATCAGGGCGAACAGCGAGAACAGCACCATCTGCACCTGCTGGGGCGTGGACAGGCCGGCCGTGTGGTTGAGTGCCACGGTGCGGCTGTCGGCGACCAGGCGGTCGATGAACTTCAACCCTGGCACATCGGTGGTGATGGACGCGTACCGGTGCTCCAGCGAGGTCTTGTCTGCCGCAGACAGGGCCGCCAGCTTCTGGTCGATCACATTGTTCTGGTGCAGGGCGATCGTGCCCAGCCGCCAGCCCGTGGCGCCGAAGTACTTGGAGAAGGAATACACCAGGATGGTGTTCATCGGGCACACCGAGAACAGCGAGTGGAAGTCGTCTGCGAAGGTGCCGTAAACATCGTCCGTCAGGATCATCAGATCGGGCCGGTCGTGCTTGACGATCTGGGCAATCTTGTCCAGACCGTGGTCGTTGAGCTTCACGGACGGCGGATTGGAGGGGTTGATGCAGAAGAATATCTTGATCGCCGGGTCCTTGAGCTTGTCCAACTCGGAGTCCGGATACTGCCAGCCGGCCTCCGGATCGGCGTTGATCGCCACGGCTTCCAGCCCGTAGGTTTCCAGTTCCGGAATCTCGATGTAGGGGGTGAATACCGGCATGCCGATGGCCACCTTGTCGCCCTTGCTCACCAGCTTGTTCTGCTTGAGTGAGTCAAAGATGTAGGTCATGGCGGCGGTGCCGCCTTCGGTCGCGAAGATGTCCACCTTCTTTGCGGAGACGCGCCCCCCCACCATTTCCTGCATCACGTACTGGCGCACGATCTGCTCGCTGATGCGCAGCATGCGCGGCGGAACGGGGTAGTTGCAGCCCAGCACCCCTTCCACCATTTCATGCAGGAATTCCGAGGCGGACAGCCCCAACTGGTCCCGCACATAGCTCAAGGCCTTGCGCAGAAAGGCCACGCCTTCCCGGTCCTGGAAGTCGCTGAGAAAACGCTCGAAGCGGCCTTCGATACCCTCGATCTGCGGCAGCCCGCCGATGCCCCCGTGCATATAGGAAAAGGACAGCTCCGATTCCGTGGCCGCAAACAGACCCAGGCGGAAGAAGGCCCGGCGCGGCACGGTGGCCAGGAAGTTGGGGTTGCCGCGGCCGGCATTCAGCATGTCCTTGGTCGGTCTGCCGGCGGCCAGCTTGATCAGCTCGTCCTTGAGTTCGAAAGGGCTCAGCTTGGTGAATTGGCTGTAATCAGTCATCTCAATCTACTCCGTTTCAAGGTTGAAGTCAGGCAAAGGCCACGACCAAAGGGCCCAACAGCGTCAGGAACACATTCGCCAGCGCATAGGTGATGGCAAACGGTGTGGTCGGAATCGAATTTCCGGCCTTGTCCAGCACTTCACCGAATGCAGGGTTGGCACTGCGCGATCCCGACAGCGCACCGGCAAAGACCGCCACGTTGTCATAGCGCAGCAGGTAGCGGCCGACCAGCATCGTGAGAATCATCGGGAAAATCGTCACGACGACACCGATCAGGAAGATGGACAGACCACTCTGTGCAATGGTGTGCACCGCTTCCTGACCGGACTGCAGACCCACGACCGCGACAAAGCCCGCCAGGCCGAGATCGCGCAACAGGGTCGATGCGCCGCTGGGCATGTTGCCCATGTTCATGTGGCGGCTGCGGTACCAGCCGAAGGCCAGGCCGGACAGCAGTGCACCACCACCCGCGCCCAGGGTCAGCGGAATCGCACCGATGCGCACCACGAACAGGCCGATCAACAGGCCCACGACCAGACCCAGGCCATGGAACACGAAGTCAGTCTTGTCGCTGGGAATGATGGCCGGCCCGACGCGGCCCGCCAGGCGCTGCAGGTCTTCCTGCACGCCATGGACGGTCACCACGTCGCCGGCTGCGATGACCGTGTCGTCATGGAGGTCCAGCCGCACCCCGCCGCGCGAGACCCCCAGCACATAGATGCCGTGCCGCAGATCGGTGCTGAGCGCCATGATGCCAGCCACGGTCTGTCCCACAAACTCCTTGCCACCGATCTGCACATCGCGCGTGGTGACCACCAGCTCCATGCCGGGCACGGAAAGGGTTTCCGGGCCGATCAGCGCCTCCAGCCCGACCACACCGCTGCGGCGGCCAACGACGAGCAGCAGGTCGCCATCCTTGAGCACCAGCTCCGGGTTGACGCCAACCGGCTTGCCGTCACGCTGGACACGCTCGACCGTGATTGCCCCGCCGGCCGCGCCATGTTCCAGGGCTGCAATGGTTTTGCCGGCCCCCACCTGCACGCGGTACACGCGCCCGACAATGTCCGGCAACGCCGGTGTCTCGCCACGGCCGTAGACCTTTGCACCTTTCAGTGCCTCGGCCTCGGCCTTGATGGCGTCATCACGGATGCTGCGACGCATGAACCACGGCAGGATGTTGACGCAGACGATGATGGCGCCGAACGAGCCAAAGATATAGGTCACGGCGTAGCCAATGGCCACATTGGCCTGCAGGCGCTGCGACTCGTCTGCCGCCAGCCCCAGTTTTTCGATGGCAGAGCTGGCGGTGCCGATGATGGCCGACTGCGTCAACCCGCCAGCGGCAATGCCTGCTGCAAGCCCCTTGTCCAGCTCGAACATGCGCGCCAGCACCACCACCGTGACCAGCCCGCTCAGGGCCAGTACGGCCGCCATGATGATCTCGCGGATGGTCTGGCGCCCGAGGGAACGGAAGAATTGGGGGCCGCTTTCAAAACCCACGGCATAAATGAAGAGCGCGAACAGAATCGACTTGACGCCGTTGTCGATGGTCACGCCAAACTGGCTGATGGCGACCGCTGCAAGCAGCGATCCGGCCACCCCTCCTAGCTGGAATTTACCGAACTGGAATTTGCCGATCCAGTACCCCAGGGCCAGGGAAAGGAAGAGCGCTATCTCGGGAGAATGCTTGAAGATGCCGGAAACGTACTGCATGAGACCTCCTTCTTCGTGCGTAACTTTTATCAGAACCATCGCAATAAAAGATGACCGCTCAAAAGCGAGGACTTGGTGGCGTTGTCGGATAAATTGGTGCATGGCATCCGCGGTTTTCAGACGCACAGCCCTCGTTTTCTCCGACAAAATTTCGCGTTGAACGCCGCTGCTCGTGAAACACTTCGGCACAAAAAACATGCCCTGACACCCGTGTGTGGATGGGTGGCAGCAGACGGTTGACAGGGTCGCAAAAATGGCAAAAGCGACGGCAGCTATATCCATGACGGCGGCATATGAGGGCACCCCAAAATGCGGCGCATGCGCGTTCGGCCACGCCACCCCAATCACGCGAACCGACCACCTGCAATATGGGTCTGCTATAAAAAAACAAACCTCTATGCGAGAAAGCAAACCACGCAGCGTTGGCACTGAAAGCATTTCCTCCATAAAAAAAACCCGCCGACAGCGGGATTTTTTGTGGGCGCATACCAATATCTCTTCAGCCCATTTGCGGCCCACCCTGCACATGCCCATCAAAAGCTGGATGGCGGCCGGGCACAGTCAAAAAATGGGACACATTCACACCTCCACGGAATCAGCGCCGCAGTGGATGGCTGTGCAGCGCTTGCCGTGGATATGGCTTCGCTCTCAGACGGCGGACAGGTGCTCGTACAGAATCAGCGAACCAATGGCGATCAGCACCAGGCCGCCCACCGCTTCTGCCCACCGGCCCGTGACATGGCCCAGCAGGCGCCCGACCATGACGCCCAGCGTCACCATGGCGAAGGTGGCAAAGCCGATGCTCAGCGCCACCACCGTGATGTTCACATCCAGGAACGCCAGACCCACCCCCACCGCCATGGCATCGATGCTGGTGGCAAAACCGGTGGCCACCAGCAGCCAGAACCCGTGCCGTGCCGGCTTGCTGATCTCCGGCGCATCCGTATGCTGGAACGCGCCCCGCACCATGCGCAGGCCCAGCACCAGCAGCAGGACAAAGGCAATCCAGTGGTCCCAGGATTCGACATAGTCGGCGGCGGCATAGCCCAGCGCCCAGCCGACCAGGGGGGTGATGGCCTCGATGACGCCAAAGATCAGACCGGTGCGCACCGCCTCTGACCAACGGGGTTTCATAAGGGCGGATCCTTTGCCAATGGCAGCAGCAAAGGCGTCGGTGGACATGGCGAGCGCCAACAGGGTGATGGAAGCAGCGTTCATCTGGGGTTCTGGGAATACGGTCGGGCCTGAGCACAACGGCATGCCACCACTGCCCGACCTGCGTCGCAGTGACATGCCGATGGTCTCGCCAACCGAAGAACGGATGCCTGCGCCACAGCATGAAGATGCCGAGTGTGTTGACGCAGACGCTTCCAGGGCGGAAGCAGGCTACTCCCCAAGGGAACCGAAAGTTTAAGCGCGCTGCGCCCATCTTTGGGAGGTAGCGCCAAAAGCCCTATTTCACGTTCGAAATGGATCGCATTGCACCTGCGAAAGCCGGTGCGAACGGTGAATGGCACGTGCAACTCTGCAGCACCTTTGCGACCCCAGCGCTGCGAAAGCTGCTGCCCGCCATGGCAGAAGCGCTGCATGGATACAGACCAGCCTCCCACCGGGCCCCGGCGCATTGCCCCGGCGCATTGCCCCAGCCCTGCCAGGCATGCCACCAGACACCGGCTTTGCATTCCGCAGCCACCCTGTAGGTGGGCGCTGCTGCGTGAGCAACCGCTGACCGACGCTGTCTTTACACAATTCTGTTTCAGTTTGATACAAACTAGCCGATAAACGGTAGACAGCAGATCACGTTCAAGGAGTCATCAATGAGGCGGTGCATTATCAAAGTCGAAGGGGCGTACTACACCGCCCTGTTCCCCAGCACCTGCGCGGCCCTTGAAGATGCCATGCGGCGCTTTCCCAGGGCATCTGCCATCAGCGTGCGGACCGTGCAGCGCCTGTACCGCTGCATGGCGGTGCACTGATTCCAGTCCAGGACCTACCGTTCACAGGCTTTACCTTTTTGCCGGGCCTGGGAGCGTCTCCTCCCTCCCTCTCTTCAGTTCCCACGCACGCCGCAAGGCACCGGCTTTTTTCTTCGGCATCAGCTGCCAGATGGGGGCAGCCACCAACCACAGGGAGCACGACACGCGATCGCACCCGACGGTCGCCGCGCGCATGGAAGCGATGCACCTGCGCCATCGCATGAGAACAGATACCCTGTTGAGCTAAACGCACGCCACACACCGCACCGGCATTCGGATACCGGCCCTGCGGCTCCTGGCGCAGAGCCGCAGGGCCGGAGGTGGCGTGGTTCGGGCCTCAGCGTGCCGGCACGGCAGTGCGCGCGGCCTGGGCTGGCACCGGGAAACTCCAGGCATCTGCAGGCACGACCGAGCAGAACGCGCCAGCCAACGTCGCGTTGTGGTGTGCCACGATCTGCTCGGCACGCAGCTGAGGGGTGTCCGCGCAGGTATGGCCATCGGCAATGAGCACGGCCTCCAGGCCCATATCGCGCGCAGCCCGGCAACTGGTGTCCACGCAGTACTGGGTTTTCATACCGGTGATGACCACGCCGCTCACACCGACAGCGCGGAACTTGTCCAGCAGCCCGGTCCCTGCAAAAGCGCTGGGACGGTGCTTTTCAAACACCACTTCACTGCCATCCAGCTGCAGCTCCGGCGCCAGTTCGGCCAATGGGCTGCCGGGGCCGATAGGCGTTCCCGCGGGACCGATGTGGCGTGCCAGAAAAATGGGGGCTCCGGCGCGCCGGGCCTGGGCCATCAGCGTGTTGATGGTCTCCAGCATCTCGGTGCAGCGCCACATGGATTCGGGACCGTGGACCAGCCCGACTTGGACATCGAGGACTAACAGGGCAAACATGTATGCATTTCCTTGCGTGGTGCCAGCGGCGCAAGGGCATAAAAAAAGCCCTGTCCATTGCTGGCGGGCCTGGGAAGTGGATCGACTGATCGCTCACGGCACTTCACACGGTCCGCAATTAGCGGTCGTGGAGGTAGTGGTGGTGAGTGTGCAGCGAACCATGGAGCCCCACTGTAGCAAGTTTTTGCACTGCAGCATCTACAGCGACGCTGCCATGGCCGCTGTCGCAGTTGTGGCAGCTCACACAAGCCCCCCGCCGCCCCCAGCGCAGGCCACTCGCCAGCCACCACAGCAGGCCTTCCCTGCTGGCTGGCCTGAGCACGGGCCTGCCCTGCACGGCGCCAGCCCCCAGGGACACCGGAAGCCGGGCGCTGCCGATCGCCGGAGGCATGAGCGCCTTCCCGGGTGCCGGCAAGGCTGACAGCTGCTGGCAGGCGGCTGATGGCAGGCGGGCGCACTGCGAACCGTGCGGGCGAACGAGCACAACGATGTTCCTGCGCAACCTGAATGGGAGCCTGTCGGGAAAGTCTTGCCAAGGTGTAGGTAATGGTGGACATTCTGAAAAGAGAGTCTCGACACCCGTGACCAGGGAGATCTTATGCTTGCAGGAACCACAGAGAAGCCGCTTCGTCCGCAGATTCTGGCGGTGGACGATTCACCGGACAACCTGTGGCTTCTGTCTGGCCTGCTCAAAGCCAAATACCAGTTGAAGCTTGCCAGCTCCGGCGAGAAGGCCCTGGAGATCATTGCCCAGGACACACTTCCCGACCTGGTGCTGCTGGACGTGATGATGTCCGGGATGTCGGGCTACGAGGTCTGCCGCAGGCTCAAGGAGTCGCCCAGAACCCGGCACATCCCCATCATCTTTCTGACGGCCATGACCGGCACGGCCGATGAAACCACCGGGCTGGAGGTGGGCGCGGCCGACTTCATCAGCAAGCCCATCAATCCCCCCATTCTGCTGGCACGCGTGGCATCGCAGCTGCAGGCCAAGATCGGGGCGGACATCCTGCGAAACCAGAACGAGTTTCTCGACTTCGAGGTGCACAGGCGCACCCGTGAGCTGGCAGCCATCCAGGATGTCACCATCCTGGCAATGGCCTCGCTGGCCGAAACCCGTGACAATGAAACCGGCAACCACATCCGCCGGACCCAGCACTATGTGAAGGTGCTGGCCACGGCGCTGAAAGACCACCCGCGCTTCCGCCTGCACCTGGACGGCAATGTGATCGACATGCTGTTCAAGTCCGCGCCCTTGCATGACATTGGCAAGATCGGCATTCCCGACCGGATCCTGCTGAAGCCGGGCCGCTTCGAGCCGCAGGAGTTCGAGGTCATGAAGACCCACACCACCTTAGGCCGGGATTCGATACAGCATGCCGAGGACCAGCTGGGCATGGCGGTGGACTTCCTGAAATACGCCAAGGAAATAGCCTACGGCCACCACGAGAAGTGGGACGGCAGCGGCTACCCGCAAGGCCTCGTCGGCGATGCCATTCCCGTCTCGGCCCGGATCATGGCGGTGGCGGACGTCTACGACGCACTGATCAGCCGCCGTGTGTACAAGGAAGGCATGCCGCACGGAAAGGCGGTGGACATCATGCGCGAAGGGCGCGGCACGCATTTCGACCCGGATGTGTTCGACGCCTTCCTGGGCGTGCTGGACCGGTTTCAGGAGATTTCGCGAACCTATGCCGACAGCCATGCCGACATGCTGGAAAAGCAACGCAGCGTGGAGCTTGCCAAAGGCGACATCGGCTCCATTGCCTAGCCTGCGGGCGCCTTTACCTCGTTGCCCCATCATTGCCCCCTTGCCCGGCCCCTGCGGGCAGCCCCCCCGATAGCGGCCCCCTGCACTGCTCTTGAGAAGAGGCGCTTACTCCATGACTGGTCTGGTTCAGCACTACCACCGCTCTTCGTTGACGGCCAAGCTGGCCACCGCTTTTGCGGTGGTGCTCCTGATGGCGTCCCTGATCAGCATGCTCGGGCTGTACACGGTGGGAAAGGTGAGCCACCAGATCGAGGACATGTACGAGAACGAGCTGCAAGGCATCTCCGATGCGCGGGCCGTGCAGTTCTTCTATGCCGACATGGAGCGTTCCCTGCGCGATGCGCTGCTGACCAACGATGAAGCGGACCATGCCAATGCCATGCGGCAGCTGGACAAGGCGCATGCGGACATCAGCCGTGAAGTGGCGGAGCTGCGCAAACGCATCGTCCAGGAGGACAACCGGCGCAGGCTGGCGGCATTCGACCAGAACTATGCCGCGTACCGCCTGGCCCTGGAGCACATGCTGGAGCTGGCCCGCCAGGGCCGCCTGAACGAGGCCCGGCTGCGCATTTCCAGCCGGGAATTCAGGACGATGGGCGACACCGTGGGCCAGGCCATGGAGGCCATTGCCACCTCCAAGGAGCAGAGTGCCCGCGCCACCCTCAAGGCGGTGCAGGTGCTGGCCGATGAAACCCGGCTGCGCGGCATGGTGCTGCTGGCACTGGGCGGCTTGTCCAGCGTGCTTCTGGCCTGGCTCATCGTCCGCTCCATCCGCGTTTCTGCGGCGGAGCTGCGCACGGCCGTGGAACGTATCGCCGCAGGCGACCTGGAGCAGCAGGTGCCCCACACCGCCTACCAGAACGACGTGGGCGCCCTGGCGCGCGCCGTGACAGTGCTGCAGGGTTTTGCGCGCGAGCTGGAAGTACAGCGGTGGGTGAAGGCGCACACCGCCTCGATTTCGGCGGAGCTGCAGGCCACCCGCACCTTTGCCGAACTGGCGCAGCGCTTCTTCACCTTGACTGCGCCCTTGCTGGGCGTAGGGCATGGGGTGCTGTATCTGCACGAAAAGGCGCAGCGCCGGTTGCGCCTGCTGGGGGGCTTTGCGCAGTGCGCGGGCCAGTCCCAGGAGCCGTACATTCCGCTGGGCCAAGGGCTGGTGGGGCAATGCGCCGTGGAGCGCAGCCCCATTGTGCTGACCAATCCCCCGGCAGACTATGTGCGCGTGGGCTCTGCACTGGGGGAGGCGGCGCCGCGCTCCATCAACGTGCTGCCCGTCATGCGGGGGGATGAACTGCTGGGCGTTCTGGAGATCGCCAGCCTGGAGCCCAGCGCCCCCGGCCGCCAGGCGCTGCTGGATGCCCTGATGCCGTCGCTTGCGGCCAATCTGGAGATCATGGAGCGCAATCTGGCCACCCACCAGTTGCTGCAGGAAACCCAGGCCCAGGCCCGGACGCTGGAGCGGCAGGCCGACGAGCTGGCACGGCAGAAGGACGCGATCAAGGCCACCGAGACCTGGTACCACAGCATCATCGAATCCTCGCCCGACGGCATGCTGGTCCTGGATCCGGAAGGCTGCATCTCTTTGGCCAACCCCCTGGTGGGAACGATGTTCGGTTATGGGGAGGAAGAGCTGATCGGCATGCCCATTGCAACGCTGATCCCCTTCTATGCGCGGGATGGGTATGCCGCACAGCGGGATAGCTTTGCCCAGGAAGGCGGCTCCCACCTGATGGGCGCTGACGGTATCCGTGTGTACGGCCTGCGCAAGGATGGGACGGAAATCCCCATCGAGCTAGGGATCTCCCGCCTGCCCGATGTGGGCGGCCGGGGCGAATGCGTGTGCGCCTCGGTGCGCGATGTGACGCAGCGCCACCGCGCCGAGGACGAGGTGCGCCGCGCCCGCGAACTGGCCGAGGAAGCCACCCGCGCCAAAAGCGAGTTCCTGGCCAATATGAGCCATGAGATCCGCACGCCCATGAATGCCATCATCGGCATGTCGCACCTGACCTTGCAGACCACGCTGAACGCCAAGCAGCGCAATTACATCGAGAAGGTCAACCACTCGGCGGAAAACCTGCTGGGCATCATCAACGACATCCTGGATTTCTCCAAGATCGAGGCCGGCAAGCTGTCCATGGAGAAGGTCGACTTCAAGCTGGCGGACGTGCTGGACCATGTGGCCGACCTCATCGGCATCAAGGCCGAGGATCAGGGTCTGGAGCTGCTGTTCAATACGGCGTCCGGCTTGCCCGCCACCCTGGTGGGCGACCCGCTGCGGCTGGGGCAGGTGCTGGTCAATCTGTGCAGCAATGCGGTCAAATTTTCTGAGCGCGGCGAAGTCATCCTGGGAACGGAAATGGTGGCCCAGACGCCCGACGAAGTGGAGCTGCACTTCTGGGTGCAGGACTCGGGCATCGGCATGACGCAAGAGCAGTGCACACGGCTGTTCCAGTCCTTCAGCCAGGCCGACAGCTCCACCACCCGCCGCTATGGCGGGACCGGTCTGGGGCTGGCGATCTCGCGCACCCTGGTGGAGCTCATGCAGGGCCGCATCTGGGTGGAGAGTGCGCTGGGGCATGGCTCCACCTTCCACTTCCACGCCCGTTTCGGCCTGCAGCCCGACCCCACACCCCAGCGAATGTTCGACTCGCAGGAGCTGCTGGGACTGCGCATCCTCGTGGTGGACGACAACGCTGCCGCGCGCGAGATCCTCTCGACCATGGCCCGGAACTTCGGCCTGGAGGTGGATGTGGCCCGGGACGGCGATGAATGCCTGTCCCTGGTCCGGCAGGCCAACGAGCGGCAGCTTGCCTACGACCTGGTGCTGATGGATTGGCGCATGCCCCGGATGGACGGCGCCGAAGCCGTGGCGCGGATGCAGTCCTCCCACGGAGGGGACGCACCGGCCGTCATCATGGTCACGGCCTTCGGGCGTGAAGAGGCCATGACGGCCCTGCAGACCCGGGGAGCACATGTCAATGCTGTGCTCACCAAGCCCGTCACACCATCCACCCTGCTGGAAGCCGTGGGAGAGGCGCTGGGCAAGGGCCAGCTGGTGCAGTCCCGTGCCGCAACCAGGGAACAGGGGCAGAAAGAGCATTTGCAGCAGTTGCAAGGGACACGGGTGCTGCTGGTGGAGGACAACGAGCTGAACCAGGAACTAGCGCAGGAGCTGCTGCGCAATGCAGGCATCGACGTGGTGGTGGCCTGCAATGGCCAGGAGGCCTTGGACTGCCTGGCACAGGATCCACGCTTCGATGCGGTGCTGATGGACTGCCAGATGCCCGTGATGGACGGCTTTGTCGCCACACAGAAGATCCGCGCCCAGCCACGGTTGGATGCCCTGCCCATCATTGCCATGACGGCCAACGCCATGGCGGGGGACCGGGAAAAGGTGATCGAGGCCGGCATGGTGGACCACATCCCCAAGCCCCTGCGGGTGGGCGAGATGTTTGCCTGCCTGGCCCGCTGGATCGGCCGCCCGCTTACCGGCCCGGAGGCTGGTGCAGGCCCGCCACCGGGGACCCCAGGCGGGGCGCCCCCTCCGCCCCTGGCTGGAGCGCCGTCATTGCCGGCTGTGCCGAAACGCTCGGAACTGTCGGAGCTGCCCAAACTTCCCGGGGTGGATCTGGCAGCAGGTCTGCACATCGTGCAGCAGGACGCCCGCCTCTACCGCCGCCTGCTGGGCCTCTACGCCCATGAGCAGGCAGGTTTTGCGGCCGCCTTCACGGCAGCCGTGCAGGCAGGCGATGCCCCGCTGGCGACGCGCCTGGCCCATACGCTCAAAGGGGCGTCTGGAACCATTGGCGCCCAGGCCCTGGCCACTGCGGCTGCGGGGCTAGAAGCGGCATGCCAGACCACTCCTTCCAGGACCGGTGTGCTGCCTCTGCTGGGCCAGGTGGAGGCGCTGCTGCAGCCCCTGATTGCGGCCCTGGAGCAGTTGCCACGCCCGCAGGGTATTGCACAGGCAACGGTGTCCGCCGTGCAGCCCCCGCATACACGCTCCGCCGCCACGGCGACGATGCTGCAGGGCTTGCGTCAACTTCTGCAGGACAGCGATGCCGAAGCCGTCGACCTGCTGCAGGCGCTGACGCAGCGCCTGGCCGCGGAAGCCGATCCGCTGGCGGCGCAACTGACCCCGGTGGCGCGCGCGATCGACCGGATCGACTTCACGGCGGCCCTGGCAGCCCTGGACCAGGCCCAGGCCCAAACCTTGTAGGCGCACACCATGCACACGCTCCTACGCACTCTTCTGCCCGTGATGGCCGCTGCGGCCCTGGCGGGAGCGGGGTCCGCCCATGGCCGGACGCTGGCAGAGATTCGCAACACGGGGGAGCTGCGCGTGTGCGTGGCCGGATCCAGCGCGGACTTCTACCGCACCAACGCCCAGGAATTTGCCCGCTACCTGGGGGTGCCCGCCAGGGTGGAAAACCTGCCCTCCTGGGATGCGCAGTTCGTCAACGCCCAAGGCGTGGTCCAGCGCGATGCGCGTTACGAAGCCGCGCCGCTGGCCTCGGGCCGCTGCGACCTGTACCCCAACGATCTGCACATCACCCCGTGGCGCGAACAGAAGATGGTGCTGGTGCCGTATTTCTCGACCCGCAACGTGGTGGTGGCGCGGCCAGACGCGCGCACCATCCTGCGCAGCCCGGACGACCTTGCCGGGCGCACAGCGGCCGTGCAGGCCGGCACGGCGTATGAGGGATGGCTGCGCAGCTACAACGCCACCAACAAAAATACGCCCATCACCATCCACCCCCTACCGACCGCACAGGCCATGCAGGCGGTGGCACAGCGCCGTGCCGACTTCACCGTGATCGCCGCCGAGTCGGCCTTCAAATGGGTCCGTGACGATCTGGACAACCTCGATCTGCTGTTTCCGGTGGGGGAACTCACACAGGTTGGCTGGGGCATTTCCCCGAATACCCCGGATCTGGAGCAGACACTGAGCGCCTTCTTCAGCCAGAGCCGCCGCGTCGGGTCGGGCCTGGATATCTCCTGGCGCAACAAGTACGGTGTGTCGCTGATGGAGTACCAGATGTACTCAGCCTCCTTCGACACCGACCACCAGTGGCGCGATCTGCTCGTGACCTGGGGGATTCCTGCAGGTTCGGCACTGGCGGGGCTGCTGCTGGCCATGGCCTTCTGGGCCCGACGGCTTCACCGCGAGGTGGCCCGCCACCGCCTGACCGTACAGGCGCTGCGCGAGAGCCAGCAGCAGATGCACGACGAAGCCGCGCGCGGCCAGGCAGTTTCCGATCTGCTGCGGGGACTGCAACTGGTGGATTCGCTGGAAGCCTTCGGCCAGGTCACCCTCAGGGAACTGGCACGCCATCTGCCGCTGGGCCAGAGCCTGATTGCCGTGGTGGATGGAAGCGATCAGCGCCTGCAGGCCCTGGCGCACTATGCCGGCACGGCCGCCACGCCCTCCCAGGCGCTGGCCGATTTTCCGATGACCACCGGGCTGATGGCCCGCTGCGCCAGCACCGCCGAACCCGTGCTGGTGGAGGCCCCGGGTCCGCAGTACCTGCGCATCCGCTCCGGCCTTGGCCACTGCACACCAGCGTCTCTTCTGCTGGTGCCGATACGGCATGCCGGCCAGGTGGTTGCCGTCATCGAAATGGCCAGCACCCAGCCTTTGACCCCTGCACACCGGGAGCTGCTGGCGGCACTGGAGCCGATTGTGGCCACCGGCATCCACCGGCTGCAGAAAGAGACTGCCTCCGCACCACCGCACACCGACTCGCACCGTGAAGCATGCTGCTGAGCCAGCGCCCTGCCAGGGGGCGCAGCAAAAGCTGCAAGCCAACATTCCCCGTCGAATGCCTGCGGGCTGTACAAGATGGCGCGATCTGGCGCGGGCCAGCGAACACCCTCAGGCCAGCTGGTGCAGCTTCTTCCACTTGCGGATGCGGACCCGCGCATTGGCGTTGGGGGATGATGTGTTGAACTGGATCATGCGCCCCAGTGTGTATTTGCCATACCAGGGCGCGCCGTACAGCTGTGCATCGCTGCAGGCTTCCACCAGCGCCACGATGCGCGCGTGCACCTGGGCCAACTGCTGCAGCAGTGCGCGGTAGTCTTGGTGCGCATGGTCGGCGTAGAACTTCTGCGCCAGCAGCCCCAGCTCGTTCCACAGGTAGCCCGTCTCCGGAAAATCGACAGGCTCCCCTTGGGCCTTGCGGTCACACCACTTGAGCACCAGCAGGCTCCAGCCGACCAGGTAGGCCACCAGATCCGCCGGACTCATCCACGAGCCTTGGGCATGGCCTTCCATGGTCGCTTCATGGGCGCGCGCATCGGGGATGGTGCACAGATCCTCCCACAGCTTTTCATGCGTGGTCCGGATCGCCTCCAACAGCTCCTGCTTGTTCTGCGGAACGCCCACAACCGTCTTCCAGCCGTCAGGCGATGACGGCCGGACGGGTCAGGCCGCTGTACAGAACCACGCCAGCCGCCAGCACGGCAGTGGCGACCACGGCCGCCCGGGCCCCGCTTTGCCAGACTGGTGCTCCGCCATACCGGCCCGCAGACTGCCATGTGGCACGCCACCACCCGCAGAGATACAGCAAGCCAAACTGCCAGGCCGTCGCTTTCATGAATGGCAGGGTAGTAGCCAACGCATACATGGCCAGCATGCACGCGGCACCACCGACCAGGCCAAAACCCCAGAACACGGTGCGCAGCGGGTAGTTGCCTGCAAGATAACCAGTCAGCCCCGTGGCCCTCTTGGGGGGCCTGGCAATGGATTTTCTGCTCATGCCAAGAATGTAACAGGCACGTCGGCCAGCACGAAAAATGCAGTCGCCGCGACGAGCAATTGCGTGGCACGGCGCGGTTGCTCGCTGCGGCGCCAGATCTGCGTGTACATCTCCCCACCAACCCGTCCGGACCACACCGCGCGGGCTTTTTGCTTTTTGGCGCCCTCTGCCTACTTCTCCCTGTCTACAGCGCGACCAAAATGGTTTGGCATGCTTGCCTGCACCCTGCTTCCAGGCCGGGTGTGCGCCGATCAAAGGATCCATTTGATGAATGACACACTCCACACCATCTCGACCACCATTGCCAGTGAGTTTTCGGATGTCCCAGACGCTGCCCAAGCGACAAGAATCGTGGTGCGCCTGTTTTTAGCCGCCGTCCTGGGGGGGCTCCTTGGCTGGCAACGCGAGGCCAACGGAAAAGCGGCTGGATTGCGCACCCACATGCTGGTGGCAATGGGATCGTCCTTGGTGGTGCTGGTGTCACTGCAGTCTGGGGTGGATACAGCGAATGCTGCACGCGTGGTGCAAGGGGTCATCACCGGCGTCGGTTTCCTCGGTGCCGGAGCGATCCTGAAATCTGATGGAGAGAATTCGGCGCCCCATGTCAAGGGCCTGACGACTGCAGCCGGCCTATGGCTTACCGCCGCCATCGGCGTGTGCGCAGGACTGGGTGAAGAAGCCACAGCCGTCATCAGCACCATCTTTGCGCTCCTCATCCTGAGCGTGATTCCCATGCTGACAAAAGGTGGCCAATCCCAACAGACACCGAAATCCGACTAGCCCCCACGGAGGAGTAGGTCGCACATCGGCCAGGCTGGCCACCGGTACGCACAGCCCGCACACAGCCCGCCATGGCGGGCTTTTCCCGTTCTGGGAGCCACCGGTGTGCACCACAGGAGCACGACCGCAGATGCACCTGACTGTTTGATCACCCATGGTCTCCCTGCCCACCAGCCTGCCCGGCCCACGCCGCGCGGGCTTTGTTTTTGCTGCACTGCGAACGCCCATGCATCCCACCCCGTCACAGCCACGTCACAACAACGCGCCACCGTAGCAACAGCCAACCGGCCACCGCGGCATTCAAGGCGCCCATGCCGCGGTGCAAGCCCAAAGGAGATCCATGCGCAGTCCCAAAAAAGGCCAGCAACCCATGCAGCTTCAAGACCTTGCCCACACCATCGACTGCATTCAATGCAGCAAAAAGAAACCAGCCTCCAGCGCCCGCCTTTTCCATGCCTGCCATGTGTGTGGCGACTGCACGCACAAACTGGCCCAGCTCCCCTCCTCCTTGCCACGAGCGGGCCAGTCCGCGCACTGAGACTTCTTCCCCCAGACCACCCGCCCCGCCCACGGTACGGGGATTTCTGCTGGAAAGAAAACCCGTACTGGGATTTACCGGCCTGCGTGGGAACGTCGTTGCATGACAGGAGACACGCCCCATAACGTCCACACCGACTCGGCCGACTTCATACGCGCACTGGGTCCAGTGACCAAGCAGGGGCTGGCTTTGAGCCAGTCTGATGCGTCAAAGATTCGCGAAGGCATTGCCGCTGCAATCGGCATGAGCGATGCGGATCTGGCCCGCCAGCTATCCCAGGCGCAACGCGCAAAAAGCCAGGCAGACATAGACGCAGAGACGACCAGACTCATACAAGCCATGCAGTCTCACTGAACACACGCCAATGCCACCAGCCCCGCCCTCCAGCGCCGCGGCAGCTGCGGCGCATCGGTCCACCCCACACCCGTCGAGTGACCTGCGCGGCCTTTGCGAGCACGGCATACAGGACTGCCACCTTGCCGCCAAGCAGCGCACGGCAAGCGCCCCGCTACGGTTTTTCATCAACGGCGCGCTGGCAGGCCTGCTGGCACGACTTGCGGGCACGCCCGGCAATGCGCAAAGAAGGCAACAAGCTCCACAGCCCCACACAGTTGACCCACAGCCCAGGGCCTGCGGCCACAGATCACGCTACGGCGACATGGTGAGGAGGCCCGTGCCTTGCTGCAACAGCGGCCCTGAAAGCAGGGAGCGAGCCGCTTGCCGCCGACGTTCACGTCTTTGGGTTCTGTGATCTGCGCGCCCAAGCCGCAGACGGCGTTGCGGACGGCCGAGGGGAGCCTGCTGCTGCGAAACAGCGGAGTCACCCCTCCGTGGCAACCACCCAGCGCCACGGTGTACGACGCGGGGCAAAGGCCGGTGCGGCCAAATAGTGGGCATAATGAGCGGCTGTTATGAAGACGGCGAAAATGAATTTCCGTAGCGCTACGGAAACCGCTTCAAATCCGCTATCTTTATAAGAGCTAGACAACAAGTCTGGATAAGCGTGTGGCGTTAGCTCAGTTGGATAGAGCAACAGCCTTCTAAGCTGTGGGTCACTGGTTCGATTCCAGTACGCCGCACCACCGCTGCCAAGCCGTACCGGTTCACCGGTGCGGCTTTTTTCATGCCCCGGTCCTGCACGTGGATCCGGGATGCAGCAGCCCCTGGCGGCAGCTGCTGCCGACTGGCCATGCTCCCGCTTTATGCGGCGGGCGCGTGCTCTGCCAGGGGGTGCAGGCTGCCATCGACCGCCACCAGCGCATTCACCGCACCGCCACCTTGCACCGGCACGCCCAGGAAAAGGGCTTCCCAGCCGGGGCGCAGCACGTAGTTCATGGTGTCGTTGACCAGCTTGCGGGTGTCGTTGAGTTCGCGCAGCGCGGCGTCGGTCAGCTCAAAGCGCTGGGGGTACTGTTGGCTATGGGCTGTCCAGTGCTCCCGGAGCGCAGCGACCATGTGGTTGTAGAGGGCAGACATGGCAACGAGTCTAAACGCAGACGCATGTGCCCCAGCGAAACCGTCCTGTGGCGGGCAGATGTTCTGCCCTGCTTCCGACGCGGCCGTGATGGGTTCCCACCGCAGTCCTGCGCAAGCCCGGCCTCTTGCACACGCTGGATGGAGTTCCTTCCTCCGGCGCTGAAACACTGCGATGGAGGTTGCGATTGCGGTGCGATTGCGGTGCGGCTGCGTGTGTCGACGGTGCTTGGGAACGACGCACAGCTTCCGGCCGGTGTTGCGGCACCCGAGGCGATGGGCAGAACCACAGCGTCGGGATGCATCAGATCGCAGAAAGGGGCCCGTCGCCCGCACGCGGCGTAGTCAGCTGTGTGCCGTGGCAACGGACGGCCTGAGCATCTCGATGTGGGGAATACCGTCCTCGTCGTACACCGCACCCACCGGTTGGAATCCCAGCGAACCATAGAACTTCCGGAGATGGGCCTGCGCCCCGATGCGAATGCCTGCTCCAGGAAACTGGCCCTCGGCAAACGCAATGGCTTCTGCGACCAAGGCCCGCCCAAGCTGCAGCTTGCGGTATTTCGCGACCGTCATGACGCGGCCAATGGACGGCTCGCTGTACTTGACGCCGGGATCGACGACACGCGCATAGGCGGCAAGCTCGCCGTCCAGCAGGACGCACAGATGCCAGGACTGGATGTCTGCGCCATCCGCTTCCTGGTACGCGCAGGTCTGCTCCACCACGAACACGGCTTCACGTGCCTGGATGATGCTGTACATCTCCAGCGCGGAGAGCGACTCCAGGCGATTCCAGTTGAACTTCGGTTCCATCTCTTCTTTCCTCATTGTGGGTGGCGGTACCCATCACCGGTAGTGGCTCTTGACCACCAGGTAGCGTGCTGTTGCGTCCGCCGGGTTTTCAAACGTTTGCTCCTGGGTGGTGGACACCCTGGCGCAATCACCGGGCTGCAGTTCGTACACCACCTCTGCGCAGCGGAGGTTCAACCTGCCCGCAAGCAGCAACACCTGGTCGTCTGAATGCAGGCTTTCGGTTGCCGCAAAGGTCACGGTCTTGCGCGCGGGCAACTCCACCGCCACGACTTCCGTGGCACTGTCATCCCCTGGTGGCGATACCAGCCGGCGGATGTAGCCCGTCTCCGGGTCCACCCAGTGCGGCTGCTCCTGCATCCGGCGCACGGCGGTGGTGGGGGTGCGTGGCTCACTCATCAGCGCGGAAAGGCTCAGTCCCATCGCATCGGCAATTTTGGACAGCAGCACCGCCGTGGGGGTGCTCTGTCCCCGCTCGATCTTGGAAATCATCGCGCGGCTGACGTCCGCCATCCCGGCAAGCTGGTCGAGTGTCAGCCCCCGTCGATTGCGCTCTTCGCGGACACGGCGGGGTATCAGGTTCTCAGGGGAGGTGTAGGTTGCCATGCTATCTACTATAGTAGAAAATCTACTTTAGTGGAATTCTCTGATTGTCATGTTGTCCAACTCAACCGTCGCTCCGGTTCTTGCCCTGCTCTTGAACGCTCTGGTCTGGGGTGTCTCCTGGTGGCCGCTGAAGCAGCTGCAGAACTTGGGCGTGCACCCGCTGTGGGCCACTGCGGTCATCTACCTGGTCGTGGCCGTCGTGGTCGGTATCTGGCGCCCCGGCGCGGTGCGCTTGCTGGCCCGAACGCCTTCGCTGTGGTGGATATTGATCGCCTCGGGCTTCACGAACGCGGCATTCAACTGGGCGGTCGGGATAGGTGATGTGGTGCGGGCCGTACTTCTTTTCTATCTCATGCCGCTGTGGTCACTGCCCCTGGCCAGACTGCTGCTGCAGGAGCGCATGACGGCGCCAGCAGTGCTGCGTGCCATGCTGACGGTCATAGGCGCCGCCTTTGTTCTGGTGCAGCCCGGTGCCAGTGCGCAAGCCAGCCTGGGAAGCCCTGCCCAGCCGGTGCTTGCGGATGTTCTGGCGACGCTTTCCGGATTTGCATTCGCGCTGAACACCGTGATGCTCAGGCGCGGGGCTGCATTGCCCAGCGAAGGCCGTGCCATGGCGATGTTCCTTGGCGGGGCCATGATTGCGGGCACTGCCGCCATCGCCTTTTCTTCCGGAACGGCTGCGGCAACGATGGGGGTGGGCTTTCCGTCGGCATCCGGCCCGGGGCTGGTGCTGGTGGCGGGTCTCGCTGCGGCTTTTCTCGCCTCCAACCTGTGTCTTCAGTTCGGGGCGGCACGGCTCACGGCCAGAGTGACCGCCGTGGTCATGCCGTGTGAGGTGGTGTTTGCTGCGGCCACCGCCGTATGGTGGGGCGGCGTCGCAGTGCATGCAGGGCTGATGGTCGGCGGGGCGCTCATCCTGTCGGCGGCCTTCGCCAGCGTGCTGGGTCGACGGTAGGCACGTCCGGCTGCCCTGCCTGTACCCAGACACCAGACACCCAGACACGGTGCACTGCGTGGCCGGGCTTTGGCACTGAAGCCACCAGCGACGCCCTTGGACTGGCGGTCGCCACGGCGGTGGACCTGTTCGGCCTGCACTTGGGCACCGTGCTGGTCGCCTTGACCGGTGTGCTGATGGAAGTGCCCGCGATGCTGGGTGAGGCGGCATCACCCGGTACCCAAAGGGGCGACCTGACCCTGCTCCGGGCCAGACGAGACTCCACACCCCACCCACACCACCACCGGTTATTTTGGCTCTGGGCTTTGCTTCATTTCAATAATTCAACTATTATTGAATTATGAATGAAGACCAAGTCATCCAATCCCTGGCCGCACTGGCCCATCCGGTCCGGTTGCGCGTGTTCCGTGCGCTGGTGGTGGCCGGTGCAGGCGGGCTGACGCCTTCCGTGCTGGCCGAGCAGCTGGACGTGGCCGGCACCGCCCTGTCGTTTCACCTCAAGGAATTGGTGCGCGCCGGTCTGGTGACGCAGGAGCGCAGCAGCCGCAACCTGATCTACCGCGCGGCCTATGCGCAGATGGATGCCGTGCTGGGCTACCTGACCGAGAACTGCTGCGCCGGCGCCGACTGCGGCCAGGCCCTGGGCAGCTGCTGCCCCGGCGACGGTTCCGCCACCTCCACCCCCTCCGCTTGCGGCTGATCCCATGACCACCCACATCCTGGTGCTGTGCACCCACAATTCCGCCCGCAGCGTGCTGGGCGAGGCCATGTTCAACCACTGGGCCCTGCAACTGGGCATAGACGCCCAGGCCCACAGCGCAGGCGCCGCGCCCAGCGGCCGGGTGCATCCACAGGCTGTTGCCGCGCTGCGCGCGGCCGGGGTCGATGTATCCACCCTGTCCAGCAAGCACATGGATGCGTTTGCCCAACCCGGTGCGCCGCAGATGCACGTGGTCATCACCGTGTGCGACAGCGCGGCGGCGCAGCCCTGCCCGATCTGGCCCGGTGCCCCCGTGCGTGCGCACTGGAGCTACCCCGACCCGTCTGCCGCCCCGCCCGAGCAGCAGGCCGAGCGGTTTGAGCTGACACGCCAGGCCCTGGCCTACCGCATGCTGCAGCTGGTGCAACTGCCGTTTGCCCAACTGGAGCCCGCCGCACTGCAGCCGCTGGTGGCGCGCATCGGAGCGAACTGAGATGACCGCCCGAATGCCCGCTGCCGAGCCCTCCGCCACAGCCACCCCGGCCCAACATGCAGCGGCCCGCCCTGCCCTGGGTGTGTTCGAGCGCTATCTGACCCTGTGGGTGCTGCTGTGCATTGCCGCCGGTGTGGCGCTGGGCCACACGCTGCCGGGACTGACCGCTGCGGTGGCCCGCATGGAGGTGGCCCGGGTCAACCTGCCCGTGGGGGCGCTGATCTGGGTGATGGTCATTCCCATGCTGGTCAAGATTGACTTTGCCGCGCTGGCGCAGGTGAAGGCGCATGCCCGCGGCATCGGGGTGACGCTGTTCATCAACTGGGCCGTCAAGCCGTTTTCGATGGCGCTGCTGGCGTGGCTGTTTGTGCGTCAGCTGTTTGCGCCCTGGCTGGATGCGGCGCAGATCGACAGCTATGTGGCCGGCCTCATTCTGCTGGCCGCCGCGCCCTGCACGGCCATGGTCTTTGTCTGGAGCCAGCTGTGCAAGGGCGACCCGTATTTCACGCTGTCGCAGGTGGCGCTGAACGACGCCATCATGCTGGTGGCCTTTGCGCCTATTGTGGCGCTGCTGCTGGGCATGTCGTCCATCACTGTGCCGTGGGACACGCTGCTGGCCTCGGTGGTGCTCTACATCCTGGTGCCGGTGGCCCTGGCGCAGGCGCTGCGCCGCCACCTGCTGCGGCACGGTGACGCCGCTTTCCAGCGCGCCACCGCGGTCATGGGGCCGCTGTCCATGGCTGCGCTGCTGCTGACGCTGGTGCTGCTGTTTGCCTTTCAGGGACGGTCCATCCTGGCCCAGCCCGTGGTGATTGCGCTGCTGGCCGTGCCCATTCTGATCCAGGTGGTCTTCACAGCGGGTCTGTCTTATGGCTTGAACAAGCGACTGGGGGTGGCGCACTGCGTGGCCGGGCCTTCGGCACTGATTGGCGCCAGCAACTTCTTTGAACTGGCGGTCGCCACGGCGATTGCCCTGTTCGGCCTGCACTCGGGGGCCGCACTGGCCACCGTGGTCGGCGTGCTGATTGAAGTGCCCGCCATGCTGGCCGTGGTGGCGGTGGTGAACCGCAGTCGCAGCTGGTACGAAAGCGGGGCCACCTGAGCGTGTACCGGCGCTTGCGTCTTTCGCCCGGCTACCGGCACCCGCCCAACCATGCCCCCTGGCTGTCGCCTGATCCTTGAGCACCATCACATGTCGACCATCACCATTCCCGACACCACCTCTGACACTATGCCCGACCCCGCATCCTCTGCCGCCGTCCTCTGTCCTCAGCTCGACCCTGGCAGCTTCCGCATTCCCACACAGCAGGCGCTGCATGCGGTGCAGCCGTCCACGCACGCGCCGCGCATCCTGATGCTGTATGGCTCGCTGCGCGAGCGCTCGTACAGCAAGCTGCTGACCCTGGAAGCGGCGCGTCTGCTGCAGGGCATGGGTGCCGAGGTGCGCATCTTCGACCCCGCAGATCTGCCCCAGCCCGACACTGCGCCGGCCGACCACCCCAAGGTGCAGGCCCTGCGCGAGCTGGTGCGGTGGAGCGAAGGCATGGTCTGGACATCGCCCGAGCGCCACGGCGCGATGACCGGCATCATGAAGTCGCAGATCGACTGGATTCCGCTGTCCGAAGGGGCGGTGCGCCCCACGCAGGGCAAGGCCCTGGCGGTGATGCAGGTCAGCGGCGGCTCCCAGTCTTTCAACGCAGTCAACCAGCTGCGCGTGCTGGGCCGCTGGATGCGCCTGCTGACCATTCCCAACCAGAGCTCGGTCGCCAAGGCCTATGACGAGTTCACCGAGGAAGGCCGCATGAAGCCATCGCCCTACTACGACCGCGTGGTGGACGTGATGGAGGAACTGGTCAAGTTCACCTTGCTGACACGCGATGTCGCGCCTTATCTGGTGGACCGCTACAGCGAACGCAAGGAAGCGCTGGCCCGCCAGCACGCCCAGACGCTGGCCAGCATGTAGCCCCCTGCGCTGCAACCGCTGTAGAGGGCTGGGCCCCATGCCACTTGTGCAGCTTCTGCCATCGATTGCCGCAGCGGTGCCAGCTCCCGGTGCGCCCCCGAACAGGCATCCGGCCCTATCCTGCCCTATCCTGCCCTGCCCTGCCCTGCCCTGCCCTGGACAAAGGGCCAAACACTGCTTTCCCATGCCGGGCGGGCAGCCGCCACTCGGGATCTTGGGCTGGGTATCGGGCCAAGCGAAAACGGCCACGGGCCCGTCCCTCAGCACGCTGCCTCAGTCTTTCGCGGTCTCATTCGGGGACAGAACCTGGTCACGATAGTTTTGCAGCAGCACCGAAAGCTGCTGGTCGTTTCGGGTGTAAGCCCGGCAGCGGTGGCAGACCAGCCGGTGCTGGGCCGCCCAGAAGCGGTCCACGGCACCGGCTTCCTGTGCTTGGCCCGATGTGAGGTGAAAGATGTATTGCTTGCAGGTCATCATAGACAGGCACCTCCAAACCATTTCTGGTTCAAGCACAGCTGGATCTGTTTGCGGGCCCGGCTCATGCATTGCCAGTAATCGGTTTTGCTCAGGCCCAGGGTGGTGCAGATTTCATCGGCTTCGCATTCCAGAAACTCCTTCATGCTGAACACCTGGGCAGGCTTGGTTGGCAGATGGTGCACGCACAGATCCACCACGGCAAAAAACTGATCGGTCTGCATCTGCTCATCGGGCCGATGCCACCCTGCGGGAGCGACGCCATCCAGCCAATGGCTGCGCTCATTGAACAGGTAGGCATCCAGGTCGTCGGAAAATGCTTCGCAATAGCTGACCTCGCCGCTGTAGCGTTTGCGCAGCCGGTCCATGACCTTGTTCTTCAGGATGCCAAACACGTAGCGCTTGGGGTCGGTGCTCTGCAGCTTGTCGATATCCATCTCCAGCAATGCCAGCAAAGCGTCCTGCACAGCATCCTCGGCCTCCTCGCGCGGACTCACATGCAGGCAGGCAAAGCGCAGCATCGGCCCGCGCCACCGGCAGATCCATTGCGCCCGGTCATCTATCACCTGATTCATAAGCTATGTGGCTCGGTAGAAGACGCCTGCCTGGAGCCGCCCTGATCGGGCTTTTCCGGCTTTCCTGCTTGCGCGGCATCCAGCGCATACCGCCCTGGCCCCTGGGTCAGCACGGCAAACAGCATCAGTGCCAGCATAAGAGGGACCTTGAAGCCTTGGCCTGCATCGGTTTCAATGGCCCGCCAACCTGCCCAGCCCAGGTCGAAGTGCACGGCATACACCGCCACATAGGTGATGTAGAGCAGGCCCAATGCCGCAAGTCGGCTCTTCCAGCCCAGCAGCAGCAAAACACCCAGGACCACCTCCCCGCTCCCTGCGGCAAGCCAGTTCAGCTGGGGGCCCAGCAGGTGAAGGGGAAAAGGGAAATCCAGGCCTTGGAACCACTCCGGCACCGAGGCCCCTGCGCTCCATTTGGTCCAGCCGGCCAATACAAATTCCTGCGCGGCCCACAGCCGCAGCCCCAGCAGGCCCAGGTCACGCAGGGCTGTCTGTGCTTTCTCGCACCAGATACGCCATGAAGTCATGATGCAAATCTCCGTAATACGGTGATGTCCAAGCAGATTGCCGCACGAACCCTTGGATCAGCAAGCACCAGGCCGGCTCTCCCAGTTGGGCGCGCAGCGCGGGAAAATGCGCCTCCACCATCTGGCTGGCGCCCAGATAGACCAGATAGCGGTAGGTACGCATGCCCGCCAGGGTGTAGCCTGCAGGCACTGTGTCGCAGCGCCCTCTCACGTAGTCATAGAAGGCGTCAGACATGAGAGTTCCTGGTTGAGGGTGTCCAGCGAGGGCACATCGTTATCCCACTCCAGCAGCACCTCCAGACCATGCGTGCGCTGGAGCTGGCGCGCCATCGCCATCGTCGGGGCTTCCACGGTCTCGCTGTGGGTGTCGATGAACAGCCCAAAGCGTGCATCGAACTCGTGCCCGGCCACATGCAGGTAGCTGACACGCGCCAGGTCCACGCTGGCCACAAACTCCTGCAGCGTGTGCCTGCCGTGGTTTTTGTGATTGACCACGATGTTGTTCAGATCCAGTAGCACCGCGCAATCGGCCCATTCGGCCACAGCGCCCAAGAAGTCGGGCTCCGGGATATCTCCCACATTGGTGTACCAGGTGCTGTTCTCTATCGCGATCTGCAGCCCCAGGATGTCCTGTACCCGCCGGATACGGTCACCCACCCGGTGCACCTGCGCCTGGGTGAAAGGGATGGGGAACAGGTCGTACAGCTGGTGTGCGTCTCCACTGGCTGCCAAGTGGTCGGAGTACCGCGTGGTGCCCAGTTCGTCCATCAAGGACCGCACCCCCTGCACGAACGTACGATCTATGGGGCTGCCACCGCCCAGGTTCAGCGACACGCCATGCAGGTGCACAGGCCGGCCGGACGCGCGCAGCCTGTGCAAGGGACTGCGATCACGCCGCATCCAGTTCTCGGGCGCGACCTCGAAGAAGTCCGCCCGAACCAGCGACATGTCCCAGTCCGCCATTTCGCGGCGGTATCCCAGTCCGGCCATGGCCATGCCCCTTCACTTCTTGGAACAGGCAGCGTCTTTTTTCGAGCAGGCAGCGTCTTTCTTGCTGCAGGCGCTGTCCTTTTTGCTGCACGATGCATCGCACTTGGTGCCGGGCTTGCAGGTGGACTCCTTCTTGCCGCAGGTTCCCGCCCCGCACTTTTGTTCTGCACCACCCGCAGCCCAGGTTGACGAAGCAACCAGCGCAGCGGCAATCGTGGCGATGGTTCTGAGATTCAAAGCGGTCATGTTGCTCTCCTAGACAATGGCATGCACACGACGTGCACGGTGATCTAGTCGTGTCGGACCACGGATTCCTGACAGGCCATTGAAAAATAATTTTCAGGCAGCAAGACCTTGCCGCGCCGAAGCGGTCGCCATTGCACCGCCACATGGCCGCATAGCCAAGCGGCACAGTGGGCACTGGCAGCGCATCGGGATCGATGCCCTGGAACGCTCCCGGGGGTGCAGGCAGGCCGAACGAAGCCGGTTGTGGCCTCTGCGCAGCCCACACTTGTTGGACTTCAAGGGTTTGCACGACCCCGGGGGCGGTGGGCGCTGCGCCCACAGCGGCGTGAACGGCAGTGAAAACGGCTGTAGAAACGCGCGCACAAAAAAGCCTGGCCCCGAAACGCCTGGCTGGCGGCTCCCGCTGCATGCGCTGCAGCGTTGCTGCGCTAGATCTGTACGGCCCGGCCGATGAACTGGATGGGGCCGGTCGGCTTGCCGATGGGCGAGCCGCCAGCAGGCTCCAGCGTCAGCTCGAACAGCTGATTGGGCTGCAGCGGGGGCAGCTTGTCGACGGGCACCTCGATGGCTTCGCCAGGCTTGACCAAGCCCAGAGAGACCGGCGCGCTCCAGCCGTCGGCCTTGGTCCAGAACTGCAGCGATTTCTCCGCCGGTACGGCGTCGGTCCCCAGCGGAACCAGGCGCAGGCGCCCTTCGGTCTGGGCCTGCACCAGCCAGCCCGGGGCCTGGCTCTGCGGTGCGGCCAGCACCACAAAGTAACGGGGAGCCGCGGGCGCAGCGGCGTCCCGCACCAGCAGCACGGTGGCAAGCACTGCCGTGGCGGCAAAGCCCGTACCTGCCAGGCCGCGCCACAGTGCAAGGCTGTCCCAGCGCCACCAGCGGCTGCGCAGCGGTGCCGGTCGGGCATGCCGCGCTGGCGCAATGCTGGCAGCAATGCGTGGCCAAAGGCCAGGCGCTGGTTCCACGGGTGCGGCCAGGGTGGTCAGCGGCAGCAGCCGCTGCTCCCACGCATCGATTGCGGCGCGCAATGCCGGCTCGTGCGGCAGTCTGGACTCCACGGAGCGGCGCTGGGCGGCATCCAGGGTGCCCAGCACATACTCTCCGGCCTGCGTCTGCAAGTCGTCGAAAGTGCCGTCGTCCATCGGCTGTGCAGGGGGGGTATCGCCACTCATTGCATGCATTCCCGCAGGGCGCGCAGTCCGCGCTGTATCCAGGCCTTCACCGTGCCCAGCGGCGCCTGCACCCGCAGCGCGATCTCGCTGTGGGTGCAGCCGTCGACGTAGGCGTGCAGCAAACAGGCGCGCCGGGCCGGCTCCAGCCCGTCGAGGCAATGCCCCAGGCGGCCGAGCTCGGCCTGCCGCGCCAGTTCATCGCCTTCGCTGTTCCAGGCTGCAAGCGCCGCCTGCGCCTCAAGGTGTGCGGCAGCCGGCTCGTCCAGCACGGTCTCGCGGGCGCCGTCGCGCACCCGGTTGAGCGCCATGTGCCGCACCACGCTGTAGATCCATCCCCTGCCGGCGCCTCGGCTGGGGTCGAAGCTGGATGCACGGCTCCAGATGGCCACAAACGCATCGTGCAGCACATCTTCTGCCGCGGCACGGTCGCGCACGATGCGCAAGGCCACGCCCAGCAGGTAGCGCGATTCGTGTTCGTAGATGCGCCGCAAAGCATCGCCGTCACCGTGCGCACAGGACCGAAGCGCGGCGTCATGGTCGAAAGCGTCGTCGTGGAGGGCGGCAGTCGGCACGAAGGATGAAGGGGAAGGAAATGAATGGGCGTTCTTTCCCCAGTGTAGCCGTGCCGCCCTCCCGGAAATCACATGGGCTTCCAGAAGATGTAGTCGGCCTGGTACTTCACCATGGCTTTCTGGCCCTTCGTGGCGGCGGTACAGGGTTTGTCGGCCGGGGCCACGCCGCCTTGCAGCGCCACGCGCTGGATGTAGCTCACACCCATCAGATCCCCATTGCCCATGGCTGGATTGGCCTTCACCAACTGGTAGGGCAGATTGCCGGGGCCCGAAGGTGCGACGGCAATCTGCGTGGCAGTCAGCTTGGAGCCGTCGTTGGCTTCCCAGGTGGCTGGCGGGCCGTAATAGCGCCCGACGGGTTTGCCCGCCCGGTTCTTGAGCACGGCTTCCGGGCCGACAAAGACCCATTCGGTCTGCCCTGGCATACCGGCCTTGTCCCGGCATTCGTAAGTGATGTCGCCGCTGCCCACTGTTTCCCAGGCCACCTTGTTGCCCTCGGGAACCTGGATGGGCGCAGGCAGCGAAGCCTGCGAGAAGGTGCCCGACGGCCGGTGCATCGAGCCACAGGCGACAAGCAAGGTCGCAGCGCCTGCAGCGGTGGCAATGACAGCGAGACGGGGTGCAATGCGGATGGTCGACATTTCGGTTCTCCAGACAGGATGGTTGAGGAAGTTGAGCAGCCGTTGTGTGGGTTGCTGCAGGTACTACCCGCCAGTGCGCTGTTTGGATGCAGGCCTGTCGACATATTTTTTTGGACCGTTTGTCTGACTGTCTGTCTGCGAAGGACTTGCCCCATGGCGTGCAAGACACCTTGGCGCCAGGCACCAGGCTGTCCAGAAAGCGCTGCTGGATGCACCGCCCCCACTGGCCGCATGCCACGTGCGCCAGCGCACGGACCCTGAAGGGTGGCTGCAGCGCCTTCTGTGCGGCAGCCACCGTGGTGGTGTTCCAGGCCCCGTTGTCAGGCCGCCGCCGCTGCCGTGCGTGCCGGCAGGCGTGCTTCGCGGATCGGCAGGTTCACCAGCGCTGCCAGCAGTGCCAACACCGCATCGGCCCACCACATCCATTCGTAGCTGCCGGTGGTGGTGATGGCGATGCCGCCCAGCCACGCCCCCAGAAAACCGCCCACCTGGTGGCTCAGCAAGGTCAGGCCGAACAGCGTGGCCAGGTAGCGGGTGCCGAACAGCTTGGCCGTCAGCCCCGCCGTGGGCGGCACGGTGGCCAGCCAGGTGGCGCCCAGCGCCAGCGCGAAGATGTAGAAGGTGGCCGGCTCCTTGGGCGCAGCCAGGTACAGCAGGATGGCCACCACGCGCGAGAGGTACATCCAGAACAGAATCATCTTCATGCGCACGCGCTCGCCCATGGCGCCGACCACCAGGCTGCCCGCCACGTTGGCCAGGCCGATGATGGCCAGCGAGGTGGACGCCACATTGGCGCTGAGCCCGCACAGGTCAACCTCGCCGGGCATGTGCGTCACCAGGAAGGCGATGTGGAAGCCGCAGGTGAAGAACCCGGCGTGCAGGCACCAGTAGCTCTTGTTGCGCAGTGCCTGGCGCAGTTGCTCGCGCAGCGTGATGCCGGCGGGCGCTGGCGCAGCAGCCGGGGCGGCAGCAGCGGGAACGGCAGATCCGGCTGCGGCGCCCTGCGCAGCTTCTGTCGCACGCGGCGTGCCGCGCAGCCACCATGCCATGGGCGCGGTGGACAGGGCCAGCACGGCCATCATCCACATGGCTGACACCCAGCCAAAGGCGGTCATCACCGCCTGGTTCAGCGGCGCAAAAATGAACTGGCCCATGCTGCCGCCGGCATTGATGACCCCACCCGCCACCGAACGCCGGTTGGCCGGGATGCGCTGCGCCGTCGCGCCGATCAGGATGGAAAAGCTGCCCGCCCCGGCGCCCGCCGCGCTCAGCAGGCCCACCGCCACAATCAGCCCCCATTCGCTGGTGACCTGGGTGGTCAGCGCGCAGCCGGCCGCCAGCAGGGCGGCGCCGATCACGATCACCCGGCCCGGCCCCCAGCGGTCGGCCACGGCGCCGAACACCGGCTGCACCGCGCCCCACACCAGTTGCCCGATGGCCATGGCCAGGCTGATCTTGGCAATGCCCAGGCCGGTGGCCGAATTGAGCGGCGACATGAACAGCCCCAGCGACTGCCGCGCGCCCATGGTCACCATCAGGATGGCAGCGGCCACCAGCACCAGGCCCCACGCGCCCCGGGCTTTCATGCGCCACCCCATTGCAGGCCGCGCCCTGTCAGTGACCCCATTGCTTGCCCCACCTCTTGCCTAATTTCTTGCCCCACCACTTGCTTGCACTCCGGCATACCCAGCTCCTCACGCCCACAGGCGATCCACGATGGCGAAATTGTCAAATCTCCGCAGCCGCATGACAAACGATTTAAAAACCGCCATGGCATAGAATTTCTGCACCATGAACACCCCCATTCCATTGAAGTCTCTGGCTGTTTTCGATGCGGTGATGAAACACCACAGCTTCACCATGGCGGCGGCAGAACTGCATGTCACACCGGGTGCCGTGGGACAGCAGATCCAGAAGCTGGAGGAATGGCTGGGACAGCCGCTGTTTGTGCGCAGCGTCCGCCAGATCCAGCCCACGCCCGAGGCCCAGACCTACTGGGCCGCCGTGCAGCCGGCGCTGGCGCGCATCCAGCAGGCCAGCGACCAGCTGCGGCTGCTGCCCTCGCACCAGGTGTGGCTGTCCATGCCACCCACGCTGGCCGCCAAATGGTTTGCGCCGCGCATGGCGGCGTTTCTGCAGCGGCGCCCCGACATCTCGCTGCACCTGAGCGCCACCACCAGCATGGTGGATTTCGAGCGCGACCGCGTGGACCTGGCGGTGCGCCACTTCGGCGGCCAGGCCCCGGGCCTGCAGTCCGAGCTGCTGTACGCCGACAGCGCCCACCTGTACTGCGCACCCGGCTACGCCCAGCGCCTGGGCCTGCACCAGCCGGACGATCTCGCCCGCGCCACCTTGCTGCACACCACGCTGCTGCCCTACTGGCGCGACTGGCTGCGGCGCTTCAGCAGCCTGGGCGATGCGCAGATTGCCCGGCTGCCCAGCCTGCACTTCGACCAGTCGATGCTGGCCATCGAAGCGGCACGCCACCACCAGGGCGTGGTGCTGAGCAGCCCGTTGCTGGTCCAGCAGGAACTGCGCGACGGCGTGCTGTGCGAACCGCTGGGGCTGCGCATGGCTGTGGACAAGGGCTATTACCTGGTGGCCCCGCGCCACACACCGCTGCGCCCTGCCGCCGCCGCCCTGCGCGACTGGCTGCTGGAGACGGCAGCGCAGGAGCGGGAGGCTGGGGCGGACAGCCGCCTGCAGCCGGGCCTGCAGCCAGGGGTCTAAACCCGGCGCCGGCTCAGGCGTACTGCGCCTCGCCATGGCCCAGCGACCAGTTGGCCCGGTCCACCTCGATCAGGCTGATGAAGACATCCTCCGGGCGGATGCCGGGGCTGTGGCCCAGACGCTCCACGATCTGGCGGTACAGCGCTTTCTTCTGGGCCTCGCTGCGGGTGTTGTTGGCGGTGATCTGGACGATGACCAGATCGTCGCTGCGCGCCACGCCCAGGTAGGAGGCGTTGTAGCGGAAATGGGCGGCATCGCATTCCGCCATGGTGGCGAAGTGGTTGTCCTTGGGAACGTTGAATGTGGCGTGCATGGCCTGGTGCAGGCTGTCGAAGATCGCCTGGCGGTAGGCCTCGGGCTTGCCGGCACGCAGGGTGATGTGGGTCAGGGGCATGGAACACCTCCGCAAGTGAAGAAGGAAAGATGTCTGCATGCTAGGCATTTCAAATATTTATCAAAAGGAATTTCATTGATAAACTTTTGAAATGACAAAACAGCCTGTGCAACGCCCGCTGGACCTGGATGCCGTGGCCACCTTTTTGCAGGTGGCCGAGCTGGGCAGCTTCACCCGCGCCGCCGAAACGCTGCAGACCACGCAGGCGGCCGTGAGCCTGAAGCTCAAGCGCCTGGAAGACCGGCTGGGCTGCCGCCTGCTGGAACGCACGCCCCGCTATGTGGAGCTGTCTCCCCAGGGCACGGCTTTTGTGGCGCATGCGCGTGCGCTGCTGGAGGCCCACCACCAGGCCCTGAGCGCCTTCACCGGCGCACGCCAGCGCCTGGTCATCGGCATCAGCGACCATGTGGCCGGGCCCGAGCTGCCAGCGCTGGCCGCCCGCCTGAATGCCCGGCATCCCGATCTGCTGATCGTGCTGCGCATCGGCTCGTCCGGCGAGCTGCTGCAACGCTACGACCGGCGCGAACTGGATGCCGCCCTGGTGCGCCTGCACACCGGGCGCACCGACGGCGAAGTGCTGACCGAAGAGCCATTTGGCTGGCTGGCGGCCCCGCACTGGCAGCCGCGTGCGGGCGAGCCCCTGCCCATCGTGACCCTTGCCGAGCCCTGCGGCGTGCGCCAGATGGCCTGCAAGCTGCTGGATGCCGCCACCCTGCCCTGGGCCGAAGTGTTTGTGGGCGGCGGGGTGGCCACTGTCAGCCAGGCCGTGATGGCCGGACTGGGCATCGCCGCCCTGGCGCCGCGCATGCTGCCCCTGGGTGCCGTGGACGTGGGCGCCCGGCTGGGCCTGCCGGCCCTGCCCCGCTTGCCGGTTCTGCTGCACAGCCACACCCGCGATGCACGGGCCTGCGCCGCACTGGACGAATTGGCGGCGGCCTACCGCAGCGCCATCCGCACGTAAGAGCCGCTAACACGACCCAGCAAACCGCAGGTTTGCGTTGGAGACGAGGCGCGAAGCCGCAGGCAGTACAAAAGTACGACAAGGCGAAGCAACGACGTATCAAGGGTTGTGTCAGCGGCTCTAAGCCCGGCCGCCACGCCCGGCGCGCTGCCGCTTGGCATTCACCCTTGCGGCCACAGCGCCTGCAGCGACCAGGCGGCCGCCAGCAGCGCCATGGCCAGCAGCGCCAGCAGGGACCACAGCGTCAGCGCCCGCTGGTGGCGTTGCACGCGCGGGTGCTGGGCGGCGGCAATGTAGCCAGCCAGGATCAGCAGGTCCAGCCCCACCCAGATGGCGGCCAGCAGGCTCAGCCGCGCCAGCGGGTTGGTGGCGGCGTGCAGAAACTGCGGGAACAGCGCGGCAAAGAACAGAATGTCCTTGGGGTTGGCCACGGCCACGCCAAAGCCGCGACGCCAGCCGCCCAGTCGCCCGGGGGTGGCCCGCGTGGCCGACGTGCTGTGCCGCCCTGCGGCGCCCCAGGCCCGCAGCCCCCCGACAGCCAACACGATCAGAAAGCCGCTGCCCGCCAGCCCCAGCCAGGCCAGCGCCTGCGGCTGCAACACCAGCACCCCGCCTACTGCCAGCGCCGCCAGTGCCATCAGCACCAGCGCCCCGCTGCTGGTGCCCAGCGCCGTGCGCCAAGCCATGCCCCGGCCCTGCAGCAGCGCCACCTGGGTGATGTAGGCCACGACCGGGCCCGGGGTGGCGATCAGCAGCACGATGGACAGCACATAGGACAGCAGCAGGGCAGCAGGCATGGGAGCAGACAGTGGCAAAGACAGGAGAAAGGACCCAAAAGGCCCCAAAAAGACCGGAGCGGGGCCGCATTCTGGTGGGCACGGCCTTTTGCGCAAAACGCAAATAACGCATCTACACTGTGAGTTTTACGCACAATGCCCGCCCGGCAGACCGCTTGCGGTGGGGCGGGCTCCGCACCATGTCCCTGCCCCCGCTGTATGCCCTGCGCGCCTTCGAGGCCGCCGCACGCACCGCCTCCTTCACCCGCGCGGGGGAGGAGCTCCACCTCACGCCCAGCGCCATCAGCCGCCATGTCCGCACGCTGGAAGCGCAGCTGCAGCGCCCGCTGTTCACCCGCCACGGCCCGCGCGTGGCCCTGACGGCCGAAGGCCAACTGCTGGCGCAGGAGCTGGGCGCCGGCTTCCGCACCATCGAGCGTGCCTGCGCCCGCATGCAGCAGCGCAGCGATGGCCTGCGCCTGAAGGCCCCGACCTCGCTTACCACCCGCTGGCTGCTGGCGGCGCTGCAGGCCCACCGCCCCGCACTGCCGCAGGAACGTGTGCTGCTGCACAGCCAGTGGATGGATGTGGACCATGTGGACTTTGCCAGCGAGCCCTATGACTGCGCGGTGCTGCTGGGCCACTTCCGCCCGCACCCGCAGTGGCACAGCCTGAAGCTGGTGGACGAATGGCTGCTGCCGGTGTGCAGCCCCGCCGTGGCCGAGCAACTGGGCCTGCAGCCCGGCACGAGTGTGGCAGACACAGCAGATGCAGCGGGTACAACGGATACAGCGCCATCGGCCGCACAGGCCGCACGGCTGCTGCAGCAACTGCCGCACACCGTGGTCATCCACCCCTCCCCCGACCGGCGCGACTGGCGCCGCTGGTGCGCCGGCCTGGGTCTGCCCCGGGAGCCGGACAGCTCCACGGCCCTGGTGTTTGACACGCTGGAGCAAGGCATGGCCGCCGCCATCCAGGGCCACGGCGTCAGCATGGCCGACCTGGCCCTGGCCGCCGACGCCCTGCGCAGCGGCCAGCTGGTGGCCGCCGTGCCCACGGCTGTGCCCACCAGCGACGGCTACCACCTAGTCTGGCCGCGCGGCAGCGCCCACGACAGCGCCATCCGGGCGCTGGGGCGCTGGCTCAAGGCGCGCGTGCCGCGCCTGGGAGACCTGGGCGTGGAGAGGTGCACGCTGCGTGAAACGGAATAAGGCGCACCGGAAGAGGCTCGATCACCCTAGCCCTGCCCGCTTCAGGCCTTTACTTCGACCACCTGTTCAAAGCCCCCGAAGATCATGCGTTTGCCGTCAAAGGGCATGGGCGGGTTGCCGGGGGTGGATGGGTCCATGCGCGGGTCTTCCATCATCTTCTTCATGCCGGCGTCGCGCGTGGCCTTGTCCGGCCATTCGACCCACGAAAAAGCCACCGTCTCCTCGGGCGTGGCCTGCACCGCACGCCGGAAGTCGGTGAGCTTGCCGTCGGGCACATCATCGCCCCACGCCTCGATCACCCGCAGGGCCCCCAGCTCAAGAAAGATCGGGTCCAGCGAGCGCGCGTGCGCGATGAATTTTTCCTTGTTGGCGGTGGGAACAGCGATCACGAAACCATCGATATAGGACATGTGTTCACTCCTGCTGGTTCAATCGGTCGATGCTGGCGCAGCACCGCTACGGAATCCCCGTAGAGCACTACGCTGCGGTACTTGCAGCGCAGCCCCCTTGAGGACGAAAGCCCGGCATCCACCCTCCGCGCCGGGCATGGTCTGTCCACTTCACCGCTGACAAACGGCAAACAGCAAAACAACGCACTGAGCGGCTTGGAATGGCCCGGCCCGCTCATGCACCTGCGCCCTGGCCCGGCTTGGCCTGCCCGGTGTTCACCGCGCCTTGCCCCCAAGAATGGCGCGGCGTTTGGGAGTGTGATGGTAATGCGGTGAACCTGCGCAGAGGCGAATGTTTGTGACCGACTGCATCCTGCCGCAAGCTGACGTTCGCGGTAGAAAGAACTAGGACACAACGAATCTGCCACGGCGCGACGTCAGAAGCGCCAGGACCGCCGCAATCAGCAGCAGTGCCGCACTGACCTCGAAAGTGACTCGATACCCGCTTGCATCGAACAGGACACCACCAACCGTCGATCCCAGCGCGATGCATAGCTGAATGACGGCAACCATCAGCCCCCCGCCGGCCTCGGCATCGCCGGGCAGTGACCGAGACAACCACAGCCACCAGCCCACCGGTGCGGCGGTCGCAATGAGCCCCCACACGCCCAGCAGCACAGCGGTAATGGCCAATGAGTCGCCGAACAGGGCAAGCGCAATGCCGATGGCAGCCATCAGCAACGGAATAGCCACCAGCGTGCGGTACATCCCTATCTTCAGGAATGTGCCAACAACCGATGTGCCAACGAACCCGGCGATGCCGATGGTCAGCAGAATCATCGACAGCGTCGGTACGTCCACTCGCGTGACCCCCTCCAAGAAAGGACGGAGGTAGGTGTACAACATGAACTGCCCCATGAAAAACACGCCGGCAGCGGCCATTCCAAACGCAACGAGCGGATTCCCCAGCAGACGAAAGACATTGCCTGCACCCGATGCACGCGGCGCAGTCCGCATAGACGGCAAGCTCATCCATTGCCACGCCAGTGCAACGAGCGCAATGGGCACGAGACACAAAAATGCGCCGCGCCAGCCAATGACGCTTCCCAGGTAGCTGCCCAATGGGGCGGCCACCACTGTGGCCAGTGCATTTCCGCCATTGAAAATGGCCAGTGCACGAGCCACCTGGTGGGTGGGAACCAGCCGCATAGCGACAGCAGCGGACATGGACCAGAAGCCACCGATCACGACCCCAATCAAAGCACGGCCCACCATGTAGACGGTGTAGCTGGGCGCCAGACCCACGACCAGGCCGGACAGGCACATCAGGCCTGTTAGTCCCAATAACAGGACCTTCCGGTCCAGCGTTCCGGAGAGCCTTGAGATGGACAGGCTGGTCACCACGGCAAAAGCGCCAGATATGGCAATGCCGTAGCCTGCCCAACCTTCGCTGACGTGAAGGTCCGCTGCCATCGGTGTCAACAGGCTGACCGGCATGAACTCCGAGGTAATCAAAGCGAAGACGCAGAGCGTCATCGCAAAGACACCTCCCCAATGCGCAGCACCTTCGACGATGCGCTCGCGACTTTCGTTGACTGTAGCTTGAGGATGCACGGCTTCAGGCCAGCAGATGTTGGGTAAAGAACGAAGTCAGTTTTTTCCAGGGAATCAGGTTCGCGCGGTCATAGAGATCCACGTGTCCGGCGCCTGGCACCCAAAACAGCTCCTTGGGACCGGTGGCTTTGCGGTAGGCGTCCTCGCTGAACTCCCGGGAATGGGCCTTGTCGCCGGCGATGAACAAAAGCGGACGCGGCGCAATCAGCTCCAGGTCGTTAAACGGGTAGAAGTTCATGAAGCGAACTTCGCTGGTCAGCATGCGGTTCTGCGTCAACTCCAGCGTGCGGCCCTCGGGAATGGCGATGCCGCGAGGTGTGCGGTAGAACTCCCAGAACTCGCGGGTGACGGGGTCAGCATCCGCAGGCAATCGCAATGGAAGGTAATCCAGGAAAATTCCCTTGCCGCTATCGAACTCGGCAACCCGCTGTCCCGCGGCTTTGGCAAGTGAAGCCTTACGCTGCTCCAAATTCTGCGATTGGTTCAGGCCATTGCGCGTCACCGCACCCATGTCGTACATGCTGACCGTAGCGATGGCCTTGAGGCGCAGGTCCAGCTTGGCCGCGCTGATGGCAAAACCTCCGCTGCCGCAAATACCGAGCACACCGATGCGGTTGTGATCGATGTTGGCGCGGGCACCTAGGTAGTCTGCCGCAGCGCTGAATGCTTCGGCGTACGTGTCAGGGGCCACCAGGTTTCGCGGCTGTCCCTCGCTTTCGCCCCAGTACGGCAGGTCGATGGCCAGCGTCACAAAGCCTTGTTCAGCCAGCTTCTGCGCATAGAGCATGGAGCTTTGCTCCTTCACCGCGCCCATCGGGTGACCCACGATGATGGCGGGTGACTGCTGTCCAGGCTTGCGCTCCTGAGGTGACACCAAGTTGCCGACCACCTGCATGTTGTACTGGTTTTTGAACCGGACTTTCTCAATGACAACACGGCTGCTCTTGTAGAAATTGTCAGCGCCTTCGGGGGCTACCGGTGCTGCGGCCTGTGCCTTGACTGGCCCGGCAAGGGACAAACCGCTCAGGGCTGCGACGCCGAGGCCAGTGGTCCTCAGGAAGTCTCGACGCTCGTTCACGATGGATTGATCAGGGGCCGTGATTGCTGGTGTGTGCATTCGATACTCCAGATAGAGATGCAGATTCAGAAGGCAGCAGTCCACACGCTGAGCTGCCCGTGCCCTGAATGGTCGTGTCTACGGGAGGTTTCGATAAGATGGCGCAATCTTGATGTACTTGTGAGTTTTTCTCATCAATGAAATCTGCCAAAACCGATGACTTGCAAGCATTCCTGGCCGTCGCACGCGACCAGAGCTTCACCAAAGCGGCAGCCAAGCTGGGTATCACGCCCTCTGCCCTCAGTCACTCCATGAAGGCGTTGGAGGAACGTCTGGGCATTCGTTTGCTTGCCCGCACGACCCGCAATGTTTCCACGACGGAGGCTGGTGACCGTCTGATGCGCTCCATCGCTCCGCTGTTTGAGCAGATTGCCGCAGAGGTGGAGGCTCTTGGAGAACTGCGCGACAAGCCCGCAGGAACCATCCGCATCACCTGCACAGACGACATTATCGAACTGTGCCTGAGGCCGCTGCTCGCAGAGTTCCTGAGTGCCTACCCAGACATCAAGCTGGAGCTGTTCGTGGATTACGGGTTCACCAACGTGGTCGAAGAACGGTTTGATGCAGGTATTCGGATGGGGGAGGCCGTCAGCCAGGACATGATTGCCGTACGCATCGGCCCCGATTGGAGCTTGGCCGTCGTAGGCTCGCCCGCGTACTTCGAGCGCCACCCGCCACCGAAAACGCCCTATGACTTGACTCGCCATCGTTGCGTGAACATCAGGCACAGGCCTTCAGGCTCCATTTACGCCTGGGAGTTTGAGAAGGATGGCAAGATTTTCACGGTAAAAGGCGACGGTCAGCTGGTCTTCAACAGCATCATGCATGTGCTCAACAGCAGCCTTGATGGGTTGGGGCTGGGCTACGTTCCCGAGCAATTGGCTGCCCCATACATCGCAGATGGCCAACTGAAGCGTGTGCTGAAATCGTGGTGTCCCACATTCCAGGGATTCCATCTCTACTACCCGAACAGGCGCCAGGCCTCGCCAGCGTTTTCAGCGTTCGTCGAGGCTGTCAGGTACCGGGGATGACTGCTGGTACGGAACTGCTGAAAGGGGTAACTGACTGGCAGCTTGGGGCCTGGCAGCGACAGTCGCGAATCGGCCAGAAGCAGCGCTTTGAAGCGTTCCCGCAGACGACTGCTTTTGTCGATAGCGGCCGCTTGGATTCAACGTCGCATGTGTCGCGACACAAGCCCCTTTGCGATGCTCAGCACGGAAACTGTGGCGCTTCGCCGGGCCCGCCACCTTCTACCCAGGCCAGTTTCTGTGTCAGAAAGCTCAAGGCAGTGTCTAGTTGCGCGCGTTGTTCCTGAAGTCTTTCGATCTGTTTGCGCAAGACCTCCGCTGTGCGTAAAGCTGACTTCGCACCGCTTCGATACTCCCGATTGAGTTCCGCGATTTCGCTTAACGAGTAACCAAGCGACTTTTGCAGCTGGACCATGCGAACAGCTGTCACGTCCGCTGCCGAAAAGACCTGGTAGGAGTTCTTCCCGCCAAGCGCGCTGCGTCGAGGCTTCAACAGCCCTTTGCCCACATAGAAGCGGACTGTCTCCGTAGACAGCCCAACCGTGTTCGCGAACTCCGAAATCAGCATGCGATAACCCTTGACCCTGTAGTGCACTACGTACTTATAACAGGCGCTCTTTCACTTGGAGTTCTCGCAATGCAACACCCTATCGGCCGCTTATCCCCTGTCCAACTTGGTTCGAACGGCCTTCAGGTCGGAGCCCAAGGTCTTGGCTGCATGGGGATGAGCGAGTTTTATGGCGACACAGATGTCGCTGAGGCCCGCGCCACCTTGAGTCATGCTTTGGACTTAGGGGTTACGCTGTTCGACACGGCAGATATGTACGGACTGGGAGCCAACGAGAGTTTTCTTGGCCCCTTTGTCCGAGCACATCGCAGTCAGGTCGTGCTGGCCACAAAATTTGGCTACACCCGCTCGCCGGAAGCCCCCGACGACTGGAGCCTGAGCAACCGCCCGGAATACATCCGCCGCGCCGTGGACAAGTCGCTCGCTCGCCTGGGTATCGACGTCATCGACCTGTACTACATGCACCGGCACACGCCGGAAGTGCCGCTCGAAGACTCGATTGGCGCCATGGCCGATCTCGTGAGGGCAGGCAAGGTGCGCGCACTCGGTCTCTGTGAGGTGAGCGCGGATGAACTTCGTCAGGCCCATTCCATTCATCCGATTGCAGCCCTGCAGTCCGAATGGTCGCTTTTCAGCCGGCAGATCGAAGAGAGCATTGCCCCGCTCGCTGCTTCGTTGGGAATCGCCATCGTGCCCTTCGCGCCCCTGGGCCGAGGACTGCTGACAGGTGCGGGCTTTGCGGGAGGTCTCGCTACAAACGACTTCCGGCGGCACTTTCCTCGTTTCTCGACAGAGAACCAGGCCGCCAACGAGCGGCTCGTGACGACCCTGGACACGCTCGCCGCGCGTCGCGGCATTTCGAGTGCGCAACTCGCGCTGGCGTGGTTGTATGCCCGTGCACGACAACTGGGTGTGAACTTGGTGCCTATCCCGGGAACGCGCCGGCGTAGCCGGCTGGCAGAAAATGTGGCCGCAGCCGCCATCAGGTTGGACGAGCCGGAATTGGCGGCGCTAGATCCGCTGGCGAAGGCAGTTCAGGGCGAGGCGATCTAAGATCCCAAAGACTACGCGGTCATTCAGTGGCTGTGCAGCGCCTTGAGTTCGGCCAAGCCCATAGCGCGGCCGACCGGTGGCCTGTAGCCCAGTTCGCGGCGAGCCTTGTCGATATTCAATGTCACTTCGACAGCGGACGTCGCCAACGATTGCCGTGTCACTGGCGGTTGCCACCGTCCGGCTGTCATTGCCGATACTCGTTCACTGATGGTTGCCACTGTGCGCACAAGCCAGCCAGGTACCTGCTTTACAGGCACTGGGCGCCCCTGGCTTTCGAGCAGAGCGCTGATGAAACTGCGGAATTCCACGGTGTCGTCGTCGGAGATGAAGTAGCAGGCACCTGGCGTTCCCGCGACCAAGGCGCGCTCGATACCGTGCACTAGATTGCCGATATGCGTCGTAGATGTGCGGTAGCTCCCACCGTCAATCCAGGCGAACTTGCCTGTATCGACAGCTTGCAGCAACTGCGGCAGCGCGGTGGTGTCATCCCGGCCCCAGATGAATCGTGGGCGGACGATCACGACCTCGAGGCCCGGCCCTGACGCGGTCATCACCTCACGCTCAGCTTGAGCCTTGGTTGCCGAGTAGCCTCCGACGGCACGCACCGGGATCGGCCGGTCTTCATCAGCATCCACCAGCGGGCGGCCATCCAGCAACACAGACTCAGTGCTTAGGTGAACGGCACGGCGCACGCCCGCTCTTGATGCAGCCGCGAACACGAGCCGAGTACCGTCGACGTTTGTCCGCCTTTGAGCGTCCGATGCCAGGCCGTGATCGGTGTCAGCGGCAGCGTGAATCAGCGCATCACAACCTGTCATGCCCGCACTCAGCAGCGGGGAGAACAAATCGCCCTCGAACGGCTTCGCGCCCAAGGCCTGCACAGTTCCACGAGCCTGCTCGCTGCGTGCCAGCGCTATGACTTCGACCCCTTGGGCCACAAAGTGCCGAATCAGATTGCGGCCGACGTAACCGCTACCGCCGGTGAGAAAGAGCCGGCGGAACGGCGGCTTCGTTGCGAACGACAAATCGAGGGAATGGGAAGAGCTCATGGGGGGACTTACCAAGAAGACAGCGCGATGTGCTGACATTTGGCCGTGACAAAGCCGCCGACCGCATCAACGGTCGACCGATGTCCGGCCAGGACGATGGAAAGGAAGGGTCTCAGCGAAGCCGCTTACGCAGCGGGCGCAGACATGGGGGGCACGGCGGATGCCGCCAGATCTTCGATTTCTTGTAGAAGGCGGTCTCGCTCGGGCTTAGCGAAGGTGTGAAAGTCAAGGCTCTCGAGCAGCTTTAAGCCCTCAAGTGCCAGGTAGGCCAAAAGGGCTGCTCGCGGCTGCGCTGTATCTGCCTGGAGTGCCTGAATCACCGCAGACTGGTTCGCCTGCATCGACTGCCTCAGGCCGGCATCCTGGGCCAAGGCAGCGCAAAGGCTTAGCGCTACGGCGCGTTGCTCAGGCGGCAGGGGATCGGCCGCTGCGGCGATGCGCCCTCGCAACACGCGGGCATCGACATCGCCCAGGCGCTCGGCCGCGGCTGCATTAAAGGCGTTGTCTCGCTCCAGGGCTCTGCGAACAAGGGCCGCGGTCAACGCCTGCTTGGTTTTATGGTCATAGAGAACACTGGCCTTGCTGACACCTGCTTCCGAAGCCACAGACTCGAGTGTCATCTTCGCCGCACCGTCGCGAGCGACAACGCGCTCCGCAGCGTCCAGCAATTGGTCTCGATCAATGACACGAGTGCGTCCCATAAAGCTTCCATAAATTAATTTCCGAACGGTTGGATATTAATTTATGGAAGCGTGTTGGTCAACTGCTAGTGAAGCCCGCTTCCTCTGCAAAGCCGACATCGGCCAACGAAAGCTGACCGACCGCAATGGGTCGGCAGCCGTCATCGCCGAAGGCTGCGTGCCCACCATTCGCTGCACGCATTGGAATAAATGCAATCGGGCTGCAGGCCGATGCCGGGAAATACCTCCATCCAGATGGATCCAGAAACTGCTGCGTCCTGAGCATGACCAACGTCGCGGTCCGCGGTTGCTTGCGTGTTCGAAACACACAACCGGATGCAAATCAGCGGCCCCAAAAAACAGGATGCGTTGAAATTTCTGAATCCACTCCTGCCTGGGCAGCGTATTCATATCAGCCGCAGCGTCGCGGCATGTGTTCCACCTACCCAGGAGCTTTCCATGACATCGATTCACAGCACACGCACACTGGCCTCTTTCGGTCTGGCACTCGTGGTGTCCGCCACCTCAGTGGCCGCCATGGCGGCGGATGTGATGGTTGGCGGTGCCCCCATGCTGCCGTCCAAGGACATCATCGACAACGCCGTCAACTCCAAGGACCACACCACGCTGGTGGCTGCCGTCAAGGCGGCGGGGCTGGTCGAGACCTTGAAGGGACCCGGCCCTTTCACGGTGTTTGCCCCCACCAATGCCGCTTTTGACGCCCTGCCTGCCGGTACGGTGGACACTTTGCTGAAGCCCGAAAACAAGGGGATGCTGACCACGGTACTGACCTACCATGTGGTTGCGGGCAAATGGGATGCCGCAGCCCTGGGCAAGATGGTCAAGGATGGCAAGGGCATGGCCAGCATCAAGACTGTCAGCGGCGGCACGCTGGTGGCCAAGGCCAAGGGCTCGAAGATCATGCTCACCGATGAAAAAGGCGGCGTGGCCACCGTGACCATCCCGAACGTCTACCAGTCCAATGGGGTGATCCACGTCATCGACGAGGTGCTGCTGCCCAAATAAGGACATAAGGGCAGATAAGGCCGAATAAGGCCAAGGTGACGCTGCTGCAATGGGCTGAAGGTTTGCCCTTGCAGCAGCGTCACAGACGCATCAGGCGTTCAGTAGCGCGCCTTCTTCACCAGCACGGGCTCCTTGCGGTAGCTGTCCGGAAACAGGCGCTGGAGGTTTTCCACCTTGGGCCGGTCGTTGATGGCAATGTAGGGATGGCGCGGGTTCTCGGTCATGAAGTCCTGGTGGTAGACCTCGGCCGGATAGAAGCTGGGCTTGTCCTCCAGGCGCGTCACGATAGGTTTGCGGTATACACGGGCCCCATCCAGCTGGGCGATGTAGGCCTGCGCCACCTGGTTCTGCGCGGGGCTGGTCGCAAAAATGGCAGAGCGGTACTGCGTGCCGGTGTCGGGCCCCTGGCGGTTGAGCTGGGTCGGGTCATGGGCCACGGAAAAAAAGATCTGCAGCAGCGTGCCATAGCTCACCTGGGCCGGGTCGAACGTGACTTCCACGGATTCCGCATGGCCGGTGTTGCCCCGGCTGACAAGTTCGTACGAGGCCGTGGAGGCCGTGCCCCCGCTGTAGCCGGAAACGGCACGCTGCACGCCCTTGACGTGCTGAAAGACCCCCTGCACGCCCCAGAAGCAACCGCCGGCGAATATGGCGCGCTGCGGCGCTGTGGCGCCCGGTGGCAAGTCCTGGGCCGGTGCGGGGATGCGCACCGCCTCTTCCGCAGAAAGCGCCGTGCGCTGCCAGAGCAGGCTGCCGCCCGCCAGCACGAAACCGGCGGACAGGGCTTGGAGCATGGTGCGCCGGCTGGGCACCAGGGGGGATGGGGTAGACGTGTTCATGGCGGTCATCCAAAGGTAAAGGCGTAGGCAGAGACGCCTGGGTCCAGAAACTCGATGCTGAAGGTGCGTTCGGCAATGTCGCCCGGCTGCCGCACCAGTTGGTACAGCCGCTGCGATGTCACGGTGCCGCTGCCGTCGGCCGCGACATCCATGCCATGCGCGTCGCCCGGCGGCTTGCCGTCGATACGGACCTTGAAGCGCACGGGCTTGCCATCGGCCCCCGGGCCCAGCACCAGATGCAGGTCGCGCGCCTGGAAGCGGTAGACGATGCGACCGGTCGATGCCGACAGCGTGGCGCTTTCCGGGCCCACCAACCACTGCCCCTCCAGGCCCCAGGCGTTCAAGGCGGGGCGTGCAGGGCCGGCATAGACCGTGGCCTGGTCGTGCACGGCTGGGGGAGTGGAGGCGAAGTGTTCGGCCCGTTCGTAACCCAGATAGGTTTCTGGCGAGCGGATGGCGTCGGTATTGGCGGCCAGCTGCACCCCCGTGGCATCCACCTCCGTCAGGCCCATCGCGGTCTGGGTGGCCCCTGCCTCCTGCAGGAGCTGCTGGATCACGCGTTCCGATTCCGCATAGCCGCCTTCGCCGAAGTGGTGGTGGCGGATGCGGCCAGTGGCATCGATGAAATAGTGCGCCGGCCAGTACTGGTTCTGGAAGGCGCGCCAGATGGCGTACTTGTTGTCCACGGCAACCGGGTAGGAAATGCCCAGGTCCTTGATGGCCTTGGTGACGTTGCCGATGTCACGCTCGAAGGCGAATTCGGGCGCATGCACCCCGACGACGACCAGGCCCTGGTCACGGTACTTCTCGGCCCAGGCCTTCACGTAGGGCAAGGTGCGCAGGCAGTTGATGCAGGAATAGGTCCAGAAATCGACCAGGACCACCTTGCCGCGCAGGTCCTGGGCGGTCAGCGGGGCGGAATTGAGCCATTGCGTGGCCCCGTCCAGCGACGGCGCCAGCCCTTCGTCTGGCAAGGTTGATGCCCCACCCGCTGCTCCGGCCCTGCGCATGGCACCGCCCGCAGCCATCATGGCGCCGTTGTCCGCAGGCGCCATGGCAGGCCCTTGCATCATCATGGTGGAGTTGCCGCGCATGGCCATGGCCTCGCCGTCCTGCGGCTTCTTCAGGCGATCAACGAGTTTTTGCTCGATACCGCCGGTGGAGGCGGTCGACAGCTGCGCCAGCACGCCGGTATCCAGGCCCAGGGCAATGGCGGCCACGCCGGCCAGCATGGCAGCACCCAGGCCGCGGCGCACCCATTCGCCAAAACCCAGCGAGCGTTTGAGCGCGGCAAACACCTTGCCCCCCAGCAGCAGTGCGGCGGCCATGGAGGTGGCTGCACCGGCGGCATAGGCCAGCAGCAGCAGTGTGGAGGTGGCGTTGGCGCCTTCCAGCGCAGCGCCTGTCAGGATCAATCCGAGGATGGGACCGGCACAGGGGGCCCACAGCAGCCCCGTGGCCACGCCCAGCAGGACGGAGGAGCCGATGCGGGGCGACCCTTCGGTCTGTGCCGTGTCCGACAGGCGCGACCCCATGGCCACGAGCGGCCGGGTCAGCCGCTCGGAAAGACCGGGCCACAGCAGGGCCAGCGCAAAGGCGGCCATGAGCGCCAGGGCCAACCCGCGCCCCAGTTGGTTGGCGGCGACCACCCAGCCTCCGCCGACGGCGGCCAGCGAGGCGACCACCGCAAAGGTGAGTGCCATGCCCGCCAGCAGCGGCAGGCCGCTGCGCATGAAGGGCTGGCTGGCGCGGGAGAACACAAACGGCAGTACGGGCAGGATGCAGGGGCTGACGATGGTCAGCACCCCGCCGAGGTAGGCAAGTACGATGAGTAGCATGGCGTGCTCCTTGGGACGGCAGGCGGTTCAGGCCGCTTTGGGAGTGAAGGTGAGCGACACGCCGTTCATGCAGTAGCGCAGGCCCGTGGGAGGAGGACCGTCGTCAAAGACATGGCCCAGATGCCCCCGGCAGCGCCGGCAATGCACTTCGGTGCGCACGGTTCCGTAGCTCCGGTCCTGGCGCGTGGCCACGGCGTTGTCCAGGGGCTTCCAGAAACTGGGCCAGCCGGTGCCGCTGTCGAACTTGGTGGTGGAGGCGAACAGGGGCAGCGCACAGCCGGCGCAGGCAAAGGTGCCGGGACGGTGCTCCTGGTTGAGCGGGCTGCTGCCAGGGCGCTCCGTGCCCTCGCGGCGCAGCACCGCGTACTGCTGGGGAGTGAGCCTCTCCCGCCACTGCGCATCGGTGTAGCTGACTTCGAAGATTTCCGCAGCGCCCGCCGCCGTGGCTCGGCGGGGAAACAGGCTGGCGGACAGCAAGGCGGCGGAGGCAGAGGCGACGGAGGCGACAGTGCCCAGCAGCAGGTGGCGTCGGGTGGTGGTCATGGCAGTGGCTTTCTGGATGCGATGGATCCAGATTACGAAGCCGTCCTCGCGAAGTCCTCACGCAAAGTTAAAAGATTCGTGATAACTCCCTGCCCCGGTATTGCGGACAATAGACACGCCAATAGGTACGCAATAGCACGCAATAGACAAACAAATGGACCAGCAGGCGCCGGCAGCATTGCCACGCTGCCCTCCAGCCCATCCCGGAACACATAAGCCATGACCACTGCCCGCCGCATCCTGCTGGTTGAGGACGATGCCCACATTGCCGATCTGCTGGCGCTACACCTTCGGGACGAGGGACTGGACGTGGTGCACTGCGCGCGCGGCGATGACGGTCTGGCGCAGCTGCAGCGCGGCGGCTGGGATGCGCTGGTGCTGGACCTGATGCTGCCCGGCGTCGATGGTCTGGAGATCTGCCGCCAGGCGCGGGCCATGACGCGGTACACGCCGATCATCATCATCAGCGCCCGTTCCAGCGAGGTGCACCGCATCCTGGGCCTGGAAATCGGGGCCGATGACTACCTGGCCAAGCCGTTTTCCGTGCTGGAGCTGGTGGCGCGGGTCAAAGCCCTGCTGCGCCGGGTGGACGCACTGGCACAGACTGCGCGGATGGAGTCCGGCAGCCTGCTGATCGACGGCCTGGCCATGGACCCGGTGACCCGGGATGCACGGCTGCACTGTGACCGCCTGGATCTGACACCGCGCGAGTTCGATCTGCTGTACTTTTTTGCCCGCCAGCCCGGCAAGGTGTTTTCGCGCATGGACCTGCTCAACGCCGTGTGGGGCTACCAGCACGAGGGCTATGAGCACACCGTGAACACCCACATCAACCGGCTGCGCGCCAAGGTCGAAGCCGATCCGGCGCAGCCTGTGCGCATCCTCACGGTCTGGGGCCGTGGGTACAAGTTTGCGCAAGCCGGGGGCGGACAATGAAGCTGACGCAACGACTGGCGATCGTGTTCGCCGCCCTGCTGCTGCTGTGCAGCGGTACCTCGGCCTGGCTGCAGGTGCGTTCCAACCGCATGCACGAGCTGGAGGTGGTGCAGGCACTGTCGCGCGATGTGGCCGAGAGCATTGCCCGCAATGCCCAGCTGACCGATGCCAACGGCCTGATGCCCAATGCGGTGCGCGACCTGTTCAACCAGCTGATGATGCTGAACCCCAGTGTGGAGGTCTATCTGCTGGAGCCAGACGGGCGCATTGCCGGCCATGCCGCGCCTGACGGCCGGCTGCGCCGCGACCGCGTGGATCTGGCGCCGCTGCAGCGTTTTCTCGAAGGCCGGATGCTCCCCATTCTGGGCGATGACCCCCGAAGCGCCGACGGCCGCAAGGTGTTCAGCGCCGCCCCGCTGAGCGTGAATGGCCGGCAGGTCGGCTACATCTATGTGGTGCTGCTGGGGGAGGCGCACGACCTGCTGGCAGCCCAGGGGTCTGCCGATGCGGTATTGAAGACGGCGCTGCTGTCGATCGGGATGGTGGGCCTGCTGTGCCTGGCTGCGGGTCTGGTGGCCTTCACCCTGATCACCCGCCCCTTGCGGCGCCTGACCGAATCGGTGCGACAGTTCGACATCCACGGCGCGCCCCCCGCCCTGCCGGCGCTTGCTTCCGATGCCAGTGCCGACAGCCGCGACGAGATCGCCGTGCTGGATGCCGCCTACCGGCAGATGGTCCAGCGCATCGGCGAGCAGTGGACCGCCCTGACGCGGCAGGACCAGGAGCGCCGGGAGCTGATTGCCAACGTATCGCATGATCTGCGCACGCCGCTGTCGTCGCTGCATGGCTATCTGGAAACCCTGCTGCTGAAGGATGCCACGCTGACGCCCCTGGAGCGCAGACGCTATCTGGGCATCGCGCTGGAGCAAAGCCGGCAGGTGGGCGCCTTGTCCCAGAGCCTGTTCGAGCTGGCGCGGCTGGAATACGGCTTTGTGCAGCCGCAGCTGGAGTCGTTTTCGCTGGTGGATCTGGTGCAGGACGTGTTCCAGAAATTCGAGCTGCGCGCACAGTCGCGCCATGTCGCCCTGCACGCGCATTTTCCGCCGCAGCTTCCTGCGGTCAGCGCCGATGTGGGCATGATCGAACGGGTGCTGAGCAATCTGCTGGACAACGCTCTGCGCTACACGCCGGAAGGCGGGTCGATCACGGTCGGCATTGCGGTGGCCGGTGACGCGTGCGAAGTGACGGTGCGCGACTCGGGCCCGGGCATCCCACCGGAGCTGCGGGAGGGGCTGTTTCGCCGGCCCTTCACGGTGGGCGGTGCGCGCCGTGATGGCGGGCTGGGACTGCGCATCGTGCACAAGATGCTGGAACTGCATGGCCAGACCATCCAGTTGATCGACGGTGACGATGGCCGTGACGGTGACGGGGCAGGCGCCACGTTCCGGTTCTCGCTGCCCCGGTCTGCAGCGGCTTAGCCCGGGCTGGACCTGGCTGGGTCGGAGTCATCGGCCCGCAGCGGGATGTCCCCGTCGCAGGCGGGAGGGACCAGGAGCGGACGTTTGCAGAACGTGCCTGCTTTCTGCTTGAGCCACCGGCCCTATCCCACCCATGCCATCGCCCTGAAAAAGGCCCCTGCGGCCGCGGCTGCAGGGGCTTTTTGCGGGGACGTGGGCCTGCCGCCGCTCAGAACGACCAGCGCACCCGCACCTGGGCGGAGTGGTCGCGGTTGCCGCTGCCGAATTCGCCCTTGTAGCCCAGCACCAGCGAGGTGCTGCGGTTCAGCGCCATCTCGGCTTCCAGGGCCATCACGGCTGTGTTGCGTGCCAGCGGCACGCCGGTCACGGTGAAGTTCTGGCCACCGGCAAAGGACATGGTGGTCTGGTTGTTCACGTCGCCAAACGCATGGCGCCAGCCCAGCGTGGCACGCAAACGCCCTTCGCTGCTGCCCCAGGCAAAGCCGCTGTGCAGGCGGATACCCAGGATGCTGCTGCTGAGGTTTTCGCTGCTGCGCTGGCCGTGCAGTGCGGCAAAGCCCCCGGTTTCCTGGAAGCCGCGCGTGCGCTGGTGGCCCAGGTTGATGCCGGCAAAGGGCTCGATCCCCACCTCGCCGTACTCGCCCAGGGCATAGCCGACTTCGGCAAACAGCTGGGTGGTGCTGCCGCTGTAGTCGGACTTGAGGGTCTGGCCCAGCGCGGCCACCTGGCGTTCGGAGTCGATGTCGTGCCAGGTGTAGGACAGCCCGGCCATCACATTCAGCCGGCCGTTATCCATTTCATAGCTCTTGCCGCCGTACACGGCCAGGCTGTAGTTGTCCACCGTGGCTTTGGAGCTGCGGTTCGAGACCTTGGCATTGGCGCGGGTGTAGCCCACGGCCCCACCCAGGCGCCATCCGTTGCTGCCCACTTCGGTGTCGGCCCCGGCGAACACCCCGCCGATGTCCTGCTTCAGCCCAGCGGCGTTGCTGTTGCCGGAGAAGGTTTGCCACTGGCCCACCACCTCGGCCCAGGCCGGATGGGTGGGCATGCAGGACCAGGCGGCCCCGGATGCCGGTGCCGATGCTGCGGCCGACACAGGCCGCTGCCGGTCACACTGACCGGGAGTGGATGCGCCCGCACGCGGCCTGGCGCTCAGGTTGTCGTGCAGCCTTTGCATGGCGGACGCGCCGAACATGCGTGCGCCCACCCCCATGCCGGCCTGGATGGAGGCATGGCTTTCCCCCGACAGGCTGTTGAACACCTGCGCCGGCGCACCGTTGGGCAAGCTCTCCACAAAGCTGTACAGCGCGTTGCCAGCGCCCAGGCTTTCCACCCCGTTGGCGACGGCGACCTGGTTGCGCGTGGTGGCCACGTCGGCAAACCCGATCACCGAACCGTCGCTGTTGGTCTTGCGTTGCATGAGCAGGTTCACATCGGTGGCGCTGTACTGCAAGGTGGGCGCCACAAAGGCGAAGTTGGACGAGACGCTACCGAAACTGCCGTTCAGTTGACCGGCGCTCAGGATGGTGTAGGTCTTGCCCACCTCGAATGCCGGCTGTGCCCCCAGGTCCACCGCGCTCCCGCCCAGCGTGGCACTGCCTGCCACCTGGAGGCTGGTGCTGGACGTGCTGCCCGCCGTGGCCTGCACCTGGTAGGTGGAGCCCTGCTGCAGCACCAGATCGCCGCCGATCGTCAGCGTGCCGCTGGCGTTGGACGCATCTCCGGGGGCGATGGTGCCGCCGCTTTGCACCGTGGTCACCGTCCCCGGAGCGCCCACGCTGCCGCTGCCTGCCAAGGTGCCCCCCTGCGCCACCGTCAGCGTACCGCCCAGCTTGGCCATGGCGTCCAGTGCCAGGGTCCCGCTGCGCACCGTGGTCGTCCCCGAGAAGCCACTGCTGTCACCGCCCAGGGTCAGCGTGGCGGCACCGGTCTTTTCCAGGCTGCCACTGCCGATGATGGTCTGCGCCAGTGTCGCATCGGTGTTCTGCACCAGGGTCAGTGCGGCATTGTTGACGATGGTGCCTGTGCCCAGCGCGCCGGCAGAGGCCGTCACCTGGCCCGCGTTGATGGTGGTGCCGCCGCTGTAGCTGTTGCTGCCACCCAATGTCAGGGTGCCCGCGCCGTCCTTGGTCAGCCCACCGGCGCCGCCAATGCTGCCGTTCAGCGCCAGGTCGTGCGTGCCTGCCACCTGCAGCATGCCGTCCAGCACGACGGTATTGGCTACCGCCAGGTTGGTGCTGGTGTCCAGCGTGGTGCCCGCGGCCGCCCGCAGCACACCGCTGCCCAGCGCCGTACTGCTGCCCAGGATCAGCCCACCGGCTTGCAGCGAGGTTTCCCCGGCATAGCTGTTGTTGCCGTTCAGGGTCAGGGTGGCAGTGCCCTGCTTGGTCAAGCCGCCAGGGCCCGTCACATCCCCGTTCAGGGTCAGCGCATGCGAGCCCGCCAAGGTCAGTCCCCCGGCCAGGGTCACGGCGTTGCCCAGGCTCAGGTCGCTGAGGCTGTCCAGTGTGGCCCCCTGCGCTGCGGTCAGCGTGCCGCTGCCCAGTGCCGTGGCGGAGCCCAGCTGCAGCGTGCCCGCGTTCAGCACCACCCCGCCCTGGTAGACGTTGTTGCCGTTCAGGGTCAGCGTGGCGCTGCCGTTCTTCACCAGGCCGCCACTGCCGCTGATGGTGCCGTCCAGCACCAGGTCGTGGCTGCCACCCACCGCCAAGGCGCCATTGAGCGTCACCGCGTTGGAGAGGCTTACCTCCGTATTGCCGCCCTGCGGATTGGCGTCCAGCGTGGTGCCATTGGCCGCTGTCAGTGTGCCGGTGCCCAGTGCTGCATCATTGCCGACCACCAGCGTGCCGCCGTTCAGCGCTGTGCCACCGGTGTAGCCATTGGCGCCGTTGAGCACCAGGGTGCCGGTGTCCAGCTTGGTCAGCGTACCCGTCCCGTTGATGGCAACGTTCAGGGTCGCGGTGCTGCCGTTGTCCACCCGCACATTGGTGGTGCCGGCCGTCAGCAGTTCACCGCTGACACCGCTGCCAAGCACATAGCCATCGCTGACGAACTGCATGCCGGTGATGGTTTGCGTTCCATTGACGGTGACCGTGCCCGCAGTACCCTGGAACACGGCGAAGGTGTCATTCCAGGCCTGGTTCGCGCTGCCTGCAGCATTGGTCCAGTTGGTGTTGGAGACATCCCAGACGCCGTAGCCGCCTTCGATGCTGCCGTTGCCAACGATTTGCCCGCCATCCCAGAACAGCACATTGCTGGCACCGCCCACCACCAGATTGACCTGGTGGTTGATGGCGGTCTGCAGCTGTGCATCGCTCAGCGAGACGCTGCTTGGCAAAGAGTTGATCACCAGACCGTTGTCGGTCAACGTGCCGCCATAGTCAAACAGGCGGTACACCCCGGCCCCAAAGCCCCCCGCATCGGTCACGTTGAGCAGGCCGCCCAAGGTCAGGTTCCCGGCTACGCTGACCAGCGAAGGCTGGCCTGGCAGCGCCACCCCCAGGGCGGCGTTGATGTTGGAGCCCGCGTCCAGCACCAGCGATCCGACATTGAGGGTGTTGCCCCCGGTCAGCACCAGCGTCCCTCCGTTGGCGACGGTCACAGCCCCTGTGATGTACCCGCTGCCGCCCAGGCTGGCCGTGCTGCCCACCGTGACCGTGCTGCTGGTGAGCTGGCCATTGACCACCAGGCTGCCGCCGCTGACGGTGGTCGCGCCGCTGTGGGTGCTGGCACCGGCCAGGATCAGGGTGCCGGTTCCGGTCTTGTCCAGATCCCCTGAACCGCCCAGCGCGCCGGCAAAGTTGCCGCCGCCCACGCTCAGGGTGGTGCCTGCGCCAATGTCCACATCGCCGCTGCCAACCAGTTGGTTCAGGGCGATATCGCCCCCCAGATTCAGCGTGGCGCCGCTGCTCAGATTGATCTGCGACGGATTGCCCAGCGCGGTGCTGCCCACGGTCGACAGGGTCCCGGCGAAGATATTGAAAATGCCGGCGAAGCTGTTGTTGCCGCTCAAGGTCAGCTCCGCCAGGCCGCTCTTGTTCAGCGTGCCGTTGCCGCTGAGGATGCCGGACAGGGTCAGGTCGTTGTTGCCGGCGACGGACAGCACGCCGCTGATATCGACGTTGTTGGCCACCGTCATGGGGCTGGTCACGTCCAGCTGCGAGGAGCCGGTGACGCTCAGGCTGCCAGTGCCCAGAGCGCCGGCATTGCCCAGCGTGAGATTGCCGCTGTTGAGCACGACGCCGCCAGCGAAGGTGTTGGCCCCCATCAGGGACAGGCGCGCGGTACCGTTCTGGACCAGGCCGCCCGCGCCATCGATCACGCCGTTGAGAGCCAGATCGTAGTTGCCATCCAGATTCAGCGTGGAGAGCAACAACAGGTTGTTGCCCAAGGACAGCGCGCTGCTGGTATCCAGGGACGATGGGCCGCTGACGGTGAGCGTGCCGCTGCCCAACGCACTGCTGTTGCCCAGCAGCAGCGTGCCGCCCTGCAGATCAAGGCCGCCAGCGAAGCCGTTGGCGCCGTTCAGGGCCAGGGTGTTGCTGCCTTGCTTGATCAGGCTGCCGGCGCCATTGACCGGGCCGTTGAAGGTCAGGTCGTTGCTGCCGAGCAGGGTCAGCGCACCCGCCAGGTTGATGGCGTTGGCCACGGTGATGGCCGCATTGCTGTCCAGCCGTGTGCCGTCGGCAGCGTTGAGGGCGCCCAGGCCCAGCGCCGTGTCGTTGCCCAGCACCAGGGTGCCGGCATTCAGGGCCAGCGGGCCGCCAAAGGTGTTGGCGCCATTGAGGGTCAGCACGCTGGCACCATTCTTCACCAGACCACCGCTGCCGCTGACCACGCCGTCCAAGGTCAGGTCGTGGCTGCCGGGCAGGCTGAGGGTACCGGTCACACCGATATCGTTGGCAAGGACCACGGCCTTGTTGCTGTCCAAGGTGGTACCGTCGGCTGCGGTCAGGCTGCCAGTGCCCAGGGCACTGTCGCTGCCCAGCACGATGGTGCCACCGCTCAGAATGGTGCCTCCGGTGTAGCCGTTGTCGCCGTTCAACACCAGGGTGCCGGTGTCCAGCTTGTTCAGGGTGCCGGTGCCGTTGACATCCAGGTCCAGGGTGGCCGTAACGTTCGGGTCGACCCGCACGGCAAAGTTGCCGCCGTTGCGGTTGACCGCGTTGAGCGCATCACCGGTCAGTACATAGCCATCGGTCATGAACTGGAGGCCATCTACCGTCATCATGCCGTTGGACGTCCCCGATGCATCGACGGCGACCAGCCCCCCTGTGGTGCCCTGGAAGACGGCGAACTTGTCCACCCACACATTGTTTGCCGAACCGTCGAATTCGGTCCAGTTGGTGTTGGTGGTGCTCCACGTCCCGCTGCCGCCTTCGATGGCGCCGTTTTGAACAGTCTGGCTGCCATCCCAGAACTGTATGACCTGATTGGGCGAGGTCACCACCAGATTGACCTGGCTAGAGGAGGTTTGAATCTGCAACTCACCAGCGGTCACCCCTCCCGGCAGGCTGCTGCCCAAGATAATGGAGCCTCCGACCAGGGAACCCTGCTCGAACAGGCGGTACACCCCGTTGCCGAAGCCCCCCGCATCGGTGATGTTGAGGGTCCCGCCAAGGGCCAGGGTGCCGCCAACGTTGAACAACGGCGTATTGCCGGTGACCGGTGAGCCCAGGGCCACATTCACATTGGCGTTCGGTGACAGTACCAGATTGTTGGTGAAGGTCAGCGTGCTGCCGCTGGTACCGGCCAGATTGCCGCCGGTGTTGATGGAGGTGTTGCCGCCACCGACCGTGCCGGTCCCGGTCAGCGTCGCTCCGGCGGCGACGGCCACGCCACCGCTGTTGAACGTGCCGGTGACATTCAAGCTGCCGGCGTTGACCTGGGTGGCGCCCGCAAGGTTGCTGGTGCCGCTCAGTGTCAGCACACCGCTGCCGGTCTTGGTCAGCGAACCGTTGCCACTGAAAATGCCGGCGAACAGGCTGTCGACATTGCTGCTACCCACCGACAAGATACTGCCGGCTGCAATGTTGGTGGCACCGCTACCGGTCAGTCCACCAATGCTGGTGCTGCTGTTGATGTTCAAGCTGGTGCTGCTGCCAACGTTCACTGCCGCCTGCGTGCCCAGGGCGGTGCCGCTCAACAAGGTGACGCTGCCGTTCTGGATGTCCAGGGCCCCGCTGAAGCTGCTGTTGCCCTGCAAGCTCCAGTCGCTGGCGCCAGTCTTGGTCAGGTTGCCACTGCCGCTCAGTTGGCCGGTGTATGCCAGCGCGTTGGTCGTCTCGACGGTCAGGTCGCCATTGAGCACGATGGCATTCGCCAGATTCGCAGCGGCACTGCGCAGGGTCGCACTGCCGCTGGTGGTCAGGGTGCCGGTGCCCAGTGCGTTGTCGTTGCTGACCGCCAGGGTGCCGCCACTCAGTGCCGTACCACCGGTCCAGGAGATGTTGTTGCCGCCCAGGGTCAGGGTGCCCGTGCCGGACTTGAGCAATTGGCCTGTGCCACTGATCGTGCCGCTCAGGCCCAGGTCGTTGGCGCCGTTGACACTGAGGTTGGCGTTCAGGTCAATGCTGTTGCCCAGCACCACGGCATTGTTACCGCTGTTGAGGGTGGAAGCACCATTGACCAGCAAAGTTCCAGACCCCAGTGCGCTATTCTGCCCCGCGACCAGGGTACCGGCGTTCAGCACAGTGTCGTCGGCGTAGGTGTTGGTACCGTTGAGGGTCAAGGTACTGTTGCCGTTCTTGGTCAGCGTTCCGGCGCCGTCGATGGTGCCGTTCAAGGTCAGGTCGAAGCTACCGCCCAACGTCAGCCCGGCGGTCGGTCCACCATCCAGGTGCAGGTTGTTGGCCAGGCTCAAGGCGAAGCTGCTGTCGAGCGTAGTGCCGCCACCGGTGGTCAGGTCGCCAGTGCCCAGCGCGCTGGCGCTGGCCAGAACCAAAGTCCCGTCATTGAGGGTCGTGCCACCGCCGTAGCTGTTGGTGCCGCTCAAAGTCAGGGTGGCCGCGCCGTTTTTCTTCAGGCTGCCCGCACCGTCGATGTTGCCGTGCAGCACCAGGTCCTGCGCACCCGCCAGGTTCAGGTTGCCCGCAAGGGTCACAGCGTTGTTCAGCGTCAGCGCCGTGGTGTTGTCCAGCGTGCCACTGGCGGCGGTGAGCTTGCCACTGCCCAGCGCGGTGGCCGAACCGATGGCCAGCGTGCCGGCATTCAACTGGGTGCCGCCCAGGTAGGTGTTGTTGCCGTTGAGGGTCAGTGTGCCGCTGCCGTTCTTGGTCAACCCGCCGCTGCCGCTGACCACGCCGTTCAGGCCCAGGTCGTGGGTGCCGAGCACGGTCAGGTTGGCCCCCAGGGTGATGTTGTTGGCAGTGGTGATGGCAGCGCTGCTGCCCAGACTGGACGCCCCCGTGACATTCAGCGCGCCACTGCCCAGGGCGGTGGCACTGCCCAGCACCAGGGTCCCGGTGGCCAGGGTGGTGCCGCCCATGTAGCTGTTGGCAGCGCTGAGGGTCAGCGTGCCGCCACCGGTCTTCAGCAGGCTACCGCTGCCACCGACCGCACCGTTCAGGGTGATGTTGTTGCCGCCATTGACGGTCAGCGTGGCCCCCAGGTTGACCGCATTGGCCAGGGTCAGGCCGATGCTGCCGGCCAGGGTGGACGCAGCACCCACATTCAGCGCACCCAGGCCCAGGGCCAGGCTGTTGCCCAAGGTCAAAGTGCCGCCGTTGAGGTTGGTGTTCCCCAGGTACCCATTGGTACCGTTGAGGGTCAGGTTGCTGCTGCCATTCTTGGTCAGGCCGCCGGCGCCGTTGACTGCACCGTTGAGGGTCAGGTCGTGGCTGCCGGTGAGGTTGAGATTGCCTGCCAGATTGATGGCATTGGCCAAGGTGGTGGCACCGAGGGTGTCCAGCGTGGTAGCGCCAGCGGCGTTCAAGGCGCCCCCCCCTCCCAGCGCGGCACTGCTGCCCAGCACCAGGGTGCCTGCGTTGAGTGCCGTATCGCCGGTGTAGCCGTTGCTGCCAGATAGCGTCAGAACCCCGGCCCCGTTCTTGATCAGCCCCGCCGCACCGTTGACCTGGCCTGCCAGGGTCAGGTTGTTGCTGCCCGCGATGACCAGACCGCCCAACAGGTTGACGTCGTTGCCCAGGGTCACAGCGGTGTTGCTGTCCAGTATGGTGCCGGCCGCTGCGTTCAGCACACCAGACCCCAGCGCCGTGTTGCTGCCAACCACCAAGGTGCCGGCCGCCAGAGTCGTGCCGCCCTGGTAGGTGTTGGCGTGGTTCAGCACCAGGGTGCCGCTGCCGGTCTTGTTCAGGCCCGCGGTGCCGTCGATGGCGCCGTTGAGGGTCAGGCTGGTACTGCCGGGCAAGGTCAGGACATCGCCCAGATGGATGACGTTGGCCAGCGCCAGTGCGCTGGTGCTGCTCAGGCTGGATGCACCGGTGACGTTCAGGGCGCCGCTGCCCAGGGCGCCGCCGTTGCCGATGACCAGACCGCCCGCAGTCAAGGTGGTGCCCCCGGTGTAGGCATTGACACCGTTCAGGGTCAGCGTGCTGTTGCCGCTCTTGACCAGTGCCCCACCGCCGCTGATGCCGCCGTTGAGGGTCAGGTTGTTGCTGCCCAGCAGGGTCAAGGTGGCGCCCAGGTCGATCTGGTTGCCCAAGGTCAGCGCGGCGCTGCTGTCCAGGGTACCGGCGCCGGCCACGCGCAGGGTACCGCTGCCCAGCGACAGGGCATTGCCCAGCACCAGGCCGCCCGCGTTCAGGGTGGTGCCGCCCAGGTAGCCATTGGCAGCGTTCAGGGTAAGGATGCCACTGCCGTTCTTGACCAGACTGCCCGTGCCGTTGATGACACCGCCAAGGGTCAGCGCGTTGCTGCCGGCGATGTTCAGTACACCCTGCAGGTTCACGCTGTTGGCCAGGCTGATGGCGGTGCTGCTGTCGAGGGTGGTGTTGTTGGCTGCGGTCAGCGCACCGCTGCCCAGGGCGTTGTTGTGGCCCACCACCAGGGAGCCGCCGCTGAGGGTGGTGCCGCCGCTGTAGTTGTTGCTGCCGTTGAGCACCAGGGTGCCAGTGTCGGCCTTGTTCAGCAGGCCGGTGCCGGTCAGCCCCACATTGAGGGTGGCGGTCACGCCCGGATCGACACGGACGGTGGTATTGCCGCTGTCGCTGTTGACCAGGTTCAGCAGGCCGGCAGTGCCGCTGTTCAGCACATAGCCGTCGGTGACGAACTGCAGACCGGTAACGGTCTGGGTGCCGTCGATCGCGACAACGCCCGCCGTGCCCTGGAAGACCGCGAAGTAGCTGCTCCAGTCGCGGTTGTCGGTGCCGTTGACGGTGGTCCAGTTGGTGTTCAGTGCATTCCAGACCCCGGTGCCGCCCTGGATTGCGCCATCGCTGGTCTGCTGGCTGCCGTCCCAGAACAGCACGCTGCCATTGGCGCCCCCTACCAGCAGATTGACCTGGTTGGAGATGGCCAGTTGCACTTCCAGGTCGCTGGGCAGCACACCGCTGGGCAGGGTGCCGATGACCAGGCCGTTGTCGGTGAGCGCGCCGGTGTAGTCGATCACCCGGTAGATACCGGCGCCGAAGCCGCCGATGTCGCTGACGTTGAGGTTGCCGCCCAGGATCAGGTCGCCGCTCACGGTGATCAGCGCATTGCCACCGGTGGCGGGTGAACCGAGTCCCAGATCGAGGTTAGAGTTGCTGCTCAGCACCAGAGAGCCGAGACCCAGGTTGGAACCGCTGTGGACGGCCAGGTGACCGCCGTCTGCCACGCTGACCGCACCGGCGACCTGGCCGCTACCGGTCAAGGTCCCTCCGCTGTTGACCTGCACCACCGGGCTGGCCAGCGATCCGCTGACATTCAGCACACCGGCGTTGACCTGGGTGCTGCCGGTGTAGATGTTGTTCCCGGCCAGCTGCAGGCTGCCGCTGCCGATCTTGATCAGGCCTGCATCGCCTGCCACGGAACCGCTGAACACGCCGCTGAGGTTGCCCGTGCCGACGCTCAGGTTGGCACCGCTGCCGAGGTGGATGTCACCACTGCCGCCCAGGCTGCCCACGCTGCTGCTGGCGCCCAGGTTCAGGCTGGCCCCGGCACCGACATTCACCAGCGACGTGTTGCCGAGCGCCCCTGTGCCCACGGTGGTCACGCTGCCGGTGAGAATGTTCACGGCACCGCTGAAGCTGTTGGCGCCGCTCAGTGTCAGATCGGCCAGCCCCGTCTTGACCAGACCACCGGTGCCGCTGATGGTGCTGCCCAGGGTGAGGTGGTTGCTGCCAGCCACGGTCAGGTCGGCATCCAGCGCAATGGTGTTGCCCAGGATGAGCGGCGCGCTGTTGTCCAGCACCGCAGCCCCCGTGACGCTCAGGGTACCGGTGCCCAGCGCCCCGGCGTTGCCCAGGGTCAGGGTCCCGGCAGCCAGGCTGGTACCGCCCAGGTAGGTGTTGACGCCATTCAAAGTCAGGTTGCCGGAACCGGCCTTGACGAGCCCGGCCCCACCGTCGATGACGCCATTGAGCGTCAGGTCGCTGTGGCCCACCAGGGTCAGGTTGGCCCCCAGGGTGATGGCGTTGCCGAGGGCGAAGGCCGAGGTGGTGTCCAGATTGGCCGCACCGCTGACATTGAGTCTCAGCAAACCGCTGCCCAGCGCGGAGGCATTGCCCAGGGTCAGGGTACCGGCGGCCAAGGTGGTGCCACCGGCATAGGTGTTGGTGCCGGTCAGCGTCAGATTGCCGGAACCGGTCTTGATCAGGCTGCCGCTGCCGCCGATGACGCCGCTCAGGGTCTGGTCGACGCTGCCGCCGACCGTCAGGGCCGCATTCAGATTGATCTGGTTGGCAAGGTTGATCACCGCGCTGCTGGCCACGGTGGCGGCGCCATTGACGTTCAGTGCACCGCTGCCCAGCGACAGGCTGTTGCCCAGCGACAGAGTGCCCCCCAGCAGGGTGGTGTCGCCTTGGTAGGTGTTGGCCGCATTCAGGCTGAGGGTCGCCCCGCCCTGCTTGACCAGGCCACCGGTGCCGCTGACCACGCCATTGAGTCCCAGGTCGGCGCTGCCGCCGATGGTGGTGGTGCCGGCCAGGTGGACCAGATTGTTGATTGCCACGGCGGTGGTGGCATCCAGGGTGGTGCCTGCCGCGGTGTTCAGGGTGCCCAGGCCCAAGGCGGTGCTGCTGCCCAGCTTGAGGATGCCTGCATCGAGGTTGGTGTTGCCCTGGTAGCTGTTGGTGCCGGACAGGGTCAGGGTGGTGCCGCCGGACTTGGTCAGGCCGCCGCTGCCGTTGATGCTGCCGGTCAGCGTCAGGTCATTGCTGCCCAGCACATTCAGGTTGCCGGCCAGGGTGATGGCATTGGCGACGCTCAGCGTCTTGTTGGCATCCAGCGCACCGCCGGTGACGGTCAGGGCTGCGCTGCCCAGGGCCGTGTTTGCGCCCAGCACCAGGTTGCCGCTGGCGAGGGTGGTACCACCCGCATAGGTGTTGGCGGCATTCAGGATCAGGCTGCCGGTGCCGGACTTGGTCAGCCCGGCGCTGCCGTCGATCACGCCGTTGAGGGTAAGGTTGGCGCTGCCCGGCAGGGTCAGGCCGGCGTTCAGGTGGATGGCGTTGGCCAGCGCCTGGGCACCGGCACTGGCCAGATTGGCGGCGCCGGCCACAGTGAGGTCCCCCGTGCCCAGTGCCAGACCGTTGCCCACGGTCAGGGTGCCGCTGTTCAGCGTGGTACCGCCCTGGAAGGTGTTGGCGCCACTGAGCGTCAGGTTGGCGGCGCCGTTCTTGACCAGACTGCCCGTGCCGCTGACCACGCCCGACAAGGTCAGGTCGGAAGTGCCTCCCACCGTGAGCGCACCGTTGAGGGTGACCGCGTTGCCCACCGCCAGCGCCGAGCTGGCGTCCACCGTGGTGCCGGCTGCCGCCGTCAGCGCGCCCTGCCCCAGCGCGTTGGCATGGCCCAGCACCAGGCGGCCTGCGTTGAGCAAGGTGCCGCCCAGGTAGCTGTTGGCGCCGCTGAGCAACAGGTCGGCGGTACCGTTTTTGGTCAGTCCGCCGCTGCCGTCGATGGCGCCGGTCAGGCCCAGGTTGTTGCTGCCGCCAATGGTCAGCCCGGCGTTCAGATGAATCAGGTTGCCGAGGTTGAGTGCCGTGCTGCTGTCCAGCGTGGCCGCGCCGTTGACGCTCAGTGCACCGCTGCCCAAGGCCAGGGCATTGCCCACCACCAGGGTGCCGGTGTTGAGCACGGTGCCGCCGATGTAGGTGTTGGCACCGTTGAGGGCCAGGGTGGCGGTACCGCTCTTGGTCAGGCCGCCCGCGCCGCTGACCACGCCATTGAGACTGAGGTTGGCACTGCCGCCCACGGTGGTGGCGCCGCCGAGGTTGACCAGATTGCTCAGCGTCACGGCAGTGTTGGCATCCAGGATGGTGCCTGCAGCAGTGTTAAGAGCACCCAGCCCCAGCGCGGTGTTGCTGCCTACCACCAGGGTGCCGGCATTGAGGTTGGTGTTGCCCAGGTAGGCGTTGTTGCCGCTCAGGGTCAGGCTGCTGCTACCGGCCTTGGTCAGGCCCCCACTGCCGGTGATGTTGCCGCCCAGGGTCAGGGCATTGCTGCCGGCCAGATTCAGGTTGCCTGTGACGCTGAGGGCATTGCCGACGCTCAGACCTGCGGTGTTGGTATCCAGCGTGGTGCCATTGGCCGTGCTCAGCGTGCCACTCCCCAGCGCGGTGGCAGAGCCCAGCACCAGGCGGCCAGCGTTGAGCAAGGTGCCGCCCAGGTAATTGTTGGCGCCGCTGAGCGTCAGATCGGCGGTGCCGTTCTTGGTCAGGCCGCCGCTGCCACTGATGACACCGGTCAACCCCAGATGGTTGCTGCCGCCGATGGCCAGGTTGCCGCCGCTGCCCAGGCTGACGGCGTTGCCGAGACTCACCGCTGTGGTGGCGTCCAGGGTGGTACCTGCCACGGTGGTCAGTGTGCCGCTGCCCAGGGCCTGGGCATTGCCCACCAGCAGAGTGCCAGCGCTGAGCGTGGTGCCGCCGCCGTAGGTGTTGGCACCACCGAGAGTCAGGGTGGCTGCGCCGCTCTTGGTCAGGCTGCCCGTGCCGCTGACCACGCCATTGAGACTGAGGTTGGCGCTGCCACCCACGGTGGTGCTGCCGCCGAGGGTGACCAGGTTACTCAGCGCTACGGTGGTGCTGGCGTCCAGCGTGGTGCCCGTTGCGGTACTGAGGGCACCCAGACCCAGTGCGGTGTTGCTGCCGACCACCAGGGTACCGGCATTGAGGTTGACGCCGCCCTGGAAGTTGCTACTGGCTCCGGCAAGGGTCAGGGTGGTGCTGCCATTCTTGCTCAGGCCACCGCTGCCGGTGATGTTGCCGCCCAGTGTCAGGTCATTGCTGCCAGCCAGGTTCAGGGTGCCGGTCACGCTGATGGCATTGCCGACGCTGAGACCCGCCATGGTGGTTTCCAACGTCGTACCGCCCGCCGTGCTCAGCGTTCCTGTCCCCAACGCACTGGCATGGCCCAGGCTCAGGGTACCAGTGTTGAGCGTGGTGCCGCCCGCATAGGTGTTGACACCGTTGAGAGTCAGCGTGGCCGCACCGTTCTTGGTCAGGCCACCCGTGCCGCTGACGACTCCATTGAGGCCGAGATTGGCGGTGCCGCCGATGCCGAGGTTGCCAGCCAGAGTGACAGCGTTGTTCAGCGCCACTGCTGCATTGGCATCCAGGGTGGTGCCCGCTGCAGCATTGAGGATGCCCAGACCCAGCGCAGTGTTGCTGCCTACGACCACGGCGCCGGCGTTGAGATTGGTGTTGCCCAGGTAGGCGTTGTTGCCGTTCAGGGTCAGGGAAGCCGTGCCGCTCTTGGTCAGCCCTCCCGCGCCGCTGACCACGCCATTGAGGCCGAGGCTGGCGCTGCCACCGATGCCGAGGTTGCCAGCCAGGTTGACAGCATTGCCCAGCGTCACTGAGGTACTGGCATCCAGGGTAGTGCCTGCTGCAGTGTTGAGGATGTTCCCTAGTGCACCCAGCGCGGAGTTGCTGCCGACCACCAGAGTGCCGGCATTGAGGTTGGTGTCGCCCACGTAGGTGTTGTTGCCGCTCAGGGCCAGGCTGCTGGCCCCGGCCTTGGTCAGGCCGCCGCTGCCGGTGATGACGCCGGTCAGCCCCAGGTTGTTGCTGCCACCAATGGTCAGGTTGCCGCCAAGGTTGACGGCGTTGCTCAAACTCACCGCAGCGGTGGCATCCAGGGTGGTGCCCGCAGCAGCATTGAGGATCCCCCCCACACCCAGCGCGGTGTTGCTGCCGACCACCAGGGTACCGGCAGTGAGATTGGTGTTGCCCTGGTAGGCGTTGTTGCCGTTCAGGGTCAGGCTGCTGGCTCCGGCCTTGGTCAGGCCACCGCTGCCGGAGATGTTGCCGCCCAGGGTCAGGGCATTGCTGCCGGTCAGGTTCAGGGTGCCAGTTACGCTGATGGCGTTGCTGACGCTCAGGCCTGCTGTGTTGGTATCCAGCGTGGTGCCGTTGGCGGTGCTCAGGGTGCTGGAGCCTAGGGCGCTGGCATTGCCCAGTACCAGCCGACCGGCGTTGAGCAAGGTGCCGCCCAGGTAGTTGTTGGCACCGCTGAGAGTCAGGTCGGCGGTGCCGTTCTTGGCCAGGCCGCCGCTGCCGCTGATGATGCCGCCCAGGGTCAAGGCATTGCTGCCGGCCAGGTTCAGGGTGCCGGTGACGCTGAGGGCGTTGCCGACGTTCAGACCTGCAACGGAGGTATCCAGCGTCGTGCCGCCCGCCGTGTTCAGCGTACTGCTGCCCAGCGCATTGGCATGGCCCAGGCTCAGGGTGCCAGCGCTCAGCACGGTGCCGCCGCTGTAGCTGTTGTTCCCATTCAGCGACAAGGTGCCCGCACCGGACTTGTTCAGGCTGCCGAGTCCGTCGATGGTGCCGGTGAGGCCCAGGCTGCCGCTGACGGGGGTGGTCAGCACACCACCCGTATTGAGGTGAATGGCATTGCCCAAGGTCATCGCACTGGGGCCCACCAGGCTGGCGGCTCCGCCGACCGTGAGAGCGCCGCTGCTCAGCGCCCCGGCGTTAGCGAGGGTCAGGGTGCCGCTGTTCAGCGTAGTGCCGCCCGCGTAGTTGTTGGCACCGTTGAGGGTCAGGTTGGCCGTGCCGTTCTTGACCAGACTGCCGGCGCCAGTGACCACCCCTGACAGAGTGAGGTCGGAGGTACCGCCGATGTTGACCGCGCCGTTGACGGTCACGCCGTTGGTGATGCTGACAGCAGTGCTGGCGTCCAGGGTGCTCCCGGCTGCTGCCGTCAGCGCGCCGGACCCCAGAGCTCCGTTACTGCCAAGCACCAGCCGGCCGGCGTTGAGCTGGGTGCCGCCGCTGTAGTTATTGGCACCGCTGAGGGTCAGGCTGCTGGCTCCGGCCTTGATCAGACTGCCTGTGCCGCTGACCGCACCGCTGAGGCCCAGGTTGTTGCTGCCACCAATGGTCAGGCTGCCGCCGAGGGTGACGGCGTTGCCCAGGGTGACCGCCGCAGAGGCATCCAGGGTGGTGCCGGCTGCGGCATTGAGGATGCTCCCTGCCGCACCCAGCGCGGTGTTGCTGCCGACCACCAGGGCGCCGGCATTGAGGTTGGTACTGCCCAGGTAGGCGTTGTTGCCGCTCAGGGTCAGGCTGCTGGCACCAGCCTTGGTCAGGCCTCCGCTGCCGGTGATGTTGCCACCCAGGGTCAGCGCATTGCTGCCGGTCAGGTTCAGGGTGCCGGCCACGCTGATGGCGTTGCTGACGCTCAGACCTGCTGTGTTGGTATCCAGCGTGGTGCCGGCTGCTGCGTTGAGGATGCTCGTTGCCGCACCCAGCGCGGTGTTGCTGCCAACCACCAGCGTGCCCGTGGTGAGGTTGGTGCCACCCTGGTAGCTATTGTTGCCGCTCAGGATCAGGTTGCCGGCACCGGACTTGGTCAGGCCGCCGCTGCCGGTGATGGAGCCGCTCAGGGTCAGGGGATTGGCGCCGCTCACGGTCAGCCCACCGGCGCCAAGGTTGACCACATTGCTCAAGGCCAGGCTTGTTGCGCCTGCCTGCAGGGTCCCGCCATTGCCGGTGATCTGCCCGTTGCCCATGCCCAGGGCATTGTCGAAGGACAGGATGCCGCCGTTCAGCGTGGTGGTGGTGGTTCCGGTCAGCACCGGCCCCGAGAGGGTCCAGGTTCCGCTGTTGACGGTCAGGTTGCTGAAGTTGATGTAGGTGGTGTTGGAGATGGTGCCGGTACCCGTGGTGCCGGAGCCGGCACCGCTGGCAGCGTTCTGCAGGACCAGGTTGTTGGCCGCGCCCGTACCGCCATCGACGGTGCCCGTGGCGGCGAACGAGAGCTGCGGGAAGAGCGTGACCGACAGCACGGAGCCCACGCCAGTGCTATTCAACACCTGGGAACTGGTGACCGCCGTGAAAGTGTTGGCCACCGAACTGTTGCCCATGTGCAGGCTGCCGGTCAGGGTGCCGGCATTGATGAACGTGTTGCCCAGTGACGACCCCTGGAACGCAATACGCCCGGTTATGCTGCCTGTGGCGGTATTGATGAAGGTGGTCGGGCTGCCACCACGCACGGAGATCACCGGGATATCGGCTTGCGCAATCGATACGCCGAGAAGTGCGGTAGACCCGATGACTCCGCTGTTGGTGATGGCATTGGTTCCGCCTGCGCCGTTCGACACGTCCAGGGCAAGGCCGGTCAAATTTGCCAACGGCACGCCCAAGGCAAGGGTCGATGTGCCCTTGAGCGTTCCTGCGTTGTTGACGATCAGCGAGCCATTGGTACCGCTGCCGAGTTTCACGCCCGAGGTCAACAAGCTCAGCCCCGCGAGCAGGGTCGGGTCCACCGTCCCGTTGTTGATGAACGTGGTGTTGACACCTGTCAGGTTCACCGCATAAGGAGTGAGGAGCACAGGCCTCACTTCCGCTCCAGCGCCAACGGTGACGGTCATATTGTTGGCCGACGAATCAATGCCGACCACAGGAAACAGCCCGCTGCCTGTGCAGAGCACATTGGCGCCGTCGCTAAACGCAGTGCAGGCGGCCTGCGCTGCTGGCAGAAAAGCCACCGTCCCCCACGCCAGCGCGATGGCCTGCACACCACGCCGCAAGCGTGGCAGATGGCGTTGCGAGCCTTTGGTGTTGCTGCTTCCGGAAGAACCACCGCTGCGCGCAATCTCTGGAGCCGCCACCCAACTGGCCAAAGCAGCATTCCAGATCGTGCGGTAACTGCGATTCATCTTTTGACTCCTCCCGATACAGATTGGCAAAGCGCTGCAGAAGGACTGCAGAGCTTTCTGACCTATGGATCGATGGCGGACCTGCTGTGGCTGGCAACCGTTCCATCGAACGGTCGGCTCACTGGGGGGAAATCACACGAAGAAACTGCAAGAACTATGGATGAGCAGGTCCACCTGCTGCTGTACTGCGTTGCTGCACAGACTGGATGGCACAGAAACAATGACGTTGATACAAAAGCATAGAGACCAGAATCATTTTGTCTAGGCAAACCAGCCGGAAACGGCACCAAAATGGGTGGCAATCGATAAACGGTGCCGATGTACCATGGGCCAATGATTTCTGTGAGCGGCTCGGCCATGGAGATGCTGCAGCGCACATGCATCACTGCGGCAAGCGCACTGTTTGACGAACATCGTTTCTGTTCGCTGAGCGTCCTGCTCGTCCACCGCTGGACTTCACCTTCCAGGTTGTCACAGCCGTCGCGGATCGCTACCGGGACGCACGCGGCATGAGGACATGCAAGGGGACTGGATCAATCCATCATCCATCCGTCGGTTCAGAAATCCCCGGACTGTGCGGAAGAAGAAACGGCGAGCTAGACGGCGGCTTTATGCACCACCCTGTGCGGCGCACCCGGATGTTCTGGGCGCCAGGTGGCCGGGCATTGCGTCAAAGATTACCTGTAAGATGCAATTTACAAGTTGCATTCTTCTGTGCACCATTGCATCGCTTCGCCACTCACGCAAGGCAATAGGAGACGGTTCGCGTCTTCCATATTGCCTGCAGAGAAATTCCAAACATTCCGTGTCGGCACCACTGGTGCTCTGCACGGTGACGCCATGACCCGGTATGTGCCTGGGTGCTTGGATGCCTGACAGGTACCGTCTGCGCCCCCCCAAAAAAACGAAAGGAAACTCATGAGACTTCTGACCTGCAGCAACGGATTCAACACACTGGGTTTGGCTCTGGCCGTGTTGATGGGCAGTGGCGCTGCGGTGCACGCGGCCACACCGGCAGCAAAGTGGTCCGAGCCTGCCGTGGCCACGCTGGGCGCCATCCACATTTCGGCCGCCGAAGTCCAGCAGCTCTTGCGTGCCATGCCCGAGAGCGAGCGCGCCAAGGTCAAGAGCAACCGCGAGGGTCTGGAAAACTGGCTGCGCCAACGCCTGGCCGGCGAAGCCGTGCTGCGCGAGGCCCAGCAGAAGAAGTGGGCAGAGCGCCCGGAGGTACGGGCGCGCGTTGATGCCGCCGTCAAAGACGTCACGGCCCGCGTCGTGAGCAGCAGCTACCTGGAGTCGATCGTGCAGCTGCCTGCGGGCTTCCCCAGCGATGCCGAGGTCAGCGCCGCCTACGAGCGCGCCAAGCCCCAGCTCAACATGGCTGCGACCTACCGGGTGGCGCAGATCTTTCTGCCCGTGACACCCGATGCGGATGCCGCCGCCATTGCGGCCGTGCGCACCAGGGCCTCCGAGCTGGCGGTGCAGGCGCGCACCGGGGACTTTGCGGCATTGGCCAAAGCCCACTCGCAAGACGCGGCCAGCGCGGCCCAGGGCGGCGAAGTCGGCAATCTGCCGCTGGCGCAATTGCTGCCGGAGACCCGGGAAATGGTGGCCACCATGCAGCCCAACCAGATCAGCGATCCCGTGCGCTCCACCGCCGGCTTCCATGTGCTCAAGCTGCTGGGCAGCCAGCCCGCGCGTCCGGCCACCCTGGAGGAAGCCAAGCCCATGCTGCAGGCGGCCCTGCGCGAGCAGCGCCAGCAGGAACTCATCAACACCCACCTCAGCAAGCTTGCGCCCCCTTCCAGCGTGAGCATCGACAAGGCCGCACTGGATGCCGTGCTGCAAAAAGTCAACTGATCACCGCTGAAACGCCGCCCTCCCTTTTATTCACAAGGAACAGACTGTGAGCACCAACGAATCCACCCCGGCGACCACACTCCCCACTGGTGAAATCCTGTTTTCGATGAACGCCGACCAGGTGGCTGAAGCCATCAAGGCATCGGGCTGCGCGGTCACGGCCGTCAACGACAATGGCGTGGTGCGGCTGCACAGCGCCAGCCAGGGCATAGGCTTCCAGGTGATGTGGGGCAATGCACTGCGCGAAGGTGAGTATGTGGATCTGACCTTGAGCTGCCCGCTGCGGGTGCAAGGCGGCACCTTGCCCGAAGGGCTGCTGGGTGAATGGCATCGCACCAAGCGCTTTGTGCGCGCCTCCCAGCATGGCGACTTTGTGGTGCTGGAGATGGACATTCTGGCCGCAGGCGGCATCACCCCGCAGCATCTGGCCATGATGGTGCAACTGTGGAGCCAGATGATGGGCCAGTTCTTCCAGCATGTGCGCAGCTATGCCGCCCAGGCGGGTGCACAGCAGGCTGCCCCCAGCCCACAAGAGGCAGCGGCAGAGGCTTGAGCACGCTACGCCGCTACGGCGGCGGCCAGCGCGCTTTGCCACAACGGTACGCTGCACCAATCGCCTGCAGCACCCACCCAGACACTGCGCCCGCGTGGGGCATGCAGGCGCAGCAGGCACGGCCCTTCGGGCTGCACCCCACGCCACTGGCCGATGCCCACGGCAGGCGATGCACCGGCCTTTTCCCGGCAATTGCACACCACCACCCGGTGTGCAGCATTGGCGCTGGTTGGCAGCGCCACATCAACACGGCGGTGCCGTGTTCCTGCAGCATGGCGGTCCGCTCCTGCACCCGTCACATGCAGGTGGGTGCAAGCCAGACGCCCCAGTGCCGATGCCGGTCAGTGGCAGCAGCCACCATGCGGCATCCGCTGGCAATGCGGACCGTTATTGCGGCATCATGGACCCATCAACTTATGGAGATAAGGCCCATGCGCACTTCTGCCACCTTGATTGCCCTTGCCATATCCGCCCTGGCCTCCCACGCGGTGCTGGCACAACCAGCGCCACCGGCATCACCGGTACACGCCACGTGCGAGAGCAAGCGGGCAGAGATTGCACGCGATATCGAGCATGCCAAGGCCAAGGGCCAGTCCCACCGGGTGCGTGGTCTGGAAAAAGCGCTGCGCGAAAACCAGGAGCATTGCAGCGACGCCAAACTTGCGCAGGAACATGCCGCCAAGATTGCCGCACAGGAGCGCAAGGTGCAAGAGCGCCAGCGCGAGCTGGACGAGGCACGGGAAAAAGGCAAGCCCAGCAAGATCGCAGACCGTGAAGCCAAGCTGGCCAAGGAAAGGGCAGAACTGGAAGGGCTGCGCCAAGGGGCGCACTGAATGGGAGGGGCCTTTACGGCATGGGCGGACTTTCCCATGCAACCGACCATGCCAAGGCTTGGCATGGCCGCGGCTGCGATGCCTGTGAAAGATGGCAGGCAAGCAGGCAGGCCCCTGCCGACATCGGCGCTGCCATGGCTGATGTCTGCAGTCTGTTGATTGCGATCAACTCGAAATACGGTGCCCTACCACCCAGGCGGGGTTCACAGCCAACGCAGGCAGGACTTTCCAAAAGACTGGCTTGGTTGAATCGAAGCGTGCACGGACATACGAGCGCAAGGGTCGCTCACATCGACTGCCAATGGACCGGCCCGGCGCCCTACTCCCCTGCTGAGCCTGCTCGGCCCCAGTTCACCGCCTGGTTGGCTGATGGTCAGCGCCTGGCCAAGCGCCCCTCTCGGCCGACTGCAGCCACGCGTTGACCTGGTTCATCGTGGCGCGCTCCTGATCCGCTTCCATCGTGAACCCTTGCCGGAGCTGCGACTTCGGTGCGGCACGGGCCAGTACCGCGCGGCTGTTGCCCAGCCCATAGCCCCCATGCGTGATAAAGGTGACCAATACCTTGCCCGAGAGATCGTGTACGGACAGAAATGTGCGCACCACAGGGGGCACGGTCTCGCCCCAGATGGGGAAACCCAGGAAGACCGTCTCATAGCGTGCGATGTCCGACACCTTGCTGGCCAAAGCGCGCTCGCGACCGCTGTCACGCTCCTGCCGTGCTTGCTCCACCGTTTCCAGATAGTCGTCGGGGTACGGCCGTGCCGGCAGCATCTCGAACAGGTCCGCCCCCAGCGCCCGGTGGATCAGGCCTGCGACCACCCGGGTATTGCCGGACCGAGAGAAATAGGCCACCAGTTTTTTCGATCGATGCTGCTTATTGAGAGCCTGCGGCGCAGCAGAAGCAGCGCCACCTGCGAGCGGCAGCGCTGCCATGGCAGCCATCACGGACCGGCGCACGGAATCTGTGGTCGATGGCATGGGATCGTCCTGAATGAAGAGTGAAGTACGCAGCCCTTGGCGTGGTGAAGTGAGACTTCAGCAGCGTGACCTGGGGTCACAGATGCTTGCCGTAGAACGGCGTCAACTTGGCCACCACCGCTTCCACATACCTGGGCACCCAATACGTCTCGATGTGCGTGGCACCATCGACGACGAACAATTCCTTGTCCCTGGCGCCTGCCGCCTTGGCAAACGCTGCCTCGGTCATGTAAAGGCTGTCGGCCTTGCTCCCTGCAATCATCAGCAGGGGTTGTTCAATCAACTCGATCTGGTCCGTGGCATCCCAGCGCATCAGGTCCAGCAGGCTGCTCGTCGTGTATTTGAACGTCGAGCCTGGGTGTGCGTGGGTGCGCCAGTAGTACTCGTAGCCTTGCCGGTACATCTCGAACGGCAGCGCGGCAATTTGCGCATCCGTCATGTCGGCGTCGCCGGAGTACAGGATCTTGCCGCCGGCCACCTGCTGAGCCCGAGCGTCCGAGGCCTGCTTCAGACGCTGCTGGACCGTGGCGAGCTGCGAATCGGCAAAGCCATTCCGACGGACACGCCCGGAGTTGAACATGCTCAGTGTTGCCACCGACTTGAAGCGTTTGTCGGTCTTTGCTGCCGCCAGGGAATAGCCTCCCCCACCGCAGATGCCAAGCAGGCCGATGCGCTGTGCATCGACGCCAGCGTAGGTGGCGATGAAATCCGCCATGCCGTGGATGTCCTCGATCCGGCTCGCGGGCGTGTCCACGGAGCGCGGCAGCCCTCCGCTTCCTCCCTGGTAGGCGGCATCCGCCGCAATCGTCACGTAGCCCCGCTCCGCCAGACGCTGTGCATACAGACCTGCGGTTTGCTCTTTCACGCCGCCGTTGGGGTGGGCAATGACCACCGCGGGATATCTCCTGGCGGGGTCGAAGTTTGCCGGTGTGTAGACATTCGCCACGATCTCCACGCCGTTCAGCGGGTACTTCACCGGATGGATATGGACCTTGCCCGGCTCGTTGGCGGTGATGGCATCGCCGTATACCAGCGTGAAAGGATTCTTCTTGTAGTCTGCGGCGGCGGTGGACGTTGTAAGGGTCATGGCTGAAACTCCCAGGGTTGCGGCGGAAATGGCGAGCGCTGAGGTTCCGAGAAACTCGCGGCGCTTCAGGCCGATGGCTGCATGGTTCATGTGGACTCCGATCTTTCTAAAGGGTTGGCCGGCTCAATGCGGCCAGGCAGACTCAATCAAGCTTTTTCTGGTGAAGGAAGGTAGACACCAGGCCAGCGATCTGAACGTTGTTCAGGTCGGACATAAGGAAGTGGGTGTTCCCATGGATACCCACCTGCGGAAGGTGAACAAGCCGGGCATCGCCGCCGTGCTTGTTGATGACCTCGACCCAGAGGCGGGCCATTGCCAGACGTACGCGCCAGTTGTCCTGGCCACGTTCCGTGGTGGGCTCGCTCGGAAAGTTGTCGCCGTAGTAGATGACGATGGGAATGCGGGTGAGCTTCTGGAAGTCGTCCGCGGATACGGCCTCCGGGGTCAGCGTTCCGGCCGTGCTGGGCATGGCAGCAGGCACATCGCCCGGCGGGAAGATGAAACCGCTGCCGGGCTCGAACGCAACGATGGCCTGCACCTTCGTGCTCTTGATCGCCGCCAGCCAGCCCACCCCACCGCCTTGAGAATGCGTGAACAGGATGGCCGGACCCGTTTTCTCCAGGAGCGCCGCCATGGCATCCGAGATCACACCTGCGTCATACGGCCCTGTATTCGGTGTGACCGAGCGCAGGAACTGGTCCAGCGTCTCCGGTTTGCGGTCGAATTGCACGTTGTCGAAATAGCGGGGCCACTTTCCGATCCGGAACTGGTCGAAGAACAGTTGATCGTTGGGCGTCGGCTCCATCGCTGTGGCGACGGTACTGTTGCCCGCTCGCCCGCGGCGCGGCTGGTCCACCAGGTAGACGGGAAAACCTCGGCGAAGGAACAACGTCTGGAACCCTTCTCGACCGTCCGACGTCGTCTCCCAGCTGCGCGCCGACTGGAATGCGCCGTGCAGCATCACGATGGGCAAGGGGCGCGGATGTCGCGGGATTTGATAGAAGGCGTAGAGATGGTCGCCGTGCAAGCTCTGCCCGGCGGCGGTCGGGCGGTTGTTGTCGTAGCTTCCGGGTGTTGTCTTGACCACGCCGCCTACAGCAAAACTGCCCTGGGCCTGTATCACCAGGGGACCGGATGCGGTGGTGTCTGGCGAAGCACAGCCGACAAGCAACGCCGACATGGCGATTGCACCGATAGAAAGGGCATTGGAGATGTTCATAGTCACTCTTTCGGTGCGACGGCGAGGGCCTGATCCAGCGCCGCGCCGGCACGGGCTGCGACCTCAGGGGCCACGCGTTCTGACAAGGAGAGCACCACTTGCCGCAGCTGTGCACCGGTCAGCCCCACCCGCAGGCTTGCCCGCATGTGTGACCGCAGCTGCGCTTCCACTCCCGGCATGGCTGCCAATGCTCCGACGGTTGCCAGCTCGCGGCTTTGCCAGTCGAGGTTGTCGCGCTCGAAGATGTCGCCAAACAGGTGCGCCTGCAGAAACTGGTTGATGACCGGTGCGAAATCGAAGACCGGGCCTTGGACGGGGCCTCCGGAGATTTCGGTCTGGTTCGCCTGGCCTGCAGCGATCAGGTCGCGCCCGATGGCCACGGCCTGGCTTGGCTCCTGGCCGGGCGCATCGGAGATTCCGCGCTGCTGGCGACGCTCCACCACGGTGAGCAGTTCACCCAGTGCATTGAGGCTCTTCGGAAATCCGGCATACGTGTAGAGCTGCACCAGGATTTCCTTGGCCTCGGACACCGTGAGCCCGGCGTCGAGCCCTTGGTTGAGTGCCCCGTTCAGGCGGGCCATATCGCTGCTGGCCATGAAGGCCGCGATCAACGGGATGGCACGCTGTCGGTCGGTCAGTGTCTCGGAAGCCAATGGCTTGGCGGCCGGCAGCTTCCGGCTGCATGTCGCCGGCAGCCCGGCGCTGACTGCCGCGGCCAGATAGTCTGGTTCGGAGACCTTGTCCTGCCAGGTCACTGCAGAGCCGTTCTCCTTTTCAGCAATCGCGATGTGGCGCATCGCATGCGTTGGTGCGGCACCATGCCAATGGCGCACATGCGGTGGAATGGTCACGACATCGCCTGGCCGGATGGGCTGTGCCGGCTGCCCTTGCTGTTGCACCAGCCCCAGTCCGTCTGTGACGATCAGCGTCTGGCCGAAGGGGTGCGTATGCCAGGCTGTGCGGGCCCCAGCCGAGAAAGTCACCGTAGCGCCACCCGCCGTACCTGGAGGCAATGCCTGAAAAGGGGTGCTGATGCTTACGGCTCCAGTGAACGTATCCACCGATCCTGGAATGGCCTGCTGGGATGCGGCAGAACGCACCGCCACGATGGACTGGTGCTGGGGCTGCCCCAGCACCGGTGACTGGGCCGCAGCGGCTGTGGCCCAGCCCAATGCCAGACAAAGAAACGATTTCACTGGAGCACCTCCTTGTGCTGTGCGTTGCGATGGCGATGCGGCAGGGCAATGCAAAACCAGGAGACCAGCAGTGCCAGCCCCAGCAGCAGCGCGCCGACATCCATGACCGCGGAAATACGGTGTGCGAGGGCCGAGGCACCGTCGGCATCCGAAGGGGTTGCGCTGGCAAAGACGAGCACCAGCAGTCCCAGTCCCAGAGCACCGCCGAGCTGGTGCGCGACGTTGACCAGCCCGGACGCAGCACCGGCGTCCTTGGGATCGACACCTGCGACGCCGGCAGCAGTCAGCGGAGCCAGCAGCAGACCTTGGCCCAGACCGATCAGCACCATTGGCCATGCGATGTCACGCCAATACGTTGCGGTGACATCCGCTCGGCCCAGCCATGCGAGCCCCACCACGCCCAGCAGCAGCCCGACGAGCAACAGACGTTCGTTGCCGCATCGACGCGCCAGTCTGGGAAAGGCCATGGCCGAGGCAAAGTTGGGCAATGTGACGGGCAGGAAGGCCAGGCCCGCCTGCATGGGCCGCAGATGGAGAACGCCCTGCAGAAACTGGGTGGAGAAGAACCAGAAGCCGACCGCGCCGCCCAGAAACAGCATGCGTGCGACATAAGCGCCTGCACGCTCTCGGCTGGCCAGCAGGCGCAGCGGCAGAATGGGCTGGCGCACCTTGCGTTCGACGAGGATGAAGGCGACGATCATCAGCATCCCTGCGGCCAGGCTGGCTTGGGACAAACCGTCGTGCCAGCCTGCGTCGGCGGCCCGCACCAGCCCGTAGACCACCGCCGTCATTCCCACGGTGGAGCTGATGACACCGCCCAGATCCAACCGGCCCGTATGCCGCGGCGTTTCGCCGATATGGCGGTGCGCAGCGATGATGAGAAGCAGGCCGATGGGCAGATTGATGAAGAACCCCGCCCGCCAGGAAACCAGGTCAGCGAACAGACCGCCCAGCACCAGTCCCAGGGTCGCGCCGACTCCGGCCGCTGCGGCATACAGGGACAGTGCACAGGTCCGGTCCGGGCCCTCGGCAAAGTGGGTGGACAGCAGTGCCAGCGTGGAAGGCGCCAGCACTGCGGCGCCTGCGCCCTGGATGGCGCGGGAGGTCAGCAACCAGGCTGCCGAAGGTGCAAACCCAATCGACACCGAGGCCAGCGTGAACAGGGAAAGGCCGAGGATGAACATACGCCTGCGCCCCAGCACATCCCCGGCCCGGGCGCCCAGGAGCAGCAAGCCACCGAAAGCCAGGGTGTAGGCGTTGGTCACCCAGGACAACTGCGCCGAGGTGAAGCCCAGGCTGGCCTGGATGCGTGGCAGTCCGGTGATGACGATGGAGATGTCCACCACGATCATCAGGTAGCTGGCCACGATGATGGCCAGCACGGCGCTTGCATTGCGGGTTTGCGCTGGCGTGAACCGGGTGTGCATGGCGGTCACTCAGATATCCAGTTTGCGCTCGGACATCCACTTCACGATGTCCGGGTCACGGTGTGAGAAGAAGCTGCTGGTGTTCGTGTCCAGTGCCGCAATGCGCGCCATTTCCGCGTCGTCGAGCCCGAAGTCGAAGATGTCGAGGTTCTCCGTCATGCGTTCCTTGCGGACGGTCTTGGCCAGGGCCACGACTCCGCGCTGCACCAGCCAGCGAAGCACCACCTGGCCGACCGACTTGCCATGGCGCGTTGCGATGCCGAGCAGCACTTCGTTCTGGAAAAGGCCGTTACGGCCTTCTGCAAACGGTGCCCAGGCCTCGGCCTGCACGCCGATTCCCTGCATGAAGGGGATGCTTTCCAGTTGCTGCTGGAACGGGTTGACCTCGATCTGGTTGACCGCCGGAGCAATTTCGTTGAACGACTGGATGTCCATCAGGCGATCCGGATGGAAGTTGCTGACGCCAATGGCGCGCAGCTTGCCGGCACGGTAGGCTTCCTCCATCGCGCGCCACGAACCATGGACGTCACCGAAGGGCTGGTGAATCAGGTACAGATCGAGGTAATCGAGCTGCAGCCGGCGCAAGGATTTGTCGATGGCCTGCTGCGTGCGCTCGTAGCCGGTCTCCTGGACCCAGAGCTTGCTGGTGACGAAGAGCTGGTCACGCGGCACGCCACTGGAGCGCAGACCTTGGCCGACCGCTGCTTCGTTCATGTAGGAGGCCGCGGTGTCGATCAGCCGGTAGCCGGAGTCGATGGCATCGACAACGCTGCGCTGGCACTCATGGGCATCGGCGATCTGGAAGACGCCATACCCGACGATGGGCATGTGAAGACCGTTGTTCAGGATGACATGTTGCATGCGCTGCACCTTGGGGAAGTTCGATGGCACCCACTTTAGGCAACGAACTGACATCCGAATAGATTCATTCAGGTTGTTGAATTGGCATCAATTCAATGACAATCAAGGCCATCAGGAGGCCATGCATGGCGATCAACGAGCTTCGGTCCATCACAACCTTTATCAAGGCGGCAGAGCTTGGCAGCCTGCGAAAAGCAGCCGCAGACCTTGGTATCAGCCCTCAGGCGGCGAGCAAGGCATTGGCGCAACTGGAGGCTCACCTGGACGTGCGCCTGTTCCATCGAACGACGCGCGTGATGTCGCTGACCGATGCGGGGCAGCGCCTGTTCGAAGACGTGCAGCCGGCCGTGACCGGAATGCAGCGGGCGCTGCAGTCCGCCAGGTCTGCAAGGGATGAATTTGCGGGCCCCCTGCGCATCACGGGGCCGCGCACCACGTTCCAACCGATTCTGTGGCGCCTAGTCGACGAGTTCTGCGACATGCATCCAGGGATTCAGCCTGACGTCTTGCTGGACGACCGCATCGGAAACTGGGTGGAAGACCGTGTGGACGTAGGCTTTCGCCTCGGCCCGTCGCCCCATGAGGGGGTGATTGCACGGCGGCTGTTCCCGGTGCAGTTGCCCATCTGCGGTGCGCCTTCGTACTTTGCAAAACACGGTGTGCCCGAGTCACTGGCGGATCTGGCCGCGCACCGCTGCAGTGCCTATCGGCATCCGAGCACCGGCAAAGTGCTGCCGTGGCGGGTGAAGATCGACGGCCAAGCCGCCGACCAGCCTGTCGTCCCCACCATCTGCAGCAACGATGAGTTGTTTGAGCTGCAAGCGGTTCTGGCCGGGAAGGTACTGGGCCAGCTCGCCGGCGTCACCGCCGCCCCGTTTATCCGCTCCGGAGCACTGATACCCATCCTGGTGGACCACATGCCGGACTACGCCAGCTATTTCGTCTACTTCGGGAGCCGGTCATCCCAGCCCGTGCGCGCTCGCGCCTTCATTGATCTGGTGGTTCAACGCCTGGTGGACAGCCCGGAATATGTACTCAGTCCGGACGAGCTTCGAGGCGAAGCCGGGAGATCAAGCCGCGCTTGAGTCTCGGTCCGTGCGCTCAGGTAGCAGCATGCGATTGCGGAACCATGGGCTGGGCAACTCATGGGGGCGAGGCCCATGCGCACCTTCGCCGCCATTGCTGTATCCCCCCTGACCACCCATGCCGTTCTGGCACAACCGACACCGCCGGTGCATACCATGTGCGAAAGCAAACCAGCAAAGATTGCACGCGACATCGAGCATGCCCAGGCCAAGGACCAATCCAGCCGTGTGCGTGGCCTGGAAAAGGCGCTGCGCGAAAACCAGGACCATTGCAGCGACGCCCAACTTCCGCAGGAACATGCCGCCAAAATTGCTGCGCAGGAGCGCAAGAACGCCAGCGCAGCCTGGACGAGACACGGGAAAAAGGCAAGCCCAGCAAGGTCGCAGACCGTGAAGCCAAGCTGGCCAGGGAATGCACTGAGCGGGAGAGAACTTGCCTGACTGGCCTCTACGCGATGAGGCCATGCATGCAACACGGCTTGAGCTTGCGGATTCTGTCTGCTGGCCATAAGTGGACAGTCAGCGTTCTTGCTCAACGGACTGATTCAGGCTGATAGAAGACAGTCGCCTTGGCGCGCAAGGTGATCCACAAGCGCGAAGCAGTTTTCACTCCTCATCGCCGTGAAATTCTTCGTAAAGGTCCGCCAGGGACTGGCCGTTGAACGACCAATACAACTTTGAAGCTACACCACGGCTAACGATTTCAGGCATGAGCTTGAGGGAGACGCGCTGCAATGAGGATTCCTCACCTTGGTAGATCACCGTGTGCGGCCCGGCAATCGTGGCAGTCGTGACGCCATCCCTGAACGTGATGACATCGCCGACCTTCAGGCCAATCGCCACATAGTCAATCTTTGGACGCATTTTTCGCTTGTCCTTGACTGCGGATTCAAGTGCTTCGGGGTCTGTCTTGGCCTCCGCCTGTGCCTCCACTTGGGCTGTCACGACCTTGCCCTGGTGCAGCAGCTCCAGAATGGCCATGACCTGACTGGGCTTGGTTCTGAAAAACTCGCGCGAAGGATTGATGCGGTCGGGAGCAAACGCACGATGCAGGGCCTGCTCGACTTTTTTGGCATCCGGCACATTGCAGGCATAGACACAATCGAAGGGAAGCGGAACCGCGCTGCTGCTCCCCAGGGATGCGATGCGCTCGCCTGCATCCGAGGCTTTCGTCATACCGATCTTGACGATACCGGGCATGGCCGGATTCGTAAGCACGTAGACCGTCTGAAGTTCCTGCTGCGAGTGCATGTCGTCCATTTTTTCTTTCGGAGTTGTCCGACGGATTGTCGCAGCGCAGAAGAGGGGCTGACATACGACTTGGCATGCTGCCTTTGAGCAACCTCAATTGCACAACGCAGCCCTCTCGTTCCTGTCGCCCTCTTCCAAGGCCGTCGCTTTTTGCCACCATAGCCGCCAAGTGGCGGACCACACCATCGACAGGGGGCTTACCCTCCTTACAGGGCGCAACACAACGTCACCAGAATCAGCAAACAACAGCCGCGCGCCGGAGGGAATTGAGCATGAATATCGACCGTGGTTTTTTCGTTCTTGCCGTTCTGTGCGGACTGCTCGCGGGTTGTACGACTAGCCCTGCTCCCGATGGAATCGCTTCCAATCAGCCTGTCACATCGCACCCTGCACCGAGCCCGGCACCCAGCCCTGCGCCAGCCCCAGGACCGGTGGTTGTGCTTCCGCCTGCACCAGTCGATAACACGGCCGGAGGGATGGATCCCACCCAGCCAAGAGGCAAGACCGTAACGCTTTGGTATGGCACAAACAGAAAGCCCACGCAGCCTTTTCTGATGTCCAACCCCTTTGGGTCAGAGCGTGACACCAAGCTGAACTACGGCGTGGCGGAAGTGTTCATCCCCAAGAGCCGAGAGACTGGGTCGCTTGGCAGCTATTCCTTCCTGAAACGCAAAAAAGATGAGCCCATACGCTTCAGCTTCGCCCGGCCGCTGGAAGATGCCAACTATTGGAGCAGCCTCAAAACCACGCTGAAAAAGATCAACCCGAACCATCGGGTCGTTCTGGTTTTCATCCATGGCTACAACAACAGTTTCGTCGACGCAGCCCGGCGCACCGCACAGATCTGGGCAGACCTCAACCTGAAAGGCATCCCGGCCTTCTACAGCTGGCCTTCCAGAGCAAGCACCCTGGCCTACACGGCTGACGAGGCCACGGTCGATTACAGCGAAAAGTACCTGGCTGAATTTCTGCAGCGCCTGCGCCAGGAAGTCGGTCCGGCACAGCCGATACACCTGATTGCCCACAGCATGGGAAACCGGGCACTGCTGAGGGTGGCCCTGCAGTTGCAGGATCAATTGCGTTTTGGCCAGATCATTCTGGCCGCACCGGATGTGGACGCCGACTTCTTCCACGACATGGCGAAGGTGTACGCGAAGATTTCGGAGCGCACCACGCTGTACGTGTCTAAAACCGACAAGCCCGTGAAGTTCTCCCAAAAGGTGCACGACAGGAGCCGGGTCGGAGCCCCCCCGGCATTCGCCAGGGTGGATGGCATTGATACCGTGGAGGTCGTGACAAAGACGGGGCTCATGGAGATGGGCCACAGCTACTTTGCCGAACATGAAGAACTGCTCGGCGAGATCGGTCACCTCATCACACACAACCCGAACTCTGGCTATACCCATGTCGGGACCCGGTTGGACCGCCGTTCGGATTGCGCAAAGGAACAGGGCGGCGCGACGCAGGAGAGTTGCTGGCGCATCGTCGTCAATAAGTAAGAACCAAAGTAGGAACCGCTCATGCCCCTCTCCCACTGGCTGGGGGCACATGCGGACTCTTGCGGCCAACGGTGTGACGCGAAGGTCTGTGGCAGAAGCACAGCTGTAGCGAGGGAAAGCGCAGGGTGTGCGGCCCCTGCGTCCCTTTGTGGCTCCTAGCTTCAGGCCGGCCGTCGCCCCCAGTTCATCACCGCCGTTCCTGCCACTGCCATCGCCCCGCCCACCAGCATGGAGGCATCGATGGATTCGCCCAGCAGCAGCGCGGAAATCACCACACCGATCACCGGCACCAGGGTGATGTAGCCGGAGGCTGCGCCGGCGCCCAGGGCTTTGACGCCGTCGAAATACCAGGCGTACGCCAGGGCCGTGGCGCCCCATGACAGGAACAGCAGCGCGCCCCAGGCAGTTCCGTTGCTGTGCACGGCGGCCTGCAGGCCGGCCGGGCCTTCCACCACCAGGCTGGCCACCAGCAGCAGCACTGCGCCGATGGTGCTGGTGACGGCGGTGGTGGTCAGCGCGTCCACCCCTGTCAACAGCACCCGGCCCAGCAGCGTGTAGGCCACCCAGCAGGCCACGCAGCCCAGAATCAGCAGCTCACCCAGGCCCACGGCGCCGTGCAGGATGTCCTGTGGCCGCCCGTGCGAGATGACGACCACCGCACCCGCGGCTGCCAGCAGCATGCCCAGTGCAATGGTGCGGTTCAGCCGCTCCTTGAAAATCCACACGGCCAGCAGCAAGGTGACCACCGGGTTGAGCGTGATCACCAGCGCCGCCTTGCCGGCCGGCAGGTACTGCAGACCGGACAGGAAAAAGGCTGCATAGCCGAACACACCGGTGGCTCCGGCTGCAACCATGCCCAGCCAGCGTTGCGCGCTCCATTGCCGCAGCTGGGCAAAGCCGCCGGCGTAGTACATCCACGGCAGCAGCACCAGCGCTGCCAGCACAAAGCGCAGGCAGGCGCCCGCCAGTGGCGGCATGTTCTGCGCAATCACCCGTCCCGCTGGCCATGAAGCCCCCCACAAGACCGCCATGCCCAGCAGGCGCAGATGGGGGCCGAATACCGCTTGCTTGTTCTTTTGCATATCGCTTTGCATTTCCATGGCGCCGCACTATGCACCATGCAGACCGGGGTTGCAGGCCATGGGCCCATGGCCCGTGAGCGGCCGGCCGGCGCGTGTGGGAGGCTTGGTACGGCCCGGCCACCGGTGCCGATGGGGTCGTAGCGCCCTGCCCGACCGTTGCCGTGTGTGTATGCGGCCCACTGCCAACGCGCCAGCGAATCTACAGATCTACTGGTGCTCAGCGGGTCAGGAAAGCGTGCCGTTTTGCTGTGCAACCAGGCATTCCACCAGCGCACGTACCTTGGCGGGGCGAAAGCGTGCGGGCGGAAACACCGCGTGAATGCCGCCCTGGGGCAAGGTCCAGCCGGGCAGCACCTGCACCAGGCGGCCCGCTGCCACGTCCTCGGCAATGGCGTAATCCGGCAACACCGACAGGCCGGCGCCGGCCAGCACGGCGGCGCGCACGGCCAGCGTGGCATCCAGCCGCATGACGGGCTGCCACTGCACGGTGTGGGGTGCGTCCGATGGCGCGGCCTGCGCACGGGTGAACTGCCAGCGCCCCGGTTCGCGCAAGGCCGTGTTGGCCACAAAAGGCAGCGCGGCCAGATCCTGCGGGCCGGTCAGGCGGGCCAACTGCGGCTGCCACCGGGGCGCGACCACCAGCAGTTGGCGAAAGCTGCCGATCTGCCGTGCCTGCAGCTGCAGATCGGTGAGCCAACCCACACGAATGGCCAGCTCCACATCGCCAGCCATCAGGTCATGGGTCTGGTCGCTGAAACGGGCATCGACCTGGCACTGCGGATAACGTGCGGCAAACGTGGCCAGGGCCGGCACCACCACGCTGATGCCGTAGTCGAACGGTGCGGTCAGCCGCAGGGGACCGGCAATCTCGACCGCGGAATCGGCCAGTTCGCTGAAGGCGTGCTCCGCATCGGCCAGGATGGCGGCGCAGCGCTGGTAGAAGGCCTGGCCCGCTGCCGTGGGCTGTACCTTGCGGGTGCTGCGCACCAGCAGGGTGCTGTGGAATTCACGTTCCAGCCGGGCCACCTGCTGGCTGACCACGGCCTTGGTGATGCCCAGGCGCTCGGCGGCGGCGGTGAAGGAGCCGGTTTCCACCACGGCCGCAAAGTAGGCCAAGCGTTTGAGGTGGTTCCAGCCACCGGGCATGGTTTGATTGTTTGCTTCAGACATACAAAGTGTTTGCTTCGTGTGTATTTTTCAATCAATGCAGTCTACCTACCATGCAGGCATTGCACCCCCCCCGCATGGGCTGCAAGCGCCACGCTCCCCGGCACAGCCGGTGGCAGATCGTGCCCGCACCGCCGCAGCCATGCCCTACCACCTAGGAGTTGAAGATGAGCACACGCCGCCACTTTGTTCGCACCGCCGGCATGGCCACCGCCTGGGCCGCCACCGGCGCAGCCGCCTGGGCCGCCGCACCCCGTGCATCCGGCGCACCGCTGCGCTGGCAGCACTTTCCTGCCAATGAACAGGGTTTTTCCCGCGCCCCGGTGCTGCTGACAGGCGCCCGCGATGCGGTGTTGATCGACGGCGGCTTCACCCTGTCGGACGGCCGGGCGCTGGCCGATGCGATCCGCGCCACCGGCAAGCGGCTGACCACCATCTACATCAGCCAGAGCGATCCGGACTACTACTTCAGCCTGGCGCCCGTGCGTGCCGCGTTCCCGCAGGCCAGGGTGCTGGCCGCCTCCGACACCTTGCGTGCCATCCACGGCAATGTGGAGAAAAAGCTGGCCACCTGGGGCCCGCAGCTCAAGGACAACGGGCCGCAGAAGCTGGCCGATGTGGTGATGCCCGAAGCGTTTGACGGCCCGGCGCTGAGCCTGGAAGGCCAGCGCATCGAGATCGTTCCGGCCGAAGGCTTGCCCAACCGACGCTATCTGTGGGTGCCGTCGCTGCAGGCCATTTTCGGTGGGGTGATGGTGTTCTCCGGTCTGCATGTGTGGACGGCCGACACCCCGACCCCGGGCGCACGCAGTGCCTGGGCCCACACGTTGGACCGCATGCTGGAGCGCCAGCCTGCGGTGGTGGTGCCGGGCCACATGGCTGCTGGTGCGCCGCTGGGCGCGCAAGCACTGGCCTACACCCGGGACTATCTGCGCCACTTCGAGCGCGAAGCCGCCAAGGCCACCGACAGCAAAGCGCTGATTGCCGCCATGACCCGGCTGTACCCGCAGGCGGGCTCGCCCATGTCGCTGGAACTGGGGGCCAAGGTGGCCAAGGGCGAAATCCAGTGGGGGTGATGCAGGCCGGGACGCAGCCGTAGCAACGGCCATGACGGCAAGGACAGCGCAGCCGTTGCGGCAGCGCCGCCGATGCTCAGCCGTTCAGCCCGCCGCTGCGTGCCCGGTCATGCAACCGGCACGGGCGGAGGGCGGCGCGCGCCGTGTTCCGCTGCTCACCCCTCCCGCCCGACCACCAGGCCACCTTCGGGCAGCGGCAGGGCCGTCTTGTAGCGCACCTGCTTGAGGGCAAAGCTGGAGCGGATATTGGCCACGCCGGGCGTGGTGGTCAGGTTGAGGATGAAGACCTCCAGCGCCTTGATGTCCGGCACCAGCACGCGCAGAAGGTAGTCGGCGTCGCCGGTCATCAGGTAGCACTCCATCACCTCGGGGCGCTCGGCGATGGTGGCTTCAAAGTGCTGGAGCGCTCCCTGCACCTGGCGCTCCAGGGTGACGTGGATAAACACGTTCAGGTGCAGGCCCAGCAGGTCCGGGTCCAGCAAGGTGACCTGCTGGCGGATCAGGCCCATCTCTTCCATGGCCTTGACCCGGTTGTAGCAGGGCGTGGGCGACAGGTGCACGGCCTTGGCCAACTCGGCATTGGTGGTGCGCGCATCGGCCTGCAGCGCGTTGAGGATGCCGATGTCGATGCGGTCCAGCTTCTTCATGGGATAAAAACTCTCAGGTTCCGGCGAAAACCAGAATTATTCACCTGCTTGCGCCACATTCTGCAGTGAATGCAGAAACAAAATCTGGGCCTACGTGCGCAGAATTCCGGGTTTTCCCGTGGTGTGTGGTGCACCGCGTTCCCCTCCCGCCCTGCGGCGTTGCTGCGGCGTGCTACAGACCGGGAGACCACCGCACCGCGCACACCAGACTCCGGTTTTCCGCTTCCGTCTTTTGCGTCCGCTGCATGTCGTCCCGCCCTTCTGGTCTTGCTTCCGGCACCCCGTCTGCCACGCTCTCCGCCACCTCCCATCTGCCTGCCGCGCGGCACTTCGCGCTGCCCACTGCCTGGAAAAGCCATGCCGGCCTGCTCACGCTGCTGGCGGCCATTGCCATCTGGGGTTGCAACTGGCCGGTGATGAAGGCCGGGCTGAACCATGTGACGCCCATCTGGTTCTCGGCGCTGCGCTTTGCCACCGGCGGGCTGTGCCTGTTCGCCATCCAGATTGCCGGTGGCACGCTCAAGCTGCCCACCCGGCGCGACTGGCCGCTGCTGGCCAGCATCGGCCTGCTGCAGATGATGGCGTTCACCGTGCTGGGCGCCATCGCCATGACGCAGGTACCTGCCGGCCGCTCGGCCGTGCTGGCCTACACCACGCCGCTGTGGGTCACGCCGATTGCCGTGCTGGTGTTTGGCGAGCGCCTGTCGCGCCTGCAGACCACCGGCCTGCTGCTGGGCCTGCTGGGCCTGGTGGTGCTGTTCAACCCGCTGGCCATGGACTGGAGCGACAGCGCCGGCGTGCAGGCCAATCTGATGCTGATGGGCGCTTCCTTTCTGTGGGGCATGACCATCCTGCACCTGCGCTATTACAAGGGCGACTCCAGCGCCTACCAGCTGGCCCCGTGGCAGATGCTGCTGGCCACGGTGCCGCTGCTGGCACTGGCCTATGCGGTGGAAGGCCCGTTCACCGGCGACGGCAGCTGGGCGCTGTGGGAGATCGTGCTGTACGTGGGCCCGGTGGCCACGGCGTTCTGCTTTTGCGCGGTGAACGCGGCCAGCATGCATTTGTCGGCCACGCGCATGTCCACCGCCATGCTGGGCGTGCCGCTGATCGGGCTGCTGGCGTCCACCTGGTTTCTGGGTGAAAGCCTGAGCCTGTCACTGGTGCTGGGCGGCCTGGGGATTGTGGGCGGCATTGCCGTGGTCAGCCTGGGCGCACGCCGCGCGGTGGCGCCGGTCGGCACACCGGCAGGCAAGGCCACACCGCGCTAAGCCGAAGGGGGCTGTGGCCGCAGAACCGTGGCGCCCCTCTTCTCCTCCCGAATCTTCTCCCCTTTAAGCCTGGCTCTCGCCGGGTACCCCGGCCCCCAGGCGCCCCAGCAGGCTGCCGGCAGCAAAGCGTGCCCGCGCGCAGCGCAGCTGGGCGGCGGCCTGCTCCAGCTGCAGCTGGCCCACCCATGCGCGTGCCGGATCGTCCAGGCTGATGCTGTGCAGCCCGCAGGCCATATGCACCACCCAGCCGGGTGCGGGGCCGGCGCTGCGGTCTGCTCTTTGCGCGTGCAGCAGGGGGCGGCCCATGGCCTGCACCACCCCGCCCAGCGACACGCGCTGCGCCCATCCGTCGGCATTCACCCTGCATGACAGCAGTTGAAGCTGCAGCGCCCCCTCCACACCGCTGCGTCGGCGCTCCGGCAGCACAAAGGCGGCCACCCCGGTTCTGGCTGTCTGGTCGTTGATGGCCCGGCACAGCTGAGCCAGCCGCTCGCCCCCTGATGCAGCGGCTGGCAAAGTGCCCAATGCCACCGGTGGCTGGTCGCCCACGGCCAGGGTCAGCCCCGCCGCAGCGGGCAAGGGGGCTGCCACAGCGGCATCCAGCACCCAGGACTGCACGGCATACCGCAGGGCCGACAGGCTCTGCGCCCGCAGATTGGGCAGGCAGGCCAGCGCGGCGCCACCTGCCTGTCCGGCCAGGGCGTTCAGCAGCCCCTCCTGGCGGTGCAGGGCTCCATCAAGCAGGCTGTGCCCGGCCACCACCGTGGTACGGGCAATGCGGTCGATGTCCGCCACGCGCAGATTGATCTCCTGCTGGGCCCGGGCACGCGCGGGCCCTGCCACATCGCTGTTGCTGGCCTCCACGGCCAGCGCATGCATGCGGGCCAGGTGTGCCTGAACCCGGGCCATGGACTGCTCGGCCGTGTGGACCAGCACGCGGGCGTCCTGGCTGCGGTACACCGCCGCCATGAAGCCGTGCAGCGGCAGGCGCCGGTGGTGGGGTGCGTCCGCCCCCGGCCCGCTGGCCGCTGGCGGCAGTACAAAGCGGCCTGCGGGAGCAGGCGGATTGATGGACATGGCACGCTCCTGAAGACAAAAAAACCGGTCGCTGCGAAAGCCCCCCAGAGCTTGTGCGCTGCAGGCCCATGGCGCCGGACGGGACGCGTCGCACCCTTGGTCTCGACATAGAACCATCATGCCGCCCAGGGCCTGCCCGGTCCCTGCCTCCAATCCGGCCCGCAGGGAGCAATGGCCTGCTCTGCGACCGGCGGGCACAAGGCCACCGGCCACACCAGGTCCTGCGCCGCAGGGCAAACCCCGCAAGACTCGTAAGCCGCCCCACCAGGCCGGCACATCCCCCGCCCGCCTGTCCATGCGTGCCCCGCGCAATGCCCAGTGGCCGTCCACGGGCATTGCCTGTGTCTGGCCACCGGATTTGTCGTACATACGTACGATTCGCCTTTTTCGTACAAGCGTACGAACATGCGAATTATTGACAATGGAAAGTGGATCCCATGGCTGAAACGGCTGCGGCGCTGCCCCCGGTGCGCCGACTGAGCGGCGCCCTGTATGGCGTTTTTGTACTGATTGGCATTGCCACTTCAACCTGGGTCACGCGCACCCCGGCGCTGCGCGACGCCCTGGGCGCCAGCACGGAGCAGATGGGGCTGGTGCTGTTCGGCTTTTCCATGGGCTCGATGCTGGGCATCCTCAGCGCCAACGCAGTCACGGCGTGGCTGCAGGCACGGCGCACCATCCTGGCCGGCACCTGTCTGGTGCTGGCCGGTCTGGCGCTGATGGCGGCGGGCGCGGCACTGGCCAGCCTGTGGTGTGCGTTTGCCGGCTTTCTGTGTTTTGGCCTGGGCATCGGCTGGTCGGACATTGCGATGAACGTGGAATGCGCAGCGCTGGAACGTCTGTACCAGCGCACGCTGATGACCACCTTGCACGGCTGCTTCAGCCTGGGCACGCTGCTGGGCGCGGCCCTGGGCATGCTGATGGCCTATCTGCAGGCCCCGCTGCTGCTGCACTGGCTGGGCGTGGCGGCACTGGCACTGCTGGGCGTGCTGCCGCTGGTGCGGCACATCCACAACCACAGCGCGGCCCCCGCGCCTGCCGAGGCCGATGGCGGGCCCGAGCCCGGCCCTGTGCTGGGCGCGCTGCGCGAGCGGCGCGTGCTGCTGATCGGCCTGTTCATTCTGGGCATGGCGCTGGCCGAAGGCGCGGCCAACGACTGGCTGCCGCTGCTGATGGTAGACGGCCATGGTTTTGCCGAAGCCCAGGGCACGGTGATCTACCTGCTGTTCACGCTGGGCATGGTGGTGGGGCGCTTTTCCGGCCACCGGCTGCTGCAGCACTTTGCCCGCGTGCGCCTGATGCAGGCCAGTGCGCTGGCTGCCGCCCTGGGTGTGGCACTGGCGATTTTTTCCCCGCTGCCCTGGCTGGGCGCGGCGTCGGTGCTGTTCTGGGGCCTGGGCGCGGCGCTGGGCTTTCCGCTGGCCTTGTCGGCCGCCGGCGAAGGCCCTGCCGCCGACAGCGCCCGCCGCGTGGGCGCCGTGGCCAGCCTGGGCTATGTGGCGTTTCTGGTCGGCCCGCCGATGCTGGGCTTTCTGGGGGAACACTGGGGCCTGCGCCTGGGCATGCTGCCAGTGCTGGCCATGGCGCTGGTGGCCGCCGTGCTGGCCATGGTGCTGCAGGCCTGGGCGGTGCGCCGCACGGCCACCGGAGGGGCCGCGCAGCAGGCGGCGTAACCCCCTGACGGCGTGGGCACCTGCGACCAGGTGAGAGCGCATGTGACCGCGTGACAAAGCGAGCGCCCCGGATCCGGTGCTGCCCCGTGCAGGACATTGCGGCACATCGCGGCCCGGCACGGCGCCACCTGCAGGCAGCCCCAGCCAGAGGCATGCACCGGTCAGCGCTGCGGGGCGGCGTTGCCGGGGTCTGCAGCGCCGGTACTGGCCCCGCCTTCTGCACCTGCGGCCTGCCCTCCGCAATAGCCCGGCAGCGCCATGGTGGTGATGTGGGCCAGGATCAGTGCGCGTGGCAAAGGCTGGGCACCCAGCACGTTGTGGATGGTCATGCCTTCGATGCAGGCGTCCAGCAGCCGGGCCGTTTCGGCCTGGAACTGCAGCCGCAGAGCGGACTGGCTCTGCGCCATCCAGCGGTGCATCACGGCGCGGTAGTCGGCGCTGCGCGCGGCCATGGCGTAAAGCTCGAACGACAGCAGCAGGTGCGCCGTGGTGGGCCAGACCTCGCCGCAGATCAGGTCCACCACGGCCTCGCAGGCTTCGGGAGCGTTGCGCGCCGCCCGCATGCGGGTGTGAAAGCCGTCGCTGATGTGGTCGGTGAACTGGCGAAAGGCGGCCAGCAGCAGGTCGTCGATGGTGGGGAAATGGTAGGTCAGCGTCCCCGGCGACAACTGAGCCTGCGCCGCGATGCGGCGGTAGGTGGCGCCCTGCACGCCCCACTCGGCAATCACGTGGTAGGCGGCGTCAATGGCTTGCTGGCGGGTGTCGTTGGCGGGCATGCGGGGCATTGCGCGGCAGGCCGCGGCGGGGAAACAGGAGGGGCCATGGTACTGCAGCGCCCGAAGACCGCCACCGCCGGCGCGGATTGCCACCGATGCTATGGTTTTGTGGGCATGTACCCGGCAGCCACCCCGGCATGCGGCCTGGCGTTTAGAACACCCCCAGCGCCAGCCCCGTGGCCAGCGCCTCGCCCAGTGCGCGGCAGGAGGCCAGATCGTCTGCCGCGATCTGCTTGGCCGCCAGGATGGCCTCCGGCGTCTGCGCATGGGTACAGACAATGAGCGGTTCGGCCACGACCTTGAGCCGCCAGCCCGTGGCGATGCGCGCCATCTGCCGCGCGGCGTTGCTGCCGTCGCTGCCGGCGCAGACCAGGCTGGCATAAGGCCGGCCCTGGATGCGGTCCAGCACCCCGTAATAGCTGCGGTCGAAAAAATCCTTCATCAGCCCGCTGATGGCGGCCAGGTTTTCGGGGGTGGCAAACAGGTAGCCGTCCGCGTCCAGCAGGTCCTGCGGGCCGGCGGTGGTGGCGTGCAGCAGGCGCACGGTCACCTCACCGCTGTCCTGGGCACCGTCGCGCGCCGCCTCCACCATCTGGCGGGTGCCACCGGTGAGCGAGTGGTAGACGATGAGCAGGGTCTTGGGCGTGGACATGGCATCCAGCATACGCCGTCGCGGGCGCGGCGGCTGTGCAACCTTGCATGCATCCGCCGCGCAATCCAGTGCACGCCACGCCAACCAAAGGGCGCGCCACCGCTGTGCCAGGCACCGTACGCACCTTTACAGGGCTGCCGGACGCTGCGCGGCAGTGCACAACCCCGGGGCCCGCACTGCATGCAGCGCTGCAGCCGGTGCGTCACCCCCTGCACGCCTGTGCTGCGGCCGCGCAGTGCCATGGGGCCGTGCACTGCACCAAGATGGCGCCGCGCAAGGTGGCACGTGGTTTGCATAGAGGCAGGCATCACAACCAACCGAGGGACTTGCCCCATGAAACTGACCCGACTGTCCGCCTGCCTGGCTGCAGCCTGCCTGTGCTCCACCGCCTTCGCACAATCGTCTGTGCAACTGACCGGCCTGGTCGATATGTATGCCGGCTCCATGCAACTGGCGGGTGCCGACCGCGTGAGCCAGGTCGGCTCCGGCGGCCTGTCCACCTCCTGGTGGGGCATGAATGGCACGGAAGATCTGGGCAATGGCCTGAAGGCCGGCTTCATGCTGGGCGCCTTCTTCCGCGGCGACACCGGTTCTCCCGGCCGTTACGACCTGGCCTTTGGCGAGTCCTTCTTTGCCCGCGACGCCAATGTGTCGCTGAGCGGCAGCTTCGGTGCCGTGAAGCTGGGCCGTTCCTCGGCCCCCAACTTCCTGCCCAGCGTGTTCGCCAACCCGTTCGGTGATTCGTTCACCGTCTCGCCGCTGATCCTGCACGGCAATATGTGGACGGGCTATACCGACGCCGCCCTCAAGACCTACAACACCACCGCGTCCGACACCGGCTGGAGCAACCAGATCGTCTACTCCTCGCCCAGCTTCGGCGGCCTGAGCTTCAATCTGCAGTACCAGTTTGGTGAGGTGGCCACGGCCAACAGCAAGAAGAACGTGGGTGCCAACGCCACCTACCGCAACGACGGCCTGATGCTGACCGGCTTCTACGAACGCGCCCAGGTGAAGAACCCCACCGGCGCCCTGCTCTACACCGATGGCGGTGCCAAGGCCAACTGGATGCTGGGTGGCTCCTATGACTTCAAGGTCGTGAAGGTCTACGGCACCTACGGCCAGTCCGAAACCAAGGACAACACCAGCTACGAAGGCAAGACCGCCACCCTGGGCCTGGATGTGCCTGTGACCAAGGCGGGCACCTTCAAGGCCGCCATTGCGCAGACCAAGATCGAAGCGCGCAACGCCACCACCAGCGCGCTGGTCTTTGATGGCAAGCGCACCACGACCACGCTGGGCTATGACCACTTCCTGTCCAAGCGCACCGACCTGTACGCTGCGCTGATGCACGACAAGCTGACCGGCTCCGATTCCGGCACCAGCTTCGCCGTGGGCATGCGCCACCGCTTCTGAGCCTGTGAAGCCGGCCAGGTGCTGCGCCGCAGCGCCTGGCCCTTGCCTCTGCCGCCGCCCTGCACTGCAGGGCGGTGTGCTTTGGGAGCCTACCAAACCGTCAGGCGGTTGTCTGACAGACGACAGGCGGCGTGCATGTTGCAATCAGTGGCCTAGCCATCACCCGTGAGGTGTGACATGCATACCCCCAACGCTCCCCCTTTGCGCCGCAAGCCCGGCCGCGGCAATGGCCGCCACCCTGTGCTGCTGTTTATCCTGGTGGCCGCCCTGGCCCTGGGCGCCGCAGCATCGCTGCTGTGGGTGGATGTGGTGGCCCAGTCCGCCGACGCCTTGAATGTGAAAGACCCGGCTGCGCTGCTGCCACCGTGATCCGGTTGCGCGCCGCAGCCACACCCGGTCAGGGACGCATCCCTGTGCCCGCTCTCGCCAGCCTGTACCGACGCCAGACGGTGCGCACCCGCACCACCACACACACCATGCCGTCTGGTGCACCCAGCCCTGACGGGCACCGTTAACTCCACGCGCGCACTGCCGTGGGCGCTTGCGTTGCAAAGAATTTTTCAGCGCCTGGATGGACTTCACTGGAGGTAGCGCTGTGTCACCCCCTCGGACCGCTCGGATCCATCTTCCCCGCAGTGGCTGCCGGTGAGCCCGCCTGCCTCGGTTGTCCGCTTCACCCTGCCCCCATGTGGCGAGTGGGCGACCTGCGGGGGCATGCAAGCGCCCGCAGGCGCTTTGCCGGCGTGGCCGCACCGGCGGCTTGCGCCTCAGGGCCGGGTCGGCTTGTCCTGCAACTGCAGCACATCCAGGCGCCGCGCCAGGGCCTGTGCGGCAGCGGTGGCCCCGGCAGAGTCCAGCCGACGGCGCTCCAGTTCCATCCATGCCATCAGGGGGCGGCGCCAGCCTTGCGGCGTGGCCGTGGCATCTACCACCGGCCACAGCGCTTCCGCGCTGGTGCGCCCGGCACGCAGCGCTGCACCGCTGGCCACCAGGCGGGCGGTGTCATCCGGCACGGCCTGCAGCTGGGCTGCGGTGACGGACCCACCCTGCGCCAGCGTGGCGGCCACGCCCCGGTGCTGGGCCGGCAGCAGGGCCACATCACCGCTTTGCAGCGCACCATACAGGTAGCGGTGGTAGGCCTGCTCCGCCGGTGCGGCGTCCTGCGCGTACGGCGTGTAGCCGCTGCAGTCGTCCCAGTCCAGGCTGGCAACCTGCAGGGCACAGCGCATCAGCGCCAGGCGGGCCATCAGCGCGGGCTGGCCGGTCTGGGCGGCTTCACTGCGGGCCTTACCCCATTCCAGATCGGCCACCCTGCTGGCGCCTTCCAGCTGGGCCTGCATGGCGCGGCGGGCGGCGTCGCTGGCGTTCAGCGACCATTCCGGCACCGGCTTGGTGCTGCAGGCAGCCAGGGCCGCACACAGGGCGAGCAGGCCAGTGCACAGCTCCCGCTGTGGTGCACGGCGGAGGAAGCGGGGGACGGTGCTCATGGCAGTTGCAACTCGGGTTGGCGGGCAAACGGCCATTTGCGCTGCAGGTCGGTCATCATGGTTTCGATCTTGCGTAGATTGGCTTCCACTTCGGTGCGCAGCTGGCCCAGGTCCTGGGTGGCGCTGTTCACATTGCTGCCGATGCCCTGGGCTTCCACCAGTACGGCATCCATCTTCCGGAGGCTTTGGCGTGCATCGGCCAGCAGGCCGTTGAGCTCCAGCACCGTCACCTTGACCTGGGGCATCACGCCATCGGCATCGAACACCTGCTGATCCGCCCGCTGCACCATGCGGTCCATGCGTGCCAGCACCTGTTCGGCCCGCTCCAGCACCTGGCCCACGCGCCGGGCATCGGCCTCGTTGCCCATGACGGCGCCCAGCACGCCATTCGGGCCCTGCATCCGGTCGGACAGCGTCTGGATGTGGGCCAGCGACTGGCCCAGCGAGGAATCGGAGGCCGTCATCTGCGACAGATTGGCCAGCAGTTCCTTGGCACTGGCCATGATCTGCGGGATCTCGGCCGTGGCATCACCGCGCAGCACCGGGCGCTCGGCATCGGGCGGGAGCGGCGGATCGGTCAGGATGCCGCTGTAGGCCTTGATGGTGGTGCCGCCCACAATGCCTTTGACCAGGGTGAACACACTGCTCTCGCGCAGCCAGTGCGCATCCTTGCTCTGCACATCGATCAGGATGCGCACCATCCCGTCCTTGGCCAGTTCGATCCGGTGCACCCGGCCGATGGGAAAGCCCGAGAAGGTCATGTCCATGCCCACCACCACGCCTTCGGAGTCATCGGCCGTCAGCACCAGCGACTGGGTGGGCTCGAACACGCCCCGGGCATACATCAGGTACACCAGCGCCCCCAGCACCAGCGCGCAGGTCAGCAGCAGCAAGGCGGCGGCCTTGCGCTCCAGGTGGGCCACAGGGCGCAGCGGCGGGGTGGCGGGGCCGGCAGACGGTTGGTCCGGCGCCGGACTGGAGGGAGGAGGAATAGCTTGCATCAGTAGTAGTTGCCCATCAGCGAGGCCATTTCAATCACCAGCAGCACGGCAAACATGCGCGCCAGGCCCGAGAGTTCCTGTCCCGGCTGACCGGCGCGCTGCGCGGTCTGCTCGTACAGGCCCGAGGCCATGGGAATCAAGGCAATCGCCAGGCTGAAAAAGAAGGTCTTGAGTACAAACAGCACGGTGACCGGGGGCGTGAACACCTGACCGAACAGCCGCGTGAAGATCGGCAGGCCGGCGGTGTTGAAGCCATAGACCGCCAGATAGGCGGTGACGGTGGCGACCGCACAGGACAGCGCCGCCAGTGTGAGGCTGGCATAGATGCTGGAGAGCACCCGCGGCAGCACTTCCTCCCGCAGCGGATCGCGCCCGGCACTCTGCAGCGCCTGCAGATGCCCGTTCTCGCGCAGCAGAGCCAGTGCCGTGCCGTTGGGAATGGAGCAGCGCATGGCCACAAACAGCGCGGCAGTCAGCGGAATCAGCTCCAGCACCAGCACACGGATCACCATTTCCAGCGCATAGCGCGACAGGCCGTAGCTGGCCGCCGTGACCACCACAATGCGCGTGATGACCAGGCAGATCAGCGCCGCCAGCACCGTGAAACCCAACAGAATGGGCACCGTGTCGGCATACACCTGCCGCAGCAGCAACTGCCGGCCCGTACGGCCGTAGGAAGACGGCGAGAGCAGCAGCACCCCGCTGGCCGCACCCAGATAGAAAATGCGCCCCCAGGCCCGCACCGTGCGCAGTGCGGCCCGCCACGCGTTCAAACCCAGTCGGCCTGTGCTCAGGTGATGCTGCATGCGCCCATCATAGGCAAGTTGTGTGCAGGTGCCAGCCAGACAGGATGCTGTGCCCCAGCGCTGGGGCACAGGCCACGCCCTGCAAGCGATCGACACCGCCACAAAGTGCTCAAGAAACGGCGCAGTGTGCCGAAAGAACAGGTAATTCGTGTTCGCGCCAAGTCTAGGCGGAGCACGCGGCCCCGGTGCTCATCCCATCGGGGCCTTTTTCTGTGCGCTGTTCCTGCAGAGCCCGGCACTCACCGGCCTGCCCTGCCCAGGGTCGCTATGACCTGGTCCAGCCCTGCTACCGGCTTCTTGCGCGTACTGCGGAAAACGCACCGCGCCAAGCGGTGGAACGTTGGAGTGTTTCTGTTTGGGGCGGCGAATGGGAGAACGCTCAGCGCCCCAGACGACCGCACGACCGTGGAACCTGCATACCGTTGGGCAATATCCAATCTGCGCCAACAGGTCAGGCGTGCCACACACCACTCCGACAAAGCGCGCCCACATGCCCCGCCCGCGCGCAGCGCGCTTTGCGGACGGTGCGCCAAAAACAAAAAAGCCCCTTGACGAATCAAGAGGCTTTTTCTATCTGGGGTGGCTGATGGGGCTCGAACCCACGACAACAGGAATCACAATCCTGGACTCTACCAACTGAGCTACAGCCACCGGAAGAGGTTTGCCAAGAAGAGGCTTCTTGGGGTTTTCTTTCCAGAGCGGCCTGCAGGCAGACCGCGCGGGGAAGAAGAAATTTTGGGGTGGCTGATGGGGCTCGAACCCACGACAACAGGAATCACAATCCTGGACTCTACCAACTGAGCTACAGCCACCGGAAGAGATTGCTATTGTATCGCGCTTTTCAGAGCCCCCGGAGAGATTCTGAAATCTTTTCCATTTCTCAGGGGCGAGGCACCTTGATCTGCACCTTGAAGCGGTTCTTCAGCGTCTCGTAGTAGGCCGCGCCTTCGGCGGAAGACCACAGCTGCACGTACTGCTGGGCAGCCTGGCGTGCGAACTCGGCATCACGCGCCTCGGGCGGCAGCACCTTGTTGACCTTGACCACGGCATAGCCGGTCTTGCCCAGGGTCACGCCAGCCCAGGCGGCTGCGCCGTCCTTGACCGGGGCCACCAGGGCTGCGTCCACCACTTCACGCGGCAGGCCCTTGGGGTCGTTGCGGGAGATCACCTGGGCAGCGGCCAGACCCTGTGCCTTGGCACCATCGGCCTTCCATTCGGCCAGCTTGTCTTCGCCGGCCTTCTTGGCCAGCTCGGCGGCCTTGTCAGCCACCCACAGGCGCTTGACGTCGGCTTCCACGGCGGTCAGGGGTTCGGTGTGCGCGGGTTCGTAGCGCGTGATGCGGCCGGCCACCATCTGGCTGGTGCCGAATTCCACGGCTTCGGTGTTGCGCTTGGAGTCCAGCGATTCGGGCGTGAACAGGGCTTCCAGGAAGCGGGCGCTGGCCAGAGGGCCTTCGGCGCCCTGCTTGGGCGCACGCTGCACGCCGGTGGCCTTGACCACCTTCAGGCCCAGCTTGTCGGCCGTAGGCTGCAGGCTGTCGGCCTGTTCGTAGACCAGGTTGGAGAAGCTGTCCGCCACTTCGGCGTACTTGCGCTGGGCTTGTTGCTGCTGCAGCTCTTCCACGATCTTGGGGCGCATCTGCTCGTAGCTGGGCACGGGCGGCTGCTTGGTGTCGGTCACCTGGATGATGTGGAAACCGAAATCGGTCGCCACCACATCGCTGATGCCGCCCTTGGGCAGGCTGAATGCAACCTGTTCGAACGGAGCGACCATGGCGCCACGACCGAAGAAGCCCAGGTCACCACCATTGGCGGCGGAGCCGGGATCCTGCGATTCCTTCTTGGCCACTTCGGCAAAGGTCTCGGGCTTGGCACGCACTTCGGCCAGCAGGGCCTCGGCCTTGGCCTTGGCCTTGGCGCGCTCTTCCGCGCTGGCGGATTGCGGGGCGTTGATCAGGATGTGGCTGGCGCGACGCTCTTCCTGGACACCGGCCAGGCGTGGCGCGTTTTCCTTGTAGTAGGTGCGCAGGTCGTCTTCGTTGAGCTGGATGCCTTGCTTGACCGTGTTCAGGTCCAGCACCACGTATTCGATATCGGCCTGCTCGGCCTTGCGGAACAGGGCCTGGTGGGCGTCGTAGTAGGCCTTGATCTCGTCGGCCGAAGGCTGCAGTGCGGCCTTGTACTGCTCTGCATTGAACAGGGCGACCTGAATTTCGCGGCGCTGCAGCACGGCGTTCATCGCGGCGTCGGTGGTGGCGGGCGTGGTCAGGGAGGTTTCCTGCAGGCTGCCCAGCACCTGGTTCAGGGCCAGGTTGCGGCGCAGATTGGCTTCAAAGCCTTCGGGCGTCATGCCTTGCGAGGCCACCAGGGCACGGTAGCCATCGGCGTCCAGCGTGCCGTCGGGCTTGCGCAGCGAGGCAATGGCGGGAATGCCCTGCAGGGTGCGCACCAGCTGTGCGTCGCTGGTGGTCAGGTGCATCTTCTGTGCGGCAGCCGTCAGCACGCGGTCGCGCACCATGCGCTCCAGCGTGGCGTACTTGGCTTCGGGCGAGTCGAGCAGCTTGGGGTCCAGGTTCGGCATCTCCGCACGCATGCGGTCGCTTTCCACGCGGTGTGCGTTGTCCCAGTCGGACTGCTTGATGTCATTGCCGTCCACGCGGGCTACGGTCGGACTCGACTCCGTGAAATAGCTGCGATCGATACCGACAAAAATGAACGAGGGAATGATCAGCAGGAACAGCAAGATCATCACGATCTTGGAGTTCTTGCGGATGGATTCGAGCATAGTCAAACTTTCTGAAGCTGCTGCAGATGCAAGAAAAAAGGCGAACCGCAGGGTCCGCCTTGGCCTGCCAACCGGTTCGGCATGAACTGGTGGCGAAAGGGAATCACCGTCGCACGCAGTGCCCGCAGCCAGCAAGGCCGCAAGCAGGTGAGCCGGGCTATTCTACTTGAGGGTTTTCGACTCCCCCAACAGCGGCGCATGGATGCCACTACGGGCGGCCCTGCGGGCGCCGCGCGGGAGCACCGCACGGAGCGGTGCGGCGTGCCAGCCGCCCCCGCAGCCAGGACATCGCTGATGCTGTCCCGCGCCGCAACACCGCGCAATGCCAGCAGCCAGCAGCCAGCAGCCAGCAGCCAGCCAAGGTACAGACAAAGAAAAAGGACTTGGATTACTCCAAGTCCTTCCAGGATTTTTGTGGTGGGTCCTGACGGTCTCGAACCGCCGACCTACTCCGTGTAAAGGAGCCGCTCTACCAACTGAGCTAAGGACCCAACCGAAAACCTTGTATCAGTTCAGCGCATCCTTCAGGGCCTTGCCCGGACGGAACTTAGGCACCTTGGCAGCCTTGATCTTGATGGTGTCGCCGGTACGGGGGTTGCGGCCGGTACGTGCAGCGCGCTTGCCCACGGCAAAGGTGCCGAAGCCCACCAGAGAGACAGTGCCGCCCTTCTTCAGGGTCTTCTTGACCGCATCGATGGTCGATTCCAGAGCGCGTGCAGCAGCTGCCTTGGAAATGTCGGCGTTGTTAGCGATGTGCTCAATCAGTTCTGTCTTATTCACAAGATGCCTCTCGAGAAAATGGGTTTAAACGTCGTGAAAGCGGGCCACTCGTGTGACGCATGCTTTGCTACACCAGCGCAGCACAGAGTAACCTGACTGGCAGTACCGCGTTGGGGCAGATTCTAGACGCTATTTTTCGCGCTTTTTCGCAAGTGCCTCGGTTTTTTGCGCAAAAGGGTGACGCGTGACTTTCCGCATTGACAAACCAGCAGACCCCGCGTGCAGCAAGGATTTGTGTCAACACGACCACTGCCGGCGGGGGTTACAGCCGTTTTTTCGCCTGCAGCGCAGACGCTGCGCTGCACAAACCGCACCACATTGGAGCCTGCCGCCGGCCCTGAAAGTCACGGTTTGGTGCATGCCCCAGGGCTGCGGGCGCGGGGTGCACCCTGGGAGCGTGGCGCACCAGCGACGCTGCCGCTCCCGTCTGTACAGAGCATGGGGCGGTACGCCGCTCCGCCAGGCCGCTGCAGCGGTGGCCAGTGTGCGGTCGGGGCAAGCGGTTGCCCCATGCTGTGGATACGTGCCGAGGCAACGCGCAGCGGCCGCCTGCGCGTCCCGGAATTGCCATCAAAACAATAGTGTCTTATACCGACCAGAAAAGCCCGGGCGGTGCAGCGGCTTATCTGTCCACGCGGGCGCGGATCTCGGGAATGGCTTTTTGCAGGTAGTACACCATGGACCACACGGTCAGCACGGCGGCCAGCCAGATCAGCCAGTGCCCCCAGTAGCCGGTGTCCACGCCGGCGACCTTGCCGTCGTACAGCAAAAAGGGAATGGCCACCATCTGCACCATGGTCTTGACCTTGCCAATCATGTGCACGGCCACGCTCTTGCCTGCACCGATATGGGCCATCCACTCGCGCAGCGCGGAGATGGCGATTTCGCGGCCGATGATGATCAGCGCCACAAACACATCGGCCCGCTGCAGGTGCACCAGCACCAGCAGCGAGGCGCAGACCAGGAATTTGTCCGCCACCGGGTCCAGAAAGGCCCCAAAGGACGATGTCTGGTTGAGCCGGCGGGCCAAAAAGCCATCCAGCCAGTCGGTGGCCGCAAAGACAATGAACATCACCGCCGCAATCAGGTTGCGCGTGGCGGGATCAAAAGGGGCGTAGAACACTCCGACGATCAGCGGGATCGCGACGATGCGCGTCCAGGTCATCACAGTGGGGATGGTGAAAAACATGGGGGCGATTGTGGCACGCCACCGTGGCTTTCACCGGTAGCCCTTGCGCATGGGCCTGCAGCATCCACTGCCGGACCGGTTCACGCGCCGAAACCACCACAAACGAAGCCTGGCGCGGCGCGAACCGGTGTGAACCGATGTGGTTTGCGGCCGCTGCCGCGCCGCTTCAGTGCAGGGCGCGGTAAATATCCTCGGCCAGTGCGGCGGAGATGCCCTCGACCGTCATCAGGTCTTCCACGCTGGCGTCGGTCACGCCGCGCACGCCGCCAAAGCGCTGCAGCAGGCGCGCACGCTTCTTGGGGCCCACGCCGGGAATCTCTTCCAGGCTGCTGCTGCCGGTGCGCACCTTGGCGCGGGCGGCGCGCATGCCGGTGATGGCAAAGCGGTGGGCCTCGTCACGGATCTGAGCCACCAGCATCAGCGCAGCGGAGTCGTGGCCCAGGTAGACCTTGGGCCGGCCATCGGCAAACACCAGCTCTTCCAGACCCACCTTGCGGCCCTCGCCTTTTTCCACCCCCACGATGCGCGCCAGATCCAGGCCCAGCTCGGTGAACACCTCGCGCGCCATGCTGACCTGGCCTTTGCCGCCATCGACCAGCACCAGGTCCGGCAGGCGCGGCGCGCCGGCCGGCAGTTCGGCGCCGCCGGCTTCGGCCAGGGCCTGGGCCACCGGCCTGTAGCGGCGGGTCAGCACCTGGCGCATGGCGGCATAGTCGTCGCCCGGCGTGATCCCGTTGATGTTGAAGCGCCGGTATTCGCTGCCCTGCATCTTGTGGTGGTGGAAGACCACGCACGACGCCTGGGTGCTCTCCCCGGCCGTGTGCGAGATGTCGAAGCATTCGATGAGCAGGTTTTCCAGCCCTTCCTGCGGCAGGTCCAGGGCCTCGGCCAGGGCACGGGTGCGGGCCTGCTGCGAGCCTTCTTCGGACAGCAGCCGTGCCAGCTGGATGGCCGCGTTCTGCTGCGCCATCTCCAGCCAGATGCGGCGCTGGCCGCGCGGCTGGTGCTGGCTGCCGACCTTGTAGCCGGCCTGCTCCGACAGCGCCTGGGTCAGTTGCGGGTCCATGGCCTCGCTGACCAGCAGCACCGGCGGCACCGGCACGTCGATGTAGTGCTGCGCGACAAAGGCCTCCAGCACCCGCACTTCCACGGCCTGGGTCTGCTCGGCCTCGTCTTCGGTGGCGTAGACCCCCATGGCGTCGTCCAGCTGGCTGGGGAAGTAGGCGCGGTCGCCCAGGTGGCGGCCGCCGCGCACCATGGCCAGGTTCACGCAGGCGCGGCCGCCCTGCACCTTGACGGCCAGGATGTCCACATCCCGGTCGTCGGCGGTTTCGATGGCCTGCTGGTGCAGCACGGTAGACAGCGCGGACAGCTGGTTGCGCACTTCGGCGGCCAGCTCGAATTCGAGCTTGTCGGAATGCTCCATCATGCGCCGCTCCATGCTTTTGAGCAGGGCGTCGGTCTCGCCGCGCAGCATGGCTTCGGCATTGCGCACATCCAGCGCATAGGCTTCGGGCGAGATCAGGTCCACGCACGGCCCGGTGCAGCGCTTGATCTGATACAGCAGGCAAGGGCGCGAGCGGTTGGCAAACACCGTGTCCTCGCAGGTGCGCAGGCGGAACACCTTCTGCAGCAGCTGGATGGTTTCCTTGACCGCCCAGGCGCTGGGGTACGGACCGAAGTAGCGGTGGCGCTTGTCCACACTGCCGCGGTAGTAGGCCATGCGCGGGAACATCTGGCCGGCGGACTCACCCGCCTTGCCGTCCTTGCCGGCCACGCCGGTGATCTTCAGATAGGGATAGCTCTTGTCGTCCCGGAACAGGATGTTGTACTTGGGGTGCTGCGTCTTGATGAGGTTGTTTTCCAGCAGCAGTGCCTCGGCCTCGGAGCGCACCACCGTGGTGTCCAGCCGCACGATCTTGCCGACCATGTGGCCGATGCGCGTGCCGCCATGGTCTTTCTGGAAGTAGCTGCCCACGCGGCGCTTGAGGTTGCGGGCCTTGCCCACATAGAGCAAGGTGTCCGCCGCATCGAAATAGCGGTAGACGCCCGGCAGTGCGGGCAAGGCGGCCACCTGGGCCAGGAGTTCGGCGGAATGCACATCAGAAGCCATGGCCCGTATTGTGCGTTGGCGCGCACCGCGCTGCCGCGTCCGCCGGCCATGGGCATGCGCCCGCACCCCTAAAAAAAGCTGGGGCAGCGCTTGGCATGCGCTGCCCCAGCTTTTGTTCAGCCTTGGGGGAGTGGCCGTATGGGCCCGGCGGGATCTGCGGGACCCGCGGCTTATTCCGCCTGGATGTTGGCGGACTTGACCACGCCGGCCCAGTTCTTCAGATCGCCGGCCACCATGGTGCCCAGCGCCTTGGGCGCCATGTAGTCGGCCGTGGCGCCCTGCTCTTCGGCCTTCTTCTTGAACGCCGGGTCCTGCACCACGGTCTTCACGTCGGCCGCCAGCTTGTCGATCACCGCCTGGGGCGTGCCGGCCGGGGCAAACAACGCGAACCAGGAGGTGGCGTTCACGCCGGGGTAGCCCATTTCGGCCGTGGTGGGCACGTTCGGCAGGCTGGGCAGGCGTTCCTTGCCGGTGACGGCCAGCACCTTGAGCTTGCCGCTCTGGATGTGGGGCATGAATGGCGGCGCGGTGCCGAAGGTCAGGTCCACCTGGCCGCCCAGCAGGTCCTGCAGCGCCGGGCCGGTGCCCTTGTACGGTACGTGCACCATGTGGATGCCGGCCTGCTGTTCCAGCATGGCACCAGTCACGTGCTGCAGCGAGCCATTGCCCGAGGAGGCGTAGTTCAGCTTGCCGGCATGGGCCTTGGCATAGGCCACCAGTTCCTTCATGTCCTTGACCGGCAGGTCGCCGCGCACCACGATGATCTGCGGCGCAGACACCAGGTTGGCCACGGGCACAAAGTCGTTCTGCTGCCAGGTCTGGCTCTTGCTCAGGTGGGGCGAGATCACGTGGTAGCCCGAGTACTGCATCAGCAGGGTGTAGCCGTCGGCCGGCGCGCGCTTGACCTGGGCGGCCGCGAGGTTGCCGTTGCCGCCGCCCTTGTTTTCCACGATGACGCTCTGGCCGATCACCGGCGCCAGGGCCTGGGCCACCATGCGGCCCGACAGGTCGGTGGTGCCACCGGCAGCGGCCGGCACGATGAAGGTGATGGGCTTGCTGGGGTAGTTGCCCTGGGCCCAGCCGGCAGCCGGCAGGGCCAGCGCCATGGCGGCAGCCAGTGCCGCGCCATGCAGGCGGCGGCGGGTGAAGCAGGGGGACAGCGAAATGGAAGGCATACGAATCTCCTTGGGGTGTGCCGTTGAGGCTTGTTATCGGTGCAGGGCGCCGGGGACCACAGTCCCTGAGCACCTGCCGGTGCAGTGGCTGCTGGCCGGGCGGCTGCAGCTTCTTGGTGGTGGACGGACAGTGCGTTCCTGCTCCATGCCCCCGCATGGAACCGGGCGTGCTGTCAGCCCGTCAAAGGGTCTAGGCGCGCGCCAGGGCGCGCTCCCGCAGCGCAGCAAACTCGGCCGGCGGCTGGTGCAGATCCAGGCGGCAACCCGCCTTGGCGATCTGGCTGGGCGTGTCGTGGCCGATCAGCGCCGGCAGCGCACGCGCTGCCGCCACCACCTGCTCCAGGTTCACGCCGGTGTCGTAGCCCATCAGCTCCAGCGCATGCACGATCTCTTCGGTGCAGGCATTGCCGGAGGCTCCGGGCGCATACGGGCAGCCGCCCAGGCCGCCGATCGATGCATCGAAGCGGTCGGCGCCCGCGTCGATGGAGGCCAGCACATTCGCCAGTGCCATGCCGCGCGTGTTGTGGAAGTGCAGGGTCAGCCCCAGCTGGGGCCAGCGTGCCTTGTACGCGGCCACCAGGGCATGCACCTGGCTGGGATAGGCCATGCCCGTGGTGTCGCACAGGGTCACGCCCTGCACGCCCAGGTCGGCAAAGCGCTGCACCCAGGCCAGCACTTCGGCCTGCGGCACATCGCCTTCCATAGGACAGCCGAAGCAGCAGGACAGCGACACATTCACCGGCACACCGGCCTGCTGCGCCGTGGCGATGACCTGCTGCAGCGCCGCGAAGGACTGGCTGCGCTGCATGCGCAGATTGCAGAGGTTGTGTGTCTCGCTGACGGACATCACCAGGTTCAGCTCGTCGGTGAGCGCTTCGATGGCGCGCTCGGCGCCGCGCACATTGGGCACCAGGGCGGTGTAGACCGTGCCGGGGCGGCGTGCGATCTCGCGCATCACCACCTCGCCGTCGCGCAGTGCTGGAATGGCCGTAGGCGAGACAAAGGCCGTGACCTCGATCTTGGACAACCCGGCCGCCGACAGCGCATTCACCAGCGCAATCTTGTCTTCGGTGGGCACAAACGCCTGCTCCATCTGCAGACCGTCGCGCGTGCCGACTTCATTCATGTAGATGCGGCGATCCGCACCCTGCCACAGGTTCTGGCTGTTCATTGGATGACTCCCTTGGCGCGCAGCTGCGCAATCTGTTCGGCCGTCAGGCCGACTTCGGCCAGCACGGCATCGGTGTCGTCGCCCACATGCGGAGCGCTGCTGCGCACGGTGCCGGGCGTGGCGCTGAGCTTGGGCACGATGCCGGGCACTTCCACGGCATGGCCGTCGCGGGTGTGCTGGGTCAGGATCATCTCGCGGGCACGGTAGTGCGGGTCCTCGGCAATGTCCTTGGCGGTGTAGACCTTGCCGGCCGGCACGCGCGCGGCGCCCAGCTGGTCCATCACCTGCTGCACGGTCTGCTGCCGGGTCCAGTGGCCGATCACGCCGTCGATCTCGGCCACCCGCGCCACGCGGCCGGCGTTGTCGGCCAGATCGGGCGCATCGGCCAGGTCCTGGCGGCCGATCACCCCCATCAGGCGTTTGAAGATGGAGTCGCCATTGCCCGCCACCAGCACCCAGCCGTCCTGGCAGGGGTAGGCATTGGACGGGGCGATGCCCGGCAGCGCGCTGCCGGCGGCTTCGCGCACGGCACCGAAGGCGCTGTATTCGGGCAGCAGGCTTTCCATCACATTGAACACGGCTTCGTGCAGCGCCACGTCGATGACCTGGCCCGGGCCACCGTTCACCTTGCGGTGGTAGAGGGCCATCATCACGCCGATCACGCCATGCAGCGCTGCCAGGGTGTCGCCGATCGACACGCCCACACGCACGGGCACGCGGCCGGGTTCGGCCGTCAGGTGGCGCAGGCCGCCCATGGCTTCACCGATCACGCCAAACCCCGGCAGATCGCGGTACGGGCCGGTCTGGCCGTATCCGGAGATGCGCAGAATCACCAGCCCGGGGTTGAGAGCGTGCAGCGCTTCGGGCGACATGCCCCAGCCTTCCAGCGTGCCGGGGCGGAAGTTCTCGACCAGCACGTCGGCCTCGGCAATCAGCTTGCGCGCCAGATCCTGCGCTTCCTGCTGGCGCAGGTCCAGTGCGATGGAGCGCTTGTTGCGCGACTGCACCTGCCACCAGACCGAGGTGCCATCCTGGATCAGGCGCCAGTTGCGCAGCGGATCGCCGGCGCCGGGCGCCTCGATCTTCACCACATCGGCGCCAAATTCACCCAGCGTCTTGCCGCAGAAAGGGCCGGCAATCAGCTGCCCCATTTCGACCACCTTCACCCCCTGCAGCGCGCGCGGCGTGGCAGTCTGGGTGGCGGGGTCCCGTATCCATTGCGTTGTGGACATCGCGTCTTGTCTCCATATCCCAGGCCCATGGTCTCCGGGCCTTTGTGCGGGCATCTTGCCGCCGGTCGGGCGGTGTGCAAAACGCTGAAATGCGAAGCTGCCATCGCATTTCGGCATAGCCGGACCGCGTGACGGGATAATGACACCCCTCTCCTGTTGCACCGTATGAAGCTCGACCCCGTCACCCTGCGCCTGTTTGTGGCCGTCATGGAAGAAAGCGCCATCGCCCGCGCCGCCGCGCGCGAGCACATTGCGCCTTCGGCCGCCAGCCGCCGCCTGGCCGAACTCGAAGCCCAACTGCAGGTGGAGCTGTTCACCCGCAGCAACCGCGGCAGCCAGCCCACCGCCGCCGCCTATGCGCTGCTGCACATGGCGCGCAGCGTGCTCAACGAGCTGGACGGCATTGCCACACAGATCAAGGACTACGGCCGCGACCACGGCAGCGGCCTGCGCGGCCATGTGCGCGTGGTGGCCAATATCTCGGTCATCACCCAGTTCCTGCCGGCGCAGCTGCAGCGCTTTCTGGCCCAGCACCCGCAGGTGGATGTGCGCCTGCAGGAGCGCGTGAGCACCGACATTGCCCGCGCCGTGGCCGACAACGAGGCCGATATCGGCCTGCTCAACCACGGCAGCTATGGCGAGAAAATCCAGCTGCGCCCCTACCGGCGCGACCGGCTGGCCGTGGTCGTGCCCCACGGCCATGCCCTGGTGCGACGGCGCAGCGTGCGCCTGGCCGAGCTGGTGCAGTACGACTGGGTGGGCATGCATGCCGGCAGCGCACTCAACCACCTGGTCACACGCGCGGCCGCCGACCAAGGCCTGCAGCCGCGCCTGCGCATGAAGGTCACCGGCTATGACGCCCTGTGCCTGATGGTGGCCTCCGGCCTGGGCATCGGCATCCTGCCCGAAGGCAGCGCCCGCCTGTACCTGGGCACGCTGCCGCTGCACTGCATTGCGCTGCAGGAGCCCTGGGCCGAACGCGAGCTGATGCTGTGCGTGCGCGCCACCGAAACCCTGTCCCCCGTCACCCAGCTGCTGGCCGAGCACCTGTGCCAGCCCGCCGCCGACTGAAGCTCCTGCATGCCCGACTTTCTTCCGCTCCCCCCCTCTGCCTCCCCTTCCGCCGCTGCGCCGCGCACCTGGGATCTGTTCTGCCAGGTGATCGACAACTTCGGCGATGTGGGCGTGTGCTGGCGCGCCGCGTCGGAGCTGGTGGCGCGCGGCCAGACCGTGCGGCTGTGGATGGACGACGCCAGCGCGCTGCAATGGATGGCGCCGCTGCCGCACCCGCAGGGCCTGACCGTGCACCCCTGGCCCGCCACCGCCGCCGATGTGCCTGCGCGCGTGGGCGATGTGGTGGTGGAAGCCTTTGGATGCGAGATTCCCGCGCCGTTTCTGCAGGCCCTGGCCGCCCAGGCTGCAGCCGACCGACCGCCGGTGTGGATCAACCTGGAATACCTGTCCGCCGAAGACTATGTGGCGCGCTGCCACCGCCTGCCGTCGCGCCTGATGAGCGGGCCGGCCAGCGGGCTGACGCGCTGGTTTTTCTACCCCGGCTTCACGGCCGATACCGGCGGGCTGATTGCCGAGCACAACCTGGCGGAGCGCCAGGCGGCCTTCGCCGCCCAGGGCTGCCGCACCTGGCGGGCCACGCACGGTCTGCAGGACGGTGACTGCGCCATCAGCCTGTTCTGCTACGAACCGCCCGCCCTGCCCCAGTTGCTGGACCAGCTGCGGGAGGTGCAGCAGACCGCGCAGCCCGGCTGGCAGCCCCGGTTGCTGACCACGCCAGGCCGCGCCACGGCGGCGGTGGCGGCCGCCCGGCAGGCCAATCCGCGCTTGGACAGCCTGGACGTGTACCAACTGCCCATCTGCCCCCAGCCGCAGTTCGACGAGATGCTGTGGGCCTGCGACCTGAACCTGGTGCGCGGCGAGGATTCGCTGGTGCGCGCACTGTGGGCAGGCCAGCCGCTGGTGTGGCACATCTACCCCCAGCACGACAACGCCCACCACGCCAAGCTGGACGCATTTCTGGACTGGCTGCAGGCCCCGGCGGCATTGCGGTCTTTTCACCACGCCTGGAATGGACTGGCGCCGGCCGATTCCCTGCCCCGGCTGACCCCCGGTTTGCTGCGGGAATGGCAGGCCTGCACGCTTGCGGCGCGTCAAAAATTGCATGCCCAAACCGACTTGATCGCACAGCTGCTGCAGTTTGTGGCCGAAAAAAGTTAAAATCGACGTTTTGCCTTCTTGGGCCCGCCTTTTTTGAACAGGCTGTGGCCCTGAGGCTCCCGCCGCGGAACATGCGGCAGGCCCTCGTCATCGAACGCCATTGCAGCGCCACTGACGCCCTCGCCTGCCGCGTAGAGCGGCTCAACCTCCCGCAATCAGCTATGAAAATCGCTCAAGAAATCCGCGCCGGCAACGTGATCATGTTCGACAAGAACCCCATGATCGTTCTGAAGACCGAATACGCCCGTGGCGGCCGTGGCGCTGCCACCGTGCGCATGAAGCTCAAGAGCCTGATCGGCAACTTCGGCACAGAAAACGTGTTCAAGGCCGACGACAAGATCGACAACGTGATCCTGGACAAGAAGGATTGCACCTACTCCTACTTCGCTGACCCAATGTACGTGTGGATGGACGAAGAGTTCAACCAGTACGAAGTGGAAGCCGAAAACATGGCCGACGCCCTGAACTACCTGGAAGACGGCATGACCGCCGAAGTGGTGTTCTACGACGGCAAGGCCATCTCGGTCGAACTGCCCACCACCATCGTGCGCGAAATCACCTGGACCGAACCCGCTGTGAAGGGTGACACGTCCGGCAAGGTGCTCAAGCCCGCCAAGATCGCTACCGGTTTCGAAGTGGCTGTGCCCCTGTTCGTGGCCCAGGAAGACAAGATCGAAATCGACACCCGCACCGGCGAATACCGCAAGCGCGTGTAATGGTGCTGCAGCCCTGGCGGCTGCGCTCCATGCAAAAAGGCTTCCCTCGGGAAGCCTTTTTTTGTGCGCTGCGCTGGGCGCAACGCGGTGGGAAACAGAACTGAAGGGCTGAAGGACTGGAGGGCGGCAGCGCCTGCGCACCGCCTGCCTTACACCCACTCTCAGGCCGTTTTCAGACCGGAATGCCGACCAGATCGTGGCCTTGCGCACCCAGGATGCGCACGCTGATCAGATCGCCCACCTTGTAGGTCTTGCTGGCCTTTTCGGGCGGCTGGATGTGGACCACGCCGTCGATCTCGGGCGCATCGGCATAGGTACGGCCCACGCCGCCCTTCTTGCCCAGGCTCACGGCCTTGTCCACCACCACCTTCATGACCTGGCCCACGCGGCGCTGCAGGCGCTTGGCGGACACTTCTTCGGCCACTTCCATGAAGCGGGCGCGGCGCGCTTCGCGCACGGACTCGGGCAGCATGCCGGGCAGTTCGTTGGCGGTGGCGCCTTCGACCGGGCTGTAGGCAAAGCAGCCGGCGCGGTCGATTTCGGCTTCACGGATGAAGTCCAGCAGGTGCTCGAACTCTTCTTCCGTCTCGCCAGGGAAACCGGCGATGAAGGTGCTGCGGATGACCAGCTCGGGGCAGATGGCACGCCATTCGCGGATGCGGTCCAGGTTCTTTTCGCCCGATGCGGGGCGCTTCATGCGCTTGAGCACATCGGGGTGGCTGTGCTGCAGCGGCACATCCAGGTAAGGCAGGATCTTGCCTTCGGCCATCAGCGGCAGGATGTTGTCCACCGTGGGATAGGGGTAGACGTAGTGCAGGCGCACCCAGGCGCCGTGCTGTGCGGCCAGTTTGCCCAGCTCTTCGGTCAGCTCCAGCATGCGGGTCTTGACCGGCTTGCCGTCCCAGAAACCGGTGCGGTACTTCACGTCCACGCCGTAGGCCGAGGTGTCCTGGCTGATGACCAGCAGTTCCTTGACGCCGCCTTCGAACAGCGCCTTGGCTTCCTTGAGCACATCGCCGATCGGGCGCGAGACCAGATCCCCGCGCATGCTGGGGATGATGCAGAAGGTGCAGCGGTGGTTGCAGCCTTCGGAAATCTTCAGATAGGCGTAGTGCTTGGGCGTGAGCTTGATGCCGGCATCGCCGAAGCTGCCGGGCACCAGATCGACAAACGGATCGTGGGGCTTGGGCAGGTGGGTGTGCACCGCATCCATCACCTCCTGCGTGGCGTGGGGGCCGGTCACGGCCAGCACGCTGGGGTGGATTTCGGCCACCATGGTGGCGCCGCCCTCTTTGCCGGCCTTGGCGCCCAGGCAACCGGTGACGATCACCTTGCCGTTGGCGGCCAGGGCCTCACCGATGGTGTCCAGGCTTTCCTTGACGGCATCGTCGATGAAGCCGCAGGTGTTGACGATGACCAGATCCGCGCCCTCAAAGGTCTTGGAGGTCTGGTAGCCCTCGGCGCTGAGTTGGGTGAGGATCAGCTCGGAGTCGGTCAGGGCCTTGGGGCAACCTAGGCTGACCATCCCAATTTTTGGGATTGAAGGCGATGCCTGTTCATGGCAATCCATTGATTTCATTTGATTTTTCTAGGCAATCGCCTTCATTCGTGTAGCTCTCGATTGTATTTCAACTGCTATTGACCCCAGGGTGGGGCTACCGATACCTGATTAGGGCAGGCGCTCGCAGAAGTCCCTTTGTCTAGACATCTACGCTTGCCATGAGGGACAAAAGCCTAACCTTTTCAGGATGACTTCAAAGAAAGTCGCACCAGTGCTCAACCGTTACCATGCGTAACAAAACCGCTTAGCAGCAGCTTGCTGCTGCTAAGAAACACATTGGCCACCTCGACCACCATCTAAGAATTTCCATGCTGACACCAGACAAAATCCGTGAAGAGCTCCTCAGAATCATCGCAGGCATTCGCAATCCCCCTTTCGCCATGACTATCCTGCCTCTCCTGCCTTACACCCAGGAGCGATTTAATGCACTAATTGATAGGTGCATAGAACTCCACCGACAGTTAACGGAGGTGAAATCTGAAGACGACACATCAGAACACTCGCAAGTTCTTTTCGCAATTGAAGCTGAATACAGGCGGCTTCGGGCAAGACTCTTGCTCTTTCCATCAGTGCTCATAACCTATTTTTGCTTTTTTTGTGTGTTCCTTGTTATTCGGTATGTAGACATCGCGGCCTTTGTTAAGAGTGTCCTGAAAGTAGATGCGCCAGAACGACTAATAACGTTTGGTCTTGCTGGCGCCTTTCTGTACCTAGCGACATCTGTTCTAGCAGCACTTAACCGTGAAGAGGGAACCAAGGATGCCGCGTCGAAGACGGCAGACTTCACAATCCGCATCTTGCTAGCAATGGTAGTTCCCGTTGTTCTTGTCGCTTTATTTTTTTCGCCGGATGGAGAAATCAATGCAGCTAAACTATCTCCTGAACTCTTAGCATTTGCCTGCGGCTATAGCGCAAAATTGGTCGTTGATCTCTTCAATAAGATTGTCGAAAAGTGTTCGAAGATGATCGAAGCGTTGTAATAATCGGTCCGCTTGCTGCAACTAAGAAGTTGAGGATAGGGACTGCCGCAATTGGAGATGAAGTCATAGAGCTGTAACTGCCTCGAACCATCATTGGCAGTAACAGCAACCTGTAAATTTACTATTTCGTTTCATATGAAAGCTATACGGCAGCAAGACAGGGAATTCATGGAGCTAGCTATCCAAGAGATGGAAAAATCTCCAGGCACCACTAAGGTAGGTGCCGTACTAGCGATCAATGATCAGGTTATCGCCACAGGATTCAAGTCTAAAACCAGCCATGCTGAACGAGCCGCAATTGAACAAGCGAAGAACGCAGGCTTTAAGCTGAAACAGGCAGTTCTCTACACCACCCTTGAACCTTGCGTAGAGCTCAAGTCAACGCAAACCAGGACCTGCTGCTCGGATCTGATCCTCGCTGAGGGGATACGCAAAGTATTCATCGGACATAGTGACCCAAACCCGCGAGTGCTGCGTAAGGGTTGGCGTCAGCTTTGCGACGAGGACATCGAACTCAGGGACTTCCCGGAAGATTTGCGCAGAATGATTGAGGAGCGCAACCCCTTCGCACGATTCTTCTCGCTGAGTGTCGGACCACAGGGCGGGATGACTGTTGATGTGCGCGAACCAGAAACAATCACTATTCAGTTTTCAGAAATCGATCTGCGAACGATGGAAATTCGATGGTCATGGTCAGGAAAGAATCAGGCGTTTGCTTATAAATCTAGCAACACAGATGTTGCCCTGGCACGGGAAGCAACCGATTTTTCACAGATCGACGATCCCGGCATCTTCCGATTCAGCAATCAGGCTCGCGCATCCATTGGCGAGATAGTTGTTTTCCGCCATCCAGAGGCCTACCTGCTCGCAAAAGTCCTTGAATCGCAAGCCGGCGAGGCGTACGGAGATAAGCACTACCTCGTCAGGTTCAAGTATCAGATTCGCATACGAGAGTCCGCTATTTAAAGGCACTGCCGGGATGGCAGCAGGATCCATTTGCAATCGTAGCCCCGATAACCTTTTCTTATCGATGCCTGCCGATCAGCTCTCATATCGCCGCCCTTCAACACCATTTACACGGCTCACTCTAGGGCAGCGCGTGAAGTGGCTCTTGATTCGCAGGAAGCTCACTCAAACAGCGGCGGCACAAAAAGTTGGCGTGACACAAGCGACCATTGCCAACATCGTCAACGGTGCCCGCAAGCCCAGCGCTGAAACACTGATGAAGCTGGCACGAGGGCTGGACTCCTCCCCTAGCTTCATCATGTATGGCACCGGATTTCAGCTTTCGTACGCTGAGCCTGAAAGCGACGTACAGGCCGAGCTCTTGGAGCTTCACAAAGTTCTCAGCGAAACAGAGCAAGAGATGCTGATCATCTTTGCTCGCACCCTGGCACGCAAGCCAGTCATTGCCAAGCCCATCAAGAGAAAAACCAAACCCCACCTAGCGCTGCTGCAAGATACATAGCAGCTCGCCTGGTCAACCAAGACTTATGAAGCCGACCTTCGGGGTTTTGACTACTTCTGACGTCGCAACTGCGTCATAACTATCTGATTTCATTTGAATTTCGCAGGACAACCTGGCAGATGAGCTGGGGAGGCTATTTTAATGTGGGCCAAGAATTAATCCCAAACCGACTGCATCTAAACCTCCTAATTCGGGCCGGCTGCTCAAAGCTGACCTGACACATTCGCCCGCGACCGCTGAATATCGCCAACTGCCGCAAGCAGTCTTTGAGACGGTCGAAAATTGGCCGCTTGGTCTACCTCTTGCACCCGTCGTTCAGCCTGGCACCAATCCCCGCCTATCGAAGACCATCAGCCACAACTGAATCGACGCTCCAACGTGCTGATCGTACGGAGGACAAGCCAACTGAAGTTTCTGCGCACCCCGCTCAGCCTCGCAAACGGTGCACCATTCAGAGGCAGATCACTCCCGAGGGGGAGAAGTTTGGTGCCTTCCCATTTATCTCTCGGGCCAATTGCATCAGAAGCGCATCCCCTTCCGATGCCGAAGGTGGGATGACAACCCCGTGAAGTTGCGCGCGCAGGTCATTCCAGCGTTCTCGAAGCACCTGCCATTGATGCTCATCGTAGGTCCCTTTAAACACAATCGGCAGGATCTCAATGCGTGGCGGATCACCTCGCCAAGAATTTTCATCGGCAGTCTCGACGAGCTGCTCCCACCGACTGTCCAACCGGTCCACGCGACCGATCTGTTGCTCGACGACGGCCGGGTTCCATTCCGGATGCAGCAGCAGCACTGTTCGGCATGCCCGATGCAGGTTTAGGCCCTCGCGACCAACGACCGACTGCGCAACCAGCACTCGTGGATAGCTGTGTGGACGATTGAAAGCCAGCTGGAGCAGGCGGCGCGTGGTGTGTTCAGTCTTGCCATACATCAACCGCGCGAAGCCGCCCTCGGGGCGGTTGTACTCCTTATCCAACCTGTCGGCGAGCCTCTTCCATAACTCCGTCGCATCCAGGTCGTCAATGTGTTCACTCTCATCACGCTCAGCCGACGCCAACACGAGGTGATTGAACTCGTCTGCCCATGCGCTTGGCGGCACATCATCCGCCTTATCACCCAGCATCTCCACAATTGCGCGCGTAACAGATGCAATGCCTTCCTGCGATTCCTTCATCGCCTTGAACATGTGGCGCGCAAGGCTGTCGGTCGGTTGAGAGTCCAGTCCCTCTTCCAGCCGAGACAGCAACTGTGTACGCATTCCCTGTCGTGTCACCTGCAGGGCGTCGTACTGCTTCTTGAGCTTCTCGTCGATCGCAGCGCGCCCTTCCCCAGAGAAAAGATTTAGCTGCCGCTGAGCAACCTGAACTGCAGCCCACTCCTGCTCATGGACTGAAGCTTGCGGCCATGCAATGTCATCCCTCAGGCAGCGCAACAACATGCGGGCATTCAGCAACTCAACCAGCGCCCGCATCGGACGTGTGAACCGTCCAAACACGAGCACCTTCTCCTGCTCCGGCCGTCTGTGTGCGGCCTCTATGGCCTCTACCGCTGCCGCGATGCCAGGATGGTCGAACAGCGCGTCGCCCTCTCCCTGCGGAAAAGCCGAGCACACTACGCTCTTCCACCATTCGATGCGCTTCGCTTGCTTGCTGGCAGGAGGCGGCGATGAAAGAGCGGACGCAGCGACGCCGCTCTCCTCGTCCGCCTTGGCGTCCTGTTCTTTCTGGGCTTGGTCCAGATCGTCGTCGCAGGTTGCGCGGTCTAGCAGTTCGTTGATGCCATGGCCATTGCCAATGGTCAACCGAAGCCTCTGGGCAGCGGGATCGCGCCCACCGCTCGCCGCCAGGGACAGTGCTTCCGCCGCACAGACGGCCCGCCGCCACCCGAGCGTCATGCTGTGCGGGTCAACGGAGATCTCTGCCTCGCGCCGGTACTCGTTGATCGCACGTTCAGAGCATCTAGCGAACTGCTTGACTCGCGGATTTTCTCGCTTGTCCCGGCGCAGGAGAAACGGGGTCAACGCAGCATGGAAAGCTAATGAGGCTGCTTCAAACCGTTCACGAACCGGCTTAATCGTAGGGCTTGCTCGCACATCCTTGGCAGCCTTTGCGTACCCCTCGATGCAATCCTTCAACGCTGAAGCGTCAACATCGATCCTCTCCAGCGCTTGCATCCACTGCGCGGCGTTCAGTTCCACAGGAGTCGCGGTCATCGAGACGCGTCGGCAATCCTTGGATGCGACGACCAAGTCCAGGAGTCGCTCTACGCCAGACTTAACGCCACGGCTTTTATGCGCTTCATCCAAGATGACGAGGTCGAAGGTCCCGAGCCCCAGGCCAACCGCGCGCTCCAGCGCCGGCCTGAGGGCTCCATTGCTCGTGTACTCATGGGTGTTGAGCGTCTCCTGCCAACTTGCTCCGTCGACTGCGTTCTGAATCAGGGACAAGAGACCTGCATCCGACGCAGCTCTGGCTGCGATTTCCCTTGCTGCTGTCTTCACTGCGGCCGCGAGGTACCCGTTTCTCTCCGATGAGGCGATCTCGTATCCGTTTGGAAATCGGGTTTGCGCCTTCTTCAGGTGCGCCACCACCTCAGATAGCAGCCCCCATCGCCACCAGTCGCTCGCTTCGCGCTTGCGCCAGTTGGCGAAGAGGTGTGATACCAGCACCACCTGGTGTTGAGCCCACGGGGCGTGTGGCGCTTTGTCTGACCAGACACCGTAGAACTGCCCCAGGCTATGGAGCAGCGGCGGACTCGGCACCTGTCCGTCGCGAAGTTCGTCGGCCCACTGAAAGCCAAGTCCAGGCGGCATGAGGATCGCCACACGGCCGCCGCATGAGGTCACAGCATGCGCAAGCGCGACCGCGATCCGCGTCTTGCCCATGCCGACCTCGTCAGCTAGGACAACGCCGTTCTTCTGGATGCGTGAAGCAATCGCCCGCAAGCTACGCCGCTGCCCCTCGTTGAGCGACCAGGTCCGCTCGGCGGAGACGTCCTTGTTGGCCATCTGCCGCAGTGCAGCAGCGACCGCCGGCCAACCTTTGAAATCAGCCGACATCACAAACCTCCCAGTTCAAGCAACGAGTTCACCTTCCAGGCTTCGCCGACGCGCGCAATCGCATCCTCGTATGCCTTGCCGGCCAGGGTGTTCGCATCAACCGCATAGTCAGGGCGGAAACTCTCGTTGAGCAACGCGCTCAAAGGGTTGATACCCAAGGAGCGAAACGCCTCCAGCGTTGTGCTTGCAGCCGCTTGAACCAAAGTCTGTTCAAGCCGATGACACCAAGCCTCCCAATCCTGAACTTCAATCTCTGTCTGAATCTGCGCAATTCGCTCCAGCTGAAGCATCATGGAGCGGATGACCATTGGAGATCTTGTCTGAGCGGCCTCTGCGGCGATCTGCTCGCCGGGCGGCGAACCATCCACAAGATCGGTCGCTGGGTCGAAGTCCTCTGTCAGGTCTTCCGACGGCGGCAAGGCGGGGAAACTTTCCAGGAGTGCACCGATGTCCTCCAGCTGAAGAACCGGCAACACGCCAGCCGCAATGCGACCGAACGCATCCACCACTGGCGTTGCTCGTTCTACTCCGGACCAGCGCACCGTCACCTGACGAGGCATCGACCCAGCCCAGCGCCAGCACCCAGCCGCCCTCGGGCAGGGTTGCCGGTCTATAGCAAGTACCTCCAGGCCCTCTGCCGAAGCAGCCGCAGGGAGGCTCAGCGTGCCCCCACCTTCAGCGTCTTGCCATTGCAGCCAAGCCACCGGGAGCGCAACGAAGGGTTGAGCCCGCTCTGGCATCGCAGCACCAGGGTCCGGTGGCGTTTGAGCTGACAGCGGAGTTCCCTCATAGTGAAGAGGCAGCAATAAGGTGATGGAGTCGACCTCCTCGTTGCCCTTGCTCTCACCAGACAGCCAGGGAAGCGAGCTAACCCCGAACACCACGCCCGCCTCCAGATTGCCGCTGGAAAGCGATATCCGCGAACAGAACCCCGGCCCCGTCAGGTTGCCTGACCCGAGGTACATCCAGATCCTCGAGCAGTTGTTATCTCGCCACCACCCACTGAAGAGGAACTTGGCGTGCAGCGCACGGCGGGAGTCACGCCCGTAGAGCGCCTCACTACGGGCCGGCGCAAACACCTGCCATCCTCGCTTTTGGATGGCGAGCATGCTGGTTGCCACCGCTTGGCAAGCATCCTCGTTCACGTACACATGAACGCGCGGAGCCTGCGTCAGCAGCTTGGCTTCGCGTAGCGTCTCTTCGATGCGCACGAGCACGGAAGGCACGTCACCTTTCGAAGTCGGCGCTTCATAAAACCCGGAGCCAAGGGCCAGGAAGTTTCGCGCGCCCTGAGGGGCATGCTGACCTATCAGCGGCACCAGCTGCGACAGCAGCGAGCCGCTCCGGCTGTCAAAAAAGCGCTGGCGAGGTCCAGCGGCTTCTGCGCAAGCAGCTAGCCATGCATCCAGCTGCTCACAAGCCTGAGCTGTTGGTCCAGCACCGCCAACACTGCGAGGCTCGAGCAAGCGCGTGTCAAACCTCTCTCGAATCCACGCCAGCAAGTTGGCAGCGGCTCGTACGTCGGCGCAACGAAGCGCCAGATCCTCCGCATCGTCAGGTTCTTCGGAAACCTCAGCAGAGTGCACCTCTATCGACCAGCCTAAGTCGAGGCTGTCTTCGACCGTCTGCTGCGTCCAGTTGCCGGTCGAAACCACGAGCCTGATGAACCAGCCCTCGCCATCCAGACGCCTGAAGCCCAGCAAAGCCACCTTCGCGTGAAGTAGCCGAAACTCTCTGCCTTCGAAGTCGATGATGGGAAGGTCAGCTATAGCTGGCACATCTACCGTGGACAACGGCTCATGGCACGGGTCCAGCATTACGGCCAGCGCGATGTGACCGTCACGAGCACGCTGGTTCGCAGTCCGCCTGGTGAAACGTTCTGCAGCGTCTCCAAGGAACAACCCGTCGGCTGAGAAGCCGCAGATCCAACCGAACGTCCCCTCAAACCCTGGAGGAGCCTCAAACTTGTGGAGCAACGAGGGGCGCGTCATGCGGCGTCCTCCGATCGAGGCGCAAGGCCAGCATCGCCATTGCCCTGAAGATCAATGTTCAGCAAGTACAGGTTGCGAACTCGGTATGAAAGATCTGGCGGCCAAGAGCCTGCGTCCTTAGGAGCGCCGCCCTCGACATCCGCAGCCACGGCATCAGTTTTCTCTTGGTCATCAATTGCAGGCGCAGGCTGACGGCGGAATGCCGATCCTGGGCGGACCTCAGAACCGACGGATCGCAGCACTCGCCCATCCCGAACGAGCAGGTTCCGTAGAACATCTACGGGGGCGTCACATGAGCACTCCCGGCAGAAGAGCTGTGCCTCGCGGTCCATATGTTTCGTCGCCAAGAATTCGCCAGAGTGTTTACGGAGCACAGCAAGTTCAGCTTTGACAAGCTGACTCGCATTCACCATCGTCAGCCGCTCGCCGGGCGCCAGAGCCAGCCTCTGCTCAACGGCATCAAGCAAGGCCAACGCAGCATCACGTGTGGCAGAAAGGTGTGCACCGGCGACGAGATCTAGCCAATGCGCATCGGTGATGGATGTCGGACGATCAGACCAGCTGCGGCTTGCCTTCTCCGGTGCCTTGATGATTTGATTCGTCCACTCCAGCGCCGCGCGGCGACGCAGCTTCTGATCCAGGGACTCCTGTGGCCCACCTAGCTCCAGCCGGGCCCTCAAGATCGCTCGCGCCCGGGGTTGGAGAGGCTCGTTTGGCGACAGCGCCTTCACAACCGCATCCGTGCGTAGACGGCTTTCCTGTCCTGCTGTCCAGCGTACAAGGTGCGCTAGCAACTCACCCCCGTAAGGACGGTAAGACCCGAACGCCCCTTCAAGCAATGCAAGGCCTTCGGCAGTGGTCTCAAGGGCATTAAACCGCTGGCTGGTTCCCGCAGCCAAGCCAAGTGGAACCAAGGCTTGCGCGACGGCCATTCGCATCGGCTGACTTACGTAGAAGCCGGGCTGACGGAAAGTCGCATAGTCCAGCTCATGCGCCCGGGGAAGCTTGTTGATGCCGCGAAGACGCGGATGCCCGCCCCACTTGCTGGCGTCGTGCCCGAGCCAGCATCCAAGCGCTTCGATCGCGTTCGCGCACTGAATGTTGCGCACGTTTAGGCCGCCGGCCCGAGCCAACTCTGCAACGCGGACGCCGAGTACGGCCAGCGCCAACTGCTTGCCAAACCATGCGCCGGCGATGCCTGGTACGGCCCGTTCGTTGAAGCGGCGCACCGCTCGCAAGATCCCTAGAGAGCGTGTCCTGCGCTCCCCCTGCAATGCCGCTGGGCCAAGCAGCCCCCATTGAATAATCATAGCCTTGTCGCTTATTTTGTTACCTGCGCTCGGCCTCCCCGCGCAGCACTGCGCAAGACAATACTGCATTGGCAGATACCCGAGAAAAGACCGCTCGCCAGACCGGTGGCAGAGCACGTCAGCGAGTGAATAGAACGCCAACGGTGCGAGTCCTGCCGGGGCTGTGGAAGGGCTGAGGTCGCCGAGAAGCAGATATCGCCTTATCCAACAAAAATGCCCTCAAATAAGGGCATTGAAGCAATCAGGCCAGGCCTCCGAAACCGAGCCAGCAGCCTTGGTGTCGCCTGCGCCACCTGAGGCATCTGCGCGAGCCCCCTTCCGCCGTAACAACTCGCCAACTTGGCTTGCCTTGTGCGTGGGCAGTTGTCTCAACACATGGCGCAGATAGCTATGCGGACCATGGGCGCGCTCCAGCTGATGCTGGCCCCTCCAGCCCCGGATCGACAAGCAGCTGCCACACCGGCGGTCAACACCGAAGTAACAGGCAGCGGCGCGGCTGCGATGACGGCACCGTGGTCGATGAAATCAACGACGGCTGACCGGCGCTGTCAGTGCGGCGTACCCACATGCTGGCGGTGGTGCAACAAGAGGATTCAGCAAAGAAATTAATCACGAACGATCCAATTAAATTACAAATAGTTTGCAAACGATCCAATTAATGAGTCCAGATCCACGAAAGACGACTAACCTGTGCTCATCGAACTCAACGACGGTGCCCGCAAATGCAGCCCAAGCCCGACCCCCTATCCCCCCCGCCGAGTGCGCAACTCTCAATGAACGTGATGGCCGCGTTGCGTGTCGCTGGGAGCGACTCCAACGGCAAATCCCGCAAGCTGCGTCCGACGGAGGTCATGCGGCGTAGTCGGATCTCGCGCAGCACGCTGCGACCACTGATGGGCAAGCCTGGTTCGGGCGACCGCGAACCGGATCTGGCGACGCTGCGCAAGCTTGCCTCGGTGTTCGGTATCCCGCTGCCCTTCTTGCTGATGACGCCTGCCGACTGGCTGACGATGGTCGGCGCCCTTGACTCCCTCAGCGATTGCGCAATCGCCGCCGACCGGGTGGTCAAGGACGGCATGAACGGGCCCGACAGGGCACATGCGGTGCTGACTGAGATGAAGAGACTGTTTGACAACCCGCCGCTGCACGCACCGCCGGATCCCGTGGAGAACGAAAGTCTCAAGGCACGTAACGAGTGGCGCGCGCGCGCCAGCTTGGTGATGGCCGCACTGGCCCAGCCCGCGGCGCGTGGCCGTCGCCAATCTCTCGTCACCCTCACGGCCTTAGCCTGCGCCCTGACCCTCAACATGGCCCCCGCCGAAACCGCATCCAACGATGACGGCGAAGACAACTCTGGAACCTGACCATGACCTCTCTCATCGCCGACCCGGATCTCGACCTGCTGGACAGCGCCGACGTAGACGACCTCATCGTGCTGATCGACCACATTACAGACAAGGGAGAAGGCCGCATCTCGCTGTCTTCCGACACCTGCAAGACGCTGACCGATGCGAAGGCGGCTAGGAGCATTCCACCGGCCACGCGCGCGCTGATCGCTGAGGAACTGCGGCGCTTCGGCGGCAATTCGTTCATCAACCTACTGCGCGGCGGAGCCGGCGTCCCTTACAAGGAAATCGTCTGCGATGTGGCCAGCCATCTGAAGACCGACTTCAGACCCGCCCAGAGCTGCGGGGAAATCGAGATCGCGGCGGTCAATGCCGTGCTGGCCCAGTCCTTCAGCAAGATGAGCGAGCAAGAGAAGGCCGACTTATTCGCCGAGTTCGGCGGCACCTATGCGCCCGGAGCCGGCCCGGCCGTGATGGCGGCGCTGCAGGCGGCGATCAAGGCGTCCGGCTTCGGCGCCTTCAAGCTCGCCGCGGTGGTCGCAAACGCGGTGGCCAAGGCCATCCTTGGGCGCGGTTTGGCCTTCGGTGCGACCGCTGGCCTGATGCGCGGCATCAGCGTCTTCGCTGGACCGATCGGCTGGGCCATCACGGCGATCTGGACCGCTTTCGATCTTGGCAGCCCGGCCTACCGCGTAACCGTGCCGTGCGTGATCCAGATCGCCTACATGCGGCAGAAGGCCGCATACCGCAGTTGCCCAACGTGTAAGGCGCCCGCGGAGGCGGGCAAAAAATTCTGCGGCGAGTGCGGCAGCCCTCTGGCGCTGCTGCTCACGCGAACCGATGCAGGCGGAACCGCCGACGCTTCCAACTAACCCCCAAAGGAGACTCAAGTGATCGTCATCGTGTCGACGCCGCTACGCATCCTCGCGTCCTATGCCCTGGTCTTTGCGGTGGGTGCCGCAGTCGGCCGCCAATGGCGGTCCGGCAACCCCATCGACCGCTCGAATCTCGGCCGCTGAAATCCAGCCATTCACCACGGAGGACACCTTGACCATCAACCCTTTCGCCCAACAAATCGAGACCCTCGACTGCGAGCGCCGCAGCGCCGAAATCGACATCGATCACTGGCAGACGCAGCTCGCCTGGTTCAAGGCCTTCGATTTTGATGGATCCGATATCGAGTTGAAGCGGCTACGGCGTCTGAAGACGGCCACGCAGGCCAAGCTCCAGCAGGCGCGGCAGACGCTGGCGGCCGCGGACGCTTCGGTCAAGCAACTGGCACCGGCCGCAGACCTGGGTTTCGATCCACGCTACTGGTTCTCGTCGGAGCGTGCCGTCGCGAAGCGGCGGCTCGAGGGCGCGAAACAGGAACTCGCCGCGTTCCAGACCAACGCCAAAGACATCGAGATCGACATGTCCAAGGCGATGGAGGCGAGCAGCCGACTCGAAACGGAGATGGACAATGCCCGCAAGTTCGATCCCCTACTCGCGCAATCGGCCATCCCGGCGCTACAGGCCAGGCTGAAGCATATTGCGGAGCAGTCGTCGGAACTGCGACAACGCCGCGACGACCTGGACGTCGTCCTGCGTGAGCCGTTGGAGGCCCTGCGCCAAGAAGAACACCGGCACGCGACGCTCGCCGCGACGATCCACCGTGCCGAGTCCTTCGAACACGAGCTGAACCATGCCGCCAACGGATTCGAACGACGTCAGGTCCACGAGCGGTGCGAGCGCGAACTGGGCGACGGCCGCCCTAGTCACGTGCTGCGAAGGAGCCAAGGCGAGATACGAGGCATCGACGACCGTCTTCGCAAGCTGCGGGCGCGCATCGAACGCCTGGTCCGCGTCGCCCAGCAGGACATACGTCACATCGTCATCGACGGCAACAACCTCTGCTACGAAGGCCGGCAGTTCGTAGGACTGGCGCCACTCGAGGCGCTCGTCCCCGCGCTGGCTCAAACTTATGACGTCACGCTGATCTTCGACGCCAGCATCCGGCGTAAGCTGGGGCTTGGCGACGCGGAGGCTGCGTCGCGATTTCCGCAATCTGTCACGGTGCATGTCGTCGCGTCCCGGAGCCAGGCCGACGAGACTGTGCTCGCGGTCGCCGACTCCAATCCGCGCGCCTTCGTACTCAGCAACGACCGTTTTGTCGATTACCCCGACAAGATGGCCGTCAAACAGCAACGCGTGCTTCGGCACGAGATCGTCGGCCAGACGGTGCACGTCCACGACCTGCATCTCGCCGTGATGTTCTCGTAGGTGCGGCTGATCCCGCAAGCGCTCACACAGACGACACGAGACAGGTACTCAAATGCATCGCTATCAGACACTTCCGCTCGGGCAGAGCCCATTCGCACCGGTGCTGGCCGACCGGATTCTTCATCGTTTCAAGGAGCAGGGCTGGGGCTCGCTGGTCGATCGGGTCGTTGCGCTCGCCAAGCGGGCCGAGGACGCGCGCAACGATGTCGACTCGCAACAGTTCCTCGCGGCCTTGGGCGAGGCCATGCGGAGCGGTGCAATGCTGCCCAACAGCCCCCTGCTCGTGAATTGCGCCGAGACAAATCCACGCCTTTTCGCGTGCTTCGCTGTCGATGTGGACAGACCCGCTGCAGACTTCCTCGCGAACTTCCGCTTCATCCACGACGGCATGGGTGGCGTCGGCTATGCGATCAAGGCGGACGAGCCCAACCCGGACCGATTGATCCGCCTGATCGACCAGGACACCTGCGCCCATCAGCAAGGCCGCCCACGTCCAGCGAGCAACGCGGTGACCATGCCGATCCACGGCGACCTCGATACATTCCTGGGTCTCGCCGGCACCCTAGCGGTGACCAACATGAACGTGGCACTGCCCGACGAATTCATGGCATCGGTTCGCTTCGACGAGGACAGCCAGCGCCGCTTCGACTCCATCGCCGAACGCATCCATGCCACAGGGCAGCCCGGTATTGTGTTCCCAGACCGCATCAAGCGCGTGTCACGCGAACACGATGCGGCTTTCGCGGCCAACGTGTGTGGCGAGGCGCCGCTCGCGGTCGACGAGTCCGCCCTCCTCGCCTCAGTCAACCTTGTCGCCTTCGTTGAGCAGGATACGGCGGGTCGCCGCGTATTCGACTTCGCGTCGTTCTCACGCTGTGTCGCGATCTGCGTGCGCATGCTGGACGGCATGCACGATCTACAGACTCACGCGAGCGATGCTATTCGGCGTAACTCACTCGCGACCCGCAAGGTCGGCGTGGGCGTCATGGGCTTCGCCCATGCGTTGATGCTGCTCGATCTGCCCTACGGATCAGACGCGGCTGAAGCATTTGCTCGCGAACTCAGCAAACGCCTCTACGAGGCGGCCCGCGCTGAGTCGCAGAGACTCGCAGCCCTCCTCGGACCGTACCCGGCGTTTGATCCCGGTGCAGGTCTACCGCTGCGCAATGCAAATCTGGCGGCCATCGCCGGCACGGCGACCATCGCGTTGATCGTCGGCACATCCTGCGGCATCGAACCGATCCATTCCCACGTGTTGACGCAGCGCGTGATCGACCGCGAGATTCGGATCATGGATCCGGTCGTGTCATTCCTATTGCTGGAGCGCGGATTTGAGCCGGCAGACGTGGAGCAGCGCATGGCCACCGGCGAGAGCCTGCGTGAGGTCGCCGGGGACGACTTCGCAGACCTGTGTTCGACTGCGCTGGAACTGCCGGGCTCCATCCACATCCGAATGCAGGCCGCACTGCAGTCGGGTATCGACTGCGGCATCACGAAGACGGTGAACTGCCGCTCTGAGACCTCCATTGCGGAAATCAGAGCTTGGCTGCTTCAGGCGCATGAGAGCGGCTGCATGGGGCTGACGATATACAGGAATGCATCGCTCGAGAATCAACCCGTCCGCGTGGGGTAACACCATGTCTGCATTAATCACGTTCGACGGACCCAAGGGCGTTGGAAAGACCACACTCATCCGGCTCGTGAACGAACGGCTTCTTCAACTCGGTTACGTTGTGGAGTCGCTTGCTGAGAAGGAACTTATGGCCGATGCAATGGGCGCGCTGGTCAACCAAGCGTACCTTGATCTCAAAACCCGCCCCGGTCGGGCTAGCGAGGAGTCCATCGCAGTATTACATCGGCAAGGGCGGCTCCAGATCCAAGAGACATGTCTCGGCAGCTCGATGGCGGACGTATTGCTGCTTGACCGCTGGTATCCATCGGACGCAGTGTTTCGACGGCATATCGATGTGGCTTCAACCATCCAGGCCAACCTCGATGCCGGCGTTCGAGCCCCTAACCTCGCGTTTGCCGTCACCTGCCGTGCCGACGTGTCGTGGGAGCGTGCGCTCCAACGGAAACGCCGCTTGGATAGCAAGGTGATTGAGACATTCGACGAGCATGCCGAATCGACAGCGCGATTCGAGTCCCTCGCGCAGCATTTCGGCTGGTATCTGCTTCGTACCGAGCACGCGACTCCGGAGGCCTTGTGTGGCGAGGTCGTTGCATTGATTGAACGGACAACGACACTCCGATAAGCGGCCGGCCAACCCATCTTGGGTGATGCAGGCCCAACAGCCTGCATGGCGACCTCGATGCGCAACAGCGCACCACACTTGGTCAAGGAGGGCTCGGTCGGCGGTCGAGCCCCTGCGCACTTGGATGCTCGCACAGCGCCAGCGCGCGACCGACGACACAGCGTTGGCTAAAGCTTTGTACTAAAGCCTGAAGCATTGGCCGGTCACAGGTCGTGGCTAATGGGCACGGCGCCCCATGGACTGGCCGCAAAGCAGATGCAGCCTCTAGTCAACAAAAATGCCCTCAGATGAAGGCATCAGAAAAGTATATTTACAGAATCCTACGGTCAGCCCAGCGACACAAAGTCCATTTTGGGGGCGCTGGCTACATGGGCGTTTGCTTCGCTTGTCATGGTGTTTCCGTGCGGAGTGGATTCCGTCCGCCGCAAGAAGCTTGCAGGCGCCTGCCCAGGGGCGGCCGGTTTCAGCCCGCGCGCGTCACGAACAGGGCGGCGCGCTGTTCCATCTGCTGGGTATGGGCCTGCAGCATCTGCGCCGTGGCCAGGGACTGCTCGGCCAGTTCGGCATTCTGCGCGGTGGCCTGCTCCAGCTGGCCGATGGCGTCGCTGATCTGGGCAATGCCTTCGTGCTGCTGCACCGCCGCCTGGGCGATGTCCTGCATGCGCTCGGCGACTTCGCCGATGCGGCTCTCAAAGCCCTGCATCACGGACTGCACCTGGCTGCTCAGGGCCGCGCCCTGGGCCACGGCCTGCACGGAGCGGTCGATCTGGCGGCGGATATCCTTGGCGGCTTCGCCGCTGCGCAGCGCCAGGCGGCGCACTTCCTCGGCCACCACGGCAAAGCCGCGACCCTGCTCGCCCGCGCGGGCGGCTTCCACGGCGGCATTCAGCGCCAGCAGATTGGTCTGGAAGGCCAGGCTGTCCACCACGCCCACGATGCTGGCGATTTCGTCCGAGCCGCGCTGCACGGTCTGCATGTTCTGCACCAGCTGGTCCACCATGCTGCCGCCCTGGCGGGCGTCCTGCGCGGCCTGCCCGACCAGGCCGTGGGCATGCTGGGCGATCTGCGCGGTACTGCCCACGGTCTGGCGGATTTCGTGCGCGGCGGTGGCGGTTTCTTCCACGCTGTGGCGGGCCTGTTCGGTGCGGGCCGACAGTTCCTGGCTGCCCGCTGCAATGCGGGCGCTGGCCGACTGCAGGGCCGCTGCGGTCTGCTTGACGCTGTCCACCGTGTCGTGCACGCGCATGAACATCTGCTGCAGGCGCTGGGCCACAGCCGTGGCCACGGGCGCAGCGGCCACATCCAGCACCATGGCCCGGGGCTGGTCCACCTGCTGCACCAGGGCATTCAGTTCCCGCCCTTGCGAGAACGCCTGGTTCATGCGGTAGACGATGAAGATTTCCACCCCGGTCTGCAGCACCACATAGGCCGCATGGAGCAGCACGCGCGGGAAGCTGGCTTCCGTCAGGCAGTACATGCCCAGGCCCCAGGCCTGCAGGCGGTCGAACAGCACATGGTGCACGGCAAAGAAGGCTGCGCAGGCCAGCACCACGCGCCAGTCGCGGTAGACCATGACCAGCGCCAGCGTGACGAAGACGCCGAAGTGGAATTCGATCATGCCCAGCGAGACCTGGATGTGCAGCGCCACCGTGGCGCTCAGCAGCAGCGGCAGCACAAAGCGCGTCCACTGCGAGCCACGGGCCAGGGCATAGGACGCCAGCGCCAGGGCCGCCACTGCGCCCCCAGCCACGGCGGGCAGCACCGCCGTGCTCATCACCGCGCCAATGACCACGGCCACGGTGGCCGACACCAGCGTCAGCAGCAGCAGCAACAGATCGGCCTGCCTGCCGACCGCCTGCGCATCCAGCGGCACTTCCACCTGGCTGCGCGCCTGTATCCCTGCAGAACCGCCGCGGGCCTGCTCCCGAATTTCAACACCATCCATATGACAACGGCGCCCGAAGGCGCCGACCTGCGTTCACCCGCGCACCGGCCCGCTGCCAGCACCTCCCGGGGTTCGTGTCAAATTGTATGAATACGTGCAGGGCCCTTAGCAGGCCTGCGCCTTGCCCAATCCCTGCCTGGGCGTATGCGGCCCTGCGTTTGCACAGCCTGCAAAAATCGCCTAACGCGCGCACAACGCACGCCTGACGCACGCCCGAGCGGCGCAGAGCCTGACCATCGACGCCCATGCAAAACGGACCCGAAGGTCCGTCTGGTGGGGGCTTTCAGCCCGACTGAATCCCGCCTGTGCCCGGCCTGTGTCCAGCCGGCACAGCGGCTGTTCAGCGCTTGAGGCCGAACATGGACATCATCTGCTCGGTCTGCTTTTGCATCTGCTCCTGCATCTTCTGCATCTGCTCGGTGTACCCCGCCGGCATCATGGGGTTGGGCATCTGCATCATCTTGGCCCAGGCATCGCTGCCGCCCACGCCGGACTGTTCGGACATCTTGTTCTGGAAGTCGGTGAACATCTGCACGTTCTTCTCGATGTAGCTGCCCATATAGCCCTGCATCGCATGGCCATAGAAGCGGATGATGTTGGCCAGCATGGCTTCGCTGAACATGGGCGCGCCACCGGCTTCTTCTTCCAGAATGATCTGCAGCAGGATGGAGCGGGTCAGATCCTCACCCGACTTGGCGTCACGCACCACCACGGGTTCGCGCTCGATCACCAGCTGGCGCACTTCGGCCAGGGTGATATAGGACGAGGTGTCGGTGTCATACAAGCGGCGGTTCGGGTACTTCTTGATGACGCGCTGCTTGGATGCGGACGGGTTGGTGCTGTTTTCTGTGGTGGTCATCTGGGACTCCTCCGGGCCCGGGCCCGCTGCCTGTGTCGGTCTGTGTGTATGTGCAGCTACCGATTCTAAGGACGCCAGCGCCTCAGGCTGCGCAGGGCCAACCCTGATCCCTGGAAATAGCGGCACAGAATGCTCTTTTCGTGATAGCAGCCCATGCACGCTCCACCAAGGTATGCAAACCGACAACACACAAGCTGTTGCTGCATGCACTGCCACCGCTCCTGCTTTTGATACAGCCAGGACCACCTGCCTGCCCCCTGCCGGTGCACAGGCAACAAAAAAGCCTTTCATCTTGCGATGAAAGGCTTTTGAATTTGGTAGGCGCGATTGGACTCGAACCAACGACCCCCACCATGTCAAGGTGGTGCTCTAACCAGCTGAGCTACGCGCCTGTCGTTGAAGCTGCAAGTATAGCAGGCTGAAATGGGCACTTTGGAAAAAAGCCGCAGATTTTCTGCACGCTGCTGCAGCATTCATTCGCCCCCCTCTGCGCCACGGGGCCTGGCGTGACAATGGCCACTTGCCCCACGATTTCTGAACCATGCAATTTACCCAACCCGGTATCCTGGCCCCACTGCCCGTTGTGGGCCGCTATGTGTTTTTCTCGCTGCAAGGCGATGCCGCCGCCCTGCGCACCGCGCTGGCACAGCTGCGCAGCCACGCCGATGGCGCGCGCACGGTGGTCGCCATTGGCCCCCGCCTGGCCCAGGCGCTGGATGCGGACATCTCAGGCCTGCGCGATTTCCCACTGCTGCAAGGCGTGTCTCCGGCACAGTCCGTCAGCACCCCATCGGCGCTGTGCCTGTGGCTGCGCGGTGAGGAGCGCGGCGAACTGCTGCTGCGCACGCGCCGCCTGGCCCAGTTGCTGGCGCCGGCCCTGGCCGTCGAGCGCACCGTGGACGCGTTCCGCCACGGCCATGGCCCCAACGGCTACGGCCGCGATCTGACCGGCTATGAGGACGGCACGGAAAACCCGGTGGATGCCGAGGCCGAAGCCGCCGGCTGCCTGCGCTGCGCCACCATGGGGCTGCACGGCTCCAGCTTTCTGGCGCTGCAGCAGTGGGAACACAACATGCCCGCCTTCCACGCCCTGGCACCGGCCGCACGCGACGATGCCATGGGCCGCCGCCTGAGCGACAACGAGGAGCTGGACGATGCGCCCGCGTCTGCCCACACCAAGCGCACCGCCCAGGAAAGCTTCACGCCCGAGGCCTTTGTGGTGCGCCGCTCCATGCCCTGGTGGAGCACCAGTGCCCAGGGCCAGGACAGCATGGGCCTGATGTTTGCGGCCTTCGGCCATTCGCTGGATGCCTTCGAAGCCCAGTGGCGCCGCATGCTGGGCCTGGAGGACGGGGTGAGCGATGCGCTGTTCCAGTTCTCGCAGCCGCTGAGCGGCAGCTACTACTGGTGCCCGCCCGTGCACCAGGGCCAGATCGATCTGCGTCTGCTGGGCGCATAACGCCAACGCACCACACCGCCGCTCGGCACCAACGCATGGTGCCAACGCATGGTGCCAACGCATCGCGCACAGCGCGCTGACAACACAAAGGGCTTCCCGCAGGAAGCCCTTTTTACATGGCGCCGGAGGTGACGGGGTGCGTGGCCTTGCGCGGGTGCGCTCACACCACCTGGGCGCGCTCCAGCATGGCGTGCATCAGCACATTGCAGCCGGCGGTGATGTCGGCCGGGGTGGCGTCTTCGATCTCGTTGTGGCTGATGCCGTCCTTGCACGGAATGAAGACCATACCCGCCGGGGCCAGCCGGGCCATGTAGACCGCATCGTGCCCGGCCCCCGACACCGCAGGCATGTGCGAATAGCCCAGGGCCTTGGCGGCCCGTGCCACCGCGTCCACACAGTCCGCATGGAAGGGCTGGGCCGGGTAGTTGGAGACCAGCGTGATCTCGATGGGCAGGCCGGTGGCCTGGCTGATGCGCGCGGCCACGGCCCGGATGTCGGCGTCCATGGCGTCGCAGTCGGCGTCGCTGGCATTGCGCAGGTCGATACTGAACTTGACCTGGCCCGGGATCACATTGCGGCTGTTGGGGTGCACCTGCACCATGCCCACCGTGCCACGGCCGTGCGGCGGATGCCGGTGGGCGCAGGCCACCACTTCCTGCATCAGCTGCGCGGCCACCTGCAGGGCGTCCTTGCGCAAGGCCATGGGCGTGGGGCCGGCATGGGCTTCCATGCCGGTGACCACGCAGTCGTACCAGCGGATGCCCAGCACCCCGGTGACCACGCCGATGGTCTTGGCGTTGTCTTCCAGCACCGGACCCTGCTCGATGTGCGCTTCAAAGTAGGCGCCAATGGGGTGGTCGCCCGGCTCCTGGCTGCCCACATAGCCGATGCGTTCCAGCTCGCCGCCGACGGTCTTGCCTTCGGTGTCGGTGGCGGCATAGGCATGCTCCAGCGTGAACGCCTTGGCGAACACGCCCGAGCCCATCATCACCGGGACAAAGCGCGAGCCCTCCTCGTTGGTCCAGAAGGCCACTTCGATGGGGGCTTCGGTTTCGATGCCGTGGTCGTTGAGGGTGCGCACCACCTCCAGGCCGGCCAGCACGCCGTAGTTGCCGTCGAACTTGCCGCCCGTGGGCTGGGTGTCGATGTGGCTGCCGGTCATGATGGGCGGCAGGCTGTTGTTGCGCCCTGGCCGGCGCATGAAGCCGTTGCCGATCTTGTCGATGGTCACCGTCATGCCGGCCTCGCGCGCCCAGCGGGTCACCAGATCGCGGCCCTGCTTGTCCAGGTCGGTCAGGGTCAGCCGGCATACGCCGCCCTTGGGCGTGGCGCCGATCTGCGCCAGCTCCATCAGCGCGTCCCACAGCCGGGGGCCGTTGACGCGCAGCTGCGCGATGTCCTGCTTCTGCTTCACTTGGGTGTCCATGGTGGTTCTCCTTGTCCCGCCGGCGTTCAGCGCAGCACGGGCGTGGGTTGCAGTGTGGCGGCGCGGCGCTGCACCGCGTCGAAGTTGGGGCCGAAGGCCGGGCGCTTGATGTAGCGACCCTTGCCCTGCACGGCACGCAGATCGCCCTGGGCATAGGCCACCACGCCCTGGCTGATGGTGTGGCTGGGCATGCCCTGCACGGTGCGCCCTTCGAAGATGTTGTAGTCGCCCTTGGAATGCTGGGTCTTGACCGACAGCGTGTGGCTGGCCTGGGGGTCCCACACCACCAGATCGGCGTCCGAGCCCACGCCCACCAGCCCTTTGCGCGGGTAGATGTTGAACAGCTTGGCGGTGTTGGCCGAGGTGATGGCCACGAACTCGCTGGGCGTCAGCCGCCCGGTGTTCACGCCCGCATCCCAGATCACGGCCAGGCGCTCTTCCACGCCGCCCGTGCCGTTGGGGATCTTGGCGAAGTTGTCCTTGCCCATGGCTTTCTGCGCCGCGCAGAAGGTGCAGTGGTCGGTGGCCGTGGTGTGCAGCTGGCCCGACTGCAGGCCTTGCCACAGCGCTTCCTGGTGGCCTTTGGCGCGGAAGGGCGGGCTCATCACATGGGCCGCCGCCTTGGCGAAATCCGGATCGCGGTAGACGCTTTCGTCGATCACCAGGTGGCCGGCCAGCACCTCGCCGTAGACCCGCTGACCGCGGGCGCGTGCCGCCGCAATGGCCTGCGCCGCCTCCATGCAGCTGACGTGCACCACATAGATGGGCACGCCCAGCACGCCGGCAATGGCGATGGCGCGGTTGGCGGCTTCGGCCTCCACCATGGGCGGCCGTGCCAGCGGGTGGCCTTCGGGCCCGGTGATGCCCATGCGCGCCACTTCCTGCTGCAGCAGGTAGACCAGTTCGCCGTTTTCGGCATGCACCGTGGGCATGGCGCCCAGCTCCAGTGCACGCTTGAAGCTGTTCACCAGGGTTTCGTCGTCGCACATGATGGCGTTCTTGTAGGCCATGAAGTGCTTGAAGCTGTTGATGCCCTCCTCCCGCACCAGGGTGCCCATGTCGGCATGGACCTGCTCGCTCCACCAGGTGACGGCGACGTGGAAAGAATAGTCGGCGGCCGATTTCTCGGCCCAGCCGCGCCATTTCCGGTAGGCATCCAGCAGCGGCTCCTGCGGATCGGGAATCACGAAATCGATGATGCTCGTTGTGCCCCCGGCCAGCGCCGCCGCCGTGCCGGTGTAGAAGTCATCGGCGGTGACGGTGCCCATGAAGGGCAGCTGCATGTGGGTGTGCGGATCGATGCCGCCGGGCATCACGAACTGGCCCGACGCATCGATCACCTCCGCCCCCGCCGGCGCCAGTGCGGCGGCATCGGCCCCCACCGCCGCGATCACGCCGTCCACGCACAGCACATCGGCTTTCTCCTGCCGGTCTGCATTCACCACCGTTCCGCCACGTATCAGCAAAGCTCCATGCATTCCCGTCTCCTTGGTATCCACACGCACACGCTGTGCACGCGGGAAGGCGCTGTGCCTTCCCGCGTGCGTCCTTAACCGGCTTGCTCCACACCCTTCTTGGCTGTCAGGTAGTAGTAGGTGCTGGCCACTGCCAGGCTGAAGAACCAGCCAAAGTCAAAAATGCTTTTCCAGATCTGTCCCACGCTGTTGGCGTCCACCACGCCCGACACCGCCAGATAGCCGGGCAGGCAGGGCAGCACGCCCAGCGCAAAGGCGGCCACGGCATGCATGTTCCAGCCATTGGTGTACTCATAGCGGCCGCCGCGCACATACAGATCTTCGACCTTCAGCCGGGTTTTGCGAATCAGGTAGTAGTCCACCAGCAGCACGCCCGCGATCGCGCCCAGCAAGGTGCCATAGCCTCCCAGCCAGGTGAACAGGTAGCCGCCCGAAGTGGCCAGCAGCTTCCAGGGCATGAACAGCAGGCCGAGGACGGCGGCAATCATGCCGCCCATGCGAAAGCTCACCTTGGACGGTGCCAGCTGGCTGAAGTCATACGAGGGCGACAGCAGGTTGGCCGCCACGTTGGTGGTGAGGTTGGCCAGCAGAATCACCAGCAGGCCAATCCCCGAGGCGAAGCTGCCCATCTTGGTCAGCAGCGCATCGGGAAACAGCTCAGCCTTGCCGTACAGGATGGCCGAGGCCGAGAAGCCGATGACCCCCACCATGGAGAACAGCGCCATCGGGATGGGCAGGCCCACGGCCTGACCGATCGACTGGTCCTTCTGCGAACGCGCAAAGCGGGTGAAGTCCGGGATGTTCAGTGCCAGCGTGGCCCAGAAGCCCACCAGACCGGTCAAGGCTGCCCAGGTCTTGGGACCGCCCTCCACCACCTTGGCCGGCAGGTTGAACAGCTGGCCGGCCGGAACGCGGTACATCAGCACCGCCACGAACACGATGGAGGCCACCACCATCAGCGGCGCGGCAATCACCTCCAGCTTGCGGATGGACTCCGGCCCGTGCCAGATGAACCAGAGGTGCACCAGCCAGAAGGCCATGAAGCACATGAACTGGGAGGTGCTGATGGTTTCACCCGCAGCCGGCCCCGCCAGGTTGAAGCCCAGGATATTCAGAAACCCGTGCAGCGCCAGCGCGCCAAAGTAGCAGTTGATCGAGAACCAGCCGCATCCCACCAGACCGCGCAGCACGGCGGGCAGGTTGGAGCCTTTGACACCGAAGGAGGCCCGCGCCAGCACCGGGAAGGGGATGCCGTACTTGGGGCCGACCCGGCCGATCAACGTCATGGGCACCAGCACGATGCAGTTGGCCAGGAACACCAGCCAGACGGCCTGCTGCCAGGAAAAGCCCTGGTCCAGCATGGAGCTGGCCATGGTGTAGGTGGGCACGCAGACCACCATGCCGACCCAGAGCGCGGCGTAGTCCTGCCATCGCCAGGTGCGATGCGCCAGAGGGGTGGGAAGCAGATCCGCGTTGGATAGCGCCTGATCGGCGGGTGCGGATGGGGTGGATGCGCCGAGGGCGCCACTTGCACTACTGTTCATCTCCGAATCTCCTGTGGGGGTTCACTCACGGAACGACAAGAAACCCAGCCCGGTGCTACCGACTGCACGACATATCCCCTGAATCACCGGGTCTGGATCGCAAGTTCTTCTTCAGCATGATGTGTGCCAGTTGGCCGCGCCGTGCACGCTGGAACACACCCTCGAAAACATCGCCAAAAGGCGTGGATTGCGTCTGTTCTGCCACTGCGCTGCACCAGAACAGGCGCACACGCGCACCTCACACGGGCACAACCGCACGATGCGGGTTGTTGGGATGCGTTGTCCAGTTGGCGTATTCCCCGGTGACCGTCTTTCCGGTGCGCAGATCCACTTCACCCGGCTGCAGGCTGCGCATGGAAATGCACTCCGGCACCGGACAGATGGAGACGCACAGATTGCAGCCCACGCACTCGGCCTCGTTCACCTCGAACTTGCGCACGCCGCCCTCTTTGTCGAAGGTGATGGCCTGGTGCGAGGTGTCTTCGCACACCACATGGCAACGCCCGCACTGGATGCAGCTGTCCTGGTTGATGACGGCCTTGTCGATGTGGTTGAGGTTCAGGTCCTTCCAGTCCTTGACCGTGGGCACGGCCCGGCCCTGGAAGTCCTCGATGCGCGCAAAGCCGTGCTGGTCCATGTAGTTGGACAGGCCGTCGCACATGTCCTGCACGATCTTGAAGCCGTAGACCATGGCCGCCGTGCACACCTGCACATTGCCACAACCCAGTGCGATGTATTCGGCCGCATCCTTCCAGGTGGTGATGCCGCCGATGCCCGAAATCGGCAGGCCTGCCGTCTGCGGATCGCGTGCGATTTCGGCCACCATGTTCTGGGCGATGGGCTTGACCGCCGGGCCACAGTAGCCGCCGTGCGAGCCCTGGCCATCGGTGCTGGGGTGCATCACCAGGGTATCCAGGTTCACCCCCATCAGCGAGTTGATGGTGTTGATCAGCGAGACGGCATCCGCCCCGCCCGCCTTGGCCGCCCGCGCGGGGTAGCGCACATCGGTGATGTTGGGCGTGAGTTTCACGATCACGGGCAGCTTGCTGTAGTGCTTGCACCAAGCCGTCACCATCTGGATGTATTCCGGCACCTGGCCCACGGCGGCGCCCATGCCGCGCTCGCTCATGCCGTGGGGGCAGCCGAAGTTCAGCTCCAGCCCGTCGGCCCCGGTGTCTTCCACCATGGGCAGGATGCGTTTCCAGCTTTCTTCCTCGCAGGGCACCATCAGCGAGGCGATCAGCGCACGGTCCGGCCAGGCCTTTTTCACGCGGGTCATCTCCTCCAGATTGGTGCGCAGCGGCCGGTCGGTGATCAGCTCGATGTTGTTGAGCCCCATCACGCGCCGGTCCTGCGCCAGCAGGGTGGAATAGCGTGGTCCGTTGACGTTGACCACATGCGGGTCCTCACCCAGCGTCTTCCACACCACGCCGCCCCAGCCGGCTTCGAAGGCGCGGGTGACGTTGATCTCCTTGTCCGTGGGCGGGGCCGATGCCAGCCAGAACGGGTTGGGGCTTGCAATGCCCAGAAAGCGGGTGCTGATGTCTGCCATATCCATGCTCCTTGAAAAGCGCGGGCACTGCCGCTTACACCCCGGCACCCACGGCGCTGGTCAGCGCCTGGTGCATGGCACGCGCGGCCACTTTGCCGTGCTCCACGGCTTCCACCGTCAGATCCTGACCGCCGGCACGGCAGTCGCCACCGGCCCACACGCGGGACACGCTGGTCTGGCCTTCGGCATCGGTGTCGATGCGGCCGTCGCGCAGCGCGATCGCGTTGCCGGCATGGGCGCTGACATAGGTCTGGCCAATGGCCTTGAGCACCATGTCGGCGGGCACGTCAAACACCTCGGGCCCCACCTGCAACTTGCCGTCCTGCAACTGCGTGTAGGCCATGCGGATGCCCGTCACCTTGCCGTCCTGCACCAGCACCTGCTGGGGCGCAGCCCACAACCGCAGGTTGACGCCATGGGTCTGGGCCCATTCCTGCTCCACGCCGGACGCGGACAGCGCGTCCTTGCCCCGGCGGTAGAACATGGTGACTTCTTCGGCGCCCAGCAGCTTGGCCTGCACGGCGGCATCCACCGCCGTCATGCCGCCGCCGATGACCACCACGCGCCGGCCCACCGGCACCGTGGCCTTGTCGCTGGCCTGGCGGATGTCGGCAATGAAATCCACCGCGTTGCGCAGGCCTTCGGCCTGGGGTTCGGCAATGCCCAGCGCGTTCACACCGCCCAGGCCCATGCCCAGGAACACGGCGTCGTAGCTGGCCAGCAGCGAATCCAAGGTGAAGTCGCGCCCCAGCCGCTGGTTGTTGTGCGGCGTGATGCCGCCCACCGACAGCAGCCAGTCGATTTCCTTCTGCGCAAAGTCGTTGGGGGTCTTGTAGCTGGCCAGGCCGTATTCGTTGAGCCCACCGAGCTTGGGCCGGGCATCCAGCAGCACCACGTCGTGGCCCTGCAGCGCCAGCTGGTGGGCGCAGGTCAGGCCGGCCGGTCCGGCCCCGACCACAGCCACCTTCTTGCCGGTGGCGGCGGCGCGCTGGAACAGCGGCGCGCCGCCTGCGGCCATGAAGGCATCGGTGGCATAGCGCTGCAACGCACCGATTTCGACCGGCTTGTCTTCATTGGTGTTGCGCACGCAGGCTTCTTCGCACAGCTGCTCGGTGGGGCACACGCGGGAGCACATGCCGCCCAGCGGGTTGGCGGTCAGGATCTCCCGGGCCGCGCCGCGCACATTGTCCTGGGCGATGCGGGCGATGAAGGCCGGTACATCGATGCTGGTGGGACAGGCCGTGGTGCACGGCGCGTCATAGCAGTAGTAGCAGCGCTCGGCCTCGATCAGGGCCTGGGGGCGGTTGAGCGGGGGGTGGGCGTCGGAGAAATTGGCCGCGTACTCGGCCAGATTCAGTCGGCCGGCGGCAATGCCGCAGGTGCGGCTGGCGGGGCTGTCCATGGTGAACCTCCAAATTCAGGATTGAGGGCGTGAAGGGAACCCGGGCTCGCAGGGCGATGCCAGGCCAGATCGAACAACGCAAGGGGGCACGCAGGCTGTCCGCCTGCGCGTCCCCGAATCCAACAACACAGTCTTCGGAGGTTTCATCATGGTCCTCGTAGGTGCAATGTGGCGCCTCTTGCCGGGCGCACTGGGGTGGAGTTCAATGTACGCGGGTGAAAAAATTTACCAATCAGTAAAATCACCCAGAAAGTCATGAGCAAGAAAGATGCCAGACAATCGCACCACAATGGCGCAACTTATCTCTACTTACCGCAGGCGCAATGGCGACTTTTTCTGACAACAGCCCCGTGAACAGCCCCATTAATAGCCCCGCCTCCCAGGCCCGATCGGCCACCCGCAAGCCCACGGCGGCGCGGCTGCGCAAGGAGCAGCACATCCTGCAGATGGCGGAGCTGCACTTCGCGCAATACGGCTTCGAAGGCGCGTCCCTGGACCTGATGGCCCAGGACGCCGGCATCAGCCGCCACAACCTGCTGTACTACTTCGCCAGCAAGGAAGAGCTGTATCTGCGCGTGCTGGGCGATGTGCTGACGCAGTGGCTGGCAGGCATGTCCGACCTGCTGCGCGGCGACGACCCGGCCCAGGCCCTGCGCACCTATATCCGCGCCAAGCTGCAGTCCTCGCGCGAGCGGCCCCATGGCTCCAAGGTCTTCACCCGCGAGGTGATGGCCGGCGCCCCCCGCTTTGGTGATGCCATCCTGAGCCGGGTCGGCCCCGCGCTGGCGGCCGACACCCAGGCGTTCGAGCGCTGGGTGGCCCAGGGCAAGATTGCCCGCGTGGATTTCACCCACCTGATGTTCATTCTCTGGTCCGTGACCCAGGCCTACGCCGACCAGCAGGCCCAGTTTGCGCTGCTGCTGGGCCAGGATGCGCTGACGGCCCAGGATTACGACACGGCGGCCGAACTGATCTACCGCCTGGTGGTGCGCGGTCTGCAGCCAGACGGCCCGGCCGAAGGGCCGCTGCTGGCGCCAGCGCCAGCGCGCCAGGCGCCCTGCTGACGGCAAGCGGTGCAGGCCAGGGGGCATGGCGCAAGGCGGTGGTGCATTGGCGGCGGCCCCGGCGTCTTGCCTTATCCTTGTGCGCTCTGATTGCTCCTGCACGGCGCCCTGCACCAGGGCCCGGACCCGATTGCTGCCCATGACCGACATCCGCCCCGCCCGCTTTCCCGAAGATCTTGACGCCGTGGTCCGCATCTTCCGGGAATACGTGGCCAGCCCCACCGTGAGCCTGGACTTCCAGGACTTCGAGGCCGAGTTCGCGGCCCTGCCCGGCAAGTACGCCGCTCCACACGGCTGCGTGCTGCTGGCCTGGAAAGACGGCCAGCCCGTGGGCTGCGCGGCCCTGCGGCAGGTGGATGCACAAATCGGCGAAATGAAGCGCGTCTACGTGCGCCCCACGGCGCGCGGCGAAAACCTGGGACGCCGCCTGGTGGAAGGCATTCTGGACGCTGCGCGGCACAGGGGCTACACCCGCATCTGCCTGGATGTGCTGCCCGAGTTCCAGGCTGCGCAGCGGCTGTATGCGTCGCTGGGCTTCGAGGACGCGCCGCCGGTGAGTTTCAATCCCGTGCCGGGCACGCGCTACCTGGGACTGGATCTTCGGGCCATGCGCTCGGCCACAGACGCCCTGTAGCCTCCTATGGAGGCCTGCCCTGCCCTCTAGCGCCTGCACGGCGCCTGGGGCGCAGCAATCAGCCATTGCCCCCGGAAAAAGAAAAAGCCTTCTAGACCGTGGATCTAGAAGGCTTTGTACCAATGGTTAGTTGGTAGGCGCGATTGGACTCGAACCAACGACCCCCACCATGTCAAGGTGGTGCTCTAACCAGCTGAGCTACGCGCCTGTGTTTGTTCGAGAAAGCGATTCTAGCACGGTTTTCAACGTCGCCGCGCCGAACGCACGCCAGCCACCCCGGAAACAATGCCCAGCACCTTGTTCAGGCGGCCGGAGTCCGAGACTTCCACGGTGAACGTCATCCAGGCCACGCCCTTGACGGACTGGGTCTGCACGCCGATCACATTGGTCTTTTCACGGGCGAACACGTCGGAGATGTCGCGCAGCAGGCCCTGGCGGTCGGCGGCTTCCACCGCCACATCCACCGGGTAGACCGCCGCCGTCGCGGCCGCCTTGGGCTGACCCCAGGCCACATCGATCACGCGCTCTTCGTAGCGCGCGGCCATTTCGCGGAAGTTGCTGCAGTCCGAGCGGTGCACGCTGACGCCCTTGCCGCGCGTGACAAAGCCGCGGATATCGTCCGGCGGCGCCGGCCGGCAGCACTTGGCCAGCTGGGTCATCAGCGAATCGATGCCGACCACCAGCACGCCGCCCTTCTGGCCTTCGCCGCGGGGCTTGCGCACCATCTGCTGGATGTCCTCCTCGGCCGCCACCGGCTCGGGCGGCGGGCGCAGCACGGCTTCGATGTTGCGCAAGGAGTATTCGTCCTTGCCCACCACCTCGAACATGGCTTCGGCAGACTTGAAGCCCAGTTGCACCGCCAGCTCGTCCAGCCTGATGGCGGTCTTGCCTTCGCGCTGCAGCAGCTTTTCCACGGCCTCGCGGCCCCGGGTCATGGTCTCGTGCATGGCCTGGGCATTGAACCAGGCACGCACCTTGGCCTTGGCGCGGTTGCTGGTCAGATAGCCCAGCTCGGAGTTGAGCCAGTCGCGCGAAGGCCGGCCTTCCTTGACGGTGGTGATTTCCACCGTCTGCCCGCTTTGCAGCGGCGTGTTCAGCGGCACCATGGCCCCGTCCACCCGCGCGCCGCGGCAGCGGTGCCCCAGGTTGGTGTGCACGGCGTAGGCGAAGTCCACCGGCGTGGCGTTCTGCGGCAGCTCGATCACGGCCGCATCCGGCGTCAGCACATAGATGCGGTCGTCGAACAGGTTGCGGTGTTCCGGGCCTTCGGACAGGTCCTTGCCCCAGGCCAGCAGTTGCCGCAGCACGGCGATCTTGGCATCGTACTCGCTGGTGGCCGACACCCCGGCATAGCCCTTGGTGCCCGCTTCCTTGTACGCCCAGTGCGCGGCCACGCCATGTTCGGCATGGTCGTGCATGGCCTGGGTGCGGATCTGGATCTCGATGGCCTTGCCCTGCTCGTCCCGCACCACGGTGTGCAGCGACTGGTAGCCATTGGGCTTGGGCTTGGCGATGTAGTCGTCGAACTCCGACTCGATGGGGGTGAAATGCTCATGCACCCAGGACAGTGCGGTGTAGCAGTCCTTGACGTTGGGCACCACCACGCGCAGCGCGCGGATGTCGAACACCTGGGCGAAGTCCAGCGACTTGCCGCGCATCTTCTTGACGATGCTGTAGATGTGCTTGGGCCGCCCCTGCACGGTGGCGCTGATGCTGTAGGCACGCAGCTCGGATTCGAGCCGCGAGCGCAGCTGCTCCATGTAGATCTCGCGCTCGGCCCGCTTTTCGTCCAGGTTCTTGGCGATCTGGCGGTAGGTGTCCGGCTCCAGGAAGCGGAAGGACAGGTCTTCCAGTTCCCATTTGAGCTGCCAGATCCCCAGGCGGTTGGCCAGCGGCGCAAACACATGCAGCGCCTCGCGCGCCAGGGTGGGCGACACCGGGCGCTTGCTGGCAGCGTAGTAGCGCAGCGTCTGCAGGCGCGATGCCAGGCGCAGCAGCACCACCCGCACATCGCGGGAAAAGCCCAGCAGCATCTTGCGCACGGTCTCGGCCTGGGTGGCCGGATCGTCCACCCGCTGGCTGTTGCTTTCCGCATCGCGTGCCTGCTGCTGCACATGCATCAGCTTGGTGGTTTCCACCGCCAGGGTGGCGAAGTTGGCGCCAAAGGCCTTGGTCAGCACCTCCAGCGGCTTGTTCAGGTGCATGCTGGCGTAGACCAGATACACGGCCGCCTGCATGGTTTCCGAGCCACCGATGCCGTAGAGGATGGCGGCCACCGCATCGGCGTGGGCCAGCATGTTCTCGCCGGTGGTCATGGTTTCGCCGGACAGCAGCGGCTCCGCAAACGAGCGGGCGCGCACCAGCGCATTGGCCTGGTCGGGCATGGCCTCCGAAGTGGCGGCGATCAGCGCTGGTGTCATGGGCACCGTGCCATGGGTCGGCGCACCGGCCTCCACCGTGGTGGGGGGCAAAGACGTCACACTTCTCATGGCCGCACTCCCCTGCCGGCCTGGCTGTTTGGTTGTTGTTCTTGCGTCATTCCTGGGCCAATACAAAGTCCCGCACGACCGCCACTTGGTCGGCTGAGACCAATGTGGGGGCATGCCCCACATTTGCAAGCACCACACATTGTGCCCGTGGTCCACGCTGCTGCATGGCCTGAGCGGTGGCGGCCGTCAGCAAATCGGACTGTTCCCCCCGCAAGAGCAAAGTCTGTGCCGTGATCTGGTCGTAGAGCTGCCACATCAGGGTCTGGCCCTGTTCGGCCTCCTCCCGCGTCATGCCGCGCAGTGCCACGCCGATCGCCGGGTCGTAATGCAGACCCAGGCCGCCGCCGGGCAAGGGGGTCAGCATGGGCTCGGTCAGAGCCCGCCATTGGGCATCGGTGTGCGGGCCGAACCCGGCGGAGATGACGCGCAGCGTGGCTGCGGCCTGCTCCACGCTGTCAAAGCACACCGGCTGGCCCACATAGCTGCCAATGCGCTGCAGCGCCGCCCACTCCAGCGTGGGCCCCACGTCGTTGAGCACCAGGCGCCGGATGGCCACCGGTAGCGGCAGCTGGGCCTGGCCGGCCAGCGCCATGCCGATCAGCCCCCCCATGCTGGTGCCTATCCAGTCCAGGGTCTGCAGCGGTGCCTGCGCCTGCAGGTGCTGCAACAGCATCAGCATGTCCAGCGCGTACTGCGGCACGGCGTAATGCTGGGGGTCGGCCAGCCATTCGCTGCGCCCACGTCCGGCCACATCCGGGCAGATCACCCGCGCATGGGGCGCCAGCGCGCGGGCCAGCACATCGAAGTCCCGCCCCTGGCGCGTGAGGCCGTGGACGCAGACGATGACATGGGGGTGGGCGGGGTTGCCGGTGGCGTTCCACTCCCAGTACGCCATGCGGTGTTCGCTGCGCTCCGGTTCGTCCGCTCGGCGGGCCGCAGGACCGGGACAGGTTACGTAGTTCAGCGTAGGTTCAATCATGCAGAGCAACTTTCCAGGCGCACCCCATAATGGGCTTTTGACCATCGTAATGGATTCGGAGACCTCTATGCTCAAAGGCAAGACGGCACTGGTGACGGGTTCCACCAGTGGCATCGGTTTAGGCATTGCGCAAGCCCTGGCACGCCAGGGTGCGAACGTAGTGCTCAACGGCTTCGGCGACGCCGAAGGCCCGCTGGCAGCCGTGCGCGAAGCCGGCAAGGCCCATGGGGTGCAGGTGGCCCACCACGGCGCCGACATGAGCAAGGCCGCCGACATCGAAGCCATGATGGCGTTTGCCGCCACGACATTCGGCGGGGTGGACATCCTGGTCAACAACGCCGGCATCCAGCATGTGGCGGCGGTGCAGGATTTCCCGGTGGACAAATGGGACGCCATCATCGCCATCAACCTGACCAGCGCCTTTCACACCACGCGCCTGGCGCTGCCACCCATGCAGCAGGCCAACTGGGGCCGCATCATCAATGTGGCCTCGGTGCACGGCCTGGTGGGCTCGGCCCAGAAGTCGGCCTATGTGGCGGCCAAGCACGGCATCGTCGGCCTCACCAAGGTCACGGCGCTGGAGAACGCCACCAGCGGTGTCACCTGCAACGCCATCTGCCCTGGCTGGGTGCTGACCCCGCTGGTGCAGAAACAGGTGGACGCGAAGGCAGCGGCCCAGGGCATTTCCAACGAAGAGGCCACCCGGCAGCTGCTGGGGGAGAAAGAGCCGTCCCTGCAGTTCACCACCCCGGAAGAACTGGGCGAGCTGGCGGTGTTCTTCTGCTCGCCCGCCGCCAACAATGTGCGCGGCGTGGCCTGGAACATGGATGGCGGCTGGGCAGCCCAGTAAGCCCCTGCGCGCAGCGGCGAAAAGCCGGAGGCGGGAGGCCGGAGGCGGGAGGCCGGGCAAGCGCCCTCTCCTGCATGAAAAAAGCCCCTGGCACCTGCCCGGGGCTTTTTTCATGGTGGCAAGCCGGCATCCCGGACGCCCGGCGTGGCCCCAGACGGAGTCAGGCGACAGCCAGGCACCGGGGATGCGCCCGGATCACTGCAGCTGCACCGCGCCGGAGACCTGCACTTCGACCTGGGTCTTGCCAGCTTCCACCGCCAGCGGAGCGCTTTCCGCGCCATCTGCCGCCATGGAAGATTTCATCATGGCCCCCGCCATATAGGGACGCATGCCGACTTCATTGCTGTTGACCGACACCTCACGCAAGGTGTAGCCGGTAAAGCCGAACGCCTTGGCCAGGCTGGCGGCCTTGGTCTTGAACTGGTCGATGGCCTGCTGCTGCGCCTCGCCCTCGACCTTGGCCCGCCCTTCCTTGGACAGACCGAAGGCCACCTGACCCACCTGCATGCCCTGCACCTTGGCAGCGGTGCTGGTGATGCGATCGAAGTCCTTGCCCTGCAGCACCAGCTGCGCACGCCCCTGCCAGCCGGCGATCTTGCCGTCCTTGCTGGTGGTGCGCGGGTACACGTTGAAGCCGCTGGTGCGCACTTCCATGCCGCCGGGCTGCGCCTGGGGGCGCACCGTGGCCAGCGCCGCATCCACCACCTGCTGCAGGCGTTTTTGCACGGCAGCGGCATTGCTGCCCTCTTCCGTGGCGGACAGGGTCAGCACCAGCAGGTCCTGCGCCACCTCCACGCTGCCGGCAGCCGTCAGCTGTACTACGTTCTGCGGTGGGGCCATTACGGCGGTCTGGGCCTGTGCGGCGGTGGCCGCAGCACCCCATACGATGGCGGCAGCCGCCAGGGCCTGGGTGTGACGGGGGATAAAAGGCATAGCATTCCTCCTTGACAGGTCAATGGGATGAAGACGAAATCGTCGGGAACAAGCGACCTTACCACCGCCCGGCGGAGGGGGCTGCTCTCCGTCAATCAACACTTGCTCCGCAGGGCAACACTTGTAACACTTGGTCAAAGTACCGGGGAAATCCGGTTTTTCCGCCGCCAAGATGGTCAAAATTGGCTCTGTTACAAATTGGACTAGGGATATCCATGGCCTCTACGAACAACCGTACCGACAAGATCCTGGTGGTGGACGACGACGCCCGCATCCGCGATCTGCTCCGCCGATACCTGACGCAAGAAGGCTTTGAGATCATGATTGCCGAAGACGGCAAGGCATTGAACCGCATCTTGCTGCGCGAAACCGTGGATCTGATCGTGCTGGACCTGATGATGCCCGGCGAGGATGGACTGTCCATCTGCCGCCGCCTGCGCTCGGCCAACGACCGCACCCCCATCATCATGCTGACCGCCAAGGGCGAAGACGTGGACCGCATCGTCGGTCTGGAAGTCGGTGCTGACGACTACCTGGGCAAGCCGTTCAACCCGCGTGAACTGCTGGCCCGCATCCATGCCGTGCTGCGCCGCCGCCCCCCGGTGGAAGCGCCGGGCGCGCCGTCGGGCGAGAACGAAGTGGTCACCTTCGGCCCCTTCACCTTCGACCTGGGCACCCGCGTGCTGCAGAAGAACGGCGAAGAACTGGCGCTGACCACCGGCGAGTTCGCCATGCTCAAGGCGCTGGTGCGCCACCCGCGCCAGCCGCTGTCGCGTGAAAAGCTGGCCCTGCTCGCCCGCGGCCGCGAGTTCGAGCCGTTTGACCGCAGTCTGGACGTGCAGGTCTCGCGCCTGCGCAAGCTGATCGAAGAAGATGCCGCCGCTCCGCGCTACATTCAAACAGTCTGGGGCGTTGGTTACGTCTTCGTACCAGATGGTGCGAATTAAGCACCGTAAGATAGCGCTTCCCCTGACACTGCCTGCTCGCCACCATCCGACCGATGGTGGTGTGCTGCGTTGCGGTTCAATGGAAGTCTTCTGACCATGCGCGCTTTTACCGCCAGCCCACTTTCCTCTTCCGACTCTGCCGTGGCCGACGAGCCGGAACCACAACGCCGCCCCCGTGCGGCGCATGCGCGTTCGCGCATGGGCCTGAACCTGTTCTGGCGCACCTTCTTCCTGCTGGCCCTGCTGCTGGTGGGCAGCATCCTGGCCTGGCTGCAGACGCTGCGCGCCTTCGAGTTCGAGCCGCGCACCTTGCACACGGCCCAGCAGATCGCATCGCTGGTCAACCTGAGCCGCGCCGCCCTGGTGCACTCGGACGCGATCAACCGCGTCTCGCTGATCAAGACCATGGCCGACCAGGAAGGCGTGCGCATCCTGCCGCGCGAGCCGGGCGACAAGTTCGAGGAAATGGACCATACGCCGCTGGGCCAGCGCCTGACGGAGGAGCTGACCCAGCGCCTGGGCCCGGGCACCATCGTGGCGCGCAGCGTCAACGGCGAGCAGGGTCTGTGGGTGGGCTTTTCCATCAACGGCGACCGCAACTGGCTGCTGATGGACCGCTCGCGCTTCAGCCCCGCTGGCGGCCGCACCTGGCTGGTGTGGCTGATCACCGCCGGCATTCTGTCGCTGGCCGGTGCCGCCGTGATTGCCCGCCTGATCAACCAGCCGCTCAAGCAGTTGAGCGATGCGGCCAACCGCGTGCGCGATGGCGACTTCGAGGCCAGCCAGCTCGACGAGCAGGCCGTGACCAGCGAAATCCGCGAGGTGAACATCGGTTTCAACCGCATGGCGCAGAAACTGGCCAAGCTGGAGCAGGAGCGCGCCGTGATGCTGGCCGGCATCTCGCACGATCTGCGCACCCCGCTGGCCCGCCTGCGCCTGGAAACCGAGATGAGCGTCAACGACGATGTGGCCCGGGGCCACATGGTGGCCGACATCGTGCAGCTGGATGCCACCATCGACAAGTTCCTGGACTATGCCCGCCCCGACCATGTGGCCCTGGCCACGGTGAATCTGCATGCGGTGGTGTCGTCCTGCGTCTACGCAGTGCAGGACCACCGCGAGCTGCAGATCAGCATGTCGGTGCCGGAAGATGTGTATGTGATGGCCGACGAGATCGAGCTGGCACGCGTGATCTCCAACCTGCTGGAAAACGCCCGCCGCTATGGCAAGACACCGGACACCGAGACCACGCACGTGGACATCAGTGTCAAGCAGCGCGAAGCCTGGGTGGTGGTGCGGCTGCGCGACCATGGCGCCGGCGTGCCGCCCGAGCAACTGGCCAGCCTGATCCAGCCCTTCTTCCGGGGCGACACGGCCCGCACCGCCGCCGCCGGCGCCGGCCTGGGCCTGTCGATCGTGGACAAGACCGTGCAGCGCATGGGCGGCGTGCTGTCGCTGACCAATGCGCCCGGTGGCGGTCTGGCCGCCCATGTGCAGCTGCAGCGCGCCAGCGGTGCCGACAGCGACACCCCCCAGCGCCTGCAGCGCCCGCAGATCAAGCGCCAGCTGCCACCGCGCCGCCGCAGCACCGACCGCCTGGACGAAGCGGAAGACCTGGGCGACGATTGACGCAGCGCCCTGCTGCCCCTGCATGCAAAAAGCCGGCATCCGCCGGCTTTTTTTACGGGATGGCCAGGCCGCCAGGGCCGGCCGGGGCTGGCGCTCAGTCCTTGCGGAACAGCAGCGCCGCGGCGCGCGCCTCCATGGACTGCAGCTGGCCCACCGGGCCCAGCTTTTCGGCCGTCTTGGCCTTGACGTTCACCTGGTCCAGCGTCACCCCCAGGGCCTGGGCAATGCGCTCGCGCATGGCCGGAATGTGCGGCGCCAGCTTGGGAGCCTGGGCCACGACGGTGCTGTCCACATTGCCGATCTCCCAGCCTTTTTCCCGCACGCGGCGAGCGGCCTCGGTCAGCAGCACCACCGAGTTGGCGCCCCGGAACTCGGGGTCGGTGTCCGGGAAATGCCGGCCGATGTCGCCCAGCGATGCACCACCCAGCAGGGCGTCGGTGATGGCGTGCAGCAGCACGTCGGCGTCCGAGTGGCCCAGCAGACCGGTCACGTGGGGAATCTCCACCCCGCCGATGATGAGCTTGCGGCCCGGCACCAGGGCATGGGTGTCCCAGCCTTCTCCAATACGAAAATTCATAGCTTGCTCCGCAGGTGCTTCAGGCGCGACCTGCCCATAGGGTTGACATCAGAAAAACGGGTTGCCGCTGGCGGACGGCGGGTTGCGGCGCCCCTGGAAACGCTCCGCCGTGGTGGCCCGGCCGCGCTGCGACAGCACGGCCGCAGCCAGCGCAAAGTCGTCCGGGTAGGTCACCTTGAAATTCTGCGCCCCACCGGGCACCAGCCTGGGGCGCAGGCCCATGGCCTCCATCGCGCTGGCCTCGTCGGTCACCGCCCCCCCGGCGCGGGAAATCGCATCCAGCAGCGGGCCGATGCGGAACATCTGCGGCGTCTGCGCCAGCCATTTGTCGCTGCGGTCCACCGTGGCCGCCACGCGCACGCCGGTCGGGCCGGTGACGGCGGTTTTCAGCGTGTCGGGCAGCTTGTGGGCCAGCAGGCCGCCCACGGCATCGTCCACGCAGGCGTCGATCAGGTTGCGGATCTGCTGCGGCGTGATCAGGCAGCGCGCCGCATCGTGCACCAGCACCCAGTCATGCTGTGCCGCGCCCTGCGCCAGCAGCGCCTTCAGCCCGCCCAGCACGGTATCGGCCCGGCTGGGGCCGCCGCAGGGCACGACAAAGCAGCCGGTCACCGGGTGGTCGGCCAGGAACTGGTCGCCGGGCGCCACCGCCACCAAGGTGCCCGCCAGCCCGGCGGTGCCGGCAAATGCGGCCAGCGTGTGCAGCACCATGGGCTGGCCAGCCACCAGCTGGTACTGTTTGGGCAGCTCCGGCGTGGGGCTGCCCGGCGCAATCGCCCGCAGTCCCACCCCTGCGCACGGCACCAGCCCCCAGAAACGGCCCTGGGGCGGATGGGGGACTGGGGAAGGAGCAAGCAAGTCGGTCATGGCAGGCATTCTAGAATCGGGATTTCCCCTTCGCAGACATCCTGGCGGCAAAAGGCCACGCCCATGGGCTCCACCGAACCGCCACCTCCTCTCCCATGCAGCTGCCCACCCTCCGCTCCGGTCACCGTTTCACCCTCCCCCGCCCCACGGGCAGCGCCGATGCGCTGCTGCTGTCGCGTCTGGCGCAGCGCGAGCGGGCGGCGGGCCGCATCACGGCCATCGTCACGGCCGATGCGGGCGATGCCCAGCGGCTGATCGACGAGCTGGCCTTTTTTGCCCCCGAACTGCGCTGCGCCTTGTTCCCGGACTGGGAAACCCTGCCCTACGACACGTTTTCGCCGCACCAGGATCTGATCAGCGAGCGCCTTGCCACGCTGTGGCGCATCCGCAGCCGCGAGCACGAGACCGGCGCCGACGTGGTGCTGGTGCCGGCCACCACCGCCCTGTACCGGCTGGCACCTCCGTCCTTTCTGGCTGGCTACACCTTCCACTTCAAGCAGGGCCAGAAGCTGGACGAGGCCAAGCTCAAGGCCCAGCTGACGCTGGCCGGCTACCAGCATGTCTCGCAGGTGGTGAGCCACGGCGAATATGCGGTGCGCGGCGGCCTGATCGATCTGTTCCCCATGGGCTCGCCCGTGCCCTACCGGGTGGATCTGTTCGACGACGAGATCGACTCCATCCGCACTTTCGACCCCGACAGCCAGCGCAGCCTCTACCCCGTGCCCGAGGTGCGCCTGTTGCCCGGCCGCGAGTTCCCCATGGACGAGGATGCGCGCGCCAAGTTCCGCTCGCGCTGGCGCGAACTGCTGGAGGGCGATCCCACGCGCAGCCGCGTCTACAAGGACATGGGCAATGGTGTGGCGACGGCGGGCATCGAGTACTACCTGCCGCTGTTCTTTGATGCCACGGCCACCGTCTTCGACTACCTGGGCGAAGAGGCCACGCTGGTGCTGCACGGCGATCTGGAGCCGGCGTTCCAGCGCTTCTGGACCGACACCAAGGAACGCTTCCGCCTGGTGCAGGGCGACCCCGAGCGCCCCGCCCTGCCGCCCGAAACACTGTTCCTGACGGCCGACCAGTTCTACACCACCGCCAAGCCCTACCCGCAGCTGGCCTTGCGCCCGGGGGTGGAGGATGTGGCCGACAGCGCCATCTTCCAGCAATTGCCGCCGCTGGCCGTGGTGCGCGGCGCCGAGGAGCCGCTGGCCCGGCTGCAGGCCCATATCGCCCAGGCGGCACGCCGCGTGCTGGTGCTGGCCGAAAGCGACGGCCGGCGCGAAAGCCTGCTGGACTTTCTGCGGGCGTCCAACGTCAGCCCGCCGGCCTTCGATTCGCTGGCTGAATTCCAGGCCGACGACAGCGAACCGCTGGGCATTGCCACCTCCAATCTGGCCCAGGGCTTTGCCTGGACAGAGGAAGGCATCGATTTCGTCACCGAGACGGAGCTGTTCGAGACCACCGGCGGCACGCGCCGGCGCAAGAAGCAGGAACAGGTCAGCGATGTCGATGCGCTGATCAAGGACCTGTCCGAGCTGAAGGTGGGCGACCCGGTGGTCCACGCCCAGCACGGCATCGGCCGCTACCACGGCCTGGTCAACATGGACGTGGGCCAGAAGAACCCCGACGGCTCGCCCGCGCTGCAGGAGTTTCTGCACTTGGAATACGCCAAGGATGCGGTGCTGTACGTGCCCGTCAGCCAGTTGCACCAGATCAGCCGCTATACCGGCGTGACGCCCGAATCCGCGCCGCTGCACAGCCTGGGCAGCGGCCAATGGGAAAAAGCCAAGCGCAAGGCCGCCGAGCAGGTGCGCGACGCCGCGGCCGAGCTGCTGAACATCTACGCCCGCCGCGCCGCGCGCCAGGGCCACGCCTTCCGCTACAGCGCCCACGACTACGAGCAGTTCGCCCAGGACTTCGGCTTTGAGGAGACGGCCGACCAGAAGGCCGCCATCCACGCCGTGGTACACGACATGATCAGCCCCCAGCCCATGGACCGTCTGGTCTGCGGCGATGTGGGTTTCGGCAAGACCGAGGTTGCCCTGCGCGCGGCCTTTGTGGCGGCCATGGGCGGCAAGCAGGTGGCCTTCCTGGCCCCCACCACGCTGCTGGCCGAGCAGCACTACCAGACGCTGGTGGACCGCTTCTCCAAATGGCCGGTGAAGGTGGCGGAGATGAGCCGCTTTCGTTCCACCAAGGAGATCAATGCCGCGCTCAAGGGCATCGAGGACGGATCCGTGGACATCGTGGTGGGCACGCACAAGCTGCTGTCCGAAAAGACCAAGTTCCGGAACCTGGGCCTGCTGATCATCGACGAGGAGCACCGCTTCGGCGTGCGCCACAAGGAGGCCATGAAAGCCTTGCGCGCCGAAGTGGATGTGCTGACCCTGACCGCCACCCCCATTCCGCGCACCATGGGCATGGCGCTGGAGGGACTGCGCGATCTGTCGGTGATTGCCACCGCCCCGCAACGCCGGCTGGCCATCAAGACCTTTGTGCGCTCCGAGAGCAACGGCGTGATCCGCGAGGCGGTGCTGCGCGAATTGAAGCGCGGCGGCCAGGTGTACTTTCTGCACAACGAGGTGGAGACCATCGAGAACCGCCGCCAGAAGCTGGAGGAAATCCTGCCCGAGGCGCGCATTGCCGTGGCCCACGGCCAGATGCCCGAACGCGAGCTGGAGCGCGTGATGCGCGACTTCGTGGCCCAGCGCTACAACATCCTGCTGTGCTCGACCATCATCGAGACCGGCATCGACGTGCCCACGGCCAACACCATCGTCATCAGCCGCGCCGACAAGTTCGGCCTGGCCCAGCTGCACCAGTTGCGCGGGCGCGTGGGCCGCAGCCACCACCAGGCCTATGCCTATCTGATGGTGCCGGACATCGAGAGCCTGACCAAGCAGGCCGAGCAGCGGTTGGATGCCATCCAGCAGATGGAGGAGCTGGGCAGCGGCTTCTACCTGGCGATGCACGATCTGGAAATCCGCGGCGCCGGCGAGGTGCTGGGCGAGAACCAGAGCGGCAACATGATGGAGATCGGCTTCCAGCTCTACAACGAGATGCTGGCCGAAGCCGTGCGCAGCCTGAAGAACGGCAAGGAGCCCGACCTGCTGTCCCCGCTGTCGGCCTCCACCGACATCAATCTGCACGCACCGGCGCTGCTGCCCAATGACTACTGCGGCGATGTGCACCTGCGCCTGTCGTTCTACAAGAAGCTGGCCACGGCCAAGACCAGCGACCAGATCGACAACCTGCTGGAAGAGATCGTGGACCGCTTCGGCAAGCTGCCGTCCCAGGCGCAGACGCTGATCGACACCCACCGCCTGCGCGTGCTCTCCGAGCCCTATGGCGTGCTCAAGGTCGATGCCGCGCCGGGTGTGATCAGCATCACCTTCAAGCCGAACCCGCCCATCGATCCGATGCAGATCATCCACCTGATCCAGAAGAACAAGCACATCAAGCTGGCGGGCAACGACAAGCTGCGCATCGAACGCGCGCTGGAGGATCCCAAGGCCCGCGCCCAGATGGTGCGCGATGTGCTGAAAAGTCTGGGACAACCGTTGCGCGCGGAAACACCCGCCACGGCCTGAAGCGGCTCATACTGCTCGCAGGAGGTAGTCCCCCATGCTGCAAGCCCTGCTGGAAGCGGCCTTTGCCCTGGTGGCACTGGGGGTGGCGCTGTCCATGCGCCCCTGGCGCCTGCTGATCGACCGCACGCTGCCGGGGCGCTATGCCACGCCCCAGGACGTGCCGCGCATCGCTTCGCCGCTGTGGACGCCGCTACTGGCCACGCTGGTGATCCTGCCCTGGCTGTGGGCCATGCCCACGCTGCACAAGATGCCGCTGCAGCTGCAATGGTCCGGCGCCTGCCTGGTGGTGCTGACCCTGGGCTGGCCCCTGGCCATGCCCACGCTGGCCCTGGTGGGGGTGATCGCCTGCCTGCTGTCGCCCGGGCTGGCCGGGCACGAGGCGCTGCGCCTCATCGTCTGGCACGGCATGCTGCCGGCCACGCTGGGCATGCTCTGGGGCGTGCTGCTGCGCCAGTGGCTGGGCACCAAGGTGTTTGTCTACCTGTTCGGGCGCTGCTTCATGGGCACCGTCTTCAGCCTGTTTGCGGCCAGCGTGCTGGCGAGCGCCGCCGGCCAGCCGCTGCCGGGGGTCAACGAGGATCTGTCCCACATCGCCCACTGGCTGATGGCCTGGGGCGACGCCGTGGTCACCGGCATGATCTGCTCGGTCTGCGTGGCCTACCGCCCGGACTGGCTGGCCACCTGGTCCGACCGCCTGTACCTCTACGAGCAGGTGGCCGAGAAGCACGACCGCTCCACCTGAGCCGGCCTGCCAGCGTCCGCCACGCACGCGGTCACTGAACCTCCCGCCCACCCGCCGGCGCTGTGCGCAACCGGCGGCCGGCCTCTTTGCTCTGGCGCCCTCCTCCGGCTTTCCCCTCTTTTGCGGCGCGGGGCACGGCATTGAAATTGCTTGGTTGCAGCAGGCCACGGCGATTGCGCCATTCCACCGTGACGCCGCGGCACCACCGCCACTCCACCGCTTTGCAGGTCCCGGCCTGTGCAGCGTCCATCCGAGCAAGGGGTTTCATGTCTGTACTGCATCTCCGCCATCTCTCGCGCCATTCCCTGGAACATTCCCAGGTTCATGCCCCGCGCCTGCTCTGTCTGCTGGCCTGCAGCGCCGCCGTGTGGGGCGCCGGCAGCCCTGCCGCCCTGGCCCAGGGCAGCTACCCCGAGCGCCCCGTCAAGGTGATGGTGGCCCTGCCCGCCGGCGGCAGCGCGGACATGATTGCCCGCGTGGTCGGCCAGAAGCTGGCGGCAGAGCTGGGCCAGCCGTTCATCGTCGAGAACAAGCCCGGGGCCTCCGGCCAGATCGGCACGCCCCAGGTGGCGCGCGCGCCGGCCGACGGCTACCAGCTGATGGTCTCGCCGGCCTCGTTTCTGACCACCAACAAGAGCATCTTCAAATCCCTGCCCTATGACCCTGAGACCGACTTCGCCCCGGTGGCCCAGCTGGTCAACCAGCCCATGGTGCTGGTGGTCAAGGACAGGCAGAAGTTTCCCAGCGTCGCCGCCGTGGTGGCCGCCGCCAAGGCCGCGCCCGGCAAGCTGACCTATGCCAGCTCGGGCGACGGCAGCCCCCAGCATCTGGCAGCGCTGATGTTCAGCACCCGCACCCATGCCGACATGCTGCACGTGCCCTACAAGGGCGGCGCACCGGCGATCAACGACACGCTGGCCGGCAATGTGGACATGCTGTTTGCGGTGCTGCCCGAGGCCCTGCCCCACATCCAGTCCGGCAAGCTGCACGCCCTGGGGCTGATGGGCCCGCAGCGCAGCAAGGTGCTGGCCGGCACGCCGACCATGGCCGAGAGCGGCTTTGCCAACCTGAACCTGTCGGCCTGGGTGGGCCTGTTTGCCCCGGCCAAGACGCCGCAGCCGGTGATTGCCCAGCTCAACCGCGCCGTGCACAAGGTGCTGCAGGGCGAGGTGGCGGCCAAGCTGGGGGGCAGCGGCATGGAAGTGGCGCCCGGCACGCCGGAGCAGCTGAAGCAGACCGTCCACCAGGACCTTCTGCTGCATGCCGAGCTGGTGAAGGCTGCGGGCCTGGTGCCGCAGTGAGCACTGCCCGCAGTGGCAACGCCGGATACGCCGTGACACCGCAGATTCCCTGGCGTACGGGGATAATGCGGCCTGCGCAGCCACGCCCGGCGCGGCCTGCTCCTCTTTCTACCCCCTCGACTTGAGTTGCCATGAGCGTTGCCACCGAATTTGCCCCCGGCCTGACAATCCAGAACATCACCGCCCCCCAGAAGCTCAGCGCCTACAAGCTGATCGCGTTCGACATGGATTCCACGCTGATCACCATCGAGTGCATCGACGAGATCGCCGACGCCACGGGCAAGAAGGCCGAGGTGGCCGCCATCACCGAAGCCACGATGCGCGGCGAGATCGCCGACTTCAAGGACAGCCTGCGCCAGCGCGTGGGCAAGCTCGCCGGGGTCACCCAGGCCGACATGGCCCGCGTGCTGGCCGAGCGCCTGCAGCTGTCGCCCGGTGCGCACACCCTGGTCAAGGCCGCGCAGAACGCCGGCCTGAAGGTGTTGCTGGTCTCCGGCGGCTTCACCTACTTTGCCGAGCATGTGCGCAACCTGCTGCAGATCGACTTTGTGCGCGCCAATGTGCTGGAGATGGACCACGGCGTGCTGACCGGCGGCCTGGTGGACCAGCCCTGGGGCGATATCTGCGACGGCGCCGAAAAGCGCCGCACGCTGCTGGAGGTGGCCAGCCTGCTGGGCATCGACGCTGCCCAGTGCATTGCCGTGGGCGATGGCAGCAACGACATTCCGATGATGCAGGCGGCCGGTCTGTCCGTGGCCTACCACGCCAAGCCCCGCGTGCGCGCGGAGGCCAAGGTCTGCATCAACCAGGGCGGTCTGGACCGCCTGCTGGAAGTGCTGCAGTAAGCAGCCCTGCTGCGCGCACCACGGCACACGGCAGCCTGCGCCGTCCACACGGTGCCGCGGCATCCTGCATGGCCATAGCGCCATAGCGCTATACCGTCTGACACCACGGACACCCTGACGGGTCCGCCGTGGTGCATGGTGGGTACCACAAGATGGCGACGGCCGCGGCCCCCCGGCGCTTGCACCAACCGAGGACCCGCCCGGGCTGCCCGGACGATGGCTACAGCGTGCCGGCCATCGGCTGCCAGCGCCCGTCGCCTGCGGCTTCGAACATGGGAATGTGGCCCACCGCCCGCACGCGCTGGTCCCAGCCTGCGCCCAGTTCATTGACCACCGCACGCCAGGCATGGCCTTCGCTCAGCAGCACGGTCAGGCCCACCACCTCGGCGCCTGCGCGCTCCAGCAGGCGCACGGCCGACAGCGCGCTGACGCCGGTGTTGATGACATCGTCCACCAGTACCACGCGCTTGCCGCGCACCCTCGCCACCAGGGCCAGGTCCAGATAGACACGCTTGCCCTGCGTGCTGGTGGACGAGGTGGCGGCTTCGCTCAGCGCCTCGTCGTACCAGAACTTGCGCGAGTGGCCCAGGGCCACGTAGTCAGCCAGCCCCAGGCCGCGCGCCACCAGGCGGGCGTAGTCCAGGCCCATGGTGGGCACGGCAGCAATCACCTCGGGCTGCAGGCTGGCGGCGGCGGCCGTCACCAGCGGGGCCAGCGCGTCTTCCACCGCGAACGGAGTCTGGTTGCTCATCAGCAGCGCAATCGCCTTGTCACCGCCAGGCAGCACGCGCAGCGGCAACTCCAGCGCGCTGCCGCCGTGCAGCGCCACGGTGTAGGTGCCGGAAAAAGTCGGTCCCGCCGGCGGCAGCGCGCGCGCTTCGGCGGCCGTGTACCAGCGGGCGGTGTAGGGGGTCAACAGGTCTGTGTTCGACATACTCATGTTCATCGTCATCCATGGCAGCGTATGCACCGCTGCCCGGGAGGCCGCAGCGTTCCCCGGCAGCGGTGCCACCATGCTTACTGCGGCATGGCGCCAATCACGCCCTGCACCAGAAAGTTCATCTTCAGCTTGTCGGCATCGGGCATGTCACCGGCCTTGCTGCGTTCCTTGCCGGCCTGGTCGCGCAGCGGACCGTGGAACACCGGGCGCTTGCCCAAGACAATGTCCTTGCCGCGCTGCTCCACCGCAGCACGCACCTTGGCGGGCAGGTTCTTGCTGAAATGGTCGTAGTGGATGGCGCCGTCCTGCATGCCGATCCAGACGTTGCCGGGTTTCCAGGTGCCAGCCATCACATCGGCCACCACCTTGCTGTAGTAGATGCTCCAGTCCAGGCGGGCGGCGGCCATCTGGGCATCGCCGCCCCACTGGGCCATGTCGGTGTCCCAGCCGAAGCCCACCTTGCCGGCTTCCTTGGCCACCTGCAAGGGGGCTGCCGAGTCGGTGTTCTGCATCAGCACGTCCACGCCCTGGTTCAGCAGGGTCTTGGCGGCTTCGGCTTCCTTGGGCGGGTCGTACCAGGTGTTGACCCACAGGATGCGGGTCTGGATCTTGGGGTTCACCTCCTGGGCACACAGGGTGAAGGCATTGATGTTGCGTACGATCTCCGGGATCGGATGCGGTGCGACCACCCCGATGGTCTGGGTCTTGGACAGGTGGCCGGCAATCGTGCCGTTCAAGCAGGCGCCCTCGTAGGTGCGGATGTCATAGATGCCCAGATTCGGGCCGGTCTTGTAGCCCGTGGCGTGTTCGAAAGCCACCTTGGGAAAGTCGCGGGACACGCGTTCCATGCCGTTCATGAAACCGAAGGCACCGCCAAAGATCACCTTGGCACCCTGGGCGGCCAGGTCACGGGTCACGCGCTCGGCATCGTTCTCGGCCACGTTCTCGACAAAGATGGTTTCGATCTTGTTGCCGAATTTTTTCTGCACCTCCTGGCGCGCCAGCTCGTGGGCATAGGACCAGCCGGCGCCGCTGGCGGGGCCGATGTAGAGGAAACCGACCTTCATCGGATCGGCCGCATGGGCCGTGGCCAGCGCGCTGGCGCAGCCCAGGGCAACAGCCAGGGGGGTGAGGAGATGGCGGGGAGAGCGCATGGCAGTGTTCTTCGGAAAGGGGAAATGAACCGGAACCCGGTGGCCGTGGCGCGTCCTGCGCGCCATGCCGGGCACACCCTGCACTTGCAACTTGCGTGCCACGGACATCGGCGGGTCCGGCAACCTCTGCACTCGACCAGACGCTCTCTTTTCAAGAGCATTCAGCACATTCTCCGCAGGCCTTCCGACGCGTTTTTGTTGTGTGCTGCGGCAAGCGCAGCGGCACATGTCCGCCCGGTCCGCGCACGGCACGCCCCCGGTTTATCCCTGTATTCACCCCGGTGGGGCGCCGCAAGGCCGCCAGAGTTCCTACAATAGCCGCTGCAGCCCCATAACGTCACACAACCAGCGGCTGCCCTGGCGTCCTCCCCCGTTCGTTGCCAACGGTTGCACGGAGGATCGCTTGGAATCTCCTCCTCCACCCCTACATACATACCAGGTCGGCGCCGCCATGGCGTTGCGGCCTGGCGGGCCTGTCCGCCCTGTATGACAACCATGATTGGATACATTCTGTGAAGACTTCGTACCGTGCCACTGCCTCCGTGATTGCCCTGGCAATCGCATCGCTGACCGTGCCTTCGCTGGCCCAGGCCAAGCGCATGGGCGGTGGCAAGACCGTGCGTCCCGCCTCCATTGCCTCGGCTCCGGCCAAGCCCGCCACGCCTGCGGCCGCCACCGCCGCAGCACCTGCCGCTGCTGCCGCACCGGCCCGTGCCGGCTCCGGCATGATGGGCACCATGGCGGGTGCCGCCGTGGGCGCCGTGGCCGGCACCATGGCCGGAAGCGCCATTGCCGGTGCCATGAGCGGCCCGTCGGCCGACAAGGATGCCGAAGCCAAGGCCAAGGCAGCTGCCGACGCCAAGGCCGCCGACGCCGAAGCCGCTGCACTGCAAAAGCAGCTGGACGACGCCAAGGCCAAGGCCGCCGCTGCCCACGCTGCTGCCAAGTAAGCCGCTTCTCAGAAGCCGTTCTTCAGCCGTGCAGGCTGGAGGCCCCATGCACAACGCCCCGTTGGCTGACGCTACGGGGCGTTGTGCATGGTGGGCGACATTGGGCCGTGCGGTGCCGCCCCGGGCAACGGGGCCGCACGATCACACGCGGCGTGCCGATGCGCGCGGCGCCGTGCGCAGCGGATCGAGCAGGCCGCGCAGGTTGTTGTGGTCCAGCTCATGCATCAGCGCCAGCAGCTGGCCCAGGCGCCCGGCTGGAAAGCCTTCGCGCGCAAACCAGGCCAGGTAATTGCCGGGCAGATCGGCCAGCAGCATGTCCTTGTGCTTGCCAAAAGGCATGCGCAGCTGCACCAGTGCCTGCAGGTCTTCAGGCTGCATAACAGGCCTTCCTTTTAATTTGCATAAAAACCACGTTTTTTATAACCAGATTTGAAATTCTGCTGTCCAGCCGCTCCTGGTCTGCACTAGACTTGCCCTCAGCCAGCGTCGCATGCCCTGGGCGCAGACGCTGGAAACCCCTGCTGATTTTCACCTTTGCCAAGGAATTCACACCACCATGCTGAAGAAGACGCTTACCGCCGTGGCCATTGCCGCTCTGGCCCTGTCCGCCCATGCTGCCGACGTGCTCAAGGTTGCCGCCACCGCCGTGCCCCACGCCGAGATCCTGAATTTCGTGAAGCCCCAGCTCAAGGCCCAGGGCCTGGATCTGGAGGTCAAGGAGTTCAGCGACTACGTGCAGCCCAATGCCGCCGTGGAAGACAAGCAGCTGGATGCCAACTTCTTCCAGCACCAGCCCTATCTGGACAGCTACAACAAGGACCGCAAGAGCTCGCTGGTGCAAGTGCCCAATGGCAAGATCCACGTCGAGCCCTTTGGTGCCTACTCCACCAAGATCAAGAACATCAAGGACCTGAAGAATGGCGCCACCGTGGCCATTCCCAACGATCCTTCCAACGGTGGCCGTGCCCTGCTGCTGCTGGCCAAGCAAGGCCTGATCGAGCTCAAGGACCCCAAGAGCCTGACCTCGACCGCGCTGGACGTGGTCAAGAACCCCAAGAAGCTGAAGTTCAAGGAACTGGAAGCGCCTTTGCTGCCCCGTGCCCTGGCCGATGTGGACCTGGCCCTGATCAACACCAACTACGCCATCGAAGCCAAGCTCAACCCCACCAAGGATGCGCTGTTCATCGAAGGTGCGGATTCGCCCTACACCAACATCGTGGCCGCCCGTGCGGACCGCGCCAACGATCCCAACATCGCCAAGCTGATCAAGGCCCTGCACTCCCCGGAAGTGAAGAAGTTCATCCAGGACAAGTACAAGGGCGCCGTGGTGCCCGCGTTCTGAACGCAGCGGCCACGCTGAACCGCTTCCAAGGCGCCGCTGGTCGGCGCCTTTTTTATGCATCTACACGTTTACATAGCGTATGGCAATGGGCTGCCGCCGGCTGTCGCCGCCAACCCACGCGAATGGGGCGCCCCATGGCGCGGGACCGCAAAGCCCGCTGTAATGTGGGATACAGCACAGCTCTGGTGCAGATCAAGCCCGTTGTCAGCAGGTGGAAATTCGGGTTTCGCCTGACGGCATCTGCGGGCATGATGTTGCTTTTCTGTGCGCATGAACCGGTTGCGCACCTGTGTCACCGGCATTTTTCAACCAGCACCTGCACGTCCATGAGCCAAGAAGCTCCCGCCACCCCTTCCCTGGACAAAGCCATCAAGGATGGCCAGAACGAAGTCACCCACCCCAAGACCCTGGAAGTGTTTGCCAAAAGGCATGGCGACGATCTGGGCAAGCACCACATCAACTTCCGCGGCGACATTGCCGAGAAGTTCGGCTACGACAAGATCTTCCCGATCTCCCAGCCCAAGTCGTCCGGCTATCTGGTCTACATCCAGGGCAAGAGCGGCAAGACCGGCCAGGAGGCCTACTACCAGATCATGGCCAACCAATGGGGCCTGCTGGAAGTGCTGGCCCGGCTGGACTGATCCCCGCCGGAGCGACCTTCCCGCCCACCCAAAAGGCGCACCAGCGATGCTGGGGCGCCTTTTTTGCGGGGTGTGCGTCAGGCTCAGGCCAGGCTGCGATCCAGCCCCTGCCACACCCACCAGGCCAGCGACAGCATCATGGCGCCGGTCAGGCCATCCAAAATGCGCCAGGCCAGCGGCTGGGCAAACCAGTGTTTCAGGCGCCGGCCTGCTGCCGACAGGCCGGCAAACCACAGCGCACTGGCGCTGGCGGCACCGGCCACGAACACCCATTTCAGGTCGCCTTCCTGGCGCGCCCCGATGGAGCCCACCAGCAGCACCGTGTCCAGATAGACATGGGGGTTGAACAGGGTGATCACGGCCAGCGTGCCCACCACACGCCACAGGCTGCGCCCACCTTGCCCTTCGCCCGGCTGCACGCTGTGCTGGGCAAACACCATGCGCCACAGGGCAAACAGGCCGTAGGCAAGCATGAACAGCACACCCCCCAGGCCCAGCCAGTAGGCCCAGTCCGGACGTTCGGCCAGCAGGCGGGCCATGCCGGCCACGCCCAGACCGATCAGCAGCGCATCGCTGACCACACACCAGGCCACGCAGGCGCGCACATGCTGGCTGTGCACCGCCTGGCGCAGCACATAGAGGTTTTGTGCGCCGATGGAGACGATGAGGGACAGGCAGACCGTGAAGCCTGCCAGCCATGCAGCCAGAAAAGGTGTGTAGAGAGTGCTGTGCGCCATGGCCCTGATTGTCCAAGGCGTAATTAAATTAGTAAAATTAAACTATCTGAACGATCTTCAATTTTTCTAAATGCTCGACTACGCTGGACTCGAAGCCCTGGCCGCCGTGCTGCGTGAAGGCAGCTTTGACCGCGCGGCGCGCAAACTGCATGTCACCCCCTCCGCGATTTCGCAGCGCGTCAAGCAGCTCGAAGAGCGCGTGGGCCAGGTGCTGGTGCTGCGCGGCCAGCCCTGCACCGGCACCGATGCCGGCCGCCGCCTGGTGCTGCATGTGGAACAGGTGGCGCTGCTGGAAAACGAGCTGCGCCGCCACAACCCCGAACTGGTGCCCGAAGGCCAGGTGGCCCGTCCCACGCTGAAGCTGGCGGTGAATGCCGATTCGCTCAACAGTTGGTTCATCGACGCCATGTCCGGCTTCACCGGCACCGGCAACGAGCTGCTGGACATCAGCATCGACGACCAGGACCACACGGCCAAGCGCATCAAGGAAGGCGATGTGATGGCGGCGGTCACGGCCTCGTCCAGCCACATCACAGGCTGCAACACCTGGCCGCTGGGCCGCATGCGCTATGTGGCGGCCGCAAGCCCCGAATTTGTGGCGCGCTACTTTGCCGACGGCGTGAGCAAGGAGGCCATGGCCACCGCCCCGGTGCTGACCTACGACCGCAAGGACGGCATGCAGGACAAATGGCTGCAGCAGCAGGGCCTGGCTTCGCGCACGGCCCCGCCGCGCCACTGGCTGCCGTCGGCCCATGCCTTTGTGCGCGCCTGCGAAGCCAGCGTGGGCTGGGGCATGCACCCCACGGTGCTGATCCAGCGCGATCTGGATGCCGGCACGCTGGTGGAGCTGCGCCCAGACACCGACATGGTGGTGGACCTGTACTGGGCCCATGCCCGCAACGCCCAGGCCGGGCTGGAGCGGCTGACCCAGTGCGTGATTGCCGCTGCACGCAACTGGCTGGACCCGCTGCCGGCGGCGGACGAATAGACCGCGCTGCGCTGGCGGCCCTGCATTCGGTTCTGTAGGCGGCCCGTGGTACAGCCTGTGGTGCCGCCATGGCCGCTGTGCACCTCGGTGAGATCCACCGCTGATGGCAGGGGCCCGCGGAGCTTCAAGGTGCGGCAACGCGCCGCAGGCTCACACCGGCAGCACTCTGCGTCCGGGCTGTTCAGGGCTTGTCAGCGCCTTTCAGGACTTTTCCGGCGGGATCTGCTCGGCCACATCACGCTTCATTTCCAGCACGTGAAAGTCCAGCAGCTGGGTGGCCAGCACCGTCTCCCACATGAACCCGGCCAGCGCGGCCAGGAAAGTACCGATCCCCAGCAGGAAGCTGATCACGGCAAACAGCTGCTCTTCCACGCCCCAGGCCTGGCCCATGAACAGAAAGATGATGGTCAGGCCGATCAGGAAACCGCACAGCGTCAACAAGCCGATGCTGACGTTGGAGATGCGCCCGCGCCGGCGCAGGTACTGCAGTTCGGTCAGGCCGCGCTGGATGAACAGCGCATCCTGGCTGGCACGCACCCGGTCTTCCACCACGCGTGCGCGGTCAATGATGCGCGCCAGCCGCCCGGCCACGGCGCCGATCATGCCGGCCACCGCCGTCAGCAGGAACACGGGGGCCACGGCCAGCTGCACGCTGTGGGTGGCGGTGGCGACGTCAATCACTACGCTCATGGGAAAGCATTCAAAAGATGGGAACAGCGACATTGTGAGGGCTGTGCACCCTGCCCGACGCCCGGCGCGTCCGCAATATCAGCTTTTGCCGTGCGCAAGGCCGCCATGCAGGCAGCGCAGACATGCCCGACAGGCGGCTGGGCCGCGCCATGCGAGCGCTTTGCGGGCGGTTTGCGGGCGGTTTGCGCTGGCACAAACCCGCCATCTCGGGCCTTTGACATGGCACAAACCGGTCAGCGGCAGTGCAGGCGATAGTCCCGCCATCCCATTGATGTAGAAAGGCTTTTTTCCATGAAGATGCTGATTGACCTGTTCTCCACCGACTACGGCCTGATGAGCATTTCCGTGATTTTCATTGTGCTCATCATGGCGGTGTACTTCACCATGCTGTTTCTGAACAAGATCAAGCTGGACGCACCGAAATCCAAATAACAAGCAAGCTGGAATTCCGCGTTGTTGCACCTTGAGCCCGCCCTGCGCGGGCTTATTTTTTGGGGCAAGGCGCTGCAGCGCCCTCCCCCATCGTACTGCCCGGCCCTCAGCGGCGCGGCAGCAGCGGGTAGGCCGGGTCGGTGTAGCCCGGCGTGGACGGGTGGCCTGGCGCCACCAGATCGTCCACCATGCGCTCTTCTTCCGGGCTGATGTCCAGCTCGACGGCCGGCAGATAGTCCGTCCACTGGGCCAGCGTGCGCGGGCCGGCAATCACCGCGCTCACGGCCCGGTGGCGCAGCACCCAGGCGGTGGCCCATTGCGCCAGGGTGACGCCACGCGACTCGGCATGGGCCTTCAGGCGCTGGGCGATCTCCAGCGATTCGGTGCGGAATTCCGTCTCCGTGATGCGCTTGTCGCCCCGACCCGCACGGCTGCCGGCATCGGGGGCCTGACCGGGCAGGTATTTGCCGGTCAGCACCCCGCGCGCCACCGGGCTGTAGGGCACCACGCCCAGGCCATGGAATTCGCAGGCGGGCAGGATTTCTGCCTCGGGCATGCGGTTGAGCAGGTTGTAGTACGGCTGGCAGACCACCGGGCCGGCCATGTTCAGGCTGCGCGCGCCGTGCACCAGTTCGCCGATGCGCCAGGCGCGGAAGTTGGATACCCCCCAGTAGCGCAGTTTGCCGGCACGCACCAGGTCGTCCAGCGCGCGCAGCGGCTCTTCCAGGTCCATGCCGTTGTAGTCGCGGTGCAGGTAGAGGATGTCCAGGTGGTCGGTCTGCAGGCGCTGCAGGCTGGATTCGACCTCCTGCACCATCCATTTGCGCGAGTAGTGGCCCTGGTTGGGCGCATCGCCCATCTTGTTGCCCAGCTTGCTGGCCAGCACCCAGTCGTGGCGCTGACCGGCCAGCAGCGGCGCCAGCATGCGTTCGCTGGCGCCCTTGGTGTAGACATCGGCGGTGTCGATGAAGTTGACGCCGGCCGCCTTGGCATGGGCGACGATCTCCCCCGCCTCCTGCGCCCCGGTCTGGTCGCCGAACATCATGGCGCCCAGGCACAGGTTGGAGACTTGCAGATTGCTTTTTCCCAGTCGACGGTAGTGCATGGCGTGGCCTGTTGTGTGCAAAAGCCGCACTATGACGCATGCCGCAGGCGGTGTCATGCCACGGAGGGGACAAGCAGGCCGCCCTCTCCATCGCACGCAGCGGGAACGTACAGGGCAGCCTGTCCACTGAGCACGACCGCGCGGCGCGTGGTGCGCGAGGCAAGGCGCCTACAAGCAGCTCCAGCGCTATTGCATGCCCGTGCCTGTCCCATACAGGCACAAAAAAACCTGCCATGCATGTGCATGGCAGGTTTTTGTTTTGGTGGTGCCCCGAACCGGAATCGAACCGGTACGCCCGATTAAAGGCGGCGGATTTTAAGTCCGATGTGTCTACCAATTTCACCATCGGGGCCACGCCAGCCAGGCTGTCGTGTGTCTGGTTCAGACAGCGGCCAAGCATACCGCAGCATGCACCGGCTGTTGCCCTTCTGCCAAGTCTGGGGCAGATAGAAAAAAGGGAAGCCTGAGCTTCCCTTTTTCAAAGACCTGGAGCGGGAAAACGGGTTCGAACCGTCGACCTATACCTTGGCAAGGTATCGCTCTACCAACTGAGCTATTCCCGCAAATTTTTTGGAGGCGCGAACCAGAGTCGAACTGGTCTAACCGGATTTGCAATCCGGGGCATAACCGCTTTGCTATCGCGCCATCGCAGGATGTTTGCACACCCTTGTCCAACCTGGAGCGGGAAAACGGGTTCGAACCGTCGACCTATACCTTGGCAAGGTATCGCTCTACCAACTGAGCTATTCCCGCATTCGGAAGACTTATCGCCTTCCGATGCGAACCTGTATTGCTACAGGTTCTGAAAACCTGGAGCGGGAAAACGGGTTCGAACCGTCGACCTATACCTTGGCAAGGTATCGCTCTACCAACTGAGCTATTCCCGCGTTTCCGCCGAAGCCTTGCATTCTATAACGAAGCAACGCTGCGATGGGATGAATTGTAGCGTAATTTTTTGGCCGCATTTTTCAAATGCGGCCAAAAAACTCAATGCTTCACCGCGCCCGAGGGATCGGCTGCCTTTTCCGCCTTGTCGGCCGCAGCTGCGGCGGCAGCCGCGGCGGCGGCCACTTCTTCGTCGGTCAGGGGCTCGGGCATGCGCTCCAGCGCCACCTTCAGCACCTGGTCAATCCACTTGACAGGGATGATTTCCAGACCGCTCTTGACGTTGTCCGGGATCTCCTGCAGGTCCTTGACGTTCTCTTCCGGAATCAGCGCCGTCTTGATGCCGCCACGCAGTGCCGCCAGCAGCTTTTCCTTCAGACCGCCAATCGCAGTGACTTCACCACGCAGGGTGATTTCACCGGTCATGGCCACGTCGCTGCGCACAGGAATGCCGGTCAGCGCCGAGACAAAGGCCGTGGTCATGGCTGCACCTGCGCTGGGGCCGTCCTTGGGCGTGGCACCGTCGGGCACGTGCACGTGGATGTCGCGCTTTTCAAACAGCTCGTCCTTGATGCCCAGCAGTCTGGCGCGGCTGCGCACCACGGTGCGAGCGGCTTCAACCGATTCCTTCATCACATCGCCCAGCGAGCCGGTGCGAAGGATGTTGCCCTTGCCGGGCATCACCACGGCCTCGATGGTCAGCAGATCGCCGCCCACTTCGGTCCATGCCAGACCCACGACCTGGCCCACCTGGTTCTGCTGCTCGGCACGGCCATAGGTGTACTTGCGCACGCCCAGGTAGTCCGGCAGGTTGTCGGCAGTGACCACCACCATGGGCTCGAGCTTCTTGAGCTGGATGCCCTTGACCACCTTGCGGCAGATCTTGGACAGCTCGCGCTCCAGCGAACGCACGCCGGCTTCACGGGTGTAGTAGCGCACGATGTCGCGCACGGCGGACTCTTCCACCTTCAGCTCGCCTTCGCGCACGCCATTGTTGGTCAGCTGCTTGGGCAGCAGGTAGCGGATGGCGATATTGGTCTTCTCGTCCTCGGTGTAACCCGACAGGCGGATCACTTCCATGCGGTCCAGCAAGGCCGAAGGAATGTTCATCGAGTTGGAGGTGGCCACGAACATCACGTCCGACAGGTCGAAGTCGACCTCGACGTAGTGGTCGCCAAAGGTGTGGTTCTGCTCGGGATCCAGCACTTCCAGCAGCGCACTGGAAGGGTCGCCACGAAAGTCCATGCCCAGCTTGTCGATCTCGTCCAGCAGGAACAGCGGATTGCGCGTGCCCACCTTCTCCAGGCTCTGCAGCACCTTGCCCGGCATGGCACCAATGTAGGTGCGACGGTGGCCGCGGATTTCGGCTTCGTCACGCATGCCGCCCAGGGCCATGCGCACGTATTTGCGGCCCGTGGCCTTGGCGATCGACTGGCCCAGCGAGGTCTTGCCCACGCCAGGAGGGCCGACCAGGCACAGGATGGGCGCCTTGACCTTGTCCACGCGCTGCTGCACCGCGAGGTATTCCACGATGCGGTCCTTGACCTTTTCCAGACCGAAGTGGTCGGCGTTCAGCACTTCCTCGGCATTGGCCAGGTCGTGCTTGATCTTGGTCTTCTTGCTCCAGGGCAAACCGGTCAGCACGTCGATGTAGTTGCGCACCACGGTGGCTTCCGCCGACATGGGGGACATCAGCTTGAGCTTCTTCAGCTCGGCTTCGGCCTTCTTGCGCGCGGCCACCGGCATCTTGGCCAGCTTGATCTTCTTTTCGACCTCTTCCAGGTCGGCGCCGTCTTCGCCCTCGCCCAGTTCCTTCTGGATGGCCTTGACCTGTTCGTTCAGGTAGAAGTCGCGCTGGTTCTTCTCCATCTGGCGCTTGACGCGGCCGCGGATGCGCTTGTCCACATTCAGGATGTCGACTTCGCGCTCGAGCTGCTCGAACAGGTTTTCCAGACGCTCTTTCACGTCCGACAGGTTCAGCACCTGCTGCTTGTTTTCCAGCTTCAGCGGCAGGTGTGCGGCAATGGTGTCGGCCAGACGGCCCGGCGAGTCGATGCCGGAAATCGAGCTCAGGATCTCCGAAGGAATCTTCTTGTTGAGCTTGACGTACTGGTCGAACTGCTGGGTCACAGCGCGGCGAAGGGCTTCCACTTCGCTGGACTGGACGGCATCGTCCTGCACATCCAGCAGGCGGGGCTTGCTGGTGAAATGCGTTTCGTGGTCGGTCACTTCCACCACCAGCGCACGCTGCTGGCCTTCCACCAGCACCTTCACCGTGCCGTCGGGCAGCTTGAGCATCTGCAGGATGGTGGACACGCAGCCCACCTCGAACATGTCGTCCACCGACGGCTCATCTTTCGATGCAGCCTTCTGTGCCACCAGCATGATGCGGCGGTCGCCTTCCATGGCGAGTTCCAGCGCCTTGATGCTCTTGGCGCGGCCCACAAACAAGGGAATGACCATGTGGGGAAACACCACGACGTCCCGCAGCGGCAGCAGCGGCAGGTCGAGCGGTGTATCGGTCTCGGGAGTTGTTCCTGACATGGGATTCCTCAGTAATGCCGCAGGCAGCACCTGCGGCAGATATCAGCTACACGGACACCACCAGTGTGCCCCAGGCTGCACGGCTTGTGCAGCAATTGCAGACGGGCCGGCGCTAGATGCGCACAGCCCCTGCCGTCATGCGGTTGCCCGCTCAGGCGGTCTTGGCGGCTTCGCGAAACACCAGCAAAGGTGCCTTGCCGTCGTCGATGGTGGCTTCTTCCACCACCACCTTGGCCACGTTGTCCATATTCGGCAACTCGAACATGGTGCCGATCAGCGCCTGTTCAAGGATGGAACGCAGACCACGGGCGCCGGTCTTGCGCACCAGTGCCTTGCGGGCGATGGCCTTGAGTGCGCCAGGACGGATTTCCAGCTCCACGCCTTCCATGCCCAGCAGCTTGCTGTACTGCTTGACCAGGGCGTTCTTGGGCTCGGTCAGGATTTCCACCAGCGCGTCTTCGCTCAGCTCGGCCAGGGCCGTCATCACGGGCATGCGGCCCACCAGTTCGGGGATCAGGCCGAACTTGATCAGATCCTCGGGCTCGATCTCCTGGAACACTTCGGACAGCGAACGCTGCTTCTTGCTCTTGACCGCGGCGCCAAAGCCGATACCCGATGCTTCGGTGCGGTTTTCGATGACCTTTTCCAGGCCGGCAAATGCACCGCCGCAGATGAACAGGATGTTGGTCGTGTCGATCTGCAGGAAATCCTGGTTGGGGTGCTTGCGGCCGCCTTGCGGGGGCACGCTGGCCATGGTGCCTTCGATCAGCTTCAGCAACGCCTGCTGCACGCCCTCACCCGACACGTCGCGCGTGATGCTGGGGTTGTCGGACTTGCGCGAGATCTTGTCGATTTCGTCGATGTAGACGATGCCACGCTGGGCACGCTCGATTTCGTAGTTGCAGCTTTGCAGCAGCTTCTGGACGATGTTTTCCACGTCCTCGCCCACGTAACCCGCTTCGGTCAGCGTGGTGGCATCGGCCATGACGAAGGGCACGTCCAGCTGGCGCGCCAGGGTCTGGGCCAGCAGCGTCTTGCCCGAGCCTGTGGGGCCGACCAGCAAGATATTGCTCTTGGACAGCTCCACCTCATCCTTGCCCGCCTTGTCCTTGTGGCGCAGGCGCTTGTAGTGGTTGTAGACCGCCACGGCCAGTGTGCGCTTGGCCTGCTCCTGGCCAATCACGTAGTTGTCCAGGTTGGCCTTGATTTCTGCCGGCGTGGGCAGATCACCGCGCGCCTCGCGGGCGGTATTGCCCGGCAACTCGTCACGGATGATTTCGTTGCACAGGTCGATGCACTCGTCGCAGATGAAGACGGACGGCCCAGCAATCAGCTTCTTCACCTCGTGCTGGCTTTTGCCGCAGAAGGTGCAGTAGAGGTTTTTCTCGCTGGAAGTGCCTTTTTTCTCGGCCATGGGGGCAGTGCCTTGTTACAAATATGGGAAAAAGGATGATACCAACAGGAAAAACGGCGCTCCCCGTGGGGGATAGCGCCGTCACCCGTTTTTCGCCGGTTCAGGCGCGTTTTTCAATCACCTGGTCCACCAGACCGTAGTCCTTGGCTTCGGCAGCGCTCAGGAAATAGTCGCGTTCGGTGTCGCGCTGGATCTTTTCCAGCGGCTGGCCGGTGCGCTCGGCCAGGATGTTGTTCAGCTGTTCGCGGGTCTTGAGGATCTCACGGGCGTGGATCTCGATCTCCGTCGCCTGACCCTGCATGCCGCCCAGCGGCTGGTGGATCATCACCTTGGAGTTGGGCAAAGCATAACGCTTACCCTTAGCCCCTGCCGCCAGCAGGAATGCACCCATGCTGGCTGCCATGCCGGTGCACAGCGTGGACACATCGGGCTTGATGAAGTTCATCGTGTCGAAGATGGCCATGCCGGCGCTGACCGAGCCGCCGGGCGAGTTGATGTAGAAGGAGATGTCCTTGTCAGGGTTCTCGCTTTCCAGGAACAGCAGCTGCGCCACCACCAGGTTGGCCGTCTGGTCGTTGACCGGGCCCACCAAGAAAATCACGCGCTCCTTCAGCAGGCGCGAATAGATGTCGTAAGACCGCTCGCCGCGTCCGGACTGCTCGATCACCATGGGGACCATGCCCAGACCCTGAATATCCAATGCGCTCATAGGTTCTCCTGTCAATTTCAGCAATGTAGCCTAGCCAAGAAATGAAATGGGGCTTGTGCCGCAAAGCACAAGCCCCGGTGTGTAAAGCCTAATGGGGGCGTTGCACCTGTGGCCCGCCCTCCGTCAGGTCAAGACCGCTCAGGCCTGACCCATCAGCTCTTCAAACGACACAGCCTTGTCGCTCACCTTGGCCTTGCTCAGCACGAACTCGGTCACATTATTCTCGATCACGACGGCTTCCACTTCGGCCAGACGTTGGCGGTCGCCGAAATACCAGCGCACGACGTCTTCGGGCTTCTCGTAGGAAGCAGCCAGCTCGTCCACATGGGCCTTCAGCTGCTCGGGCGTGGCTTCCAGCTTGTTGGACTTGACCAGCTCGGCCACCACCAGACCCAGGCGCACGCGGCGCTCGGCTTGGGGCAGGAACACGTCTTCAGGGATTTCCGCCTTTTCAGCGTCCTTGATGCCGCGTTGTTGCAGTTCGGCGCGGGCGCCTTGCAGCAGACGGCCGACTTCGGCCTGCACGGAAGCCTTGGGCAGTTCCAGCTCGGCCACAGAGACCAGAGCGTCCATGGCGGCTTGCTTGTTGCGGGCCAGCACGCGGAACTTCACTTCGCGTTCCAGGTTCTTCTTGATGTCGGCGCGCAGGCCTTCGACGGTACCGTCGGCAATGCCCAGGGACTTCACGAAGGTTTCGTTCACTTCGGGCAGGTTGGCGGCTTCGATCTTCTTGACGGTCACCAGGAAGTCGGCGGTCTTGCCGGCCACGTCCTTGCCGTGGTAGTCCTCAGGGAAAGCCAGGGGGAAAGTCTTGGACTCGCCAGCCTTCATGCCGCGCACGGCGTCTTCGAATTCCTTGAGCATCTGGCCTTCGCCGACCAGGAACTGGAAGTCTTCAGCCTTGCCGCCGGCAAAGGTTTCGCCGTCGATCTTGCCTTCGAAGTCCACGGTCACGCGGTCGCCGTCCACAGCGGCTTCGGCAGCGGGGCGCTGGGCGAAGGTGCGGCGTTGCTTGCGCAGGATGTCCACGGTCTTGTCGATGGCGACGTCATCCACTTCGGCGGTCAGCTTGTCCACGGAAGCGGCAGCCAGGTCGCCCAGCTTCACTTCGGGGAACACTTCGAAGATGGCGTCGAACTGGGCTTCGCCTTCGGCAGCGCCTTCCTTTTCGGAAATGCGGGGCTGGCCGGCCACGCGCAGACCGGCTTCATCGACGGCCTTGGCGAAAGCTTCGCCGACCTTGTCGTTCAGCACTTCGTACTGTACGGAGTAGCCATAACGCTGGGCCACCACGTTCATGGGCACCTTGCCGGGACGGAAGCCGTCCATCTTCACGGTGCGAGCAACCTTCTTCAGACGGGTCTCGACTTCGGACTGGATTGCGGCGAGCGGCACGCTCAGCGTGATCTTGCGCTCGAGCTTCTCAAGGGTTTCAACAGTAACGGCCATGGTTGTTCCTAAATCTCGGGGAAAGATGTGGACCGTGCCGGCTGCAGTACAGCCTGCACCGTATTCCGCAAAGTCTCACATGAAGAATGGTGCGCAAAGCCGGACTCAGCACACCAGAAAATTCAAATACTTAGCTGGTGTTCACGCCGATTCACCCGGGGCGAATCGACGCTGACGGTCGCGCATTCAATCCAACATTATATCCAGCCGGGAACGGTCGAACCCTGTCCCCACCCCGGACACCCGCTTATCAGGGCTTGTACCCACTACTGCGCAGCGCCCAGGCCGCCACGCGGGGCCGGTAAAAAAGTGCAAACCGCTGGCCGACTGGCCGCGCCCGCAGCTGGGTTGCGCCCCTGCTCCATCGCCACACATCAGGCATGCAGCAGGCAGGCGCAGGAAGTTCGAGCGCACCGAGGAAGCTGTGAACCCACCCAAGGGGGGCAGCAGATGGCTTGCAGCCGTCCGGCATGCGCAGGCCAGCGCTGCATCCATCTTGCTGCTCCATGCCGCACAGAGGGCGTTGGCGAAAATGCAAGAAAAAAGCCTGTCCTCAATGACAAGGACAGGCTTTCAAGGAGTTCGCCTGGATCAGGCGATGTGTTAGTGGTGCGCGGAGCCGGACTCGAACCGGCACGGTGTTGCCACCGTCAGGACCTAAACCTGGTGCGTCTACCAATTTCGCCACCCGCGCGGTCTCTCCAACTACAAAGCCGGCAGGGTGCTACCGGCTTTGCGTTAGGGGTCAACCTTGGATTTTAGCGTGGAATCGCAAGCCACCATGCATTTTTTGGCCTTCCCTGCGCCAAATTTATGCACCGTGTTCCACCTCGGGCTTGCGCACGCGGAACCAGGCCGCATACATGGCGGGCAGTGCCAGCAGGGTCAGTACTGTGGCGACCACCAGACCACCCATGATGGCCACGGCCATCGGGCCCCAGAACACGCTGCGCGACAGCGGGATCATGGCCAGCACGGCAGCCGCGGCCGTCAGCACGATGGGGCGCAGACGGCGCACCGCCGCTTCGACGATGGCATCCCAGGCGGGCACACCCCGGGCGCGGTCCAGCTCGATCTGATCGATCAGGATCACCGAGTTGCGCTGGATCATGCCCATCAGCGCAATCACGCCCAGCAGTGCCACAAAGCCGAAGGGCCGGTTCAGCAGCAGCAGCGCGGCGGCCACCCCGGCAATGCCCAGCGGACCGGTCAGGAAGACCAGCATGGCGCGGCTGAAACTGTGCAGTTGCAGCATCAGCAGCGTGAAGGTGAGGAACAGCATCACCGGCACACCGGCAGCGATCGAGGACGAGCCCTTGGAGCTTTCCTCCACCGCGCCCGCCACTTCGATGCGGTAGTCCAGCGCGCCCTGGGCGTGCCACTGCGCTTCGAGCTTGCGCAGCTCGGGCAGCAGGGCGTCGGTGACCGTGGCGCCCTGCAGGCCTTCGCGCACATCGCCCTGCACGGTGATGGCGTAGTTGCGCCCTTCACGCCACAGCACGCCCGGCTCCCAGGCCATGGCGGGTTTGGCGATCTGGGTCAGCGGAATGGATTTGCCGCTGGCCGTGGGGAGGTAGGCGTTGGCCACATCGGAAATCGCATCGCGCTCGTGTTCCGGCACGCGCAGCAGGATGTCGATCAGCTTGTCGCCCTCGCGGTACTGGCCCACGGTGGAGCCGCTGAACCAGATCTTGGCGGCCTGGGCAATCGACTGGCTGCTCACCCCCAGCGCGCGCGCCTTGTCCTGGTCCACTTCCAGGCGCATCACCTTCACGGATTCGTTCCAGTTGTCGTTCACGCCCCGCATGTCGGCGTTGGCGTGCAGGACGTCCTTGACCGCATCGGCGTAGTGGCGCAGCTGGACCGGGTCGGTCCCGATCACGCGGAACTGCACCGGATAGGGCACCGGCGGCCCACTGGGCAGCAGCTTGACCCGGCCGCGCGCCTCGGGGAATTCCTGCGCCAGCAAGGCCGGGAATTCCTGCATCAGCCGGTCGCGCAGCTTCAGGTCCTTGGCCAGCACGATGAACTGCGAGACGTTGGTCTGCGGGAACACCTGGTCCAGCGGCAGGTAAAAGCGCGGCACGCCCGAGCCCACCCAGACGGTGACGCTCTCCACCCCTTGCAGCTGCATGAAGCGCTGCTCCATGCGCTTGACCACGGCCTCGTTGGCGGCATAGGCCGTGCCTTCGGGGAACCAGGCGTCCACCAGGATTTCCGGGCGGTTGGAGTCCGGGAAGAACTGCTGCTGCACCTTGGTCATGCCCACGATGCCCAGCGCAAACACCAGGGCCGTGGCACCGATGGTCAGCCAGCGATGTTCCACGCACCAGTACACCGCCTTGCGGAAACGGTTGTAGAACGGGCTGTCGAACACCTCGTGCGGATCGGCGGTGATGCCGGGGTGGTCTTGGTGCTTGGGCTCTTTCAGGAACAGCGTGCCCAGGTAGGGAACGAAGTAGACCGATGCAAACCAGCTCAGCACCAGTGCCACCACCGTCACGGCAAAGATGGCGAAGGTGTATTCCCCCGTCATGGACTTGGCCATGCCGATGGGCAGGAAGCCGGCCGCCGTGATCAAGGTGCCGGTCAGCATGGGCTTGGCGGTGATTTCGTAGGCGAACGTGGCGGAGCGCAGCTTGTCGTAGCCCTCTTCCATCTTGCGCACCATCATCTCCACCGCAATGATGGCGTCGTCCACCAGCAGGCCCAGGGCGATGATCAGCGAGCCCAGCGAGATCTTGTGCAGCCCCACACCCCAGTACCACATGGCCAGGAAGGTGGCGGCCAGCACCAGCGGAATCGTCACCCCCACCACCAGGCCGGGGCGCGGGTCGATGTACCAGCGTTTCCACCACACGGTGGCCTGGGCGCGCTTGTGCAACCCCAGGCTGACAAAGCTCACGGCCAGCACCACCACCACGGCCTCGATCAGCACCTTGATGAATTCGTTGACCGAATCGGCCACGGCCTTGGGCTGGTCCTGCACATTCACCAGCTGCATGCCTGCCGGCAGCGCGGTACCCAGGCGTTCGACCGCCGCGTGCAGGTTCTTGCCCAGGCGGATGATGTCCCCGCCCTTCGCCATGGAAATACCCAGCGCGATGGTCTCCTGCCCCTGGAAGCGCACCTTGGTGCTGGGCGGGTCCACATAGCCGCGCGTGATCTCGGCGATATCGCCCAGGCGCAGCTGCGCGCCGGAAGCGCCGCGGATGGGCATGGCGCGCAAGTCCTCCAGCGCCGTGAACTGGCCGCCCACGCGCACCTGAATCTGCTCGCTGGGCGTCTGCAGCACGCCCGTGCCTTCCACTGCGTTCTGCTGGCTGAGCTGGCTGAGCACCTGGTTCATGTCCAGCCCCAGCTGGGCCAGGCGCTGCTGCGACAGCTGCACAAACAGCTTTTCGTCCTGCGCGCCAAACAGATCCACCTTGGCCACATCCCCCACGCGCAGCAGCTGCTGGCGCACGTCGTCGGCCACGGTCTTGAGCTCGGCGTAGCTGAAGCCATCGCCCTGCAGGGCGTAGATCACGCCATACACATCGCCGAACTCGTCATTGAAGAACGGCCCTTGCACGCCCTGCGGCAAGGTGTATTTCATGTCGCCGATCTTCTTGCGCACCGTGTACCAGAGCTGGGGCACGTCGGCGGGGCGGGAGTTGTCCTTGACCTGGAAGATGACCTGCGACTCCCCCGGCTTGGAATAGCTGCGGATCTTGTCGGCGTACGGCACTTCCTGCAGCGTGCGCTCGATCTTGTCGGTCACCTGCTCGGCCACCTGCTGGGCCGTGGCGCCGGGCCAGTAGGTGCGGATCACCATGGCGCGGAAGGTGAAGGGAGGGTCCTCGTCCTGCCCCAGCTGGAAATAGGCAATCCCCCCCAGCAGCAGGATGACGATCAGCAGGTAGCGCGTAAGCGGGATGTGCTCCAGCGCCCAGCGCGAGAGGTTGAAGCCGGCTTTCGGTTCTTGGCGTGCCATGGTCGGTCCCCGCCCTTATTGCGCTGCTGCGGCCGGCTTGCCGTCTGCCTTGGCGGGCGCGGCCGCTGTGGCCGGAGCGGCCGACTGCGCTGCCGCCGGCCTGGGCGCATATTTGTCCTGGTAGACCGTCACCTGCTGGCCTTCGCTCAGCACATGCACGCCGGCAGCCACCACCTGCATGCCGGGCGTCAGACCCTCGGCAATCACGGCATCGTTGCCGTCGGCCGTGGCCACGGTCACCTTGCGGCTGGTCACCGCCTTGGTCTGCGGGTCGTAGACCCACACCGCCGACTGCCCGCCCTGCTCGCGCACCGCGGCCGTGGGCAGCTTGATCACATCCAGCCCGGCAGGGCCCATGCCTTCGGGCAGCACATGCACGGTGGCACCCAGCGGCGGCACATTGCCCCCGGCCAGCGCCACCTTCACGGTGTAGGTGCGCGTCACCGGGTCGGCACTGGCCGCCACCTCGCGCACCTTGCCTTGCAGCAGTGCTTCACCATCCGTCCAGGGGCGCACCTGCACCGACTGGCCGATGCGCACCAGGCTGTGCTTGTCCTCGGGCACGGCAAACACCACATCGCGCTCACCGTCCTGGGCGATGCGCACCACCGGGGTGCCGGCAGACACCACCTGGCCGGGCTCGGCGTCCACGGCCGTGACGATGCCGGCCACATCGGCCAGCAGGCGGGTGTAGCCACTCTGGTTGGATTGGGAGCTGGCGTTGGCCTTGGCCTGGTCCAGCTGGGCCTGGGCGGATTTCAGCGTGGCGGAGCGACGGTCCAGCTCGGCGCCGCTGATGAAATTCTTGTCCTTCAGCGCCTGGTAGCGGGCAAAGTCGGCCGCAGCCAGATCGCGCTGTGTGGTGGCGGCCGCCACCTGGGCCTGGGCCGCCTGAGCGGCCAGGGCGTAGTCGTTGCCATCCAGCTGGGCCAGCACCTGACCGGGCTGCACATGCTGGCCCACATCCACCTGGCGCTGCACCAGCTTGCCGGCCACACGGAAGCCCAGGCGCGATTCGATGCGGGCGCGCACCTCACCGGAGTATTCCAGCACTGCCGTGGCCTGCGAACTGCCCACGGTGACCAGCTTGACCGCACGGACCGGCTCCTCGGCCGCCGGCTTGGGCGAACAGCCCACCAGCGACAGCGCCGCCACCACACCCACCAGCACACCGGACAAAGGCATGCGCACCACAGCAGAAGACTTCATGGGATTTCCCACCCGAAAATTACTGACTAACCGGTTATTAATTACCCGGCATATTAACTGGTGGCAGGCGACAATGGCCAAGTGCCTACCACCCCACCCGCTCCCACCTCGGCCGCACCGGTCACCCATTACGAGAATTTTCCGGTCGCCTCCATCCTCTGCCCCCCTGCGCTGCGCCCGCCGATCGCCGCGCTGTATGGCTTTGCACGCACCGCCGACGATCTGGCCGATGAGGGTGATGCCAGCCCGGCCCAGCGCCTGGCCGATCTGACCGACTACCGCCAGGAACTGCACGCCATGGCCGCCGGCGGCACCCCCGCCCCGCGCTGGGCTGCGGTGTTTGGCCCGCTGGGCCATGCCACCGCGCAGCACGGGCTGCCCGTGGCGCTGATGGACGATCTGCTCAGCGCCTTTGTGCAGGACGTGGACGTGACGGCCCGCGCCGCCACCTATGCCGACCGTAAACAATTGCTGGACTACTGCCGCCGTTCGGCCAACCCCGTGGGCCGGCTGCTGCTGCACCTGTATGGCGTGGACGATGCGCGCAGCCTGCAGCAAAGCGATGCCATCTGCAGCGCGCTGCAGCTGATCAATTTCTGGCAGGACCTGAGCGTGGACCTACCGCGCGGGCGCCACTACCTCACCGACGCCGACCTGGCGCGCTGGGGCGTGGCCCGCACCGAATTGCTGCAGCCGCACACCACGGCCGCCAGCCGTGCGCTGGTCATGGACTGCGCCACCTGGGCACGCCAGCTGATGGTGTCCGGTGCGCCGCTGGTCCACCGCCTGCCGGGGCGCATCGGCTGGGAGCTGCGCCTGGTGGTGCAAGGCGGACTGCGCATCCTGGACAAGGTCGACGCCCTGCAAGGCGACAGCCTGCTGCAGCGCCCCACCGTGGGCAAGATCGATCTGCCGCGCATGCTGTGGCGGGCGCTGACGATGTAAGCCCGGCACCAAAGCCCCCGCACATCTCTCCCCCTGGCGTAGCCCTGCCCACGCCCGCGCCCCGCCATGCGTACCATGCCGGCACAAGGAGTTTTTTTCGTTATGCATGTCAGCGTGTTCGACCTGTTCAAGATCGGCATCGGCCCGTCCAGTTCCCACACCGTGGGACCCATGGTGGCGGCCCAGCACTTTGTCCAGGCGCTGCCCGCCCGCGGCCAGTTGCAGCAGACCGCCAGCGTGACGGTGGAACTGTTCGGTTCGCTGGCGGCCACCGGCATCGGCCACGCCACCGACACCGCCGTGCTGCTGGGTCTGGCCGGCCACAGCCCCGACAACGTGCCCCCCGAAGCCGCCCAGCAGTTGCTTCACCAGGTCCACGCCAGCGGCCAGCTGCCGCTGCTGGGATCGCACCCCACGCGCTTCACCACCCAGCGCCAGATGCTGCTGCGCCGCAAAAGCCTGCCGCGCCACCCCAATGCCATGCGCCTGGCCGCACACGATGCGACCGGTGCCTTGCTGCACGAAGCCACCTACTACTCGGTGGGCGGCGGCTTTGTGGAAGACGAAGCCGGCCTGCGCGTGGGCACCCCACCCGGCCCGCCGCTGGCGCACCCCGACGCCGCCGTGCCCTACACCTACCGCAGTGCCAGCCAGTTGCTCAGCCTCTGCCAGGCGCACGGCCTGTCCATCGATGCGCTGGCATGGGCCAACGAATGCGCCCAGCGCGAACCGTCCGCCGTGACCGAGGGGCTGGACCGCATCTGGCAGGTCATGGACGGTGCCATCGTGCGCGGCTGCGCCACCAGCGGCCTGCTGCCCGGCCCGCTGCGCCTGCCCCGGCGCGCCGGGGCGCTGATGGCCCACCTCAAGACCCAGGCCGGCGAGCGACCGCCGGATCCGCTGGCCGCCATGGACTGGGTCAATCTGTATGCCATGGCCGTCAATGAAGAGAACGCAGCCGGCGGCCGCGTGGTGACAGCCCCCACCAACGGGGCGGCCGGCGTGATACCGGCCGTGCTGCGCTACTACCAGCGCTTCATCCCCGGGGCCGATGCCGCCGGGGTGCGCCGCTTTCTGCTGGCAGCCGGTGCCATTGGCGCCATCTACAAGCTCAACGCATCGCTGTCGGGCGCCGAAGTGGGCTGCCAGGGGGAAGTGGGTGTGGCCTGCTCCATGGCCGCAGCCGGCCTGGCCACGGTGCTGGGCGGCACACCAGCCCAGGTGGAGAACGCGGCCGAGATCGGCATGGAGCACAACCTGGGCATGACCTGCGACCCGGTGGGTGGCCAGGTGCAGATTCCCTGCATCGAGCGCAATGCCATGGGCGCCGTCAAGGCCATCAACGCCGCACGCATTGCGCTGCTGGGCAACGGCACGCACTTTGTGTCGCTGGACCAGGTGATTCGCACCATGGTGCAGACCGGCGCCGACATGAAGACCAAGTACAAGGAAACGTCACGCGGTGGTCTGGCCGTCAACGTGGTGGAGTGCTGAAGCGGAAATGAAGCGGGACTGAGCCCGGGCTGGCACGGCCGCCGCCGTGCCCCGGCTTCGGCCTGCGGGTGTGCTGGGCCCGAGGCGGGCTCGTCCGTTCAGGGTGCGCGGTGCAGGCGCGGCGCGGCCAGCATGGCGCGCTCTTCTTCCACAAACTGCTGCAGCTGGCGCAAGGCGGGCGTGGACGGCAGTTGCTCCAGCAGGGCCTGCAACCGCGTGACATCGCCCACGGTGGGCGCCACCTTGATCTGCGCCACCGCAGCGTCCGTGTTGCCGGAGCGCACCAGCATCAGCACCTTGTTGGCCCATTCGTTTTTGTTGCGTGCCATATTTGCCATAGTGTTGGCCGTCGACTGCGGCCCCTGCAAGGAAAGCGCGGATTGTCCCTGCCCTGCAGGCTTTGCGGGGCGCTGGGGCTTCTTTTTTTGTACGACCGGCGCTGCCTGCCCGCCGAAAGCCGCAAAAAAGCCCCGCACACGGCGGGGCTGGAAGGAGGTTGCGGCAGCCCTTACACCAGGGCCGGCGCCTTGGCAGAGGACTGCACCGCAGCCCGCGGCTGGGGCTGGCTGCGCGGGGCTGTCACCGGCTGGCCACCGCCGCCACCGCCCAGGCTGGCCGGGCCGCGCGCAGCGGCATCCACTGCCGGGCGTGCATAGCCGGCCGCGCCGCCTTGCAGCACGAACTTGGCGGCCATGGCGGCCAGCTGGCGGGCCTGCTCCTGCAGCGAAGACGAAGCGGCCGAGGTTTCTTCGACCAGCGCCGCGTTCTGCTGGGTCACATCGTCCAGATTGGCGACGGCCAGGTTGATCTGTTCCAGCCCGCGCGACTGCTCGCGGCTGGCTTCGGCGATCTCGCCCACGATGTCGGCCACGCGCTGGATGCCGCTGACGATGTCCTGCATGGTGGCGCCGGTGCGGTGCACCTGCTCGCTGCCCACACGCACCCGGTCCACCGATGCGGTGATCAGCGTTTTCACTTCCTTGGCCGCTTCGGCGCTGCGGCCGGCCAGCGACCGCACTTCACCCGCCACCACAGCGAAGCCCCGACCCTGCTCGCCAGCACGGGCGGCTTCCACGGCAGCATTCAGCGCCAGGATGTTGGTCTGGAAGGCAATGCCGTCGATCACAGCGATGATGTCCTCGATCTTGCGCGAGGAGGTGTTGATGTCCTCCATGGTCTGCACCACCTGGCCCACCATGGCACCGCCGCGCTGGGCCACATCGGTGGCGGTGGAGGCCAGCTCGCTGGCGCGCACTGCACTGTCGGCGTTGTGCTGCACGGTGCTGGACAGCTGCTCGGTGGCCGCCGCCGTCTGCTCCAGCGAGGCGGCCTGCTGCTCGGTGCGGCTGGACAGGTCCTGGGTGCCGGCCGCCACCTGGGTGGAGGCGCCGGCAATGGCGTCGGCCCCGGTGCGCACCTGGGCAATGATCTGGTGCAGGTGGGCGCGCATGTCTTCCATGTGGCCCAGCAGGTCGGAGATTTCATCCTTGCCGCTGGCACGCACCTGCTGCGACAGATCCCCCTTGGCAATCGCCTGGGCGGATGCCTGGGCCTGCTGGAAGCCCTGGCGCATGCGGCGCAGCAGCGAGATCGACAGCAGCGTGGCCGGCACGCCCCCCAGCACGATGGCGGCGATGAACACCAGAATGCCTACGTGGTAGTGCTGCTCGGCTTCCTGGTAGGCGATATCGGCCTTGCTCACCTGCAGGCCCTTGAAGGCCCCCACCAGGCCCACCAGCATCTCGCCCTGCTCGCGGCCGGTGGCCAGGAAGCGGGCCATCAGGTCAGGCGAGAAATCCCCGGCGCCCATGCTGCGCACGTAGTCGGTCAGTTGGGCGGACCAGGCCTGGTCGACCTTCACCACCTCGTCCAGCATGGCCAGATCCTGGGGGTCATCGGTCAGCGCGCGCAATTCCTTTTGCACCGTGGCACCGCGCTCCAGGCTTTCGCGCACCGTGTCCAGGTGGGCGCTCACCGGGTGGTCGTGCAGGGCCGCCAGCGGGCTGTCGGGCGCATGCTGGTAGGCCAGCAGCAGCTGCGCGCGGCTTTGCAGCGCGCTTTCGGTCATGGCATCGGCCAGCAGAATGCGCTGCAGCGACTGGTCGTGCAGATTGCGCAGGCTGTCGCGGGCGGACAGCAGGCCATACCAACTCATGCCAATCACGGCAATCAATGAAACCCAATAAGCCACAAACACCAAGGTGTAGCGTTGGGTCAACTTCAATCCATTGAAGCTCCACATGCGGATCGTTCCCTGTATCAACTTGTTGCTATCAGGGCATCCTAGGATGTCTGCCGCGCTTTCCCTAGGCCCTGCACACAGCATCTGCAGCCCGCTTGATGCACATCAAGCGACGAAAGCATAGGCCGCCCAACGGCGATGCCATCCGGGCATGGGACAATGCCGCCCCTATGACACCGGAACAGTACGTCCAGCAAAAAGCCGCTTCCTCCGGAAGCAGCTTCTACTACGCCTTCATGTTTCTGCCGGCTCCGCGCCGCGCCGCCATCACGGCGTTCTATGGCTTCTGCCGCGAGGTGGACGATGTGGTGGACGAAGTGCACGATGCCGGTGTCGCTGCGACCAAGCTCGCCTGGTGGCGCAAGGAGGTGGCCCAGGCCTTTGCCGGCCAGCCCAGCCACCCCACCATGCAGGCGCTGATGCCACACGTCCAGGAGTTCGGCATCGAGCCGCGCCACCTGCTGGCCGTGATCGAAGGCTGCGAGATGGACCTGGAGCAGACCCGCTACCTGGACTACCCGGGCCTGCAGCGCTACTGCCACCTGGTGGCCGGCATCGTGGGCGAGGTGGCCGCACGCATCTTCGGCCAGACCAGCGACGCCACCACCCAGTACGCACACAAGCTGGGCCTGGCCTTCCAGCTGACCAACATCATCCGCGACGTGGGTGAGGACGCGCTGCGCGGCCGGATCTACCTGCCGATCAGCGAGCTGCAGCAGTTCGATGTGAAGGCGCACGAGATCACCAAGCGCGAGTATTCCGACCGCTTCACCGCGCTGATGCGCTTTCAGGCGGCCCGCGCCCACCAGCTGTACGACGAAGCCTTTGCGCTGCTGCCCGATGCCGACCGCCGTGCGCAGAAGCCCGGCCTGATGATGGCCAGCATCTACCGCACGCTGCTGCGCGAGATCGAGGCGGACAACTTCCGGGTGCTGCACCAGCGCATTGCGCTGACACCGCTGCGCAAGCTGTGGCTGGCCTGGAAGATGCAGGCCCTGGGCCGCATGTAAGCCGGTGGCCGCACCCGTGGCCGCTGCGCCCGCCCCCCATTCCCCGCACACGGCGCCCCGGCGTATCGCCGTGGTCGGCGGTGGCTGGGCCGGCATGGCCGCCGCCGTGTCCCTGGTGCAGCGCGGCCACCAGGTGAGCCTGTGGGAGACCGCACGCCACTGGGGCGGCCGCGCCCGCGCGCTGGTGGTGCAGGACCTGCAAGGCCAGCCGCTGACCGTGGACAACGGCCAGCACATCCTGATTGGTGCCTACACCGACAGCCTGGCGCTGATGCGCACCGTGGGGGTCGATGTGGAACAGGCCCTGCTGCGCCTGCCGCTGGATCTGCGCGATGCCCACGGCCACGGCCTGCAACTGCCCGATCTGCCCCCGCCCTGGGATGCGGCCCTGGGCATTGCCCGCGCCCGGGGCTGGTCATGGCGCGACAAATACGCCCTGCTGGCACGCGCTGCGCACTGGAAGCGCAGCCATTTCCGCTGCAACGCCCATGCCACCGTGGCCGATCTGTGCCAGGGTCTGTCCCAGCGGCTGCTGCAGGACTTCATCGATCCGCTGTGCATTTCGGCGCTGAATCTGCCGGCGGCACAGGCCAGCGGTGTGGTGTTTTTGCGCGTGCTGCACGACAGCCTGTTTGCCGGCCGGGGTGGCTCGAACCTGCTGCTGGCACGCACCGACCTGGGCACGCTGTTCCCCACCACCGCCGCCCGGTGGCTGGAAGCGCAGGGCGCCACCTTGCACCTGGGCCAGCGCGTGCACAGCCTGCAGCCCCGGGGCCAGGACGCCCAAAGCGGCTGGCAGGTGGACGGCGAGGCGTTTGACGGCGTGCTGCTGGCCACCACCAGCGCCGAAGCCGCTCGCCTGGCGCTGACCGGTGCGTCCGCCTTGCACGACACGCGCAGTGCCTGCGAGCACTGGGCCGGACTGGCCGACGCCCTGCCGCACACCGCCATTGCCACGGTCTATGCCCAGTGCCCGGCCGGCAGCGGCCTGCCGGCGCCCATGGTGGCGCTGCACAGCGGGCCCGACGCACCGGCCCAGTTTGCCTTTGACCGGGGCCAGCTGGGTGGGCCGGCCGGGCTGATGGCCCTGGTCATCAGCGCCAGCGATGCGCTGCCGCTGGACCGCGCCACGCTGCAGGCCCAGACCCTGGCGCAAGCGCGCCAGCAACTGGCACTGCCGGGCCTGGAGGCGCTGCGCACCGTGGTGGAAAAGCGCGCCACCTTTGCCTGCACGCCAGATGTGCAGCGCCCCGCCGCCCATGTGGCACCGCGCCTGTGGGCCTGCGGTGACTATGTGGAAGGCCCCTACCCCGCAACGCTGGAAGGTGCGGTGCGCAGCGGACTGGAAGTGGCCCAGGCTTTCTGAGCTTGCGAGAGGGCGCGGGAGTTCAACCTGCGTTGCACTGCAGCACCGGGTATCCCCCGATCTGCCGGCACAGCAGATTGACAGTTTTCCGCGCCAAGATCGGCGGTGTGCGCCCGGATGCGGCGCTTTGCTGGAGACTGTCCCATGGCCTTGCTGCCCACCTTGCACACCACCCCGTCCCTCACCCGCCGCCAACTGCTGCAAAGCGGCAGCGCCCTGGGTCTGGCCGCCACCTTGCCCGGCCTGCATGCCCAGGCCAACTGGCCGACCAAGTCCATCCGTTTCGTGGTGCCGTTCGCGCCGGGTGGCAGCTCGGAAATCGTGGCCCGCTCCACCGCGGCCGAACTGAGCAAGAGCCTGGGCCAGAGCGTGTATGTGGAAAACAAGCCTGGCGCCGCCGGCAACATTGCCATGCAGGAAGTGGCCCGCGCCGATGACCAGCACACCGTGGTGCTGGGCCACATCGGCACGCTGGCGGTGAATCCCTATATCTTTCCCAAGCTGCCTTACGACCCGAACAAGGACTTCCAGCCCGTCAGCCTGCTGGCCAAGGTGCCCAGCCTGTACGTGGTGCACCCGGATGTGCCGGCCAAGAACCTGAAGGAGTTCGTGGACTATGTGCGCGCCAACCCGGGCAAGTTCAGCTATGGCTCGGCTGGCAACGGCAGTGCCGGCCATCTGGCGTTCGAATACCTGAAGATGACCGCCAATCTGTTCATGCTGCATGTGCCCTACAAGGGCACCGGCCCGATGATGACCGACCTGCTGTCCGGCCGGCTGGATGCGGCCTCGGTGGGCGCATCGGCCCTGCTGCCCTTCATCAAGAGCGGCAAGGTGCGCTGCATTGCCACCGGCTCGACCAAGCGCCTGGCCCAGCTGCCCGATGTGCCCACCGTGGCCGAGCAGGGCTTTCCCGGCTTCGAGATGACGCAGTGGTACGGCATGCTGGCCCCGGCCAACCTGCAGGCCGGCCATGTGGAGCGTCTGGCCGCCGAATGCAAGAAGGCCGTACAGGCGCCCGATGCGCTCAAGCGCCTGCAGGGCGATGCCGCGGATCCGATTGGCGGCTCCCCCGCCGAGTTTGCCCGCTTCATCGCCACCGAACAGGCCCGCTGGAAACAGGTGCTGCTGCGCGCCCAGGTCAAGCCGGACTGAGACGGAGCGGGCGCTCTCCCCCTCCGAGGGCGCTGTTCAAGGAAACCGGGGAATCAGAGGCACCCGGCCCCGGGCAGGGCCTCCCCGGGGCGCACGGCCAGTTGCGGAGGCGGCCGCTTCAGCGTTCCATCCACCACTGGATCACGATCTTGGCCAGGTAGCCGACAAAGCCCACGCCCAGGCCCAGAAAGATCACGAACGTGCCGAACTTGCCCGCCTTGGAGTCGCGGGCCAGTTTCCAGATGATGAACACCATGAAGGCGATGAAGGCACCCACCCCGTAGGTGAGGAAAAAATGTGCCAGCTGCTCTTCCGTATAGCCAAAGATCACAACGTTCTTCTTCTACAAACCCCTGCTGCGGCCCTCCTCCTCAGAGTCGGACAGCCCGCGTGCTTCAAACGCGGAGGCGTCCACCAGAGCGCGGTAGGCATGCCAGCTGGCATGGCCCAGCATCGGCATGACCAGCACCAGTCCGATCAGCAGCGATCCCAGCCCCAACAGGGTAAACAACAAAATCAGACCCGCCCACCACGCCATGGCGACCGGGTTTTCCACCACCACCAGCCAGCTGGTCAGCACCGCCTGGAACACGCCGATGCGCCGGTCCAGCAGCAGCGGCATGGCCACCACGCTGGACGCGAAGATCGGCGCCGCCAGCACACTGCCCAGGCCCAGCCACAGCGTGAACAGATGGCCGTCGGGCGCCAGCACCACCTGCTGCAGAAAATCCATCGGCGTGGCAATGCGCACCGGCGACAGCACCGTGATCAGCGACGCCGACACCACCACCCAGCCTGTGGCCGCCAGCGCCAGCAGCAGGCCAAAGCGCACCAGGCACCAGTAGCCTCCGGCCTGGCTGCCCCGCCCGCTTTGCCAGCGCAGCCAGGTGCTGCGCACCGTCTGCCAGGACACGGCTTCCCCGCGCTCCAGCGCACGGCTGATGGCATACAGGCTGGTGGCAACCACCGGCCCCACGATCAGGAAACCGGACAGCGCCCCGGCCATCAACCAGAAGCGATTGTGCCCCAGCGCCAAAATGGCCAACCCGACCAAAGTCAAGAAAACGCCATGCGCCAGGCTGAGCCAGGGCGCGCGGCACATGTCTTTCCAGCCCAGCGCCAGCCATTCCAGCGGGGTGAGCATGCTGATGGAGCGCACCGTGGGCAGGTCCACGGAGGCAGTGGGTGTCAGGATACCGGGCATAGGCATTGTTCCTGTGGAGTGGCACACCACAGAGGCCGCCCGGGCCTGCGCGCGGCTGGGAACGGGTGCTAGTTGCCCTGTTCCAGCAGGCGGCACAGGCTGTGCAGGCTGTCCACCGTGGCGTGGGGGGCCGGCCCCTGTGCAGGCCAGTCTACGCCCTTGCGATTGAGCCAGACCGCGTGCATACCCGCACCCAGGGCACCCACGGCATCCAGGTGGGCGTCGTCGCCGACATGCAGCACCTGCTCGGGCGCCACGCCTGCCGCCTGGGCTGCTGCATGGAACATGCGCACATCCGGCTTGGCAAAGCCGGTGCTGCCCACATTCAGGCTGGCCTGGAAATACCGGCCCAGGCCGATGGTGTGCACATTGGCGTTGCCGTTGGACAGGGCAATCACCGGCCAGCGGGCGGACAGAAATTCCAGTGCCGGCAGCGCGTCGTCGTACAGGTCCACCTTCTGGCGATGGGCAAAGAACAGATCGAAGGCCGGCTCCGCCAGCGCCGGATCTTCGCCAGCCTGGCCCAGCGCCTGGCGGATGGATTCGCGGCGCAGACCGCTGAGGTCGTGGCGCAGGTCGGGGCGGTCGCGCTCCACCTGCAGGCGGATGGCACGCACCGCCTCGGTGGTGCCCAGCATGGTGGCGGTGCGCGGCGCATGCGTGGCCAGCCATTCCAGCAGCACCGCTTCGGCGCGGGCAATGGCCGGCCACACGGGCCACAGGGTGTCGTCCAGATCCAAAGTGACGGCGCGAATGTGTCGAGAGTCCAGCATAGCCGCTGAGCATACTGCAGCCACGCGGCCGGCGCGCGGGTGACAACGGCCGCCCCTGTGGACCGGCAAAGCGGCATTCAGGAGGGCTACAGGAGGCTTCCAGGCGTGCTGATGTGTCAGCATATGTCACAAGACCCAGCCTCCTGCCCGGCTGCAGGGACAAGCTTGTCCGACAGGCCCTCAGGATTTGCCACAATCGGGGCCATGCCCTCACGCTTTGCACCTGAACCCACCTTGCCCGCAGGACAGCCCGAACGTCTGGCCGTGCTGCTGTGCAACCTTGGCACCCCCGACGCCCCGACCCCCTCGGCGGTGCAACGCTATCTGGCTGAATTTCTGTCCGACGACCGCGTGGTGGAAATTCCCAAGCCGGTCTGGAAGCTGATCCTGCACGGGGTCATCCTGCGCAAGCGCCCCAAGGAATCGGCCGCCAAGTACGCCACCGTCTGGGATGCGGAGCTGGGCTCGCCCCTGCTGCACTGGACCCGCCGCCAGGCCGAGATCCTGCAGGAATGGATGCAGGGCGCCGGCTACGACGTACTGGTGGGCTTTGCCATGCGCTATGGCAAGCCGTCCATCGCCAAGCAGCTCGATACCCTCAAGGCCCAGGGCGCCACGCGCATCCTGATTCTGCCGCTGTACCCGCAGTACTCCGGCACCACGACGGGCAGCGTCTGCGACGCGGTCTACGACTGGGCCAAGACCCAGCGCCACATTCCCGAGCTGCGCTTTGTGCACCGCTACCACAACGACCCGGGCTACATCCAGGCCCTGGCCCAGCGCGTGGTGCAGCACTGGCAGGCCCACGGCATGGGCCGCCACCTGGTGATGAGCTTCCACGGCGTGCCCGAGCGCACCCGCGATCTGGGCGACCCCTACCAGTCCGAATGCCTGGAAACCGCCCGCCTGCTGGCCGAGTGCCTGGGGCTGCCGCAGGAACGCTTCACCGTGACCTTCCAGTCCCGCTTTGGCAAGGCCAAGTGGCTGGAGCCCTACACCGAGCCCTCGCTGGTGGCGCTGGCCCAGGCCGGCATCCAGGGCGTGGACGTGATCTGCCCCGGCTTTACCAGCGACTGCCTCGAGACGCTGGAAGAAATCGGCCAGGAAGCGCGCCATGCCTATCTGCAGGCCGGCGGCAAGCAGTTCCACTTCATTCCCTGCCTGAACGACACGCCGCACTGGATCGACGCGCTGCGCACGCTCACGCTGCGCCACACCGCCGGCTGGCCGGTGCAGCCCTACACGGCCCCCGTGCAGGAGCCCGCAGCCGCGCCCGCACCGGCTGCGGCCCCCGCGGCCGAGCACAGCGCTGCCGCCGAGACCGCGCAGGCTGCGCCCACCGCCCCCGCGGCACCGTCGTCTGCCCAGCCTTCCACCGAGGCCTGATGCGATCGCGGGGCACCTGCCCCGTCCCCCCCTAGCCTAGCGCGCCCTGCCGCTCCCAAAGCCACAGCCCTTGCCCACCGGACAAGGGCTGTTTTGCTGGGTACCCGCAGAGACCGCCCACCACCGCGGCACGGCAGTGCGCATGTGCACTGCCACGGAATGGCGCCGCGCGCAGCCCCGCTGCGGCATGTCCTCCTGCGGCGTAGCGGTGCCGCCTGCGCCGCCTGCAGGGCTGCGCCGGGCCTGCCAGAATCGCGCCCGCAGCCATCGACTGGTACGTGCCCCGTGTGCACGCCCCCACCATGGCCTGCCGGCATAGGACCAGGGCGGTCCCTGTCCGTGCAACTGCTGCGCCGCAACGCGCAGGCCGCCGCCGCTACGTGGCCTGCCATCCCCTCCGCCCTTGTGACCCTGCCCGGCCTTGTCCGGGGAAGCTGCTTTTTGTGAGGGCCGCGCATGCGCCGCCCCCCACCTTACGCCCTTTCCCCACCTGTCCATTGGCGCCTGCCGCGGCTTTGCCGCGCGCGGGCGGCTGCGGCGGGCGGCGGAAACGCTTTCATGCCACAACACAAGGACAACGACACCCCATGAACGCAGTCTCCCCTGCTGGCACCTGCCAGCCCACCGAAATCAACGGCTACAGCTGGAAGGCCCTGGCCGGCTCCGCCGTCGGCTATGCCATGGACGGCTTCGATCTGCTGATCCTGGGCTTCATGCTCAGCGCCATCTCGGCCGATCTGCAGCTGACACCGGGCCAGGCCGGCTCGCTGGTCACCTGGACGCTGATCGGCGCCGTGGCCGGCGGCATCTTCTTTGGTGCGCTGTCGGACCGCTACGGCCGCATCCGCGTACTGACCTGGACCATCATGCTGTTCGCCGTGTTCACCGGCCTGTGCGCCCTGGCACAGGGCTACTGGGACCTGCTGATCTACCGCACCATCGCCGGCATCGGCCTGGGCGGCGAGTTCGGCATCGGCATGGCGCTGGCCGCCGAAGCCTGGCCGGCACGCCACCGTGCGCGCGTCTCGTCCTATGTGGCCCTGGGCTGGCAGGTGGGCGTGCTGGCCGCGGCCCTGCTGACCCCGCTGCTGCTGCCGGTGATCGGCTGGCGCGGCATGTTCCTGGTGGGGGTGATTCCGGCCATCGTGGCCTGGGTGATCCGCAACAAGCTGCACGAGCCCGAAGCCTTTGTGCGCAAGCCCGCTCCCGCCAAGGGCCAGCGTTTTGCCGCGTTCAAGCTGCTGGTCAAGGATAAGGCCACCACCAGGACCAGCCTGGGTGTGATCGTGCTCACTTCGGTCCAGAACTTTGGCTACTACGGCATCATGATCTGGATGCCCAGCTTTCTGTCCAAGCAGCTGGGCTTCAGCCTGACCAAGTCCGCCATGTGGACGGCCGTCACCATCGTCGGGATGATGGTCGGCATCTGGGTCTTCGGCCAACTGGCCGACCGCATCGGCCGCAAGCCCAGCTTTCTGCTCTTCCAGCTGGGCTCCGTCGTCATGGTGGTGCTGTACGCCCAGCTGTCCGATCCCACGGCCATGCTGTGGGCCGGCGCCGTGCTGGGCCTGTTTGTCAACGGCATGATGGGTGGCTATGGCGCCGTGATGAGCGAGGCCTACCCCACGGAAGCCCGCGCCACCGCGCAGAATGTGCTGTTCAACATCGGCCGTGCCGTGGGCGGTTTCGGCCCCGTGGTGGTGGGCGCGCTGGCCATGGGCTACGGCTTCCAGGTGGCGATTGCGCTGCTGGCGGCGCTGTATGTGATCGACATGGTGGCCACGGTGTGGCTGATCCCCGAGCTCAAGGGCCAGGCCCTGCAATGACCCGCTGGGGCGCTGCGAGCCCCTCCCCCTGCCCGGTCGTGCCGCAGGGGAGGTTTGCAGCACCGTTGCGCCACACGGCCGGGGGCGCCTGCACTGCAAGTGCCCACTCCCACCGTTCGCCCGATCCTGCGCAATGGCCCTGGCTGCATCTGCATCAAACGCAGGGTGCGTTGAAGCCTGGGCCCAGGGATCGGACAATATCTGCCTCTTTCCACTCCCATCCGCAGCTGCCTGCGCGCGCTGCGGCGGATGCCATGAACCACAAACTGATCGCCCTGGCCCTGTCCCTGGGCAGCACCGGCTGGAGCCTGGCCGCCCAGCCCCTGCTGACACCGGCTGCGCTGCAGCCCCTGCTCAAAGACCCGCAAGTACGCGTGATCGACATCCGCGAACCCAAGGGCTTTGACGCTGCCCACATTCCGGGCGCAGTGAACGCCCCCTATGGCAAATGGCGCGGCCCGGCCAGCAACCCGGGCGAGCTGCCAGACCAGGCCAAGCTGGTGGCACTGGTGCAGTCGCTGGGCCTGACGCCTCGGACCCACGCCGTGGTGGTTTCCACCGGCAAGGACGCCACCGACTTCGGCGCCATGGCCCGGGTGTACTGGACGCTCAAGTCGCTGGGTATGACCGAGCTGTCCATCGTCAACGGCGGCATGCAGGCCTGGGACGCGGCCAAGCTGCCCACGTCGACCAAGGCCGTGCAGGTGACACCGAGCCAGTACGCACCCACTTTCGATGCGCGCTGGCTGGCCACGCGCGACGATGTGCAGCAGCATGTCAAGCTGAGCAACGCCGTGCTGGTGGATTCGCGCCCCGACGCCTTCTACCAGGGCAAGACCCAGGCGCCCGCCGCCAAGCTGGCCGGCACCTTGCCCGGTGCCGTGCAACTGGACTTCAACCAGTGGTTTGTGCCCGGCTCCTCCACCTTTGTGGAGACCGCCAAGGCCAAGCAAGTGGCTGCCCACATCCAGCACCCCGAGGGCCAGGACGCCGTGGCGTTCTGCAACACCGGCCACTGGGCGGCGACCGACTGGTTCGGCCTGAGCGAAGTGGCCGGCCTGCCGAATGTGAAGCTGTACGCCGGATCGATGGTGGACTGGACCCAGTCGCCCGACATGCCTGCCATGCAGAACATGCCCGGCCGGGGCGAGCAGCTGCTGCGCGCCACCCAGCAGTGGTGGCAGAAAAAGCTGAACTGAGCCCGTACTTCGTGTTGAAGCCATGCGTGGCTTCACCCCCTGCACCGCCGACTCCCAGAACCACACTCTATGAAACGACTCCCCCTGGCCGTTCTGATGGCCCTTTTCCTTGGCTGGCTGCTGTGGACCGTGTCCCTGCGCCAGGCCGCGCTGTTTGCCGTGGGCATTGGCCTGGGCGCCGTGCTGGCCGGCAAGCGCTTCGGTTTCACCACCGGCTGGCGCATGCTGATCGAAGACAAGGACCCTTCCGGGGTCTTCGGCCAGTTGTTGCTGCTGGCCCTGGCCGCCGCCATGGCCATGCCGCTGCTGGGCCATTTTCCGGAACTGACCGCCGCCCTGGGCCCGCCCAGCATCAGCCTGCTGGTGGGCGCTTTCGTGTTCGGCCTGTGCATGCAGATTGCCGATGGCTGCGGCAGCGGCACCTTGTACAAGGCCGGCATGGGCATTCCCATGAACACGGCCATCCTGCCGCTGTTTGCCATTGGCAGCTTTCTGGGCAGCCTGCACCTGGGCTGGTGGCTGGACCTGGGCCGCGCAGCGCCCGTGGGCCTGGTCACGGTCTGGGGCTGGGATGCAGCCCTGGCCGCCACGCTGGCCGGTCTGGCGCTGGTGGCAGCCGGTGTGAGCCTGTACTGCAAGCGCAGCAACCTGCAGGCGGGCATCGCGCCCAAGCCGCTGTTTGTGCGCAAGTGGGTGGTGGGCGCCGTGCTGCTGGCCATGCTGGCCACGGCCAACCTGCTGATTGCCGGCCAGCCCTGGGGCGTGGTCTACGGCTTCGGCCTGTGGGCGGCCAAGGTGGCCAACGCCACGGGCGCGGTGGACCTGTCGCACAACTGGTTCTGGAGCCAGCCCGGCAATGCCGCGCGCCTGCAGGAGACGGTGCTGCTGGATGTGACCAGCATCACCAACATCGGCATTCTGGCCGGCGCGCTGTGGGTCAGCGCGGGCAAGCCCGCATCCGCCAAGCCGCTGACCGGCACGCAGTGGGCCGTGGCCCTGGTCGCCGGGCTGGTGCTGGGTTACAGCTCGCGCCTGGCGTTTGGCTGCAATGTGGGCGCCATGTTCTCCGGCATTTCCACCGGCTCGATCCACGGCTGGATCTGGGTGCCGCTGGCGTTTGCCGGCACCATCTTCGGGCTGCGCATCCGCCGCCGCTTCGGCTTCTAAGCAAGGGACCGCTCCATGACGCAAAAAACCATTCTGCGCACCGCTTTCTGGGTGGTGCTGCTGGGCTTCATCGCCTGGGACTACCAGCATTCCAAGCCCGTGGACCTGCGCTTCGAAGCGCCCCTGATCGCCGCCGGCTCCGGCCAGGCCGTGCAAGGCGGCCACTGCTCCATGCCGGACTGACAGATGCGCCCCCGCTGGGGCGTGCCGGCACACACCGCCCCCTCGGCTGCGAGACGGGCGGGTTTTTTTATGCCGGAGCGGACCCTTGTCCTCTGCGCGCAGAGGAAGACGAAAGCGCAGAGCAGCGTATGGATTCGCACCGATCAGCACCCAACAGCGCCGATTCGCACCAACTTCGCTTCAATACTGACAACATCCTGACAAACACATAGCGCCCGCAAACTACAAAAACAGGAGCATCAATCGACAGCCCTATGCGGAATTCAAAGCCACCCCATATGAATTCGCTATCACGGAGTGTTTTTCAGGGGACAGATCAAATGTTTCATTTCGTGAATTGACTGACAGAATTTGCCGGATCTATTGACGAACGGACTGGACAGACTTGCCAGCCAGCACCCGCCGCCACGCACCGGCCAGCCGTTCCCGCCCTCTCCCCCCTCAGGAATTTCGTATGAAACAAGTCAGCATCCGCGCCCGCCTGTGGCGTCTGGTGATCTCGCTTCTGGTTCTGGTTGCGACCTCTGCCCTGGCGTTGATGTGGCAGTTGCAGGTGGCCAACCAGCGCCTGTCCACCATCTACAACGACCGCGTCCTGCCCATGCAACAGCTCAAGGTGGCGGCGGACAGCTATTCGGTCAAATTGATCGAAGTGGCCACCAAGGTCTATGTACAGCAGATCCTGCCCGAGCATGGCCAGCAGATGCTGGCCGAGCAGCGCCAGCGCATGGACGGCATGTGGGCTGCCTACCTGGCCACGGACTTGCTGGACAGCGAGAAAGAGCTGATCCAGCGCATCGAGGGCCTGAAGGAAGCCGCCCAGCCCCGCCTCAAGGAACTGGACTCCATTCTGACCAACTACGACATGGAGCGCATGAGCGCCTTCATCGAATACCGGCTGTTTCCCACCGTCACCCCGCTGGCCAAGGCGTTTGACGAGCTGATCGACATCCAGACCACCGAAGCCCAGTCCGCCTACGAACACGCCAACACCGACTACCAGCGTCTGCTGGCCGTCAGCGCCGCCGTGCTGCTGGCCGCTATTGCACTGGCCCTGTGGACCGGCCGCCGCCTGATCCGAGCCATCATCGAGCCGCTGAACCAGGCGGTGCAGGTGGCAGAAACCGTGGCCCGGGGCGATCTGACGGCCCACATCAGCCACCAGGGCCATGACGAAGTGGGCCGCCTGCTGTCCGCGCTGCGCACCATGAACAGCAACCTCTCCGAAGTGGTGGGCCGCATCCGTGCAGGCAGCGAGTCGATTGCCACCGGTGCCTCGCAGATCACCATGGGCAACAACGATCTGTCGCAACGCACCGAGACCCAAGCCAGCAACCTGCAGCAGACGGCAGCGTCCATGGAAGAGCTCACCGCCACCGTGCGCCACAACACCGATGCCGCCGCCCAGGCGTCCACCCTCGCGGTGCGCGCCGCCGACACAGCGCGCCAGGGCGGCGATGCCATGCAGCAGGTCACCCGCACCATGCAGAGCATCTCGGCCAGTTCCAGCAAGATTGCCGACATCATCGGCGTGATCGACGGCATCGCCTTCCAGACCAACATCCTGGCGCTGAACGCGGCGGTGGAAGCGGCCCGCGCCGGTGAACAGGGCCGTGGCTTTGCCGTGGTGGCCGGCGAAGTGCGCTCCCTGGCCGGCCGCAGCGCCGAAGCCGCCAAGGAGATCAAGGCCCTGATCCAGCAAAGCGTGGACCAGGTCGGCAGCGGGGCCCGTCTGGTGGACAGCGCCGGCGGTACCATCCAGGACATCGTGGAGCAGGTGCAGCAGGTCTCGGCGCTGATCAACGAAATCAACAGCGCCAGCCAGGAGCAGGCGCGTGGCATCAGCCAGGTCAGCGACGCCGTGAACCAACTGGACCAGGTGACGCAGCAGAACGCCGCACTGGTGGAAGAAAGCGCGGCCGCCGCCTCCAGCCTGAACCAGCAAGCCCGCCAGCTGACCGATGTGGTGGCCACGTTCACGCTGGACCAGAGCCATAGCGCCACGCCGGCCGTGGAGCTGCCGGGCTCGGCCCTGCAGGCCCCGGCACTGGCTCCTGCAGCCCTGGCCCCCGCCACCCCCCGCGCCTTGCCGCGCCAGGAAAAAACGGCCACGGCCGAAGCCTGAGCCGTGTAGCGGCCCGCGCCGGCAACTGTCGGTGCAAGTAAAAAAAGGGAGCGCTATGCGCTCCCTTTTTTTTGGGCCGTATGCAACAGATGATGCGGTGGTGGCGAGGGCACCCGACTTCAGCCCTGCAGTCCGCACTCCCTGCACAGGCACCCATGATCGGGCCCCTTGCCATTGCGTGCGCTGTGCCACGGCACGATCAGGTCCAAGGCAGGGACCTCCACCTGGAAGCCTTGTGCGGTGGCCCATGCCCCAGCCTGTCCCGGCATGAAAAAAGGGAGCGCCATGCGCTCCCTTTTTGTGGACTGCCGAGCCCCCCTAGACCGTGGGGGTGGAGGCATGGTGGGCCATGCGCCGTTCGGCCCAGTGCTTGAGCGCACGCGGCAGGATCAGCACCGCCAGCACGATGACGATCAGTGTCAGCGACATGGGACGCTGCAGGAAGATGCTGAAGCTGCCTTCGCCAATGGCCACGGCGTTGCGCATCTGTGCTTCTGCCAGCGGGCCCAGGATCATGCCCACCACCACCGGTGCAGTGGGGAAGTCGAAGCGGCGCATCAGCACACCCAGCATGCCGATGCCGTACAGCAGGAACAGGTCGAACGTGCTCTGGCGCATGCCATAGGCACCCACGGTGGCGAAGATCAGAATGCCGGCGTACAGCTGCGGACGCGGCACGCGCAGCAGCTTGACCCACATCCCCACCATGGGCAGGTTCAGCACCAGCAGCATGATGTTGCCGATGTACAGCGAGGCAATCAGTGCCCACACCAGCGCGGCCGAGCTGGAGAACAACTGCGGACCGGGGTTGATGCCGTAGTTCTGGAACGCCCCCAGCAGCACCGCCGTGGTATTGCTGGTGGGGATGCCCAAGGTCAGCAGCGGGATCAGCGCGGCGGTCACCGTGGCGTTGTTGGCGGCTTCGGGGCCGGCCACGCCTTCGATGGCGCCTTCCTTGCCGAACTCGTCCTTGTTCGCCCCCTTGGCCAGCTTCTTTTCCATCGCATAGCTCAGGAACGTGGGGATCTCGGTGCCACCGGCCGGCACACAGCCGAAGGGCGTGCCGATGATGGTGCCGCGGATCCAGGCGGGCCAGGAACGCTTCCAGTCGCGTGCCGACATGTGCACCCGCGTCAGCTTGTTCTGCGAGTCCTCCACCTTGCCTTCATAGAGGGCGGCGTACAGCACTTCGGCCACGGCAAACAGGCCCACGGCCACCAGCACGATGTCGATGCCGTCCAGCAGCTCCATGCGGCCGGCCGTGTAGCGTGCGGCGCCCGAAATCTGGTCCATGCCCACGCAGCCCAGCGCCAGCCCCAGGAACAGGGCGGTCATGCCGCGCAGACTGCTCTGGCCCAGCACGGCGCTCACGGTGGTGAAAGCCAGCACCATCAGCATGAAGTACTCGGGCGGGCCCAGCTTGACGGCAAAGTCCGCCACGGCCGGCGCGAACAGGGTCACCACCACGGTGGCGATGGTGCCGGCCACAAAGGAGCCGATGGCCGCCGTGGCCAGCGCCGCGCCGGCGCGGCCGCTCTTGGCCATCTTGTTGCCTTCCATGGCCGTAACCATGCTAGCCGTCTCGCCCGGCGTGTTCAGCAAAATGGAGGTGGTGGAGCCACCGTACATGGCGCCGTAGTAGATACCGGAGAAGAAGATCATCGACGCCGTGATCTCCACCTTGCCAGTGATGGGCAGCAGCATGGCCACCGCCACCGCCGGGCCGATACCGGGCAGCACGCCCACGGCCGTGCCCAGTGCACAGCCCAACAGGGCCCACAGCAGATTGATGGGAGTGACGGCGGTGGCAAAGCCCCCCATCAGCGCATTGAAAAGTTCCATCACAGCCACCCTGTTTCCGTCAGTCCTGGCAGGTTGATCGCCAGGAATTGCGTGAAGGCCCAGTACACCGGCGCGGCAATCGCCAGGCCCACCAGCAGGTCTTTGAGCAGACCCCGGCCCGACAGGGTGTGGGTCTGTTTGGCCGCGCGGCGCAGGCCCTGCACGGCCAGCACATAGCACAGCGTGCAGCTGAGGATGAAACCCAGGTGCTCAATCAGGCCGGCATTCAGCAGCATGCCGGCCGAGACCCAGACAAAGGCGCCGAGGTCGGCCTTGGCCTGTCCGCCCGGATCGGCCGCATGGCGGTAGCCGCCGGTCCTGGCTTCCCAGATCAGCCACAGGCCGCAGATGGCCAGCACCACGGCGCAGACCCAGGGGATGAAGCCCGGACCGACACCGCCATAGCCGGCATCACCGGGTACATGGCTGGCGCCCCAGCCCATGCCAATGGCCAGCAGCACCACAGCGCCGCCGACCCGCGCCTGCCAGGCCGCGGAAGGGATGGCGCCGCCTTCGCTCGGCGGTTCAGCGGACGGGATAGCTCCGTCCGCAGGATTGGTTTGGTTCATGAGAGATTCCCTCCTTCCACAGGAGTGCGCCATGGCGGCCCGCAACGGGCTGGCGCGCCAGGCAGGCCTGCGCGGGACACGCTGCGTGTCACCGCGGTCGGCCAAAGGTCCGGCAGGGCCTGCCGGACGGTTTCACCGGTCAGACCATGCCGGAGCGGGTCATGGTGTCGCGCAGGCTGGCGAATTCCTTGTCCACAAAGGTGGCAAAAGCGTCGCCCGCCAGCCAGGCCGGGGTCCAGCCGTTCTTTTCCATGGACTCGGCCCAGCTCTTGCTCTTCAGGGCCTTGTCCAGCTTGGCGATCAGCTCGTCACGCTGTGCCTTGCTGATGCCGGGCGCACCGTAGATGCCGCGCCAGTTGCCGATGGACACGTCGATGCCCTGCTCCTTGAGCGTGGGCACGTCGATGCCCTTGAGGCGCTCATCGGAGGTAACGCCCACCGGCTTCATCTTGCCGGTGGTGATGTATTCGGCAAATTCGCTGTAGCCGCTGCCGCCGATGGTCACATTGCCGCCCAGGATGGCGGAAATCGCCTCGCCGCCCCCACGGAAGGCCACGTAGTTGATCTTGGCCGGGTCCACGCCCACGGCACGTGCAATCATGGCCGCCGCAATGTGTTCGGTGGAGCCGCGCGAACCGCCGCCCCACTTGATGGAGCCGGGATCTTTCTTGAGCTGCGCCACCACCTCGGCCATGCTCTTGTAGGGCGAGTTGGCCGGCAGCACGAACACGTTGTATTCGCTGGTCAGGCGTGCCAGCGGCGTGGCCTGGGACAGGTTCACCGGCGGCTTGCCGGTGATGATGCCGCCCAGCATCACCGCGCCCATCACCATCAGCGCGTTGGGATCGCCCTTGCTGCCATTGACGAACTGGGCCAGACCGATGGCACCGGCCGCACCGCCCTTGTTGTCGTAGGTGACGGTAGAGGCCACGCCGGCATCGATCAGGGCCTTGCCCACGGCACGGCCGGTGGTATCCCAGCCGCCGCCGGGGTTCGCCGGCAGCATCATCTTCATGGCGGTGGCGGCCTGGGCCGACAGTGGCAGGGCGCCCGCGGCGGCCAGTGCCATCATGGACTTGAGGAAGGTGTCGCGTCGCATGTCTGTGTCTCCTTTGTGGGTATGAATCGCCCCGCTGAACGCATGCACGCAGGGGGCGCTGCATTGCATCATGCGCCGCCAGCCTGTCAAACCGCTGTCCGCCCGTCTCAGTGAAAACCCCAGCACCACCACCCTGCCAGCCCGCCTGCGCGGTGCTATGTTCCTGCGCCATGCACATTCTCCTGGTCGAAGACGATCCCGCCATGCACACCACCTTGCAGCGCGCCCTGGCGCGGCGCGGCATGCAGGTGCACTGGGTGGGCGACGGCCTTCAGGCCCTGGCGCAGTGGACGGCCCAGCCGCCCGACGCCGTGGTGCTGGACCTGAGCCTGCCCGGCATGGATGGCCTGGATGTGCTGGCCCAGGCACGCCGCCAGGGCCTGCGCACCCCCGTGCTGGTGCTCACCGCCCGGGGCACTGTGGGCGACCGGGTGCTGGGGCTGAACGCCGGAGCCGACGACTACCTGGCCAAGCCCTTCGATCTGGACGAACTGGAAGCCCGCCTGCGCGCGCTGCTGCGCCGCAGCGCCTCGGCCACGGCCACGGCCGATGCCGGTGACAGCCAGGTGGTGCAACTGGGTCTGATGCGCTATGAGCGGGACAGCGGGGCCATCTACCACCTGGGCGAGCCACTGGAGTTCACCCGGCGCGAGCGTGCGCTGATGCACGCGCTGCTGGCCCGCCCCGGCCAGGCCGTGGCCAAGGAGCGGCTGTATGGCCTGGTGTTTCCCGGCGCCACAGAGGTGCAGTACGAGGCCATCGAGGTGGTGGTCTACCGCCTGCGCAAGAAGCTGGCCGGCACCGGCGTGGACCTGGTCACGCTGCGCGGCCTGGGCTATCTGCTGAAAGTGGCGGCTGCGCCTGCAGCCTGATCCCATGCCCCGCTCCGCTTCCTCCGCCGCCCGCACCAGCACCGCCTGGTCGCTGCGCCGCCAGTTGCTGGTGGGCATTCTGGTGCCGGTGCTGGCCTGCATCGGTTTCAACACCTACAGCCTGTACCTGGAATCGCTGCAGACCCTGCACACCGCCTACGACCGCACGCTGCTGGCCTCGGCCAAGAGCATCAGCGAACAACTGGACGTGCATGGCTACGACCAGCAGGCCCAGCTGCGCGCCACCGTGCCCTATTCGGCGCTGGAGATTTTCGAGGCCGACAACCAGAGCCGCATGTACTACCGCGTCTCCAGCCTGGACGGCGCCCTGGTCTCGGGCTTTCCCGATCTGCCCATGTGGCGGGGCCGCATCCCGGCGCGCCCGCCCTACAGCGCGCTGGTGGATTTCTACGATGCCTCCTTTCGCGGCGAACCGGTGCGCGTGGCCGTGCTGCTGCAGCCCGTGGCCAGCGCCACCGGGCGCAGCATGGCGGTGATCCAGGTGGCCGAAACCCTGCAGCTGCGCCAGACACTGGCGCTGCACCTGCTGCGCGACACGCTGTGGCGCCAGGCCCTGCTGGTGGCGCTGGTGGTGTTGACCGTGCTGGTGGTGGTGCAGCGCGTCACCCGGCCGGTGCGCCGCATCAGCGATGCCATCGACCAGCGCCCGCAGGGCGATCTCAGCCCCTTGCAGCCGTCCGCCGTGCCGCGCGAGCTGCAGCCGCTGCTGAACGCCACCAACCAGGTCATGGACCGGCTGCGCCCGCTGCTGGCCCACCAGAAGCGCTTTGTGCGCGATGCGTCCCACCAGCTGCGCACACCGCTGGCCGTGCTCAAGACCCAGGTGCAGTCCGCACGGCGCGGCGACATGCCGCCCGAGCAGGCGCTGGCCGAAATCGAAGCCACGGTGGACCGCGCCACCCGCCTGGCCAACCAGATGCTGGCCCTGGCCAAGGTGGAGCAGCTGCGCCAGCAGGCCGAAGTGCCCCACCCCCAGCCCTGGGAGCAGATCGTGCGCGATGTCGCCCTGGATCTGGCCCCGCTGGTGGCCGACAAGGGCCTGGACTTCGAGCTGCAGGCCGACCAGCCGGTGCAGGTCGCCGCCCCGGAGTGGATGCTGCGCGAGCTCACCCGCAACCTGCTGCACAACGCCATCCGCCACGCGCCGCCGGGCACGCCGCTGCAGGTGCGGCTCACCCACAGCGCCAGCGATGCGCTGCTGTGCATTGCCGACAGCGGCCCCGGCATCAGCCCCGAGCTGGAGCGCCGGCTGTTCCAGCCCTTTGCCGCGGGCGACCGGCACAGCGGCTCCGGCCTGGGCCTGGCCATCTGCCGCGAAATCGTCCAAGCGCTGCACGGTGAGCTGCGCCTGGTCAACCGCCTGCACCCCACATCGGGGGAGGTGGTCGGACTGGATGCCATGGCGCAGCTGCCGCTGCACCCGCCGGCCGGGCGCTGATGCACTGCAGCACCAACGCAGCCTTCACCCAGGCAAAATAACGGCTATGAGCGAACTGCTTTCGATGCGATTGGACAAATGGCTGTGGTGTGCACGGTTTTACAAGACCCGCAGCCTGGCCGTGGAAGAAATCGGCAAGGGCCGCGTCAGCCTGAACGGCGCCCATGCCAAGCCGGCACGCGAAGTGCGGGTGGGCGACACCATTGCCCTGCGCCAGGGCCAGGTGCCGCGCACCGTGGTGGTAAGGGGCCTGAGCGGCATGCGCGGCCCGGCCCCCGTCGCCCAGCAGCTGTATGAAGAAACCGCCGACAGCCTGGTCCTGCGCCAGCAACTGGCCGAACAGCGCCGCCTGGCCCCGGAGCCGGCCGACGCCATTGCCGGGCGGCACGACGGCCGCCCCACCAAGCGCGACCGCCGCAGCATCGACCAGGTGCGCAGCAACTGGGGCGAGCGCTGGAGTGCCTCCGTGGACGATCTGAAGCGCTGATGCGCTGACCTGCCCCACTCCGGGCAGGGCCAGATCTGCTCAGCTTTGCATAGCTGTCTGAACCGGACCGGCAGGCCCTGGCGGCAATTCCTGTGCCCCGGAAGGAGAAAGCGATTGGTGTTCCAATCAGCGCTCTCTCTTCGCTTGTGACAAGGGGCCTGGTGCCCCAGGTATTTCGTGAAATTCGCTTTTCCGTGGGCGCGCCGGGTGCGCGCCATTGCCGCCGCCGCCCTGCTGGCCGCCGCCCTCCCCGCTTCCCTGCTGCAGGCCAAGACGCCGCTGCTGCCCGCCACGGCGGCAGCCATCAGCGGGGACTTTGCCGAATGCCCCAGCTTCTTTGCCAACGGCACGCCGCCGGCCGTGCAGCCTCTGCCGCGCCTGCGCGCCCTGTGCTATGACGCATTCGCGGTGCTGCACAACGGCAGCACCAAGACCCCGATGTTCGTGGCCCAGCGCCTGAACCGCGCGCTGGTGGAAGACGCTGACGAAAAGCGCAGCAACCGCTTCTATGCCGATGCCCGCCTGCCCCGCGCCGAACGCGCCGAGCTGGAGGATTACAAGCGCTCCGGCTATTCCCGCGGCCACATGGCGCCGGCCGGCGACATGCCCACCCCCCAGGCCATGGCGCAGAGCTTTTCGCTGGCCAATATGGTGCCCCAGTCCATCGAGCAGAACGGCGGCCCCTGGGCACGCATCGAGCAGGACACGCGCCGCTATGCCCGTCGCGCCCAGGGCGATGTGTTCATCATCACCGGCCCGGTCTACCAGGGTGAAGAACACTCCGTGGGCGCCAACCATGTGCGCGTGCCGTCCCACCTGTTCAAACTGGTCTACGACGCCCAGACCCACCGCGCCTGGGCCCACTGGCAGGCCAATGCCGACCACGCCACGGTGACCCGCCCCATCAGCTACCAGGAACTGGTGCGCCGCACCGGCATTGAATTCCTGCCCGGCATTCAGGTACGCTGACACCCCCCCCCCCTTCTCCGCCCCGGGCTGACCGGAGACGGGAAGACAAGGCGCAGCGCCACAGGGCGCCTTGCGCGGCAGGCGCCGGTCAGGCGCTTTTGACCGACACCCCGGCCGTGCTGAAACTGGCCATCTCGCGCAGCACGGCACAGGCGGCCACCAGCAGTGGCCAGGCCGTGGCCGCCCCCGAGCCTTCGCCCAGGCGCATATGCCAGTCCAGCAGGGGCTCTGCCCCCAGCTCCAGCAGCATCAGCGTGTGGCCGCGCTCGCCCGAGCGATGGGCATACACGCAGCGCTCCAGCACTGCAGGGCACAGCCGGCTGGCCACCAGCACGGCGGCCGAGGTGATGAAACCGTCCACCAGAATCACGCGGCGTTCGGCCGCGGCCTGCAGCAGCGCACCGACCATGGTGGCCACTTCCAGCCCGCCCATGGCGGCCAGCACAGCCAGCGGCTCGGTCACCCCGGCATGCAGGTCCAGTACGGCGCGCAGCACTTCCACCTTGCGGCGCACGCCTTCGGCATCCAGGCCAGTGCCCATGCCGCTGACGCTGGCCACATCGATGTTGGCCAGCCGCGCCAGCAGCAACGATGCGCAGGAGGTGTTGCCGATGCCCATCTCGCCCAGCAGCAGCGCGTTGCCCGGAAGCTTTTTGACCAGCGCCATGCCGTTCTGGATCGCCAGGCGGCATTCGGCATCGGTCATCGCGGGGCCGACCGAGCTGTCCTGCGTGCCATAGGCCACCTTGCGGCGCCACAGGCGCGGCTCGCCGGGCTTGGGCAGCTTGTCTTCCGGGTCCTGCTCGCGGCGGGCAATGTCGCGCGCCACGCCGCAATCCACGATGTTCAGGTGGATGCCGTTGGTGCGCGAGAGCACGCTCACCGCCGCGCCCCCGGCCAGAAAGTTCTCCACCATCTGCCAGGTGACATCGGTGGGATAGGCCGACACGCCCCGCGCAGCCAGACCATGGTCGGCCGCGAAAATCACCATCTGCGGGTGCTGCAGCACCGGCTGGTCCTGGCCCAGGATGGTCGCCACACGCAGCGCCAGGCGCTCCAGCACGCCCAGCGAGCCCACGGGCTTGGTCTTGTGGTCCAGCAACTGCTGCACATGCTGGGTGAAGGTGTCGTCCTGGATGGACGGGATGGCGGGCAGAAAGTCGTACATGGCGAAGCGGTTCCTACGCGGGGCACGGGCTGCGTGCCACGCTCACAAAAGAAGCGTCCAAGTATCCTCCTGCGCCCGCACCGGCGGCTTTGCCATGGCACAAGACCATAAAAAATCTCTTCCGCGCGGGCGGAAGAGATTGGGGGCTACATGCAGGCCACAAGCAGGCTGCAGGCGCGGGGGCCAGTCCGGGCGGCTGGCCGTGGCTTACTGCGGTACCGGGACCTGCTGGGTGTATTCGGTGATGGTGCCGCCATCCTGCACCGAGCCGCTGACCTGGCCGCTGCGCACACGGCCCACACAGGCCTGGCGGTCCAGATCGGTCTTGAACACTTCGCAGCGTGCCAGGGCATTGCGCTGCAACTGGTCTTCCGGTGTCCGGGTGTCCAGCTTGCCGCGGCGGGCTTCTTCGCGTGCCGCGCCCGCTTCGCGGGTGGCCGGATCGCGGTCCCCGGGGTGCTGCGCCTTGTCACCGCGGTGGTGCGGACGGTGGTGCTTGCCCATGGGAGGTTTGTCGGGGGCCTTTTTCATCGCCGCCGGCGGTGGTGGCGGGGCATCGGCCGGTGCCGCGGTTTGTGCGCCGGCCCAGCCAGCCATGCTCAGCGCCAGCGCGCTCAGGCCCAGTTGGACGGGACGAATCCAGGTGCGTGTCATCAGCAACTCCTTTCCAGGGTGGGAACACAAGAATCGAAGCTTGCTGGTGTTTTCCCGGACGGCTTATCGGCCCAGCCCGTCAACGCATGCAGGCCACCGCCTACAGTGCGGCAGCGCCGCAGTTCATTCCACCGTCTGGAACCAGCGCCCCACCCCTTCGGCCATGCGCGCAAACACGGTTTCCAGCGACGGTGCGGCCGTGCCCCACAATGCCTGCAGCACGGCCTGGTTCTCGAACAGGCCATGCCAGTAGCAGCCCAGAACGACGCCGTCCGGGCTGTGCCACAGCAGGCCGGGAACGGCTTCCACTACCGTCTGTCCGGCCGCCTGCATGGCGGTGTGCGGTGCGGTCCGGCCATGGTGGATTTCATAGACCGATGCCGCCATGCCTTCCAGGGCCTGCCAGGGTGCGGGCAGGGCCGGCAGCCGCACCTCGGTGCGCTGCACCGTCTTCTCCTGCGCGAACAGCGTGGTCACCGGCAACAGGCCCAGGCCGGCCGCATTGCCGTCCACCCCGTGCAGGTCGATCAGGGCCTCGCCCAGCATCTGCAGGCCGCCGCAGATACCCAGCACCCGCTTGCCCGCAGCGGCGTGCGCCACCACGGCGGCATCCAGCCCCTGGCTGCGCATCCAGGCCAGGTCTGCCGCCGTGGCCTTGCTGCCGGGCAGAATGACCCAATCAGCCCCGGCCAGCTGCGCCGGTGTGCGTGCCCAGACCACGCGCACGCCCGGCACCTGCAGCAAGGGCTGGAACTCGTCCAGGTTGCTGATACGCGGATAGGCGACGATGGCAATGGTGGTGTGGACGGCCTGGCCGGCGCCCGCGCTGCCGCGGTCGTCGAACACGCCATCCTCTTCCGGCAGACCGTGCTGGAACTGCATGGGAATGCAGGCCACGGTGGGCACGCCCGTCCTGTCCTGCAGCATCTGCGGGGCCGGGGCCAGCAAGGCGGCATCGCCACGGAATTTGTTGAGCACAAAGCCTTGGATCAGGGCCTGCTCGTCTTCCGGCAACAGCGCCCAGGTGCCGTAGAGGTGGGCAAACGCCCCGCCCCGGTCGATGTCCGACACCAGCAGACAGTGCGCGCCGCAGTGCCGGGCCACGCGCATGTTCACCACATCGCTGCTGTGCAGATTGATCTCGGCGGGCGAGCCCGCGCCCTCGATCACCACCACATCGTTTTCGGCGCGCAGCGCATCCAGCGCCTGCGCAATCTGCGGCCAGACCCGCAGGCTGCGGCCCCGCCAGGGCAGCTGGGACAGGGCCTCGTCCACCTGCCCCAGCAGCACCACCTGGCTGCGGGTGTCGGCCTCGGGCTTGAGCAGCAGCGGGTTCATGCGCACATCGGGCACCACGCCGGCCGCCAGGGCCTGCAGGTACTGCGCCGTGCCGATTTCGCCCCACTTGCCGTCGGGCGTGGCCACCACGCGCGCGTTGTTGCTCATGTTCTGCGCCTTGAATGGGGCCACCCGGTAGCCCTGTGCGCCGTACCAGGCGCACAGGGCCGTGGCCACCCAGCTCTTGCCAGCGCCGCTGCTGGTGCCCAGCACCATCACGCACAGCGCCGGGCGCTGGCCGGGCACGGGGCGCGGAAGTTGAATCGAGGCTGTCATGTTCTAGTTCTCCAGAAGGTTCCAGGCCTGCGCCAACGCGGCCTGTGATGCCGGCGGCAGCACGCCCAGGCGCACATGGCCGGGCAGCCCGAAGCTGGCACAGTCGCGCAGCTTCACGCCGTGGGTCCGCAAGGCCGCCAGGCTGTGCCCCAGCTCCTGCGGCGGCAGCGGCAGGCGCGCGACCAGGTAATTGGCCTGGTGGCCAGTGACCACCTGCCAGCCGAGCTGTTCGCACAGCACCAGCTGCTGCGCTTTCCAGGCACGCAGCGTCTCCAGGCTCTGCGCCAGCCATTGCTGCACCGGCGGGGACACCCAGGCCTGCAGCATGGCCACACCGTGCGCGCCCACGACCCACGACGGGGCCAGCAGGCGCAGGGCTTCCAGCTCCTGCGCCGCCGCATGCAGTGGCGCTATCGCATAGGCCGCGCGCACGCCGGTCATGCCCAGCGCCTTGTTCGGCGTCCACAGCTGCCAGACGGTGTCCAGATCGCGCTGCGGCGCTGTGCCTTCCAGCCACAGCGGGCGGTAGGCACAGTCCAGCATGCGCCATGTGGGGCCACTGGCCGGCGGCGCCGCCCAGTCGGGCCAGACCGCGTCCGGCGCCCCCAGCGGGCTGGAGGGCTCGCAGGCCCAGTGCAGGCCCTGCGGCCCGGGGACGGAGCGGGACTGCGCCGCCAGCCCCCAGACCTGCGCGGCCTGGAGGTAGTCGCCGTAGTGGTGCGCAGGCAATGTGGCGCGGCGCGCTCCGCTGCGCACGGCGTGCTGGGTGAAGCGGTGGATCAGCTCGCTGCTGCTGCCGCCCACCAGCACGCGCGCCACCGCCACGCCATGGAAGGCTGCCAGCTGCGCGCGCAGATCGGTGTAGAGCGGATCGGGGTACTGCGCCACATGCGCGGACTGCAGTGCCGCCACCGCTGCAGGACACGGCCCGCAGGCGTTGCGGTTGGTGGAAAAATCATGGGCGGGCACGCCCAGCGCATCGGTACCGCCGTGGGAAAAACTAGCCATGGAGGGCAGCCCCCCACAGCCAGAGGCCCAGGCCGGCCAGCGCTGCCAGCGCGGCCCCGACTTGCAGGGTCACCACCCGGGAGGCCAGACCCACGGCACGCTGCACATCATCGGCCTGCGGCGCCCTGCCCGCCGGGTTGAGCTGGTAGACCCCCGGCTTGGACAGGTGCACCCCCAGCGCCTGCGCCATGCACCCCATGGGCCAGCCGCCGTTGGGCGACGGCGTCACCGCCGCATCGCGGCGCAGGCCGGACCAGGACACGCCACCGGCCAGCAGCGCCAGCCAGGCGGCAGTGATGCGTGCCGGAATCCAGTTCAGCACATCGTCCGCGCGCGCCGCCCATTTGCCCGCCCATTGCCAGTGGCGGCGCTGGGCGCCCGTGCCGCGCCAGCCGGGGTAGCCCCACATGGCATCGGCCGTGTTGGCAAAGCGGTAGATGGCCGCCCCGGGCAGCCCCCCCACGAGAAACCAGAACAGCGGCGCGATCACCGAATCGTTCAGGTTTTCTGCCAGCGTCTCGATGGTGCTTTCGCGCACGGTGGCCGCATCGAGTTGCGCGGTATCGCGGCTCACCAGCCAGGTCAGGCGTTCGCGCCCTGCCGGCAGGGACTGCTGCAGGGCGGCTTCCACCGCCAGCACCTCATCCTTGAGCATGCGCCAGGACAGCAGCGGCTTGAGCAGCACGCCGGTCAGCGCGCCCGCCAGCCACCAGGGCTGGGGCGGCAGCAACAGCTGCAGCACGGCATAGATCAGGCCTACCAGGGCGGCCTGCGCACACCAGGCCAGCATGCCGGCGGCAAAACGCATCCAGTCCCGGGACACCGGCGCGCGGGGCGCGATCCACCGGCCGGTGGCGCCCAGCAGGCGGCCCATCCAGACCACCGGGTGCAGCCACACGGGCGGCTCGCCCCACAGCCGGTCCAGCGCCAGCGCCACCAGCACGGCCAGGGCCGCGCCCATCAGGTCCTGGGCCCACAGCTGGGGCGCACCGCCGCTGGTGGTGCACAGCTTCCACAGCCAGGCCAGCGGGCTCACGGCCGTGGCCAGCAGCTCGATCAACGGTATCGCAGTCATTCAGTCACAGATCACCTGCCCCCGCCAGCCAGGGCCGGGGCACAAAAAAACAGGCACACCGGCTCAGGGCTGGGCGCCGTCCGGCGCGGCCTTGGGGGAGCCCCCCGATGGGGCGGCACCCGATGGGGCGGCACCCGACGGTGCAGGCGCTGGCGGTGTGGCCGCCACCGGCGGCGGACGCGAGGCATCCCACAGGTCGTCCATCAGCATGTCTTCCAGCGGCGCGCGGCAGGCCCATTTTTCCTGTTGCAGCATGGGCTCGGCGTAATAGGCATCCACTGGTCCCAGGCACAGCACGCCCAGCGGGTGGGCGCCTTCGGGCATCTGCAGCAGCTGGGCCAGTTCCTGGGGGTCGAAGATCGACACCCAGCCCAGACCCAGGCCTTCGGCCCGCGCAGCCAGCCACATGTTCTGGATGGCGCAGGCGGTGCTGGCGATGTCCATCTCCGGCAAGGTGCGGCGGCCGAAGATGTGCGCCTCGCGGCCCGGCGGCATGGCCACGACCAGCACCTCGGCCGCATCCAGCACCCCCTGCACCTTCAGCTTCATGAAGTCTTCTTCGCGCACGCCCAGGGCCTGGGCGGTGCGCAAGCGCTCCTGCTCCACCAGCGCATGGATGCCCTGGCGCAGCGCCGGGCTGCGCACGCGCAGAAAGCGCCACGGCTGCATGAAACCCACGCTGGGCGCATGGTGCGCTGCACGCAGCAGGCGCAGCAGCACGTCTTCGGCCACCGTGCCGCCGGCAAAGTGGCGCATGTCCCGGCGCTCATAGATGGCGCGGTAGACGGCGGCACGCTCGGCCTCGGTGAACGGCGTGGCCGCAATGGTCGGGGTGGTGGGTGCTTCAGACATAGGGGGATTGTGGGCCTTTGGCGCAGGGACTTCCAGCGGCAGCGGCGCATGACCCGGGCAGCGCCCAAAATGCTGCACTATGGCCGGATGCTGCGCCGCTGGCAGCGTTCAGTCCTCGATGCCGCGCTGCGCCGGAACGCCCGCCTGGAAGGCGTGCTTGATCAGCTTCATCTCGGTCACGGTGTCGGCGAGGTCGATGATTTCCTGGGGGCAGCGGCGGCCGGTCAGGCAGACATGCACGTCCTTGGGGCGGTTGCGCAGGGTCCCCAGCACATCTTCCAGCGGCAGCCAGCCGTAGATCAGCGGGTAGGTGATTTCGTCCAGCACCACGAGGAAGTACTCGCCCGAGAGGATGTCGGCCTTGGCCTTTTCCCAGCCATCGCGCGCCAGCTGGCCCGATTGCTCCAGGTCCTTGCTCTTCCAGCTGAAGCCGTCCCCCAGGCCCACCACGGGCAGGTCCACCCGTTCGGCCAGGCGGTGTTCGCCAAAGCGGGCGGTCGGCACCTTCATGAACTGGTAGACCTTGACGGCCTTGCCCCGTCCGGTGGCGCGGAAAGCCAGGCCGAAGGCGGCCGTGCTTTTGCCCTTGCCGTCACCGGTGTTGACGATGACCAGGCCGCGGCGTTCGCCCTCGGGCTTTTCGTAAGGCTTTTCGGAAGGAGGGGTTTCGATTTGCATAAGGCGAGAGTGGACCTTCAAGGTCCGGGAGATTCCAAAAAAGGGGGCCACCACGGTGGCCCATGCGCAAACAACCGGCACCAGCGGCCCGGCTCGGTTAGGCCAGGTCAGGTCCGATCGATCAGGCGGCCTGGTACATGCGGCGCTCCACCAGGGCGCTGCCCTGCAGGCGCTGCCACGCCTTGGCGATGGCCAGCACGCCCAGATCGATCAGGGGCTCCAGCAGCACCACCGTCATATAGGCTGCGCCAAAGCGGCCAATGTCCGCCAGATTGGCGGCACCAGCGCCCTGGCCATAAATGGCCCAGAAGCCCACCCACAGCACGATGCCGCCCTGGTAGGCCACCGACAGCTTGAAGGTCTGCGCGTAGCCCAGGTCCACATAAGCCATGTCGGCGGGGATCACCCGGCGCGCCAGGGCGGCCGTGGCGAACAGCGGCACCAGCAAGGTGGTCACGTTCATGCCGTACTGCGGCAGATCCTGGGGAGCAAAGAACAGGCTTTGCACCAGCAGGCCGGCGGCCAGCCCGATCGCCGCCGGTGCGGAGCCGAAGATCAGCAGCAAGGTGGTGCCCAGGATCAGGTGCACCTCCGACACGCCCACGGGGTGGTGCGGGAACACCTCGAAGAAGGCGAACACCAGCGCAGCGGCCACGGCCGAGCGCAGCAGCAGGGCCAACGGGCCGTTGTGCCGCAACATGTCCCATGCCAGTTTGGCGGTGTAGGCCAGCGCGGCCGTGGCCGTAGCATAGCTCAGCAGTATCTTGCTTCCATCCACCAGTCCCGGTTCGATATGCATGGCAGGTCTCCTTCCAAAGGGCATTGCGGGCAATGCAGGTTAAAAAATCAGTGCGTCCATCAGCGTGGCAGCGCCATCCACAGGTCTTCCACCTGGCAGATGCGGATGCGGTGGTCGAACACGGCTTCCAGCGCCGCATGGGTCTCCGGGGCCTGGCAGGCACCGTGGTGCACCACCTGCCCTGCCGCCATCACCACCATCTCATCGGCCAGCAAGGCAAACGAGAGCTCGTGCAGCACGCTGACCACCGTGGTGCCCTGCGCCACCAGGGCGCGTACGGCATGCATCCAGTCGGTCTGGTGCGGCGGGTCCAGATTGGCCAGCGGCTCATCCATCAGCAGCACGCTGGCCTGCACGGCCATGGCCCGGGCCAGCAGCACCCGCTGGCGCTCGCCGCCCGAGAGTTCGGCCACCGGACGATGGCGCCATTCCCAGGCCTGTGTCTGGCGCAGGCAGCGCTCCACGATCGCGTGGTCCGCGCTGTTGGGCGCGGCCAGCCAGGACTGGTGCGGCAGGCGGCCCAGCAGGGCCACGTCCAGCACGGTCAGGTCTTCAGTGACCACCTCGCCCTGGCCCAGCCAGGCCAGGATCTGGGCGCGCTGCCGGCGCGGCCAGCTGTGCAGCGGCCGGCCCTGCAGCGCCACCTGGCCCTGCAGGCTGTGCGCGGGCCACAGGCCGCTGAGCACCTTCAGCAGGCTGGATTTGCCAGCGCCGTTGGGGCCGACGATGCTAGTCCAGCGCCCCTGTGTGAAGTCCACGGACAGATCCCGCAGAATGGGTTGGGCGTGCACGCTGGCATGGATCCGGTGCGCGCTGAGGGCCAGGCTCGGCGAATGGGACGGCATCACATCGCCCCCCCTGCGCGCGTGCTGCGGTGCATGCGCCACAGCAGGTAGCTGCCGCCCAGGGCGGCGGTGAGCACGCCCACGGGCAGCTCCTGCGGCGCCACCAGCCAGCGCGCCAGGATGTCGGCCGCCAGCAGCAGCACGCCCCCCATGGCAGCCGCCAGCAAGGTGCTGCGGCCATGGCCCACACGCACCAGGCTGCGCACCAGGTGCGGGGCCGCCAGGCCCACAAAGGCAATCAGACCGGTCTGGGCCACCGAGGTCCCCGTGGCCAGCGCCAGCACCGCGACCAGGCCATAGCGCAGCTGCGCCAGCGGCAGGCCCAGGCTGGCGGCCGTGGCCTCGCCCAGGGTCAGCCCGTCCAGCACGCGGGCGCAGGCCCAGGTGGCCAGGCCGCACACCAGCAGCACGCCGGCCATCAGCACGCAGCCTTCCCAGCCCACAAAGGCGGAAGTCCCCAGGGTGAAGGCCTGCATGGCCTGCAGGATGTCGGGGTGGCGCAGCTCCAGCAGATCGCGCACGGCGCCCAGCACCACACCCACGATCACGCCGGCCAGCAGCAGGCGCAGCGTGTTCTGCACATTGCGCGCCAGCACCACGGTCAGCGCCACGGCGCAGGCGGCGCCGACAAAGGCCATGCCGGTCATGCCCAGGCGGTACAGCAGGTTCAGGCTGGTCACCGACGAGCCCATCAGCACCAGACCCACGGCACTGCCCAGCGAAGCGCCAGAGGCACTGCCCAGCAGGTAGGGATCGGCCAGCGGATTGCGGAACAGCCCTTGCGCCACGGCGCCTGCCAGGCCCAGCAGCGCACCGGCCAGCCATGCCCCCAGGGAGCGCGGCAGCCGGATGTCCACCACGATCTGCCATGACACGGGGTCGTCCCGCATGCGCAGCACGCTTTCCCAGCCGGTGCTGCCCACGCTGGCGCCCCCCATCAGCAGGACGGCGGTCAGCGCCAACAGCACCAGGGCCAGCACGGTGCTGCGGCGCTGGCCCGGGGCATGGGCATGCCGGTGCGCGGAAGAGGATGACATGGGATGCACCATCAGCGGTTCGCCCCCGATGCAGGCGCTTTGGGGGCCTTGTCGATCAGGCAGCGGGCAATCAGCTGCGCCGCCTCGGCCATGCGGGGGCCGGGGCGCACGATGACATTGGATTCCTGTTCGCTGAATGTGCACACCTGGTTGCCGCGCACGGCCTTGAGGCTGTTCCAGCCCGGGTAGCTGGTGGCCACCTGCATGCTGCGGTTGCCCAGCATGATCACATCGGGCTGGGCGCGCAGCAGGAATTCGGGGCTCAGGCGCGGGAACGGCCCCAGATCGGACGGCACCACATTGCGCACGCCCAGCTGGGTCAGTGTTTCACCGATGAAGGACTGGGGCCCTGCCGCATACGGGCCGCGGCTGACTTCAAAGTACACACGCACCTGCTTGGCGCTGTCCGGCATCTGCCGGGCCATATCGGCCACGCCGGTCTGCAGTTCGCGCCAGACCCGGTCGGCTCCCTGGGCCGGGGGCACGCCCAGCAACCGGCCGAGCTTGTCGAGCACCTGGTGCACGCCGGCCTGCGATTTCACTTCCAGCGCGGCGACCTTGATGCCCAGTGACTCCAGACGCTCCGCCACCTTGGAGGCATTGGACAGCAGCACCAGATCGGGCTTGAGGGCGACGATGGATTCCACGCTGGGGTCCAGCCCGCCGCCTACCACGGGCAGTTTCTGCACCGAAGCCGGCCAGTCCGAGTAGCGGTCCACGCCCACCAGCCGGTCGCACAGGCCCAGGGCGCAGGTGCTTTCGGTCAGCGACGGCAGCAGGCTGACGATGCGCTGCGGCGGTTTGGCCAGCTGCACGGTCCTGCCCCGGTCATCGGTGATGGGCTGCGGCGCCAGGCGCGCACTTTCCGCCAGCGGCGGCGGCACTGCAGCGGCCTGCGCGGGCATGGACGGCAGCGCCGCCCACAGGACCAGGCAGGCGATGGCCGCTGCACGGTGGCGCAATCCCTGGGCCGCAGCGCGCGGCAGTGCCATGGAAGAAGCCATCCCGGTCATTTCAGCTGCAGCGGCAAGCCCGCTGCCATCAAGGTCACGCGGCTGCACACGGCGGCCACGTCCTGGTTCAAGACCCCGAGCGTGTCGACAAAGGCGCGCACCTCGCGCCCCATGGGGATCACGCCCAGGCCGATCTCGTTGCCCACCAGCACCACCGGGCCGGGGCAGTGCGCCAGCACCTGCAGAAACCGGCTGCGCTGCGCGCCCCAGTCCGGCGTTGGCGCCGCAGATGGCGCCGACGACGGGGCGGACGACGCAGCGGACGCAGTGGCCTCCATGGGCATCATCCAGTTGGTCAGCCACATGGTCAGGCAGTCCACCACCACCAGCGCCTGGGGGCTGCTATGGGCCTGCAAGGCCTGGGCCAGCTGCAGCGGCGCTTCCACCGTCTGCATGCCCGGCACGCGCGCGGCCCGGTCCACCTGGTGGCGGGCAATGCGGGCGCGCATCTCGTCGTCCCAGGCCTGGCCGGTGGCCAGGTAGGTGGCGCTGCGCCCGGGGGCGGCATCCAGCCAGTCACGCGCAGCCTGTTCTGCACGGCGGGTCTTGCCGCTTTTCTGGCCGCCCAGGATGAGTTCCTGCCAGGCCACGGGGGAAGAAAGGGAATCGCTCATGGTGGCGTGGATTATGAAAGCTCTGCCGGCCCGTCCCAGGACACTGTTTCGGCCCCCAGCAAGGCGGCCACCGCACGCGGGTGCGAAGGGAACCAGGCGTGGAAGTAGCTGGCATGCACGCTGCCCTGCCGGTAGACCGCCTCGCCCTTGCCGGGCTCCACCGGCTGGCGTGCGCGGCTGGTGCGCCCCACCTCGGGCGCACTGCAGTCAAAGCGCGAATAGTGGAAGGTGTGGCCGCGCAGCACGCTGCCTTGCAGCACGCATTGCTGCATGCCCAGACCGGCCAGCCGGGTCTGCATCTGTGCCGTGCCCGGCAGGATGTCCCACAGCGGCCGGGACTGGCCTTGCGCATCGGTGATCTGCTGCCCCAGGGCCAGCATGCCGCCGCATTCGGCCCACACGGCCTTGCCCGCCGCCACGTGGGCGCGCAGATCGGCCTGCAGCCCGGTGTTGGCCGCCAGCTTGTCGGCATGCAGTTCCGGATAGCCGCCGGGCAGCCACAGGGCGTCGCAGGGCGGCAGGCCTTCGCCGGCCAGGGGTGAGAAAAATGCCAGATTGGCCCCCATGGCCTGCAGGCAGTCCAGGTTGGCCGGGTAGATGAAGCTGAAGGCCGCATCGCTGGCCACGGCCACCGTGCGCCCCTGCAGCCAGGGCTGCAACGCCTGCTGTCCGGCCGGCGGCTGGGCCGCGGCAGCAGCGGGGAATTCCACGCTCCAGCGCTGCCAGGCGGCCCAGTCCATCTGGCCCAGCGGGGTGTCCGCCAGTTGGTCGGCGGCGGCGTTCAGGCGCGCCATGGCATCGGGCAGCTCGTGCGCGGCCACCAGGCCCAGGTGGCGCTCCGGCAGCAGCTGTGCATCCCTGCCCTGGCCGATGCGCGCCAGCGCGCCCAGCCACAGCTCGGGTTCGCGCAGGCTGGTCTGCAGCATCTGCGCATGCATGCCGGTGGCCACGCGGTTGGCCAGCACCCCGGCCCACGGCACCTGCGGCTGGTACTGCCGCATGCCCAGCACCAGGGCGCCAAACGAGCCGGCCATGGCGCCCGCATCCACCACCAGCAGCACGGGCACCCCCAACTGCTGGGCCAGATCGGCCGCGGTCGGGCTGCCGTCGAACAGGCCCATCACCCCTTCGATCAGGATGACGTCGGCCTCGCCGGCAGCGGCATGCAGGCGGGCCCGGACCTCGTCCATGCCCACCATCCAGCCGTCCAGGTTGTGCACCGGCGCACCGCTGGCCAGCTGGTGCCAATAGGGGTCCAGAAAGTCCGGACCGCACTTGAACACGCGCACCGTGCGCCCCTGGCGGGTGTGCCAGCGCGCCAGCGCGGCGGTCACGGTGGTCTTGCCCTGACCCGAGGCCGGAGCCGCCACCAACACGGCCACGCAGCGGCGCGCAGCTTGGGCGGAAGTTTCAGTCAACATGCATGCTTTCCGGCAGCCCCTGCGGTCAGCGGGGCAGCCATTTCAGGCCCACCCAGAAGGTGCGACCCGGCGTGGCGTAATCCTGGGCCAGTGTGTAGGCCCGGTCCATCAGGTTGTCGACGCGTGCGGTCAGGGTCAGGTCCCTGCCCACCTGCGTGGAGGCCGACAGATTGAACAGGGTGTAGCCCCCCAGGCTCATGACCTGCTCGTCCTTGGCGTTGTAGCGGCGGCTGGCCGCCTGCATTTCCCCGCCCAGTGTCCACCCGTGGACGGCCGCATCCACCCCCAGGGTGGCAAAACGGCGCGAGCGGCGTTCCAGCAGCTTGCCGGTGGCCTCGTTCGTGGGGTTCTGGAAATCCAGGGAGCCATACCATTTCAGCCGACCGGTGCGGTAGGCCCCGGTCAGGGTGATGCCCTGCAGCTGCGCACGCTCCACGTTCACATAGCAGGAGGTCTTGCCGCAGCTGCCCAGACCTTTTTCATAGGACACCAGGTTCTGCAGCTTGTTGCGGTACAGCGTCACCCCCAGGTGGTTGCCCTGATCGGCCCAGCGCAGACCGATTTCCTTGTTCAGACTTTCTTCGGGGGCCAGCGCCGGATCGCCATAGTCCGAAAAGCGCTGGTACAGGCTGGGCACGCGGAAACCGGTCGAGGTGGATGCGGTGGCGCGCCACTGCGGTGCAAACGCCCAGGCGTAGCCGATGCCGCCGGTGTTCTTGCGGCCGAAGTCGCTGTCCTCGTCGCTGCGGGCATTCAGCTGCACGCTGTGGGCACCGAACTTGGCACCGTAGCCAATGGCCACGCCGGTCTGGTCGCGGTCCTTGTGGCTGGTGTTTTTCAGGCCGGTGTTCTCCAGCGTGTCTTCGCGCCGCTCCAGCGCCAGGCTCAACGTGCCCGGGCCCAGCAGCCACTCGTTCTGCAGCAGCGCCGTGCGCAGACGGGTTTCGGCTTCGTAGGTGCTGGTGCCCGAGGTCTCGTAGCGGTTGGTGGATTCGCTGACGGACAGGCGCGTGCGAAAGCGCTCCGTCCACTGGGCAGTCCAGCTCAGGCCATAGGCATCCAGCGCGCGCAGGCCACGGTCGTCCTTGACCGACTTGCTGGCGTCATACCCGGCATTGGTGCGGCTGGTCAGGGCCGTCAGTTCCAGGCGCTGGTCTGCGTTCAGTTGCAGCCCCACGCGGGCGTTGGCCGATTTGCGTGTGTAGCCATCGCGGTCTTCGTTGTGCACGCCCCGGTTCTTGGAGTCGAAGCCATGGCTTTCGGCATAGGACAGGCCCAGCGCGTAATCCATCATGCCCTGGGCGCCGCTGATGCCGGCCTCGGCCTTGCGGCTGCCGTACTCGCCGGCCCCCACGCCCACAAAGGGCTGCACGCCGGCTTCACCGCGCTTGGTGAACACCTGCACCACGCCCGCCAGCGCGTCCGAGCCATAGACCGCACCCGCGGGGCCGCGCAGCACTTCGATGCGCTCGATCAGGTCCACCGGCAGGGACTCCCACTGCGCACCGCCGGAGCCGTTCTGTACATCGACACGGATGCCGTCGATATAGACCGCCGTGTGCTGCTTGCTGGCGCCGCGCAGGTAGAGACCGGTTTCGGTGCCGGGGCCGCCGTTGCGGGTGATCTGCACGCCGGGCAACTTGGCCATCACATCTTCCAGCGACCGGCCGGCCTGCTGGTCCAGCTGGTCGCGGTCGATGACCGTCATGTCCGCGATCACATCCGACAGGCGCTGCTCGCTGCGCGTGGCGGCCACCACAGTTTCCTCCAGCGTGGAGCGAGCTGTGGGGCTCTCCTGGGCCTGGGCGGCTGCCGCCACAGCGCACAACACGGCCGCCGACACGGCAGACCACGGCAAGGCGGGCGCCACGGCACCGGCCTTCAAAACATTCGAAAACATGAGAAAAAACACCAAGTCGCCCGTACCAGCCTCCCCGCCAGTGATGGGCAAAACCATGCCCGTTCGAGCGGGCACACCAGTGTTGGCCGGTATCCGGGCTGGTCCTCCACACCATCGCCTTCCCAGACGCTTGTTCAAGGCATCCAGTGGCGGTATCAGATAGCGGGGGTGCATGGCATGCACCAGGGACTCACCGTTGCGGGGGCAGCGCAGGCTGGGCGGGTTCTGAAAAAAACGAGGCCGTCCTGCTTCCCGTTGAACTGCTGCGCGTGAACCGCGCTGCGAGCACCAACAGCACCGATTTTAGTTTCAGTCGTGCCGTTCGTAAAAAAAGTGCTGTGCACCGGTGTTTTCCAGCGTCATATGCAGGCTGATTCGGCCTTATTTCACCTGCTTACATTTAGCCACGCCTACAATTGCTACCCTCTATGTCCATGACCTCGCAGCCTTCCATGATCGAGCCGCTGGCAGAGCGTGTTGATCGCCTGCTGCTGCGCCACGCCGAGCTTCAGCGCACCAATGCCCTGCTGGCCGAGCAGGTGGCCGCGCTCACACAGGAGCGCGATTCCCTGCGTTCGCGCCTGCAGGCGGCACGTGCACGGGTGGACGCACTGATTGAGCGCCTGCCCGCCAACCAAGAGGCACCATGAGCCAGATCGAAGCGCGCATCCTCCAGCAAGACTATGTGTTGACCTGCCCCGAGGGCCAGGAAGACATGCTGCTGGCCGCCGTGCAGCGGGTGGATGCCGACATGGAACGTATCCGCAACACCGGCAAGGTGCGCGCCCGCGAACGCGTGGGGGTGCTGGCCGCCGTGAATCTGGCGTTCGAGAGTGCATCGCTCTACACCCGCGTGCAGGAACTGGAGCAGGAGCTGGAACTGACGCTGGAAAACGGCCTGGCACCTGCCGCCCCTGCGGCCGACGCACTGCCCACGGCCCCGTTGCAAGACACCCCGCAGGAAGACGCCCTGCAGCAAGCGCAGCAGGCACAGGAAGAAGCCCAGGCACTGGCTTCGCAGCTGCAAGAGCTGCTGGCGCTGCGCGAGCACGAGTTGCAACAGGCGCAGGCGCTGATCGAACGCCTGGAAGCCGCGCTGGAAGTCGACAGCAAGCTGCTGTAGAGGCCTTGCGGCAACGCCGAAAAGCTGCTGCCGCGCAAATTCCCCTTTTCTCCATCCGGTCCACCACAAGCCGCCGGGCACGCGCTAAAATGAAGGCGTCTGCAAATCTGCCGTGCTTTATATTGCCTTGAACCAATGCTCCCTGAGCACGGGCTTGGTACATTGCCAGGCAAGCGTGATCGTCTCGCGTTAGACGAACCCAACGTCTGGTTGCCCTCGCCCACCTGAACCCCCGGTTCAGGATGACGGCGCGGTGGTTTTTGCAGACACCCCCCACCCTCATCCCGGCGGCCAAAGCCGCTACACCGGCCGGTCTTCTCCCGGCACTCCGCCCCCCAGACTTCCCGCTTCCAGGCCTGCCGCCTGGGCGCGCAGCATGGCCTGGAACGTGGCCGCCTCGACCCCTGGGGCACACAGAAATCCCTGGTAGAAGCCGCAGCCCATGCGCATCAGCGTTTCACGCTGCGCAGCGGTTTCCACGCCCTCTGCCACGATCTCCACATCGAGGGCGCGCCCCAGGCCGATGACCGCTTCCACAATGGCCTTGTCGCTCATGTCCTGCGGCAGACCGCGCACAAAGGACTGGTCGACCTTGAGCTTGGAAATCGGCATGCGCTTGAGGTAGGCCAGGTTGGAATAGCCGGTGCCGAAGTCGTCGATCACCAGCTGCACACCCAGGTCCGCCAGCTGTTCGATGCAGTGCACGATGACCGGCTCCTTCTGCAGCAGGGCCGACTCGGTGAGTTCCAGCTCCAGCCAGCAAGCCGGCAGGCCATAGGCACTCAGCAGCGCTGCCACGCGCGCCGCATAGTCGGGCTGGTGCAGCTCCAGCGAGGAGACATTGACCGACACCTTCACGCCCAGGCCCTGCTTGACCCAGCGCACCGCTTCCTTGACCGCCTGCTCCAGCACCCAGGCGCCGAGCTTGACGATGTAGCCGGACTCCTCGGCCAGCGGAATGAACACCCCGGGCGAGACCACGCCCAGGCGTGCATCCGTCCAGCGCAGCAGCGCCTCGCAACCGACGATGCTGCCGGTGTGCATTTCGACCTGGGGCTGGTAGACCACGCGCAAGGCGTCGCGGTCCAGTGCCTGCCGCAGCGCGTGCTCCATCTGCACCCGGCCCAGCAGCCCGTTGGACATGGCCGGCTCGTAAAAGCCGAAGCTGCCCTTGCCGCTGGCCTTGACCCGGTACATGGCCGTGTCGGCCTGCTTGATCAGCTCATTGAGCGTGCGCCCATGCTCGGGGTACTGGGCCATGCCGATGCTGCATTGCACCGAAAAGCCCAGGCCGTCCAGCACGAACGGCTCGCGCATCGCATCCTGGATGCGCCGGGCAATCCGCTCGGAATGCTGCTTCTGGCACGCGTGCAGGTAGAGCACGAATTCGTCTCCGCCCAGGCGGCACAGCACATCCAGCGGCCGCAGGCAGGACTGCAGGCGCTGCGCCACCAGCTGCAGCACCCGGTCGCCGAACTGGTGGCCCAGGGAGTCGTTGATGATCTTGAAACGGTCCAGATCCAGGAACAGGATGGCGAACTCGGCCTGCGTGTCCTGGGTGATGGCCTGCTCCACATGCTGGCCCAGCATCAGGCGGTTGGGCAGGCCGGTCAGCGCATCGCTGAATGCCAGCTGTTCGATCTTCTGCTGCGCCGCCTGCTGCTGGGTCAGGTCCCGGATGAAGCCCACGCTTTGCTGCACCTGCCCGCGCTCGTCGCGTGAAACCACCCAGGACAGGCGCACGGCACACAGGCTGCCGTCCACGCGCTGCAGCTGGCGGTTGCCTTCCCAGTGCCCGACCTCTTTCCATTCCTGCGCCACCGCGTCCAGCCATTCCGGCTCGGTCTGCGCAAACAGCGTGCTGGCCTGCGCACCGGGGGACAGGGCTGCACCCAGCATGCCGTCGCAGGCCGGATTGGTCTGGAGAACGGCCCCCTGCGCATCAGCGATGAAGATGGCGTCCAGGCTGCTTTCAAACACTTGGGCGGCCACCCGCAGGCCGCTTTGGACTTCCATCTCCCTGGAGATGTCGCGGAACGAAAAAATACGCCCCACGGCCATGCCGTGGCGCAGCAGCGGGACCGAGCGGCGTTCCACCACGCGCCGGTCCGCCAGATTCAGAATATCGGCGGTGTGCACCAGGGGGTCCTGGCCCAATGCCTGCAGCTGCTGGTCGTACAGGGCCGGCGACAGCACCTGGTCCCGCATCCAGGCCATGATGGCCGCATCATTGCGCTGCAGCAGCAGCGCAGCCGGCATGGCCCAGATCTCGGCCAGCTTCTGGTTGAAGGCGCGGATCGCGCCATCGGCCGAGCACACCAGCACGCCATCGGCCGCCGAATCCAGGGTGGCGCGCAGCTCGGCCAGCAGGCTCTCCAGCTCGCGCTCGTTGTGCTCCTGCTCGCTGCGATCCAGCAAGGTCCACAGCAGCCAGTTCCCACCCTGGGGGTCTTCGACTTCACGGATGCGCTGCTCCACCGGGATGGCCCTGCCGCTGGCATGCAGCACCTGGGTGTGGGTCACCTGCCCCCAGCTGACTTCCGCAGCATCGTTCCAGCGGTACATGTCCTGCGGCGCCGCCGCCAGATCACGCACGTGCCAGCCTTGCAGGCGCGAACCCGTCAGGCCCACCAGACGCTGCGCCGCCGAATTGGAATACGCCACGGTCAGGCTGTGGGGATCCACCAGCCACACCGCCTCCGTCATCCACTCAAACGCCTGGCACCATGCCTGCAAATGGGTGGACTGGTTCATGCCTCCCCTCCCACGGCAGACATCAGCGGCACGGCGCGCTCAAAGAAGTAGCAGACGCGCTGGCGCGGCGACAGATAGTCCAGCACCTCGCGCGGCAGCTGCGCAGGACGCAGGCTGCGCTTGATGACCACGCCGCGCAGCTCCGACAGCTCCACGGGCTCGGCCTTGGTCCGGTCCACGTCCGGGTTGTAGAGCAGCACCGCAGGTTTCAGCGGCTGGTCGCTGCGCACGGAGGCCACCAGGCCAAACCGTTCATCGCTCAGCTGCACCACCGAGCCCGGGGGATACACCCCCATCACACGCACAAAGAGTTCCACCAGCTCGCGCGTGAAGCCGCCGCGGCGGCGCCCAAACAGGTCCGACAGCGCTTCGTGCGGCGTCAGCGCCACCGCATGCGCCAGCGGATTGCACAGCTTGTCGTAGCAATTGGTCAGCGCCAGGATCTGGCCTTCGATGGTCAGGTCCTCCTCCACCAGATGGAGCGGAAAGCCGGTGCCGTCCGTCGCCTCGTGGTGCTGCGCAATCGCCGTCAGGGCGGCGGGCGACAGCCCCATGCGCTGGCCATAGGCCACCGAAGCGCCCACATGGTCTTCGTATGCGGCCTTCTGCTCCGGTGTGAAGCTGGGCAGCAGTTCGGTGCAGCGGGGATCGATATCTCTTTTGCCCACATCGTGCAGCAAGGCGGCCAGGCCCAGGTCCATGAGCCGCGCCGAATTGAGCCCATGGGACTTGCCCAGCAGCAGCGAGAGCACGGTGACATTGATGGGGTGGGCGCCTTGCTGTTCGCCCACGCTCTCGGACAGCAGGCGGATGGCTGTCTGCGAGGCATCCAGCAGCTCGGCGATATACCCGGCCACCAGGCTCGAGCTGGCGCGCATCGCGTCCTGCGGGTCGTTGACCAGCCGCGACACGACTTCGCGGTAGCTGTGGGTGGCTGCCGAGAAACGCTGGTCGCAGGTTTTCAGCGCGGCCACTTCGCTCGACGCCGTGGCCGACACATCGCGTGCCGCCAGTGTCGGGATGTGCAGCCCGGACGAGCCGATGGTGGCAGGCCGTGCCGGCTGTGGCGGCGCGGCCTCAGCTGGGGGCACCTCTTCCTCCTCATTTGTAAGAGGAGGTAAAAAAGTCAAAACACTGGGATCAGATTTTGCAGGAATGCAACGAATCTCATCCAAACCCAGTGACTGCAGCACGTCAATCTGTTCCTGGCTGGTCACTCGAAAGCTGCTCACTGGAAATGGATGGCGCAACCAGCCAATGTCCAATTGGACATACATACCTATGCAGATGTCCCGAACGTCAATTAAAAGGGAGTGCGTCACGTTGTTTGGGCTGCAGCACGCCAGCAAGCCAGTCGATCCAAACCGCTCATTATGACGACTGCCTGGGACAAATAAGTACTTACATAAAGGGGTTGTGCAAGCGACGCCGCTGTGCTTCAGCAAGCAACAGCATATTGCACCATGTCACCATCCCATGTCAGCCTCAGCGGCACCACTGTGACGGCACATGCACCATGTCCATCCACAGCGCCCACAGCGAGACGCCCGCCAGCAGGGCGCCAGCGGTGCGCAGCCCCCAGGCTTCGCGCCACTGCTGCAGGCGGCTAATGCGCCGCCACAGCCAGGGACCCAGGGCCAGCCACAGGCCCCCACCGACCCCGAATGCCACCATGGATGCAGCGCCCTGCCACACGCCACCGGCCAGGGCTGCCACCATGACAGCGGAATAGAGCAGACCGCAGGGCAGGAAAGCCCACAGGCTACCGGCCACCCAGGTTCCACCCGGCCCGCGCACACCGTGCTGCACCTTGCCCCAGAGCTTGCGCCCGCCGGATTCCACCCACTGCGGCTGGCGGGCCTGCAGCAGCAGCATCAGGCCCCATGCCAATGCCGCCAGGTGCAGCAGCACCCACAGCGGATGCAAGGCGGAGGTACGGTCGGAGAACCAGGCCACCGTCTCCATGGCATAGGCCGCCACGCCACCCAGCGCGGCATAGCCCATCAGGCGACCGGCGTGAAAGCCCAGCCAGCGCCCGGCATTGGCAGCCTCCATCGGCTGGGCCGAAGCCCCTTCTTGCTGGATGGATACCACCCGCCCGCCGGTGCGCAACGGCGAGACGATGGCCGCACAGGGTGCGGCGCACATCGCAAGACAATGGGGCCCACCCACGAGCCCCATGAAAAAAGCGGTTCCAAGCAACGACAGCCACATGGGCTAGATGATCCTGGAAAAACGCGCCCGGTTCTTGCCCGCCTGCAAATGCCGGTCAAACGTCATGGCCACGCCGCGCACAAAGAACCAGCCCATGGGCGTGACCTTGATGCCGTCGTCATCGATCACCACCAGGCCCTGCTTCTGCTGCTGGGCCAGCATTTCCAGTTCGCCCGCGAAGTACTGCTGGAAGTCCAGCAGCCACGACTGGCTCATGGGCTCGAACAGCACTTCCCCCTGGCACATCAGCGACATGATGACGGCGCGCCGCACCAGGTCATCCCGCCCCAGCGCCAGGCCCCGCACCACCGGCAGCCGGCCCTGATCGAGGAAGTCGTAATACTCTTCCAGGGTCTTGGCGTTCTGGCTGTAGGTCGCACCCACGCGGCCGATGGCGGACACACCCAGCGCAATCAGGTCGCAGTCCGGCTGTGTGCTGTAGCCCTGGAAGTTGCGGTGCAGCCGTCCTTGCCGCTTGGCAATGGCCAGTGCGTCTTCCGGCAGGGCAAAGTGGTCCATGCCCACATACACATAGCCGGCCTGCATGAAGGCATCGATGGAGCCCGAGAGCATGGACAGCTTGTCCGAAGCCTCCGGCAGATCTTCGATGGCAATGCGGCGCTGCGGCTTGAAGCGCTCCGGCAAATGCGCATAGGCATACAGCGCGATCCGGTCCGGCCGCAGCTGGCACACCTGTTCCAAGGTGCGCGCAAACGATGCGGCGGTCTGCCTGGGCAGGCCATAGATCAGGTCCACGTTGACCGAATGGAAACCCAGTTCGCGCGCTGCCTGCACCAGATCGAACACCTGCTCGGCCGGTTGTTCGCGGTGCACCGCCTTCTGTACATCGGGATCGAAATCCTGCACCCCGAAACTCAGGCGATTGAATCCCAGTTGCGCCAGATGGGCCAGGCGTTCGCGGGTGACCGTGCGGGGATCGACCTCGATGGAATACTCGCCCACCGCTTCAAAAGCGAAGTTCGCGCGCAACATGTCCATCAGCCGGGTCAGCTCGGCATCCGACAGAAAGGTCGGCGAGCCGCCACCCAGATGCAACTGGCTGACTGCCTGTCCCTTGCCACAGTGCGCCACCTGCAGAGCGACCTCTTTTTCCAGGTACTCCAGGTAGGTCACCGCACGTTCATGGTGCTTGGTGATGATCTTGTTGCACGCGCAGTAGTAGCACAAGGCCTCACAAAAAGGCACATGCACATACAGTGACATGGGAAGCGCCTTGGCCGCAGAATGGTGCTTACGCTGTTCCAGCGCCAACACATAATCATCCTGACCAAATGCTTCAATAAAGCGATCTGCGGTGGGATAAGAGGTATAACGGGGCCCAGGCACGTCGTACCGACGCAAAAGCTCCGGCGTTACTGCTGTCATTGAATATTCCTTAGGTGCTGCCCAGCACTGTGCCGCACCCCGGGAAAATCAGCCTTGATGCAAATCAAGACATTCAAATACCATTCCTGAGACAATTGATTCATATCATTCGCACAACTGAGCACCCCCTCTCTCGCCTCCCAGCCCGATAACCTTTCAGCGTTACGTCCAATGGCCCGTTCAGCGGGAGCCCAAGGCGTCAGTGCCATGACACCACCCCCTATCAAAGTCACCTGCTCCAACTGCAATCTGCGCGAACTGTGCATGCCCACAGGCTTGAATGAGCAGCAGTTGCACCGTATTGACGATATTGTGGCCACGCGTCGCAAAATCAAACGGGGCAGCACCTTGTTCCGAAATGGCGAAGACTTCACGGCGCTCTATGCCATCCGCACCGGGTTCTTCAAGACCTGCGTGGCCACGGAAGATGGCCGTGACCAGGTGACAGGTTTTCAGATGGCGGGCGAGATCATTGGCCTGGACGGGATCGTGCACGACCACCACACCTGCGATGCCGTGGCGCTGGAAGACGCGGAAGTCTGCGTGATGCCGTTCGACCGCCTGGAAGAGCTTTCGCGCGAAGTGACTGCCCTGCAGTCGCATGTGCACAAGGTGATGAGCCGCGAGATCGTGCGCGAGCACGGCGTGATGCTGCTGCTGGGCAGCATGCGCGCCGAGGAGCGCCTGGCCGCCTTCGTGTTGAACCTGGTGCAGCGCCTGCACACCCGGGGCTTCTCGTCTTCCGAGCTGGTGCTGCGCATGACGCGCGAGGAGATCGGCAGCTACCTGGGCCTGAAGTTGGAGACGGTCAGCCGCACCTTCTCGAAGTTTGTCGAGGAAGGTCTGGTCGAAGTGAAGCAGCGCCATGTGCGCATCCTGGACACCGAAGGCCTCAAGCGCATCGTCAACAGCCAGCACGCGTGCGAATAAGCGCCTTCCGCCCCATGCAAAAAGCCTCCGTCCGGAGGCTTTTTTCATTGCCGGGTGATGCCCCCGGCTCACAGCGACGGAACGCGGGCCTGCGGGCCATTGAGCTCCTGCGGGGACAGCGCCAGCAGGCTGGTCATGGCCGATGCCATCATGATGATGGCCCAGAACACAAAGAAGGCCACCGTGCACACGCCCAGGCGCGACACCTCGATGTAGGCCGACAGCCACTGCATTTCCAGCGGGTCGACCACGGCAAACACCAGCATCTCCATCACCCCGGCGGCCAGAAAGGCCGGCCAGGCAATCCACATCCAGCGACGCAGCAGCATGGGTCTCTCCTTGTTGTGGCGGGCAGATGCCCCATTGTGCGAGCCTCTTTCTGCCGCGTCACTGCCTTCGGCGTCCCCATAAACCCTGAAATGGCATGAAAAAAGCCAGCCGTTCGGCTGGCTTTTTGCGGTTGCAGCGCAGGACCCTGCATCCTGGCGCTGCTGGCGCCTGCCTTACTTGCTGCCGCGCAGCAAAGCCTTGAGCGCGCTTTGCAGGCGCTGGGCCGCACTGTCGCTGCGCTCCGCAGCCAGCACCGCCGCCACATCCTGCTCCCAGGTGGTGCGCGGGTCCGTGGCCTTGCGGTTGGTCAGCAGCTGCAGCTGCAGTGCACGGCGTGCGGACAGCTGGTCGGCCGGGGTGGGCACGTCAGCGGCCATTTCCAGGCGCAGCAGCGATTCGGTCGCCTCGCCCTTGGCGGCAGCGCCCACGGCGGCATGCCAGCTGTTGCGGGAGGCATTGCTCAGCTTGCCCAGTTCCTGCGCGGGCGGCACCAGGGCCGCGTCGCGCTTGGACCAGGCGTCCATCAGCTGGGTCAGGGCTTCGCCATGGGCCTGGGCCGTCAGCTTGCGCAGCGCAGACTGGGCGTGTTCCTGGGCTTCACGCTGGGCGCGGAAAGCCGCATCACCCAGGCGCGGGCCACGGGCCGTGCGCTCGAAACGGTCACCCCGGTCACCCCGGTCTTGGCGGGGGCCGGGCTTGCGGCCGGCTGCCGCCGCGGCCGGGGCTTCCTTGCGCATGCCGGGGCGGTCATCGCCACGCACCGCCTTCACCGGGCGGTCGGCCGCCACAGGGGCCGCTGGTGCTGCCGCAGTGGCCGGCTGCCCGGCTTCGGCCGCAGGGGCGGCACGCAGGGCGTCTTCCAGCGCCGTCAGGGCTGCACGGATCTTCTGCGCATCGCCTTCCGCGTTGGCGGCTTCCAGCTGCTGCGATGCTTCAAGCACCGCACGGTCGTGGGCGCTGAGCGATTCCAGATTGACCGCACGGCTGCCGCGCTCACCGCGCTCGGCCGGCTTGCGGCTGAAGGCCTCGTCCAGCGGCTTGCGGAAGGCATCCCACAGCTTCTGTTCCTGGCGGCGGTCCACCGGCACTTCCTGGGCTTCGGCCTGCCAGCGTTGCTGCAGCGCCTTGATGGCAGCGATCTGCAGGGCCGGTGCCGCGCCCAGTGCCTGGGCTTCCTCGATCATGGCCTGGCGGCGCTGCAGGCTGTCCTTCTGCGCCTGCTGCAGCGGGGCTTCGGCTTCGCTGATGGCCTGGCGCCATTGCTGTTGCAGCTCGGCATACAGCTTCTCGCCCACATGGCCACCTTCGCGCCAGCGTTCGGAAAACTGGCGCAGGCTGCGGGCCATGCCCTTCCAGTCCTTGGAGTCCTTGACGGACTGCCCCCAGGCACGCAGTTCTTCGATCAGCGTGGTACGCGAAGCCTTGTGCTGGGCCGATTCGGTGCGCAGCTTGTCCAGCCAGCCTTCGACCAGCTTGTAGGCGGTGTTGCAGGCTTCATCGAACTGCTTCCACAGACCGTGGTTGGGCACCGCGCCCTGGTCCAGCAGCTTCCATTGCTCGCGCAGCTGGCGCAGTGTCTCCTGGACCTTGCGGCCACCCAGAGTCTGGCCTTCGGGGCGCTCCACCAGGCCCTTGGCCTTGGCGATCAGGGCTTCCCGCTCGGCATCCACGGCCTGGGGCTTCCAGCCACGGGCGTCGCCTGCCTGCACCAGCAGCGCATCCATCTGCTGGATCACTTCGGCATCCAGCGCACGACCGTGCTGGCGCAGTGCGGCACGCAGACCGGCGATGGCGGCAGTCTTGTCTTCCTCGGTGCCCACCAGAGGCTGCAGCACCTGGGCGGCCTGCAGCACCACGGCAGCGGCCTTGACCGGTGCATCACCCTTGGCCGGCTTGGCGGCCGGTGCATCGGCGGCCAGCTCGGCCGGCAGACCACGGCCCACGCGGATTTCGTCGGCCCACACAGGCACGGGAGGCAGCGCGGCTTCGGCATTGTCGGCGGCAGCCTGGGTCACGGCCAGGGCCGAGACAAAGGCGTCCCACACCACACGCAGCTGGTCGCGCGAGCTGGTCAGTTGCTGGGCCAGACGGGCGTCCAGGCTGGGCCAAGCGGCATCTTCGGTCAGCGCCTGGGCCTGCTCCTGCCAGCGGGCCACGTCGGCGCTCAGCGCTTCCTGCACGGCGGCGGCGTCCTTCCAGGACTTGGTAGACAGCACTTCGATGCGCTGGGACAGCAGCACAGCCGCTTCCTTTTGCACCTGCACACGGTGCTGCAGGTCTTCGGCGGCCTTGATGCGCTCGGCCAGCTGGGCCTTGAAACCGGCCAGCGGTTCGCGCGACAGCGGCGCGCCGGCCTTGGCGGCGTCACGCTGCCAGGCGGCGGCATCGGCCAGGTTCAGGGCCGGCTGGGCCAGCAGGGCCTGGGCCTTCTCCACCCATTCCACAGCGATGGCGTCCTGGTCCTTGGCGCGGCGCAGCTCGTCCAGGCGCTCGCGCACGACGCGGGCGGCGCCCTTGTCGCGGGCATTCATTTCCTTGAAGACTTCCTGCAGCACATCGTGGGCGGGCGATGTGGCCAGCCAGTCACGCAGGCGGGCTGCACGGTCGCCCGAGGTTTCTGCAGAAAAAGCACCGCCAGTCACTGCATCCAGCGGGTGGGCCTCGGGGGTTTTGGCCGGGGTCGGGTTCACTTCTGGGGCTTCAGACATTTTTCTGCTTCAAAAAAAGTTGGTACATGAGTTATGGATAACGGGCATGCCCGCCATAGGGCGGGCATGGCTCCTCGTGCACAGGCATGCGCGGAGCATGGGGCGTATTTTCCCCTTTATTGCTCCATGCCTGCAGCGAATTACTGAACTGCCAGACTCAGCTGGGCTTTTGCACCGGCTTCCTTGCCATCGGCCTTGGAGTCTCCCAGGAACAGACGGGCCATCTCAATGCCCTGCTGTCCCAGGTAGCTGCGCACTGCCATGGCACGTGCCGCGGCCAGTTCCTGCATGGCCGTGGGTGGCAGCGGCAGTTGCTCGACCAGCAGTTTGCGCATGTCCTCGGGCGGCAGGGATTTGGACAGACCGACCATGTTGCGGGGCTTTTCGATGTCCGCCTTGCGATAGATGGACTTCAGGCGGCTGTCGCGCTCCTTGTCGCTCAGTACGGCATCGTCCTCCTCGCCCTTGCCCTGTCTGGCGATCTGCGCCTCCAGGTTGGCGGCTTTCCAGCCTTGGGCCTCCTGGGCGGAGGAGGCACTGCCCGCCACCGTGAGCTTGAGGCCAGGGCGGTCCTTCAGCGACTTGGCAATCTTATCCAGCTGGCTCTTGGCTTCGGCATCCAGCGTGGCCGTGCCAGCCGGGAACTTCACATCGCCGCCGCCCTTCTCGTCACCCCCGAAGGCACCGGCCAGCAAGGCGAACGGCGCCGTGATGGCCTTGCGGATGATGTTGCCGATGATCTTGAAGATCACCGGAGCCAGGCGGAACTGCGGATCGTTGAGCGAGCCGCTGATGGGCAGGTCCAGGTCGATCACACCCTGGCTGTCGGCCAGCAAGGCCACCGCCAGCTTGACCGGCAGCGAGGCCGGCGCCCCCTGCACGGCATCCCCGAAGGTCAGCTGGTGCAGCACCAGCTTGTTGCTGGCAGTCAGCATGCCGTTGGGCTGCACCTCGTAGCGCACATCCACGCTCAGCTTGCCGCGTTCGATGCCGTGGCCGGCGTATTTGACCGAGTAGGGGCTCAGCGGCGGCAGCTCCAGATCGCGCACCTTGCCGGTGATGTCCAGCGCCAGCGGCTTGACCAGCGGGTTGAGCTTGCCGGAGATGTCCAGACTGGCGGTGGACTGGGCCACGCCCTGTATCGACAGATCGGCCATGGAAGGCGGCTGACCGGCGGCAGGCGCCACCGAGGAGAAGGCACTGAGCGAGCCGGACAGCTCGGTCAGGTCGGCCGTGTAGTTGGGTTTGATGAAGAAGTCGGAGAACTTCACCGTACCGCCCTTGAGCTCCACCGGGCCCACGACGATGCGCGGCGCCATGGGATCGGGTGCGGTCGCCGCAGGCGCCACCTGCACGCTGGCCGTGGTGGTCCCCTCCGTCTTGGATTCCACCTTTTGGGCCTGCGCATCACCACCAGCGGAGGCATCGGCGACTTCGGTGTCCGGGGCACCGGCGAGGTCCTGCAGGTTCAGGCGCCCATTGGGCTGCACCACCACACGGGCAAAGAAGTCGCGCAGCAGGGTTTTCTGCACCTGCACCGACAGCGGCTTGTGCGGCTGCATGTCCAGCGCCAGACCGGTCAGCTGCAGCTGTTTCCAGCGCAGCAGGTCTTCACCGGCTTCCATGGTGGTCTTCTCGGCCGTGCCCGTGCGGTGCACGGTCTGCACATAGACGTCGTGCAGGCCGGCATTGCCCTGCACCTGCACCGACGGGCTGCCGCTGGCGTCGGCATAGCGCACCTTGCCGTCAAAGCTGGCCAGCGCGGACAGCATGCGCATGTTCACCACACCGTCCATATAGCTTTCGAACAGGTGCAGCGGCAGGCGCTGGGCCTGGACGCGGCCTTCGGCGGCCATCTGCGGCGCCAGGCGCAGCTGGCCCGTGAAGTCCAGCCTGCCATCGGTCTTGCTGGGGCGCAGCAGGCCCCGGGTGTTGACGGACAGCAGCTGGGCGCTCAGCTTGATGTCGATGGGGGCCTTGCCCATGCGGCTGTCCAGACCCTTCACGTCCAGGTTCAGGCTGGACAGGCCCAGGCGCACGGGACGCGGCGCCTGGGCGTCTTCCAGCAGCACCACGCCGTCGCGGATGCGGGTCTGATCAGCCAGCACCGTCCACGCCGGCTCGGCGGCACCGGCGCTGCCGCCGGTCTTGGGTTTGGGCGCCACCGCCGCGTCCTTGACCGGGGCCTTGCGCAGCCAGGATTCGTACATCCACTGGCCTTTGCGGTCGCGCGACACCTTGACCTGGGGGGCGTCGAGCTGCAGCAGCTCGGTGTGCATGGTGCGCTGCGCCATGTCGACGCGGGCGTTTTCCACCGCCAGACGCTTCCAGGCTGCCAGCGGCGTCTTGTCCTCGCCGAGGCTCAGGTTCTGCACCGCCAGCTCCGGCACCACGGCGAACAGCCGGCCCTTGTTCCAGGCCAGACCGGCCGTGCCGTCGGCGCGGGCACGCAGCAGGGGCAGCAGGAACTGCGACACATAGGCGCGGCCCACCTCGAACGGCACGCCGTCCAGCACCACGCCCACCTGGCCCACTTCCAGCGTGCCGTGGCCGGACAGGCGCGCATGCGAGGCGCCTTCGAACCCTGCCAGTGCCAGCCGGCCTTCAAACTGGCTGTCGCCCTGCATGGGCCAGGTGACCTGGCGACCGGACAGTGCCAGATCGCGCACCTTGACCTCGGCGGCAGGTTTCAGGGTTTCATCGGTCCAGCTGACCTGGCCCTGCTGCACATCCCATTGCGCGACTTCAATCTTCCAGGGCCTGGGAGCGGCTGCCGCGGCAGGAGCTGCCGCCTGGGCACCGCCCTGGTTGGCCGCGGCCGCAGCCGCCGTCGTGGCGTCCGGTGTGGGGGACGCCGAAGGCGCGACAGGGCCGGCGGGTGCCACCTCGGTGGCCTCCGCCGGGGCCGCCGCTGCGCTGTCGGCCGCCGGCTTGGCGGGTTCCGGGAATTTCAGCAACTGGCCGTTGGCGTCCAGGCGCAGCGCCAGCGAAGGCTTCTGCAGGCTGACACGGCCGAGCTTGACCACGCCGGCCAGCGGCTGCACATCGGCCAGATCGATGTCCAGCGCCTCCCACTGCAGCCAGTCCTTGCCGGCCAGGTCCTGCAGCTTGGCGCCGGTGGCCTGCACCTTGCCGGACAGGCGCACCACGGAGTCGGTGTGCTGCTCAAAGGCCACATCGATGCGGGCCTGCAGCATGGCGTCCTGCAGCTTCAGCGGCAGGCTGGCAGGCCAGTACGGCAGATAGGGCTTGAGGTCCAGGTCCTGCACCGTCAGCGTGGCAGCGGTCTTGCGGTCCTGTGCAAACGGGGTGCTCTGCGCCTCGCTGGCAAAGCGGCTGCCGTTGAGGTCGAACGACAGCTCCGGCTGCACCTTGACCTGGCGCTTGGACGGCAGGCTGCTCACAAACGGCAGTTTCAGCTGCAGGTCCTTGAGCAGGTGGTCGGCGCCGGCCACCTTGTCCTGCAGGGCCAGGCGGCCGTCGCTGATCTCGATGTTGTACAGGGCAAAGCGCGGCAGCTCGGCGCTGCTGTCTTCTTTCTTGTCGGCGCCCAGCTTGTCCAGAATGTCCTGGATATCCAGTTTGCCGGGCTCGAGCTGGGCCAGGCGGATGTGGGGGGAGTCGAGCCGGATGGCGTCCACCACCGGGCCCCAGCGCAGTAGAGAAGACAGCTCTGCATCTATATAGATACGCGCTATGGAAACCTGGGGTTCCGGCTGGCCGTCCGCACCGGCCAGCGCTAGGTCGTGCAGGCTCAATTCCATGGTCCAGGGGGAGAAATCCACCTTGCCGACGGTCAGCGCCCGGCCCAGGGCCTGGCTGCCCTGTTTTTCGATCAGTTGCTTGGCGGCCCAGGGGAAGCTCAGCCAGGTGAGCAACCACAACGCCACGACCGCAGCCGCTCCCCACCCCAATCTGCGCCACAGCGTGGCACTGCGCCAAAATTGCAATTGCATGCTTATGCACCTTCTCCTTGTGCATGGAATCTATCGTGTCCGCCGCGATTGCGCCAGAAACTACGCCCTCTCGACCGTGAAAGAGTGCAAAAACACGAAAGCCCGGATGCCAGCTACGCCGGCGTCCGGGCTTCACGGCAGGCGCAAAGGCCGGTGCCGCTAGAGCATCAGGGAGAGGATCGTCCCCGCATGCCCGGAAGCAATGATTGCTTCCATGGTGCCGTTCTTCCTCTTCACCTGCCGCTGGCACCTAGCTGGTCCATGGCAATCGGGTTCCGAGGTTTCTGGCGATGCCTGCGCGTTGCAGACGACTCCAATGTAATCACCGCCATCGGCGAAATCAATCGTTTCTGACAAACTCTTTCATCTGTTTGATAGCGAACGCTCACTGCAGCCTAATCTCCCGGGCTTCAGGGGGCCAGGCACCGCATTCATCCTAAAAACCTGGATGCACATACAGTTTTTATATACATTAAAATCATAAAAAAGAATTTTGATAGTATTGACCTGGAATTTAGCACCCCACTAGAATCCGCCCACTTTTGCTTTGAGTCATTTTTTTGACGTTTTTTGCTGCTTTTTGATCGCGCTCTTTTTCGCGATCCTCCCGCGCTCCTCCTGCATGGACCGCAGCACCACCCCACTGGGCGCCACCCTGTGAGCCGCCGGACCTCCGAGTCCACGGTCGCATAGGCACCCCCACGAAAGGAATGCTATGCCTGCATCTGCACAGGTAGTTTCCGGCTTGCGCACGTTCGCCAAGGACGTTGCCGACGGATTCATTGAAATCACCCACAACGGTTTTGCCCTGCTGGGTCTGGCCGTGGCCTTTGCCGCCATCCTGCTGATCAGCCGCCCTGACCTGCGCCACTCCGGCGAGGCCCAGCTGCGCGACTGGCTGCAGGCGCGCCAGGTGGCCACGCTGGGCACGCCGGTCGAACCGGATGCCGTGGAACGTGCCACTGCCACCAACCCGACGGAGCTGCCCAAGGAGCAGGCCGCCGTGGCGTACTGGCTGAGCAAGAAGTACCGCGTGGCCGCCGAGCCGCTGGCGGTGCTGGTCTCCGAAGCCTATGAACTGGGCGAACGCAACCAGCTCGATCCCACGCTGATCCTGGCCATCATGGCCATCGAATCCAGCTTCAACCCCTTTGCCCAGAGCTCCGTCGGCGCCCAGGGCCTGATGCAGGTGATGACCCGCGTGCACACCGACAAGTACGAACATTTCGGCGGCCAGCTGGCAGCGTTCGACCCGGTGAGCAATCTGCGCGTGGGCGTGAAGGTGCTCAAGGAATGCATCGCCCGCGCCGGCTCGCTCGAAGGCGGTCTGCGCTACTACGTGGGCGCGGCCAATCTGCCCAGCGACGGCGGCTATGCCTCCAAGGTGCTGGCCGAGCATGCTCGCATCCGCCAGATCGCTGGCCGCCCTGCACCAGCGCCCGCCAAGCCGGCGTTGGTGGCCAAGGAAGCCACGCCCAGCACCGTGGCCGCGGCCGATGTGGTGGCCGACAGCAAGCTGCTGGTTAACTGAGCCCTCTGCGCTTTCCCCTTTTTCCAGCCGGCGCAAGCCGGCTTTTTCATGGGCGGTGCGTGGAAGGCGTGGAGCCGCGCACCGCCGCAGCGGCGGCACAAACCCAGGCCCGGAAACGGGCCCTTGCGGGTCAAGCCGCATGGGCCGCGCTGGCTCCGCTACACTAATGGGGTACGCAACTGGCGATAGGCGCGGTTTATCGAGAACCGCGCTGACGTGGAACCACGGTGTGGCGCTCCTCCCCTATGAGCACCAGACCCGACAACCACCGGGGAGCGTACCGCCCAGGCTGCGCCGACACGGAATCGCCTGACGCGTGTTTAGCCGTTCGCCTGGGCAGCCCTTGGATTCAAGGGAATATCAAGTTCACAGGACTGCCATGTTTCAACGCACCGATACCGTCGAGAAAGTCGACCCCGAACTGTTTGCCGCCATCCAGGCTGAAAACCATCGCCAGCAAGAGCACATCGAGCTGATCGCCAGCGAGAACTACTGCTCGCCCGCCGTGATGGAAGCCCAGGGCTCCCAACTGACCAACAAGTACGCCGAAGGCTACCCCGGCAAGCGCTACTACGGCGGCTGCGAGAACGTGGACGTGGTCGAACAGCTGGCCATCGACCGCATCAAGAAGATCTTTGGCGCTGAAGCCGCCAACGTGCAACCCAATTCCGGCTCCCAGGCCAACCAGGCCGTGCTGATGGCCTTCGCCAAGCCCGGCGACACCATCATGGGCATGAGCCTGGCCGAAGGCGGTCACCTGACCCACGGCATGCCGCTGAACATGTCCGGCAAGTGGTTCAACGTGGTGTCCTACGGCCTGAACGCCGACGAAGCCATCGACTACGACAAGATGGAAGCCCTGGCGCGCGAGCACAAGCCCCGCATCATCATCGCCGGCGCTTCGGCTTACGCCCTGCGCATCGATTTCGAGCGCTTCGCCAAGATCGCCAAGGAAGTCGGCGCCATCTTCTGGGTGGACATGGCCCACTATGCCGGCCTGATCGCCGCCGGTGTGTACCCCAACCCCGTGCCCCACGCCGACGTGGTCACCACCACCACCCACAAGAGCCTGCGCGGCCCCCGTGGCGGCGTGATCCTCATGAAGGCCGAGCACGAAAAGGCCCTGAACAGCGCCATCTTCCCCGGCCTGCAAGGCGGCCCGCTGATGCACGTGATCGCCGGCAAGGCCGTCGCGTTCAAGGAAGCCCTGACCCCCGAGTTCAAGGCCTACCAGGAACAGGTGGTGAAGAACGCCAAGGTGATGGCCGACACGCTGACCGAACGCGGTCTGCGCATCGTCTCCGGTCGCACCGAAAGCCACGTGATGCTGGTGGACCTGCGTGCCAAGGGCATCACCGGCAAGGCTGCCGAAGCCGCGCTGGGTGCCGCCCACATCACCATCAACAAGAACTCCATCCCCAACGACCCGGAGAAGCCTATGGTGACCAGCGGCATCCGCGTGGGTACCCCCGCCATGACCACCCGTGGTTTCAAGGAAGAGGAAACCCGCATCACCGCCAACCTGGTGGCCGATGTGCTGGAGAACCCCACGGACGAAGCCAACCTGGCTGCCGTGCGCGCCAAGGTGGCCGCACTGACCGCCAAGTTCCCCGTCTACAGCAAGTAAGCGGCTGCCCCGCCGACGGACTGCGCCATGAAGTGCCCTTTCTGCAGCCACCCGGACACCCAGGTCGTCGAGACCCGGGTCTCCGAAGATGGCAGCTTCATTCGCCGCCGTCGGCAGTGCGGGGATTGCGCCAAACGCTTTACCACCTACGAACGCCCGGACGTGGCTTTCCCCGCGGTGGTGAAGAAGGATGGCCGACGCATCGACTACGACCGCAGCAAGCTGCAGGGTTCGTTCCGCCTGGCACTGCGCAAGCGCCCGGTGCCGGCCGGCCAGGTGGATGCGGCCATGGAACGCATCGAGGAACAGCTGCTGACCTCGGGCGTGCGCGAACTGCCTTCCAGCCGCATCGGCGAGCTGGTGATGAACGAGCTCAAGAAGCTGGACAAGGTGGCCTATATCCGCTTTGCCAGCGTCTACCGCAGCTTTGAGGACATCGAGGACTTCAAGCACCTGGTGGACGAAGTGCGCAGCTGAATCCGTTGCGCCACCGCTCCCCGACCAGCCGCCCGCCCTGTGCGAGGCGGCTTTTTCATGCCCGGGCCAGGGCCCACCCCGGGATTGTTCCGCCGCTGGAACACAGTCTTCCATGCCGGCAGCTAGGCAAGGTGGTGTACTCCCACGTAGCATGGCGGACTGCAGCCGCCCGCACGGCGGTCTGCTTGCTCCCATGGATATCGACACCTCCACCCTTCGCACCGCCCTCACGCTCTACGCCCCCGGCGTGGTGTTTGCCAATGTGCTGCTGCAGCAGCTGGGCCTGCCGGTTCCGGTGCTGCCCACGCTGCTGCTGGCCGGCAGCCTGGCCACGGGCAGCCCGCGTCTGGCGCTGCTGTGGGCCATGGCCGTGCTCGCCGCCATGCTGGCCGACCGGGTCTGGTACCTGGTGGGCCGGCGCTTCGGCACCCGCGTGCTGGCATGGCTGTGCAAGCTCTCCCTGACGCCGGACAGCTGCATCAGCCAGACGGCCGACCGCTTTGGCCACTGGGGCCCCTGGTCGCTGCTGCTGGCCAAGTTCATCCCTGGTTTTTCGGCCGTGGCCGCCCCCATGGCCGGTGTGCTGCGCATGCCCGTGCCCCGCTTCACCCTGGCTGCGTCCAGTGGTGCCGGGCTGTGGGCCGGCGTGGCACTGGGCCTGGGCTGGCTGCTGCGGCGCCAGGTGGACGCGGCCCTGGCACTGCTGCACACCCATGGCCCGTTGCTGGCCGTGGCGGCAGTGCTGCTGCTGGGCCTGTGGCTGGGCTGGAAGCTGGTGCGCCGCCAGCTGTTTCTGCGCCTGGCCGCCATGCCCTCGGTCACCGCGGCGCAGTGGTGGCAGGCCCAGACCTCGGCCCAGCCGCCGCGCCTGCTGGATCTGCGCGGCCCGGCCCTGATTGCCGAGCTGGGCCCGATCACCCAGGCCCATGCCATCACGCTGGCCCAGTTGCCGCGGCTGGTGCGCCACTGGCCGCGCGAGACGGCCATCGTCACCCTGTGCGCCTGCCCCCACGATGCCACGGCCGCCCGCGCTGCGCAGCGGCTGCGACGCCTGGGTTTTGTCCACGCCCGCCACCTGCAAGGCGGCTTCGAGGCCTGGCAGGCGCTGCAGCCTGGCACCCCGGCAGCTGCGGCCCCGGTGCTGGCCCAGACCGCCCTCTGAAATGCACAACGCCCCACGGCGCAGGCCGGTGGGGCGTTGGGAGCCAGCGCGAAAGCCGCTGCGGCAGCGTCAGGGTGCTGCGGCCGGGATGGGGTTCAGCGGCAGGCTGACATCGCCGCACTGGGCGCGGTGGCGCAGCGCATGGTCCATCACCACCAGTGCCAGCAGCGCTTCGGCAATCGGTGCCGCGCGGATGCCCACGCAGGGGTCGTGGCGGCCCTTGGTGATGACTTCGGTGCTCTGCCCGTGAATGTCGATGGATTCGCGCGGGCTGATGATGGAGCTGGTGGGCTTGATGGCGATCGCGACCTCCAGATCCTGGCCGGTGCTGATGCCGCCCAGCACGCCGCCGGCGTTGTTGGAGCGGAAGCCTTCGGGGCTGAGCGAATCGCCGTGCTCGGTGCCGCGCTGGGCCACGCTGGCAAAACCGGCGCCGATTTCCACGCCCTTGACCGCGTTCAGGCCCATCATCACATAGGCGATCTCAGCGTCCAGCTTGTCGTACAGCGGCTCGCCCAGGCCCACCGGCATGCCGGTGGCCTGCACGCGCAGCTTGGCGCCGCAGCTGTCGCCGGCCTTGCGCAGGGCGTCCATATAGTCTTCCAGCGCCTGCACATCGGCCTGCGGGGCGAAGAAGGGGTTGTGCGGCACATGCTCCCAGCTCTCGAAGGCGATGGGCAACGCGCCCAGCTGGGTCATGCAGGCACGGAATTCAGTACCGAACTGTTCCTTGAGCCATTTCTTGGCCACGGCGCCGGCGGCCACCGTGGGGGCGGTCAGACGGGCCGAGGACCGGCCACCGCCCCGCGGGTCGCGCACGCCGTACTTGTGCCAGTAGGCGTAGTCGGCATGACCGGGACGGAAGCTCTCGGAAATGTTCGAGTAGTCCTTGCTGCGCTGGTCGGTGTTGCGAATCAGCAATGCGATCGGGGTACCGGTCGTCACCCCCTGGTAGACGCCGGAGAGGATCTCCACCGCATCGGGCTCGTTGCGCTGCGTCACATGGCGGCTGGTGCCAGGACGGCGGCGGTCCAGTTCGCTCTGGATGTCCGCCTCGCTCAGCTCCATGCCCGGCGGGCAGCCGTCGATCACGCAGCCGATGGCTGGTCCATGGGATTCACCAAAATTGGTAACGGTAAAAATAGTGCCAAGGGTATTGCCGCTCATGGGCGGCGATTATGCCCTTGCATCCGGCGCCCCCCTGACAAGCATGGGCAGTCCCCGTGAACAGGGTTAGCATGTGCCATCCCGACGCCCTCCTTCACCCGCATGAACCAGCCCTCCGCGCCTGTGCCCGGCCCTGCCCTGCTTCAGTTTCTGGACAGCAGCGACGCCGCCTGGATCGTGACCGACACGCAGTTCCGCACCTGCCAGGTCAATGCCGGCTTCGAGCGCCTGTTCGGCTGGACCGCGCAGGAGGCCATCGGCCAGCGTCCGCTGCAGCTGCTGCAGGCCGATCCGCAGCATGCGCCGCTGCCGGCCCATGTCCAGGAGGCACTGGACCGCCAGGGCCGCTTTTGCGGCGATGTGCAGTTGCTGCACCGCGACGGCCATGCCATCTGGGTGGCGGCGGTCATCAACCGCCTGCCGCAGTCGGGCGAGGCCATGGTGTTCACCGACATCACCTTCTCCAAGCGTTTCGAGGCGCTGCAGAAGCAGGCGCTGGAGGACGTGGCCCATGAGCGTCCGCTGCCGCAGCTGCTGCATAGCCTGTGCCGGGACGTGGAGTGCATCGCACCCTCCCTGGCAGTGGGCGTGCTGCAGGTGGACGAGCAAGGCTGCCTGCACCCCCTGGCCTGCCCCAGCCTGCCGCGCGCGGCGCTGGAGCGCCTGGACGGCATGCACAGCGCCCCCGACATGGGCGCCTGCAGCGCGGCCGCTTTCCTGGCCCAGCCGGTGACCGATGCCGATCTGCGCCAGGGCCCGCCGCAGTTGCAGGGTCTGCAACAAAGCCTGGTCGATGCCGGCCTGCTGGCCTGCTGGGCCTCGCCCATCTTTAACCATGACCGCCAGGTGATCGGCGTGTTCGCCCTGTACTTCCGTGAGCCGCGCAGTCCCAACGCCTTGCACCAGCGCATTGCACAGACCTGCATCCACCTGTGCACCGTGGCCATGGAGCGCGAGCGTTCGCGCGAACGCATCCACCAGCTGGCCTACTACGACCCGCTGACCCAGTTGCCCAACCGCTGCATGTTCCACCGCAGCGCCACCGACGCCCTGTACGCCGCCCAGGGCCGTGCCGGCGCGCTGCTGTTTGTGGACCTGGACCGTTTCAAGCTGGTCAACGACAGCCAGGGCCATGCAGCAGGAGACGCCCTGCTGTGCGAAGTGGCGCAGCGCATCCGCGCTGCGGCCCGCCCCGGCGATGTGCTGGGCCGCCTGTCCAGCGACGAATTCGCGCTGCTGCTGCCCCACTGTAGCGCCGCCGAGGCCGAAGCCGTGGCCAGGCGGCTGCTCGAGCGCATCGCCGAGCCCTTCACCATTGGCGATGCCGTGAATATTCCGCACGCCAGCGTGGGCATCTGTGCCTATCCGGAAGACGGCACCGACATCCACACCCTGCTGCGCCATGCCGACCAGGCCATGTACGTGGCCAAGCAGCAGGGCCGCCAGCGCTGGCAGCGCTTCACCCCGGCCATCAACCAGTTCACCCAGGACCGCGTGGCCATGGAGCACGCGCTGCGCGCCGCCATGCACAACGGCCAGCTGCAACTGCACTACCAGCCCCAGGTGCTCAGCAGCCAGCCCGAGCGCCTGCACGGCGTAGAGGCGCTGGCCCGCTGGAAGCACCCGGAATGGGGTTATGTCTCGCCGCTGCGTTTCATCGCCGTGGCCGAAGACGCCGGCATGATCCAGGAGTTCACCAACTGGGTGATGGAATCCGCCTGCCGCCAGCTGGCTGCATGGCGTGCGGAGCAGGTGGATGTGCCCCAGGTGGCGATCAACCTGTCCACCAAGAACTTCCACGAACCGCAGTTCGCCCAGTCCGTGGCCGATGTACTGCACCACCACGGCCTCACCGCCAAGGACCTGGTGCTGGAGATTACCGAGAGCGTGATGCTGGATGCCAGCCCCGCCACCCTGGCCAATCTGGACGCGCTGCACCGCCTGGGCCTGCAACTGTCGCTGGATGACTTCGGCACCGGCTATTCCAGCCTGAGCTATCTGCACCGCCTGCCGATTTCCGAGCTGAAACTGGACAAGAGCTTTGTGCAGGACTTGAGCAACAGCGTGGCGGCCGAAGCGCTGATCCGCTCCGTGCTCGGCATTGCCCGCAGCCTGCACATGAAGGTGGTGGGTGAAGGGGTGGAAACCGCCGAGCAGCGCCAGTGGCTGCAGCAGCAGGGCTGCCCGGTGCTGCAGGGTTATCTGTTCTGTCGCCCGCTAGCGCCGGAGGCCCTCGTCACCTGGCTGCGGGGAGGGCAAGCCCAGCCCCCTTTGGCGGCGCCCGCGGCCCCCGCCACCGCCTACGACCCGGGCATCTGAGCGCCGCACCGTCCGCCGGTGCTCGCTGCAGATGCAAAAAAGCCTCCGGATGGAGGCTTCTTGCATAGTGGGAACAGGTCTCAGGCCTGGCCCTGGGCCTGCTGGCGTTCGCTTTCCGCATCCGGCCAGTCGCGGATATAGGCCTTGAGCATGGTGTTCTCGAAGTTCTGGCTGTCCACCACGGCCTTGGCCACGTCGTAGAAGCTGATCACGCCCTTGACTTCGCCCATCTCCATCACCGGCATATAGCGGGCATGGCGCTCCAGCATCATGCGGCGCACCTCGTCCATTTCGGTTTCCAGGGTGCAGGTCAGGGGCGCATCGTCCATGGCGCTGCGCACCTGCAGCGTACCGACGGTGCCACCGTTCTTCACAATGGCCTGGATCACTTCGCGGAAAGTGAGCATGCCGGCCACATCGCCGTGCTCCATTACCACCAGGGAGCCGATGTCCTTGTCGGCCATGATTTCCACTGCGCGGGCCAGCGGCTCGTTGGGCGTGACGGAAAACAAGGTGCTGCCCTTGACCCGCAGGATGTCGCTCACTTTCATGTTCTGTGTCTCCGATACAGGTGAATGCCATGGCCTGCCACGGCAGGCCCTGCGGCGAAATATAGCCGACTCTGCCGCGGCTGCAGGGCTGCAGACCCGCAGACGTTGCATGCCATCGCCATCCCAGTCGCCCAAGCGCGTGCTTTTTGCGCCACGTCATGCCACCATCGGGGGTTTGACTGCCGCCGGCAGCTTTTTTGACGGCCTGCAGCCGCCTTTTCAGGCCCCGCTGCCCCTTTGACGGAGACACCCCATGCCCGGTTACTCAGACCCCGGCTTTGACACCCTGAGCCTGCACGCAGGCGCCCAGCCCGACCCGGCCACCGGCGCACGCGCCGTCCCCATCCACCTGACGACCTCCTTCGTCTTCGAATCCAGCGACCACGCGGCCAGCCTGTTCAACCTGGAGCGCCCAGGCCATGTGTACAGCCGCATCTCCAACCCCACCAATGCCGTGCTGGAGCAGCGCGTCTCGGCGCTGGAAGGCGGCGTGGGCGCGATCGCCGTGGCCAGTGGCCAGGCGGCGCTGCACCTGTCGGTCGCCACCCTGATGGGCGCGGGCAGCCACATCGTGGCAAGCACCGCCCTGTACGGCGGCTCGCAGAACCTGCTGCACTACACGCTGGCACGCTTCGGCATCGAGACCACGTTTGTGAAGCCCGGCGACATCGACGGCTGGAAGGCCGCCGTGCGCCCCAACACCAAGCTGTTCTTCGGCGAAACCGTGGGCAACCCCGGCCTGGATGTGCTGGACATCCCCACCGTCAGCCAGATCGCCCACGAAGCCGGCGTGCCGCTGCTGGTAGATTCAACACTGACCTCGCCCTGGCTGATCAAGCCTTTCGAGCATGGCGCGGACATCGTCTACCACTCGGCTACCAAGTTCCTGTCCGGCCATGGCACGGTGATCGGCGGCGTCGTGGTCGATGGCGGCAGCTTCGACTGGGAAAAGTCGGGCCGTTTCCCCGAGCTGACCCAGCCCTACGACGGCTTCCACAACATGGTGTTCAGCGAGGAGTCCACCACCGGTGCCTTCCTGCTGCGCGCCCGCCGCGAAGGCCTGCGCGACTTCGGCGCCTGCATGAGCCCGCACAGCGCCTGGCTGATCCTGCAGGGCATCGAGACCCTGCCGCTGCGCATGGAACGCCATATGCGCAACACCGAAAAGGTGGTGCAGTTCCTGGCCAGCCACCCGCTGGTCAGCCGCGTGGGCCACCCCATGCTGGAGACCCACTCCTCCCACGCCCTGGCGCGCAAGCTGCTGCCCCGCGGCGCAGGCTCGGTGTTCAGCTTTGACATTGCCGGCAACCGCAACCAGGGCAAGAAGTTCATCGAGACGCTGAAGGTCTTCAGCCACCTGGCCAATGTGGGCGACTGCCGCTCGCTGGTGATCCACCCTGCCAGCACCACGCACTTCCGCATGAGCGATGAAGCGCTGGCGCAAGCGGGCATCGGCCAGGGCACGATCCGCCTGTCGATCGGCCTGGAAGATGCCGACGACCTGATCGACGACCTCAAGCGCGCGCTGAAGGCCGCTGAAAAGGCGGCGTGATGGAGATACGGCCATTCGACGCGGCAGATACCGAAGCGGTGGTGCAGCTGTGGAATGACTGCGGCCTGACCCGCCCGTGGAACGATCCCCACCGCGACATTGCGCGCAAGCGCAGCGTGGCGCCCGAGCTGTTCTGCGTCGGCGTGGATGTCGGCGGCAGGCTGATGGCCAGCATCATGATCGGCTATGACGGCCACCGCGGCTGGATCAACTACCTGGCCGTACACCCGGCCCACCAACGCCAGGGCCATGCCCGCCGCCTGGTGCAGCACGCCGAGCGGCTGCTGACCGTGCGCGGCTGCCCCAAGCTGAACCTGCAGGTACGCGCAGGCAACGAAGCCGTGATCGCTTTGTACGAGAGCCTGGGTTATGCCGACGACCAGTCGGTCACCCTGGGCAAACGTTTGATTGCGGACATCTGAGCCCTGCCCCCATTCGGAGAAAACTATGCGAATCCAAGTCCAAGGCGCAGACATCTACGCCTACACCGGCGGCAAGGCCTTTGATGCCGCCAAACCCACCGCCGTCTTCATCCACGGCGTGCTCTGCGACCACAGCGTCTGGGCGCTGCAAAGCCGCTACATGGCCAACCACGGCTGGAACGTGCTGGCCCTCGACCTGCCCGGCCACTGCAAGAGCGGCGGCACGGCCCCCCGGTCAGTTGAAGACGCAGCCACTTTCATCGGCCAGCTGATGGACGCGGCCGGACTGCAGCAAGCGGCCCTGGTGGGCCACAGCTGGGGCAGCCTGATTGCCATGGAAGCTGCGGCCCGGCTGCAGGACCGCATCAGCCATCTGGTGCTGGTGGGCACCGCCTTCCCGATGAAGGTCGCGCCGGCGCTGCTGGATTCGGCACTGAACACGCCGGAGAAGGCCATCGCCATGGTCAACACCTTCTCGCGCGCCACGCTGTCCCCACCCAACGGTGCGGGCAGCTGGGTGTTTGGCGCCGGCATGGCTCTGGGCCGCCGGGTGCTGGCCAGCAATTCCGATGTCAACCTGCTGCACGCCGGTTTCACTGCCTGCGACAGTTATGCCGGCGGCGAAGCCGCCATGGGCGCCATCACCGCGCCGGTGCTGTTTGTGCTGGGCGAGCAGGACCAGATGACCCCGCCCAAGGCCGCCAAGGGCCTGGTCGACGCGGCCAAGGCCGCCGGCAAGACGGTGAAGGTGCAGACGATTCCCAACGGCCACAACCAGATGACGGAATCGCCCGACCCGACGCTGTTCGCCATCCGTGACTTTCTGAAGTAAGCCCGGCCCGGGCCCTGCCTGCGGCGGGCAGGGCCCGGGGGCGGTGCGCAGCCAGGCACTGTGCCGCGGCCAAAAAGCCGTGCACGGTCTGCCACACTGCACGCCATGACCGCTGCCTTTCCCCGTTCCCATCCGCTCGCCGACACCGTGGCGCATGCCACCACCCTTGCGCTGACGAACCTGCAGCCGCGCCGCAGCCTGCATCTGGCCGACAAGCAAGCCGACTGGCAGGAGGCCCTGACCACGCTGCAGCACTTTGCCGCCAGCCCGGGCTACCAGGCACCGCTGCAGTTCCAGGCCTACGTGGCGCTGGAGAACTACTGGCAATGGCAGTCTGCAGGGCACACCGCCTGCCGGTTGCTGGTCCATGGCATCGACCTGGGCCTGCCTGCTGCGGCGCTGCGCGCCCTCTACCCCGGTATTGCCGCACTGTGGTGCGACATGGCCGCCGTGGCCGACCACGCCCGCCACAGCATGGCGCAGGCCACCGGTGCCCCTTATGGCGTGCCCGCCCCCATTGCCACGCGCACGGCGGCCTACCGCGATGCCGTGCTGCTGATGGCACTGGCAGTCCTCCTGGATGTGCCGGACGAGATACCCGCCCTGGTGGAGCACGCCCTGGCCTTCCACACCGACCGCCTGCTGGACTACCTGAGCGCGGCGGCGCTGGATCTGGAGCAGGCCAGCGACGATCTCTTCCACCCGCGCCCCTACGGCGCACTGGCTGCGTTCTTTGACCAGTTGGGCGACGCCCAGCCCGATCCGCTGGTGGACTATCTGCAGTCCCAGTACAGCGACTTCCACCGCCAATCCCCTGCGCGGCAAAAAAAAGGTGCCCCCTGGCTGGGCACCGGCTACTGGGCGATGGAAGTGGGCGCCCTGTCGGTGCTGTACGGCTGGGACGATGCGGCGCTGCGCGCCTGCCCGCACTACCCGGCCAATCTGGTGGATTTTGCGCGGGAGCACATGGCCCGGGACTGGCTGTAGCGCGCACGGCGCGGGCGTCGGCCGCTTTCGATGGCCTTCGATCGCGGCTCTGCGCCTGGCAGTGCCACCCTGCTACCGCTAGGCCAGCGGCTGCAGAAACTGCGCAATGCGCGCAACGATGCGTTCGGGCTGTTCGCGGTGCGGCACATGGCCGCCACCGGCCACGATCTCCTGCTCCACCGGCCCCGGCACCCAGCGGGCCAGGTTGCGTGGATGCACCAGCGAGCCGTATTCGTCCTGTTCGCCATGGATGGCCAGCACCGGACAGCGCACCTGCTCCAGCGCCCCCTGCAGGCTGTAGCCGGCAAAGGCCGGCGACAGCCAGGTGTCCACCCAGGCCGACAGCACCCAGGCGGCCTTGTCGCCATGGTATTTGGACAGGCGATCGAGCTGACCGGGCTGGGCAAACTGGTCGCGCGCCACGCGGATGCCTTCCAACGTGCGGTCCTCGACAAAGGTCTGGGCAGATTCCGTCACCAGCGCCACGCACTGCTGCGGCCAGGCTGCGGCCACATGGGCCGCCATGCCGCCGCCCACGCTGTGGCCCAGCACCACAAAGCCCTCCAGTGCCAGGGCTTGCCGCAGCGCGGCAAAGTCGCCCTGCGCTTCCCGGGCCACGAAGTCGGTCTCCAGCGGGCCCGGAGCTGCATCCGACAGGCCGAAGCCCAGCCGGTCATAGGCCAGTACCACGCGCTGCGTGGCGTTGGCCAGCTGCGCCGGAAAGTCGCGCCACAGCGCCACGGAGCCCAGCGAGTCGTGCAACAGCACGATGGGCGCAGCAGCGACAGCGCCCACGTCGGATGCCACGGCAGCCGGCTGCCAGCGCTGCACCTGCAGCCCGCCACGGGGCGTGGCAATGCGAAAGGGTTGGGTGTTTGCGGTCATCACATCTGCACAGAAAAAAGCCACCGCACCCACGCTGCGGCGACCGAATGTCGGAGCCTGTGGTGCACCTGGGCAATGTCCCGCTGGTGCCGCCGGTCGGTCCGCCGTATAAGAAACCCCGGAGCGCCGGGGCGCATGTCCCGTCCACGAACCAGCATAGCCGCTTGCTGGCACAACCAGGAGCCCCACCATGGCCGACATCCCTGCCACGCCACCGCCCGGCGTCGCCCCTGCGACCGACACGGGCAGCCCTGCCGCGGCAGTGGACCCGCGCAGCCTGCACCGCTTTGCCGACTTCTATCCGTTCTACCTGTCCGAGCACAGCGACAGCCGCTGCCGGCGCCTGCATTTCCTGGGCTCCAGCCTGGGCCTGCTCTGCCTGGCGGCGGCGCTGTGGTGGCGCCAGCCCTGGTTCGTGTTGCTGGGCCTGGTGCTGGGCTATGCCTGTGCGTGGATCGGCCACTTCGGCTTTGAGCACAACCGACCCGCCAGCTTCAAGCGCCCGCTCTACAGCTTCCTGGGCGACTGGCGCATGTATGCCGATATGTGGCGGGGCAAGGTGCCGTTCTGAGCACTGCAGCGACCGCGTAGGTTGCGTCAGCCTGTGCGGCAGGCGTACCGGCCCCGGATTCCAGGGAGGCTGTGCGCCCCACCCCTCTTCAGCGGGGTGAATCGCCTCGGAGGCCGCTTCAGGGGGCAGTGGACGGTGTGGTCGACGCGCTGGAAGTGGTGGGTGCGGGCAAGGCCACCGCTGCGCTGCCAGGGCCGGGCGCGGGCGTGCCCACTTCATCCCCCGGCAGGTTGCTGGGGATCTGCGGCAGCGCCTGGCGCAGCGTCATCTCCTCCCAGCCCGCGCGCTGCCACAGTACGGCCGTGCTGTCGCTGCGCACCAGCAGCAACTGCGACAGCAGCGGCGCCAGCAAGGTGGTGTCGGGGTCGGCCAGCAGCACATAGCGGGGATCGCTCTCTTCCAGGTAGGCCGTGCCGTTATCGGGCATGGCCCCTACCCAGCGCAGGGCGGTCAGCGCCTCCAGCGCCGGCTCCAGCTGCAACCGGTCCACACGCAAGCGCTTGGCCAGGGCCAGACCGGGCATGCCGCGCTGCATCTGTCCGCGCAGAGGCTCCAGCGCCGCCATGACTTCCAGCGCCAGCTCGAAATCCCAGCCCTGGTCGTCGGCCTTGCGCGCCATGCCGGTCAGCAGGCTGGGCAGGTAAGCGGCAATCACCGCCCCCAGCAGGAAGATCACCCAGCACACATAGATCCAGATCAGCAGAATCGGCAGCGTGGCAAAGGTGCCGTAGATGACCGAGTAGGTGGGCACGCTGGCCAGGTACAGGCCCAGCACCTTCTTGGCCAGCGCCATGCCCAGGGCCACAAACAGCCCGCCGGCCCAGGCGTGGCGCCATTGGACCGGGGTGTTGGGCACAAAGTGGTAGAGCGCGGCCATGGCGGCCGACAGCAGCATGAATTCGACCGAGTTGAAGGCCCACTGCACGGCCGCAGGCAGCTCGGCCACCAGGCCTTTGGACGCCGACAGCACATAGGAGGTGGTGGCAATGCTCACGCCCATCAGCAGCGGCCCCAGCGTCAGCACCGCCCAGTACACCAGCAGACGTTGGCCCAGCGGGCGCAGGCGCTGCACGCGCCAGATATCGTTGAGCGTGCGGTCCATGGTCAGGATCAGGCTGATCACCGTCACCGCCAGAAAGGCCAGACCCACAATCCCCAACTGGCTGGCCTTGGAGGCAAACTGCATCAGGTAATTGATCACCTGGGCGGCAATTTCTTCCGGGATCAGGTTCTCGATCAGCCAGCGCTGCAGCATGCCCTGCAGCTTGGCAAAGCTGGGGAAGGCGGTGAACACCGACAGCAGCACCGTGAAGAACGGCACCAGCGCCAGCAGCGTGGTGAACGTGAGGCTGCTGGCCGTCAGGCCCAGATGGTCCTGATGGAAGCGGCGCTGCAAGGTGGCCAGCGTGTTGCGCCACGGAAAGGTCTGGAGCGTCTGCAGCAGATGGCGCCAACGCATGCGAGCACGGTGAAGGGTCAAGGGCATGGCCCGTATGATGCCAGCCCCATGCAAACTGTCTCCCCACAAGAACCCGGCGGCGCGGTCGCCGCCACCCGCTGGCTGGCCGTTGGCAGCCTGCTGGGCCTGATCGTGCTCAGCGTGGCCTGGGAGCTCTGGCTGGCGCCCCTGCGGCCCGGCGGCTCCTGGCTGGTGCTCAAGGCCCTGCCGCTGTGCATCCCCCTGGTCGGCCTGCTCAAGCGCCGCATGTACACCTACCGCTGGGTGAGCCTGGTGGTGTGGCTGTACTTCACCGAAGGCGTGGTACGCGCCTGGAGCGACAAGTCCCCCGGCAACTGGCTGGCCCTGGTGGAAATCGCCCTGTGCCTGCTGCTGTTTGTGGCCTGCGCCGCCCATGTGCGCTGGCGCCAGCGCGCGGCCAAGGCAGCGGCTGCCTCCGCTGCATCGGCGTAAAGCCCATCCACCGCCGACGGGGTGCTTACAGCGGAGTCTGCTCCAGCACCATGCCGTCGCAGCGTGCCAGCGTCTGCACCCGCCGCACCAGGGCCTCGCACAGCAGTTGCGCGGCCGGTGACAGCGCCCGGCGCGGGCGCTGGATCAGCAGCGTGCGACGCAGGATGTACGGCGCATCCAGCAGGCGAAATCCCAGATCCCCCATGCCCGGATGGCGCGCCGTCAGCGCGGGCACGATGGTCACCCCCAGGCCCAGGCGCACGGCCTCGAACAGCAGCGGCGGGTTGGACATGCGCAGCGGCGTCTGCAGCACATTCGCCGGCATGCCCGGTGCCGCTGCCAGCAACTGGCTGATGGCCGTGTCCGTGGTCAACCCCACAAACGGCCGCGTGGCGATATCGGCCGCCACCAGATGCGGCGCCTGCAGCAAAGGCTCGTCCGCGCGCGCCACCAGGCCCATCTGGTCGCTGACCAGCGGCTGGGTCACCAGCTCGCCGCCTGCCGGGTGGGCCGCACCCACACCAAAGTCCACCCAGCCGGCCTGCACCCGCTGGGCAATACCTTCGGCGCTGTCTTCCACCAGGTCCACTTCGATGCCCGGGTACTGGGCGTGCAAGGCCGGCAGCACCGGCAGCAGCAACACCGCCAGCACCGACGGCGCTGCGGCAATGCGCACCTTGCCACGCCGGTGGGCGGCCAGGTCGCCCAGGTTCTGGATGCCCTGCTCCAGCGTGTCGAAGGCCTGGCGCACGTCCTGCCAGAAAGCCTGACCGGCGCTGGTCAGGCCCACGGTGCGCGTGGTGCGGTCGAACAGGCGCATGCCCACCGCGTCTTCCAGCTGGCGGATGGATTCGGACAGCGCCGACTGGGTGATGCACAGCTCCCGCGCCGCCGGGGCGAAAGCACCCTGGCGCGCCACTTCGTCAAAGGCGCGCAGCTGGCGCAGGCTGAGATTGTTCGGAAAAACTGGCATAACCAAGCAATTTATTTCGATTGTGGTGAAGTCTGCCATGTTCTACGCTTGCGGCTTCGCGGTTTTCCCACTCCCACACCCCGGTGCCGGGCTTAGGATGCCCCTGTTTTCCCTTTGCGCCGCGGCTGCCGCGGCTTTGCCAGCCATGACTTCCATTGATTTGCTCCACACCCTGCGCCAGACCCTCGGTGCCGCCCACGTCCTGACCGATGGCGATCTGACCGCCTATGAACAGGACTGGCGCAAGCGCGTGCGCGGCAAGGCCCTGGCCGTGGTGCGCCCCGGCAGCACCGCGGAGGTGGCGGCCGTGGTCAAGGCCTGCGCCGCCGCAGGCGTGCAGATCGTGCCCCAGGGCGGCAACACCGGCCTGTCGGTGGGCGCCACACCGGATGAGACCGGCCAGCAGGTGGTGCTGAGCCTCACCCGCATGAACGCGGTGCGCCACATGGACCGCGACAACCTGAGCTTCACGGTCGAAGCCGGCTGCATTCTGCAGAACCTGCAGGATGTGGCAGACAAGGCCGGCCTGCTGTTCCCCCTGTCGCTGGCCGCCGAAGGCAGTTGCACCATTGGCGGCAACCTGGGCACCAACGCCGGCGGCACTCAGGTGGTGCGCTACGGCAATACCCGCGATCTGTGCCTGGGCCTGGAAGTGGTCACGCCCCAGGGCGAGGTGTGGGATGGCCTCAAGGGCCTGCGCAAGGACAACACCGGCTACGACCTGCGCAATCTGTTCATCGGCAGCGAGGGCACGCTGGGCATCATCACCGCGGCCACCATGAAGCTGTTCCCCCAGCCGGCCGCACAGCTGACGGCCTTTGCGGCCGTGCCCAGCATGGAAGCCGCAGTGCGCCTGCTGGGCCTGTCCCATCAGCACCTGGGCGCGGGCCTGACGGGTTTTGAAGTGATGGGCCAGTTCGCGCTGTCCCTGGTGGTCAAGCACATGCCACAGCTGCGCGTGCCGTTTGCCGACATGGGCGACGCCGCTCCCTACTGCGTGCTGCTGGAAAACGCCGACAGCGAATCCGAACAGCACGCCCGCGAGCGCTTCGAGCACCTGCTGGAGCTGGCATTCGAAGACGGCTGCGTGCTGGATGCCGTGGTGGCCGAGAGCCTGGCCCAGGCGCACGAGCTGTGGCATGTGCGCGAAAGCATTCCACTGGCCCAGGCCGAGGAAGGGCTGAACATCAAGCACGACATCTCGATCGCCGCCTCGCGCATTCCCGCGTTCGTGGAACATGCCGATGCGGTGCTGCAGCGCGAAATTCCCGGCGTGCGCCTGGTGAACTTCGGCCATCTGGGCGACGGCAATCTGCACTACAACGTGCAGGTGCCCGAAGGCCAGGACGGCAAGGCGTTTCTGCGCGACAAGGAAGCCCTGGTCAACCACCTGGTCTACGAGGCGGTGGCCGAGTTCGGCGGCTCCTTCTCCGCCGAGCACGGCGTGGGCGCCCTCAAGGCCGACAAGCTGGAGAAGTACCAGTCGCCCGTGGCCCTGGGCATGATGCGTGCCATCAAACACGCCCTGGACCCACAGGGCATCATGAACCCGGGCGTGGTGCTGGCGCGCGACTGACCTTCCCGCGCCGACGCCGACGCTGCGCAGGCCACCGCGGGCTGCGTTCCGGCGCCCGGCTTCCCTACACGCTGGACGCCTGGTTGCGGCGCAGTTCCTGGCGGTTGCTACGCATGGTACGCACATCGCGCGGCCAGTCCAGCGTGATGCTGGCGGGGTCGCGCCAGTCGCGCTCCTGCCCGGCATGTACCAGCCACACGCGCAGTGCGTTCTGGGCAGGGTCGACCACCACGGCCGCCTGCTCGTCGCCGCCTTCATGCGGCTTGTTGCCGGTGATGTAGAGCAGATCGCCCTCCTGCACCAGCGGGCCGGAGGTGCCCAGATTGGTCAGCAGCACCCCGTAATCGTCCCCCATCAGGCGTTGCAGCCGCTCGGCCAGCGCGCCCTGGCGCAGGTACTCGGCACGCTCGCCCGGGTAGCTGCCCACCAGCGGGCGCAGGCCGGCCAGCGTGGCTGGCGGGGCCACCGCCGTACCTCGCTGCGCCGCCGTGGGCAAAGCAGGTGCCGCGTCCTGCGCCACGGGTTTGGGTTGGGTGGGCTCACAGCCCACCAGCGCCAGGCCCAGCAGCACGGCAGCCAGTGCCGCCTGGGGGCGGGTGCGGTGACAACGGGAGCATGTCATAAGCGTCCTCCTGGGGTGCAGCGCATTCCGGGCAGCGGCCTCTCTCAAAAACCATAGCAGCCCATGCGCTCTGTATTTGTACCATCCCCATTCTGAATACAAGCACTTGCCGCATGCGCAGCAAGTTGCAAGCAGATGCAACGACCGGCTTGTCCGGGCTGTACGTGGCGGCTCTGCATCAATGGCACACTGACGCCCTGCTCCCGCCCGCGGGGGTTCACATTTGTAGACGATTCCTTCCGCCATGAGCCCTACCTCCTCCTTGTCCCGCCCCGTGCGTTCCCAGTACGAAGACTTCATGCGCCATGTGTATGAACATGGCGTCAGCAAGGGGGACCGGACCGGCACCGGCACGCGCAGCGTGTTCGGCCACCAGATGCGTTTTGACCTGAGCGAAGGCTTTCCCCTGGTCACCACCAAGAAGGTGCACCTGAAATCCATCATCAACGAACTGCTGTGGTTTCTGCGCGGCGACAGCAACGTGAAATGGCTGCAGGAGCGCGGCTGCACTATCTGGGACGAATGGGCGCGTGAAGACGGCAGCCTGGGCCCGGTGTATGGCGTGCAGTGGCGCAGCTGGCCCAAGGCCGATGGCACGCACATCGACCAGATTGCCGAAGTGGTCAAGCAGCTCCAGCACAACCCGGACAGCCGCCGCATCATCGTCAGCGCCTGGAACGTGGCCGATCTGGACCAGATGGCGCTGATGCCCTGCCATGCCTTCTTCCAGTTCTACGTGGCCAACGGCAAGCTGAGCTGCCAGCTCTACCAGCGCAGCGCCGACATCTTCCTGGGCGTGCCGTTCAACATCGCCAGCTATGCGCTGCTGACCCATATGCTGGCCCAGCAATGCAATCTGGAAGTGGGCGACTTCATCTGGACCGGCGGCGACTGCCACATCTACAACAACCACTTCGAGCAGGTCGAAACCCAGCTGGCACGCCAGCCCCTGGCCTATCCCACCCTGCACATCCAGCGCAAGCCGGATTCCATCTTCGACTACGTCTACGAGGATTTCGAAGTGGTGGGCTACGAACACCACCCGGCCATCAAGGCACCGGTGGCGGTGTAAGCACGGCAGCCTGGCTGCCAGACACCTTGCCAGCCTGCCCGTTGCGGCAGGCTTTTTCATTCCCTCGCGGCACCTGCCACCTCGCCACAGGCCGCCGCCCCGCACCATCACCGACAATGCCGGCTGCGTGCACCCGCCGCCGCCCGCACCCGCACCCGCACCCGCACCCGCACCCGCACCCGCACCCGCACCCGCAGAAAGCTACCCCATGTCCTTGACCGTGAACCTGATCTACGCCCGCGCTGCCAATGGCGTCATTGGCAAGGACAACGCCATGCCCTGGCATCTGCCGGAGGATCTGGCGCATTTCAAGGCCTTGACCCAGGGCCACCCGGTCATCATGGGCCGCAAGACCTGGGACTCCCTGCCCCCGCGCTTTCGCCCGCTGCCCGGGCGCACCAACATCGTCGTCACCCGCCAGGCGGACTGGCAGCCGGAGCCGGCCAACGACAGCACGCTGCGTGCCGACAGCCTGGGCGCCGCGCTGCAGGCCGCCGCCCGCCACGGCGACAGCGTGTGGGTGATGGGCGGTGCACAGATCTACGCCCAGGCCCTGCCCCTGGCCCAGCGCGTGGAAGTGACCATCATCCACCAGGACTTCGACGGCGACGCCCACGCCCCGGTGCTGGATGCCCAATGGACCGAGGCCGCGCGCAGCGACCATGTCAGCGCCAAGGGCCTGGCCTACAGCTTTGTGACCTATACCCGCCAGGGCTGATCTTCGGGCGGGCCGACAGCGCGGCAACCGGCAGCGGCCACCGCGGTTTCCTACGTGAAAACCCGGTGTCACCTGCAGGATCGCGGTGTCAATCGGATGACGGCACAATGTTATGCTGCATAGCAACATAACCAGAATTTCCATCGCCACCAGCCCGTTCCATGAGCCTGATCCACACACTCCCATCCGGCCCACTGGATGTCGTGGGCGACATCCATGGGGAGCTGAGCGCCCTGCGCGACCTGCTGCGCCACCTGGGCTACGACCGCTGGGGTGACCACCCCCAAGGCCGCAGGCTGGTGTTTGTGGGCGATTTCTGCGACCGCGGCCCCGACAGCCCCGCCGTGCTGGAATGGGTGCAGACCCTGATGGAACGCGGCAACGCCTGTGCCGCACTGGGCAACCACGAAATCAATCTGCTGCGCGAAGACCCGAAAGACGGCTCGGGCTGGTACTTTGACGTGCGCTACCAGACCGACCAGGTCAAGTACGCGCCCTTCAACCGTCCCTCCGATGGCCAGCGCGAGCGCATTGTGGATTTCCTGTCCACGCTGCCACTGGGCCTGGAGCGCGAAGACCTGCGCATCATCCATGCCGCCTGGGTACAGCCCCAGGTGGATGCGGCGCGTGCCATGCCGGCCGGCCAGGTGCGCCACGAATACGACCGCTGGGAGCTGGAGGCGGCCCGCATCGCCCGCGAGAGCTCGATCGCTGCCCGCATGCAGCAGGAGCGCCGCGACTGGCCCCACAGCCTGGAAGACCGCGAGCATGTGCCGCCCTTCCTGCCCGCGCACTCGGAAAACGAGCTGAACAAGGGCATGGTCAACCCCCTGAAGGTGCTGTGTACCGGCGTGGAGCGTGCGGCCGGCACGCCGTTCTTTGCCGGGGGCAAATGGCGCTTTGTGGAACGCGTAGCCTGGTGGAACCAGTACACCGAAGATGTGCCCGTGATCGTGGGCCACTACTGGCGCCGCCTGCACCCGCCGGAAAACCCGGTGCACGGCAAGCAGGAAGAAGAGCTGTTCGGCCACACCGCGCCCACCGCCTGGCATGGCGCCCGGCGCAATGTGTTCTGCGTGGACTATTCGGTGGGCGGGCGCTGGGTCTCCCGCCGTGCGGGCGAGCCGCTGCAGTCCCGCTTCAAGCTGGCGGCGCTGCGCTGGCCCGAGCGCGATCTGGTGTTCGACGACGGCACCGTGCTGCCCACGCTGGCCTTCCAGGACACGGCGCAAACCCTCTGAGCCACCGCAGCGTGCGGCGGAGCACAGACCGTGGCAACGCCGTGCCGCCGCAACAGGCGGCTTTTTTACGCCGGCTTGCCGCTCAGCAGCGCATCGATCAAAGCCAGTTGCCGCAGCGCCGCCTGGTGCTGGGGCACGGTGCGCTGGGTCCATTCATGTTCGGCCAGGGGCTGCACGCTGCATTCGCCGGGCAGGGCGTGGCCGCCGTCGATCAGCGCGTGCAGGCGCGGCACAAACACCCATTGCAGCCATTCTTCGATCTGCAGAGTGTCGTACATGAAGGGCATGGTCGAGGCCATGGCCTGCTCGCTGGGCGGCAGGGCACCCCACAGACCGGCGCTGCGCATCTCGGCTTCGAGCTGCTGCAGCTGGGTGCGCAAGGACTGGTGTTGCGGGGTCAGGGAAGAGCTTGCATTCATGCCGACATTGTCGCGGCTTTGGCATGCCCTGATGGCGGGTGGGCATGCAGGCGGTCGGTTGCCATGTACCCTGCCCATCCCGCATCCGGCCGCCCGGGCAGGGGCGGCACGGCCTACGCCGTGGCGGCAGGCTCGGGCGACGCAGCCTGTGCCTGGGCAGCAGGGATGGCTGCATCTACCGCCATACTGTGCCCGGTGCCCCCCCCCGCCACCGCGGTCTTCGCAGGCTCGAAATAGTCCACCAACTGGTTCAGTTCCACCGCCGTGCGCTTGAGTTCTTCCGAGGCCTGCCAGGCGCGCTGGGCTTCGCCCCGGTTGTCCACGATCAGCTCGGCCACCTGCCGCATGGCGCCGGCCACTTCGTCGGCGCCAAAAGCCGTCAGGCGGGTGGCGGTGGCCAGCTCGCGGGTGTCGGCCGCCAGCGCCAGCCCGCCCTCCCCCTGCACGCTGGCGGCCAGGTGCATCAGGCGCTCGGCGCGTTCGCTCAGGTCGCTGGTTTCGGCCACGGCCGCGTCCAGCGAACGGATGGCGGAGTAGACCCGGTCGTGCTGCTCCTCGGAATGCTCCGTCACCTCGTACAGCGCGATGTTCAGCGTGGCGCAGTGGCGGTGGATGCGCCGCGCCGCCAACGCGATCTCGTCGATCATCACCTTCAGGTGCAGCTGCATTACGGCGGCGGCGTGGTTGAGCTGGCCGCTTTCGCCGGTGCCGGACAGATCGATCTCGCCCTGCAGGTCGCCCTGGGCAATGCGGTTCAGGCGGCGGATGGAGGCGTTGAGCGGGTTGACAATGCCGCGGATGAACATATGCCCCACCAGCGCTACCACCAGCAGCCCGAAGACGATGCCGGCGATGGCGAAGTGGCGGATGCGGGCGTTGCGGTCCAGCGTGTCGTCGTACGCAGTGCGTGCGGCCACCGTCAGCGCGTTGCGCAGGCCCCCGGCAGCGGCCGTGGCAGCCTGCTCCAGCGGCAGCACAGTCTGGGCCACCAGTTGATCCACCCGGGCCGGGTCGTCGTGCGCCGCCGCCCGTTCCACCAGGCGCAGACCGTCGTCGGTGTAGCGGGTCAGCGCGGTGGCCAGCAGGTCTTTCTGCTGGGCCACCTGGGCGTCCATGCCGGTCAGCTGGCCCAGCAGGGCCTGGATTTCATCGCGGTTGGCGCGCAGCTTGGTGATCTGGCTGTCCAGGGCCTGCGGGGCGCCGCCCTGGGCGCCCTCACGCCGCGCCAGCCGGATTTCCAGCATGGTGGCGCGGCTGTCGCTCAGCCGCGCCTCGATCTTGCCGATGGCCGCCACGGGCTGCAGCTGGGCCTGGTAGAGCTGGGTCAGGGCATCGTCGGCCAATGTCAGCCCGCCAATGCCCAGGGCCCCGCCGGCCAGCATCAGGAACGCCACGAACAGGCTGCCGGCACGCATGCCGCTGCGTATGCCCAGCCATGCCGGCAGGCGCGCACGCGGCTGGAAAGTGCCGGCCGCCATGGCACGGTACAGGCCTTTGGCGGTATCGATGGCCGCCGCCGTCGCGTGCTTGCGCACCGACATATAGCCGATCACTTGGTCGTGCCGCGTGATGGGCACGACGCAAGCATCCACCCAGTAGTAGCCACCGTCCTTGCAGCGGTTCTTGACGATGCCGCGCCAGGGCTTGCCGCTTTGCAGCGTGCGCCACATGTCCTCGAAGGCGGCGGGCGGCATGTCCGGATGGCGCACGATGTTGTGGCTGCGCCCCAGCAGCTCGTCCAGCGTGTAGCCGCTGATCTCCACGAAGGCTTCGTTGGCGTAGGTGATGACGCCTTTCAGATCGGTCTTGGAGACCAGGGTGACGCCGGGAGGAATCTCGGTGTGCCGTGTCGTCACGGGCAGGTTCTGCTTCATGGATGGGGCTTTCTCAGGATTGCATCCACAGGCGCTTGAGCACCAGGGCGGCCGAGCGGCAGTCTTCGACGCGCAGCGAGCCGGTGATGTCGTGGGCCGGGTCGGTCGAGTCGCGGTACTGCGGCCGCAGGATGGGCATGCCGCTGCTGTCATACAGGCTCCACAAATCGATGGATTCGTTGAGCTTCTGGCGCGAGCGCACCACGGCGAACTCGCCGTTCGCCAGCCGCACCAGGGTGCCGGGCGGGTGCATGGTCAGGGTCTTGATCGACAGCTGCACCAGCGGATCGTCGTACAGGCGCACCCGGTCCAGGAACAGGGCCTTGAGTGCATCGCGCGGAAACTGCCCGGCGCGGTTGGGCCGGGGTGTAACCATGGCGGCATAGGAGTCGGCAATCGCCAGCAGGCGCGCACCGGGCAGGATGGCGTCGCCGCTGAGCCCGCGCGGGTAGCCCGAACCGTCGAAACGCTCGTGGTGCTGGCGCACCAACTCCAGCCACAGCGCGTCGGTCACGCCCATCTCCGCCAGCAGCGCGGCCGAGCGGTCGGGGTGGCTGCGCACCAGCGCCGCCTGCTGCGGCGTCAGCGCTCCGGCCTGCTGGTCCAGCTGGGCCTGCACCGGCAGCAGCGACAGGTCCCGCGTCAGGGCGGCACAGGCCAGCGACAGGCGGCCGGACGCGGCCAGGCCCAGCTCGCGTGCGGCCATTTCCACCAGCGTGGCGCCCAGCAGTTGCTGGATCACCAGATACGGGTGCTGGCGATCCAGGTGCAGGGCCGCCAGCAGGGCATCGGCATCCTCGTCACAGGCATCCAGAATGCCGTGGGCCAGACCCAGGATGACTGGGTGCAACGCGGTCTTGAGCGTGGCCGCCTGCAGGTGGGCATGCAGGCGCTTGAGGGTCATGGCCAGCCGGTCGGCCCGGATGAACACCGGATCGCTGGTGGGCACGGCCACCGCGCATTCGGGCAGGGCCAGCGTGGGCTGTTGCGACGGATCGGGCGGCGGCTCCGGGGCATAGGCGCCCCGTGCCAGCAAGGCGTTGATGTGGCGCGGAATGCTGAGCACATAGCCTTCCCGAAACAGCAGATTGCCATCCTCGTCGTACAACGGCCACGGCAGTGGCTCGTTCAGTACCAAATCGCTTTGGAGGATGCGTCGCATGTCAAAGATCAGCCCGTCAAAGATGAGAAGGCCGTTTTTTATGCGATCCATCAGCAACGTGCAGACACATTTATTAACAGTTTGATGCTTATCAATATTGCGCCGCAACACGCATCAATACTAGCTATTGCGCTAGCGAAATTGATAGTTGCTGCGATTTTGGGTGCTGCCAAGGCCCATTCGGCGGGTGCTGGCGGCCCGTGTCCCGGCCTGCTCAGGGCAATGACCAGCCCCGCCCCTTTCCCACGGCACCCATGGCCCGAAGGCCGCAGCCGTAACGCAGGCAGCGGCCTTTTCGCTGGCGGCGAAGCTGCCTCATGAACGCACCGCAGCGCCGGCCTCTGCCAACGGCCCAGCCACCCGGCAGCCGGGCTGCGGGCTTTGCCCAAAGGCCGCCACCGTCTCCCTACAATGGCTGGCAACGGGTCGGGCTGCAGCCAAGGAGCGCAGCCTCCCCTCCGCCATCTCTCTACGGCACGGGCCCCGGTACGCACCGCGTGCCCTGCCCGCCCTCCTCTTCCCGATTGAGCAACCCATGAAAATAGCCACCTGCACTGTCAATTGCAGTTTCATGGCGCTTCAATCCATCTCAAGAAATACCGCAAGCCTTTGCTTTCAAATGGAAAGTTGAATCACAATGTCTCACGACGATTCAACTAGGCGCATGCCTTTCGGGTAGCTAGGTGGGTAGCCAGCCGCCTTAACTACCCAGGCGAACACTAATGGCCAAGAAAACCAACCTTCTCAATGACTTGCAACTGCGCAGATTTATTGCAGCTGGTGAGCAAGTCGCTAAATCTGATGGCGATGGCCTGACGTTTACGCTGTCAGGCGCCGGCACCGCCTCCTGGGTGCTGCGGTACCGCCAACCAGGCGGCCGGCGCAAAGAGTTGACCATCGGCAACTATCCAGATGTTTCACTGTCCGCCGCGCGGGAGCTCGCCCGAGCGCATCGGGTGCAGATCGATCAAGGCCAAGACCCCGCCGCCTTAAAGCGCGAGAGCAAGACGCGCGACATGCAGGCATGGACCGTTGCTGATCTTGTGAAGGACTACCGCGCCAAAGTGCTCACCACGTCAACCTACGCCAAGGACACGGTGTATTACAGGGAGGCCGACATCAACCAGGTCGTGCTCCCACGGCTGGGCGCTTGGCAGGTTTCGCGCGTCACATCCATAGATGTGGTGCACACGCTCAAAGAAAGCGGCCGGACCTGGACGATGACAAAGCGCCTGCTCACCACCATTTCCAAAGTGATGGATCACGCCTGCGGCCTGACCATCATTGGCTCGAACCCTTGCTTCGGGATAAAGATGGAAGCCCTGATGGGCAAGCGCCCCAAAGTCAAAGCTCGCAAGATGCTGACCACTGAAGACCTGCGCATCCTCCTTAAGGACATCGACTTCATCGGCCGGGAGAACGCTTTGGCGCTACTGGTGATCCTCGCCACCTGCGTCCGAGGTATTGAACTTGTCAAGGCAAAGAAAGAAGACTTTGACCTTGAGGCCGGCACCTGGTTCGTCCATGACGCCCACGTCAAGACGCGAGCCGGCTTTTTAGTCCCGCTCGCCCCCACCGTCATTGAATGGGTCCGCGAGCTTATGTCCTTGGCTGGTGACTCGGACTACATCCTCCCCGCGCGCAGGGCAGATCGCATAGCCAAGCATGGCGATACGCATGTCGGCCGCACCACCCTTTGGGCCGCAATCGATCGGGCCTTCCAGCGGGGTGATTACGACATACAGAGGTTCACTCCGCACGACACCCGCAGCACGGCAAAGGGACACCTCCGCAACATGGGCGTATCACGCGAGATTTCAGAGATCGCGCTGAACCACAAGCTCAAAGGCATGGAGGGAGTCTACGACGTCCGGGAAGAAATCCCGGAGCGCCGGCGCGCACTGGCCATCTGGGCTAACTTTCTGCTCGCCTGTGAATCGGGAGCCACCCCGCCAGAGTCCCGCGGCGCCAATGTTGTGCAACTCCGACGACTCGCCTAGCCCTGGCGCCTACCCAGGGCGCCGGCGGCTCACCCTAGCAGAGTCCTGTAACTTCTCCCCGGGGTTGACAGGCAAATACTGTATGTATTTACAGTATCGTCATGCGAAGCGAAACACCCCTCTCCAGGCGCGCCGCTGCCCGGGCGGCGGTGCTTAGCCAGTGGCTTCTTTGGACGACAGAGAAGGACCACCCCTCGGGTTTCCCGACCTCGGAAACCGACTTCCGTACGTTTGCAGAGTACATGTGTCTCTGCCATCCGCACCTGCTTGCGACTGGCCGGTGCGAAGAGCCGACCACGCTGCGCGCAATGATCAATGAGGATGGGTTGCCGTAGCGAGGATCGCGCCTCGCCCATCGCACTGACTCGGCGGCAACAACAAAGGTCTTTCAGTCCGTGTTTGATGCCGTCGCGCAAGACCAAGACTGGCAGCTCAACCACCGCGCCAGAGAGAAAACAGCATGTTGTGAGTGCTTTCGTAAAGATAGCCAAGAGACATTGCAGGGCAATGATTGGGCATTGCATTGAAATACTATGTTTGATAACATAGGGGTGTTGGGGCTCTGCAAGAGCAGTAGGTGAGGACTTAGTCAGGATTGGTCTTCACACTTTTTGGCAGTGGTGCTAACTGACAAGCGCCATAAGTAGATGCTGTGTTTCCACAGGTGCTCCGAACCAGCCTTACAAGGCCAGCTAAGGAGAGGCAACTAGCTACCTCGGCCCCAACATTTATTCTTAAATGGCCCCTATTTTGGGGCCATTTGCATTTCTGCCGGGGTATGCCGTAACGATGCTATAGAACGCCGTGTTCTGGCCATCCCTGCGCTCCTCCACAATCACCACCCCAGCACTGCTACGAAACACTGTGGAGCGTCTATCTGCGCTCCCTAACCCATACTCGTAGTGGATAGATGCACCACCTACCAGGATTTTCGTTACAAGCCCGGTAACGACAGGCATTGCTTCATCGAATACACAAATTTTCGGGTATCGCGCTTTCCAAATATGCTCAAAGCCCCACCCTCGGCTGAAGCCATAGTGCTGACCGTACCGGAGATAGATGGGCCCTCCCTCAAACTGGACATCTTTCTGGTCGATAGACGGAAACATCCCAAAGATCGGGAGGCCAGTTAACGGGTTAACGATGGGAGCATTCTTGTGCAAACGATTCCCATTGATAGGTCTCCCTGCCGCTTCTCTGTTCTTTTGCACACTCACTGCTTCCAATTACGTTGATTTTTCGATTTGCGAGACTTTAGCATCTCCACAAACAGATAACTGTATATATACACAGCAACTACTCCCCCCCATCTCCACACTTATTACCGCAACTCTTGTAAATCGTCTGTTGGCCAAGCTGCCCGGCAAGACCTTGCATCAAGGGCGTGGCCATCAGCTCGCTCTGCCAGCTCTGTATATCGCTGGCTGCAATTTCCAAGTAGCTTGTTTGCGGTTGCGGCGTACTTTCGGACGGCGGCGGCGGAAGCCGTGGCAATTCGCACATCGGCTTCACGGAGTTGGTCGCGCAGCCGACCAGCAGTGCGCTTGGCAGCAGCTGCAGCATCAGCCAGGCGCGCCTGTTCTTGGATAGCATCATTCAAAACCTCTTGGTAATTGGTGGTGATGGCCTGGCCTAGCTGAAACGCAGCTTGGTCGCGCGCGGCCAGTTCTTGAGCATGTGCAGCTTTCATCTCGGCCAGATCCCGGCCCAACCTCCAACCGTGGGCGACCCAGCCCGCCCCAAAGATCAAGGCCGCGCTAACGGCGACCAACAGGGCTCGGTGGCTCATGCCAGCCTCCCTTCGCACAGCTGGCGCTCGGCCGCGCGCCGGCGCACCAGGCCGGGCAGTTGCTTGCCGCCGGCATAGGTCCAGCGGCTCAGCTCTGCGCACGCGCCGTCCATGTCCCCGGCATTCGCCTTGCGCACCAGGGTGGAGCCGCAGAAAGCACCCTCCCCCACGTTGAAGGCGAACGACAGGAACGCGGCGCGCTGCCCATCGGTCAAGGGCTGGCGGATGCAGGCCAGCGCGTCTGCATGCTGGGCCAGATCCTGGTACAGCATGGCCTCGCACTGCTCGCGTGTGAAGGTCTGCCCCATGCGCAGCTCGGGCCCGGTGTGGCCGGTGCACGCCGTCACGATGCCAATGGGGTCGCGGTACGTGCGGTGCACGGTGCCCTCATGCGTAGCCACGAACGGCACCACCAGCGCTGCTGCAGCCGCACCGATGGCGGCGATCAGCTTTTGCTTGTAGTTCATTTCGGGTAGATCCCCCCGCGTGCCGCGTTCCAGGCCGCAGCCAGGGCCACGCCCAGCGCCACGATGGCGGCCGTGGGCCGCGCCAGTTTCCCCATCCAGTTGAGCACCTTGAAGGCACCCTTCATGGCGCCGAAGAACTCCAGCAGATCTGCCAGCTGCTGCCTGAGCTCGTGCAGCTCCTCGCGCGTCTGCTCCAGCTCTCGCGCGATCGAACCCTGCCCACGCTCAATCTCCGCCATGCGCGCGCTGCCCGCATCGAAGCGGCCATTCACCTGCTGCACAGTGCGCACCGGCAGCTCGTTTCCCCACTCATCCTGCATACACCCCCCTTACCCCCCAGCCAAATTCCTGGAAGGAGTCCTCAAAAACCTACCCTCTGGATTGCCTTACGCCGACTGCCGTCAGCACTTGGGCTCCACATCCGTCACCTCATCAGCAGCGCGGCCTCCGTCGCGTTGGGCCGCTGCCCCGGCCTCATAGGCCTCCAGCGCGATGGCATTCATCAGCTGCTGCAGCGTGCCCTGCAGGCCTGCTGACAGCTCGGGCGTGATCTTGTTGCCCACGTTGGCGTTCAGCACTTCGGCCAGGCGCGGGTTGATTGCGTTGTCGTTCTCCATGTGTCGCTCCTGTTCGTGCTCAAGCGGCGGCATCGATCTCTGCGGGCTCTTGCGTCCAGCTGATGCCCGCCACCTCCTCCGCCGTCTGTGCCGTCTGGATCTGGGCGTAAATTTGCCGGCTGCGCTGGTGGATGCCGTCGGTGTGAGCCAGCAAGGCAAAGCCCACCGCAATCATGTCTTCAGCGCCCAGGTCCACCGTGGCGTTGTCGGCCAGGGTCCAGCGGATGCTGTAGGGCTGCCCGGCATCCTGGGCGATCTTTGCGGCCATGGCCGCGCCCACGATGCGTGCACGGCTTTCCGCATTGCTGTCAAAGCGCCCCAGCCCCGACATGTCAAAGCCGCCGCTCTCCAGGGCATCGCGCTCAGCCTTGATCTGAGCCCATTTGCGCGCCTTGGCAGTGTCGATATCGTCGGCCGCAGGATCTGCGGCATACACACCACCGGCAAACAGTCCCTCTTCCTGCGCCGCCAGGGCGCGCTCCAGCGAGCCAGCCGGGTCTTGCACGTCCAGCGCGCTCAGCGGCAGCACCGGGTACTCCTGCCACAGCAGGTGCGCGTCCTGCGCCTTCTCGGCACTGGGATACATGTGCACCTGCACCTTGATTGCCAGGTCCACCAGCTCGGACTTGACGATGCGGTGTGCGGCCGCCACCCCGTTGGGCGTGGGTATGGTTTTGAGAATAGCCATGGCTACCTTTTGGTTAACGATTAACGATGAGAGCGTTCAAGGTCAAAGAATTCACCTGGCGCTGATTGGTTGCAGCAGGGCTAACCGAAACGCTACGGACATGAATGGAGATACTGGTAGTGCCCGTCATCGAGCCATCGGCCACACACCCGGGGATGCTGAACAACTTTGAGTTGCTGCCCCCATCTGATCGGCCGGTTGGAGAGAGCGAGATAAGCATCGCCACGGCGCTGCCCACAACGACCTGCAGATCGGCCTCGTAAAGCCTGACGTTTGCCGACGTCGCGTTGTCATCCAGGCTGTTGAAAACGTAGTCCCCGAACCCCGAGAGAACGGCAGACTTCCCCGCTGGCAAAGTGAAACTCAGGATGGTGCTCCACGCTGTGTTTCTTGTGATCGTTACCGGCCCTCCAGAAAACGCCCGGCTCTGGCTCACGCTACCGGGCGCCAGTTGGGCCATCTCGATCACGTTGAGCTTGCTCAGGCGCAGGCCGTTGGCCTCGTCGTACGACAGGTCACTGCCTAGCTGGAACATGCGCGTCGCGCCGGTGGCACCCAGGTTCCAAAACGAGGTGTTCGCCGCGTTCTGGATGCGCCCCGCCGTCACAGTCCCCAGGTTCGCCGCAATAGCGCTCAGCGAAGACACATTGATCTCGGTAGCCGTCACAGCGCCGGCAGCGAGCTGGGCCGCTGTGATCGTCTTGGCTGCGATCTTGGCCGCCGTCACAGCGGCTACCGACAGTTCATTGGCCGTCACGGAGCCTGCAGCAATCTTGTCCGTGGTCACGGAGTTGGTGGCCAGGTGCGAGGCCGTGATGGACCCCGCCGCAATGCGCGCAGCAGCCAAGGTGCCCGCCGTGATCTTGTCTGCGGACAGATTGCCGATCATGGCGTTCACAATGGCGCCGTCCTGGATCGCGGCCGTGCCCACCGCGATGGCGTTGGCGGCCATCTTGGCGGCCGTGATGGCGCCGTCGACGATCAGTTCGGCCGAGGTCGCTTCTGCAACCCTTAGCTTTCCGACGCGGAGATAGGTAGCTGCGCTACCCTCGTCGATATAGCAAACGACCCGGGCACTCGTAGTGGTAGTGGGCGCTGTGGCTTGAAGGAACACCTGCCGCCAACCAGCGCCCACAGCAGAGTCATTGAAATTTGTCTGTGAAACCAAATTTCCCGCCGGGTTGTACCAGAGGATCGACACACGCCACGAACCCGCGGCGTTCGGCCAGACTGCAGTACGAAGCGTGTAAGCCGCAGAGTGCTTGACAGGGAACGACGTTGATTGCACCCCGGCAAGGACGCCTGCAGTAGTACCCACGCGGTATACCCCGAGCACTTTCTTACTTGCCGTACCAGCGTTCTGGTTGGGCTCGTTGGAAAGAAGCTGGACTGAAGCACCCGCCGAGGTCCACATACCCAACTCCATGTACTCGGGGTCGGGCACCAGGGTGCTGGCGTCTGAGATCACCATCTTGCTGGCCGTGATCGCCCCAGCCGCAATCTGCTCGGCATTCACAGCCCCTGCAGCGATGGCTGCCGCCGTCACAGAGTCAGCGGCCAGCTTGGCTGCCGTGATGGCTCCGGCTGCAATAGCCGCGGCCGTCACCGCATTGGCTGCCAGCTTGGGGGTGCTGATCGCACCGTCCGCAATCTGGGTGGCCCCGATCTGCCCGGACACATCCGCCGCAGCCGTGGCTGCCGTGTACTTGCTGCCATCCCACCGGTACAGCTTGCCGCCATACACGATGGTGCTGGTGCCCTTGACCGTGGGCAGGGCCCCGCTTGCCACAATGCCCACCGGCTCGATGCCGCTGGCAAACTTGGTCGCATCCACGGCCTGTGCCGCCAGCTTGGCTGCCGTCACCGCGCTGTTGGCCAGGTTTTCAGCCTCCACCACCAGCGCGCCCAGGTCGCTGTTGCCGACCTTGCCCACGGTCAAGGTGACCGGGCCAGCGGGCTGCAGCGATTCCACGCCGTCCACCGTCTTCCACTTGGCCCAGAAGCGGTAGGTCTTGCCCAGCTCGACTGCTGCCGTGGCGATATGCTCCGGTCCGGCAGCCGCAAGGCGCGCAGCAGCAAACCCGGGGTTCGGCACCTCTGCCGTGACCTCAGCCACATAGAAATTGCTGCTGGCATGGCCGTGGCCTTGCTCATAGGTGGGCAGATCCGTCTGCAGCGTGGCACTTGTCAGCGCTGCAGAGGCCTGGAACCCCGTGGGCGTGGGCGGCGGCGTCAGGTCTGGCTGGAAGATGTCGTCAAACACCCCGTCCAGCTGCACCACGGTGCGCACCACGCCTGGGGCCAGCAGCCCTGCCGTGTCGATCGCACGCAGTCCAAAGGTCCACTGCCCGGCTTCCGGCTTGGTGGTCTCGAACTGGGCGGTGTAGACATCGTCAGCCACCCCCAGCGGCTGCATGCCCTCCCAGCTGGCCTCCGTCAAAGGCACATCACCGGGCAAGTAGCGGATCTGCACCCCGGCCAGCGCGGCGGGCTTGTCGCCCGCGTACGACCACATAAACCGGCGCAGGCCGCCATCGACCTGCATCACAGCAAATTCCCCCGGGTTGCGGGGCGGCACCTGCGTCGCCGTCGTGATGTACAGCAGCGCAGCCGACTGCCCCACACGGCCGCCCGGGCTGAAGGGCCGCACTTCGATCAGCCATTCCCCCGCACCATCGATGCGGAAGGTGGTGCGGGTGCCCGTGGCATTGCCGTCCACCAGGCGCAGTTCGCTGCCGTCACGGCCCGCCCAGACCTGAGCGTGGTCATAGTCGCCGTCTACCTCCCACTGCACATGCAGCTCATACCACTCGGTGTCCCCTTGCACATTGACCTGCTCCTGCACGCGCAGGTCGCGGGCGTTCGGCCGGCCCAGTTGGGGGAGGGTGCTCTGGTTGGGCGCGGGCACATAGGTGCCGTTGAGCACGTAGTCCCAGAACTCCGGCCCTTCAGGCACACAGGAGACGGCTGCGCCGGACAGGTCGCTCTCGGGCTCAATGCCGGTCACGCGCACGCGGTAGCCCGGCGTGGGCTTGAAGTCCGCGCACCACAGCGTGTCGTGCGCGGGGTTGTCCAGGCCATCGCCGGGGAACGCCACACCGGCAGGCCACTCGCCCACCAGCTCCACCACGTCCGAGGCTTCGGCCATCGGCACCATGGGCCACACGCGGTAGTCGCGCTCGCCCGGGATGCGCAGGCCCATGTGGGGCGTAGCCAGCGGCGGCACCGGTTCATCGAGCTGCAGCCGGATCTTGCTGCCCACGATCTGCGCGGCCATCACACGGCCGCCAAAGCCCCACTGCGTCAGGTCGTGCGACACGGACAGCACGCTCAGGCGGCGGTAATCCAGGTGCTCGATGTCCGCCTGAAAATTCACCGTCTTGAACTGGTACAGGCTTTGCGCCAGGTGGTAACGCGCCAGTACGGCGGCATGCGCCTCACTGGTCACACCCTCGCCCGTCACCCGCGCCGGGTTGAGCATGGTGGTCACGCCCGGGGCCATCACGCGCAGCGTCTTGGTCTCCCAGGTGTTGCGGTCCAGGTACTGGTACTCGATGCCGTCGGCCGCATTGCCCAGCACGTAGTCCACGCTGAAGCCAGCCTTTTTCATATTGGCCATGTTGACCACGGCGCTGATGGGCTGGCCGCTGCTGACAAAGGCCACCGTGGGCCGGCTGCCATCGGTCCAGGTGAACTGTCCCATGCCGGCCAGAGCCACTTCATCGCAGAACTGCTGCAGCGACATCTGCTGCGTCACCCAGCGGTCATAGGTGTAGCCCTTGGCCTTGCAGTGCAGCATGAAGGCTTTGAGGCCCTCGATGTCGATCTGCTCGTCCGACATGCCGTAGCCCCACTGCAGCACATCCTTGCCATTGCGGTCCTTGGCGTACACGCCGCGCAAGGTCTGCAAGATGATGGCGCCCGGGTTGCTCAGCCCCTCCTCGCGGGTGGTGGCAGTCGCCCACGCCAGCCCATCCCACACCGGCAGCGGACGTGCGCGATAAGTCGCACGCAGCGTGTCCAGGCTGCCAGAGAGCTGCCCCGTGGCCTTGATCTTGATGCCGATGCGGCCCCACTGGCTGTAGTCGGTGGTATCGGCCTGGATGGTGCGCAGCGCTGTCCAGGCCACCTGGCGCGTGGTCTTGTCCGGGTTCGGTCCGTCCAGGCGGCGCATGCGCACCTCGTACTGCCCCGACGGAACGGTTTTACCGAAGGTGGCGCGCCGGTTCTCTGTCGTGTTGTTGCTCAGCTGCTTGGGGGCAAAAAGGTTCTGCCACGCCGTAGTGCCCACCGCGCGGTACTGCGCCTCCAGATTCAGGTAGGCCCGCTTCAACCCCTTGTTGCCCTGGATAAAGAGCTGGTACTCCAGGTCCACATGCAAGCCGATGGCGCCGGCAGAGCTGGTGCGCGTCACCCACGCTGTGGTGTCAGGAAGCTCACCACCGGCAATGGTGTCCACGTTGCTGTACAGGGGCACTGCCACGCTGGGCATGCCACTGAAGCCATTGTGGAACACGCTCACATCGGTGTATGCGGTGATGGACGTATCACCGATGGCCAGATCCGCTGCCGTGTGCACATTGATGCCACCCAGCAAGATCACGGACATGTACTGGTCTTCCCCTTCAGGCCAGGTGTAGGACTGGCTGGCCAGGTCGGGCGAGACACGCATCTCCCCCCACAGCACCGGCAAAGGCTCGTAGAGCCGCGCACTGTTGCGCTGGCTGCTCAGGCTGTAGACCTGGCGCGCAGCGGCCACATCGCCGACCTTGGGCACCTTGGGGCCCAGCACCTTGTTGATCAGCATGGAGCCGGCAATGACGATGCCGGCCTGGATCGCTGCCAGTGCAAACCCTGCAGAGGCAGCCACGTAGGTGCCACCCATTGCGCCGTACAGCCCAGCGGCAAGGCCACCAGAGAAGTACGTCAGCGCAGCAATGGCCACCAACGCCACGGCCTGCTTGGCCACCACGGCACGGCAGGCAATGTGCATGCCGTGCTTGGGGTAGGCGTGGGGCCACATGGCGCGCGGCACCATGGACCCGCCAATGCTCACCACCCAGGCGCCGGATTCAATGCCGGGCACATGCCGGCCCAGGAACACGGCCAGGCTCTCGCCGGGCTGCAGATCCGCCGGCACATTGCGCTGGCCGTCGATGGTCAGCGCATGCGGCGTAACCACCAGGCGGCCCATGGCATCCAGCAGCTCGGCAGGCATGCCATCCACGGCAGCCACAGCAGCGGCTTCAGCGCGGGTCATTTCCATCGGTAGTACCCCTCCACCGTCAGGCCCAGGCCCGACAGCTCTTGCAGCCGGTGCAGCGTGCTGCCCCCCTGCATCCAGGCGGCCACATGCAACACATACGGCGTGTAGTTGATAAAAAAGTAAGTGCCTATATGGCCTGCGTGCGTAGCGCCTACTTCGCGCATCAGCACGGCATCGCCGTCTTGCGGGCGCGGTACCGGGTCTGCCAGCTGGGCGCTCATGGCAGCGATCTCCCGGGCCTGGGCTGCGCTGTCCAGCGGGCGCGGCCGCCGGCCTGCCAGCAGCACCGCACGGCCAAACACCTGCTGTTGCACCCGCATGGCAAGGTCGGCGCAGTCCATGTGGCGCGGGTCATAAGCAATGCCCACCAGGGCTTCAATGCGCTCCAGCATCAAAAGATCCCCGACAAGGTGAAAGGCGTGGCCATCTGCTTGCAGGCCGACTGGCGGGTGACCTCGTCCACGCTGCAGCTGGCCTGGGCACTGGCGCCGCTGATGCTGACGCTGGACATGGGCAGCCAGAACACATGCTCATGCCGGTCAGGCGTATCACGACCCACCACGATCAGCTTGGCCATGGTGGTGGTGCCGGGCTGGCGGCGCTCCAGCTCATCGCTGACACCGCGGCCCACGTTGTCCATGGCGAGGCGCATGCGTGGCGCACTGCCGCTCACGTCGTCAGGCAAGGTGAAACCAAAAGGCAGGCCGGTGTAGGACTTGCCCTGGCTCACAAAGTCCTGGACGTCATTGCAGATCAGCATCGGCTCGGAAAAGCTGGGGTTGGTGACCTCCAGCAGCTGCACAAAACCCACGTCATCGGTGATGCGCTGGTTGCGCGTGTGGAAGGCGGTCATCCCAAGCACTCCAGGACAACCGCTCGAGTGGCCACGTGGTAGCCGCTGACCGCGGGCAGCAGCTCACCAATGTCGGCTCCTTCAAACCGCATGAGCGTCAAACGTCCCGTGCGGGGATGGTGAACTTCGAAGAAACCAATCCGCTTGATCCCGTTGAAGTACCAGTCCTCGAAGGCATTCACATCCACTTGGGATGCAAACAGAAGCGTGGCATTTAGCTTGCGCAGCACCTTGCTGTTACCCACGCGCTGCTTCGCAAGCCCGCGCTCCATTTCCGTACGCACGATCGCCGGGTCAAAAGACTCGGACTGACCGGGGAAGAGAATTGAAACGTACTCGGGAAGCGATGCCATGAAAGGCATGCTAGGGAGACAAAATCAGCCATCCCCTAGACCAAATCTCCCCTTCATCGCACGGTAAGAACTGCTGCTGCCGTTGCTGATGCCATCGGCAAAGCGTCTATCGACCTGTTTGAAAATTACCTCGACATCGAATTGACCAGGGCCCGAACTGCTTTGCTTGACCTCGGGCTGAGACGGGGCACCGATGAACTTCATATTGATAATTGGCGCAGCCCCAGACCATCCGCCACCTCGCCCCTCTGGCGATGGAACGCTGGCCACCTCCATCCCTCCAAGTGGCGTCACCGATCCAGACTGGCCTGCCATCATCAGCAGCTGCTTGTTGCCCACGGTCAGCAGCTCCGGATCGCCGCGCTCGTTCACCTCGTACATCTTGCCGGCAGACACATTTCCGCCGTTCTCGCGCTTGCCGCTGAACGCGGCAGCCAGGCCGGCACTGGAGTAGTCGCCGTAGCCGGCATTACCCGCACCGCCAACGGGCGTGCCGCCACCAAAGAAAGAGCTCACGCCGCTGAGCAAGGTCCCAAACAAGCCACCCCCACCGCCACCATTCGACCCGCCAAGCAGTTGCACCATGCTGGCCCGGACCTGGATTCGGATAAGGTCAGCAATGATGGATTCGGTCATGCTTTTGAAGTCAATTTTGGTCCTCATCGCAAAACCTACAGCCATATCCTCCATGCCTTGGAAGCCCTTCTCAAACAGGCTCTGTGCTTGGCTGGCAGCATCCCTGGCCTGCTCTGCATAGTTCTGCCAGGCGCGGCTTGCGCCATTCATCCAGTCTTCATCGGTACTGCGCTTGCGCAGCACGTACTCGTCGTAAGCCGCTAAGGACTTGCTTTGGTAGCCCTCCTCGATGCGCAGCACTTCGTCGTACATCTTGCCAATGCGCGCGCGGTCTTTTTCGTCGGCCTGGGCCAGCGCCGTCCGCCGTTGATCTTCAATCTGCTGAGCCCGCTGGGCAAACTGCTGGACGAGCTGCAGACGCTGCTCCATCTCCTCTCTGGCACGGTCCCCCATAGAGGCCCCGGCGATGTCAGCATCCTGCCGCGCGATCTCCACCTGCAGTTGCCGGCGCGCGGCCAACTCCGCATTGGTGACCATCAGCGCATCTGCCGCTTCACGCCGCGCTATTTCGGCACGGCTCTGTGCCGCCTTTTGCCGAATGGAGGTCGCGCCCTCCTCGTACTCCTGATCCGTCAGCTTTCGCTCATCAAGCAGCTTCTTGTGCTTGCTCAACGCCTCGCGCTCATCGGCATCAATCTTGGCAAGCCCCGCCTCCGTTGCATCTGCGCGCAGGCCAAGCAAGTAGCTCTTGCTGTCAAACTTCCCTGCCTTGGCGGTTTCGTTCAGCTTCTTCTGCGCCTGCTCCAGGTTGTAGATGGAGGTGGCAAGCCTCTCCGCTTCAGCACGCTCTTCTGCCGTGGCATTGCTTCCGAGCTTCTGGATGGCCTGGAGCCGCGCCCGGGCCACCCCCGTCAATTTGGCAAGCTCCTCCTCTTCACGCATGGCCGCCAGCCGCTTTTGCACCTCAGGGTCGCTGCGGGTCACGCGAGTAGTGCTCACGCCTTTCTGCCGTGCCGCAAGCTCATCCTCAACTTTCTTCAGTTGATCGCGCATCTTGCCCAGCGCTTCAGACTCAGTTTCTGTCGAAGCCTCAAGCCTCTCGATCTCTTCCCTCCACTCCTTGGCCTTTGCATGGCTCGGGAATTGCCGCAGGTTGCTATTGAGGGTTTCGATCCGCGCGTTGGCTTTTCCTGCCGCAGAGTCAAAGGCGGTCATCTCTGAGACCTTCTTCATTAACTCCGTGCGCATCAACTTCAGATTTGCATCGCCAAGTTCATTTACAGCAGTGGTCAGCAGATCTACTTTGGGCGCAGCCTTGGCCGCGCTATCACCAAACTTGAACACGCTCGCGGCTGCCAAAGCCACCATGACAGCGATGCCCACCGGTCCACCCAGAAAGCCCAAGATGCCTTTCAAGGCCGCGCCCAATGCTGTGGAGGAGGCAACTGCGACAGCTTGGGCCGCTGCGAGACGCTTCTCGGCCACCTCCAGCGCTAGAGTGGCCGCCGTTACCTGGGTCGTGTTTGCGGTCATCGCAGAAAGTGCTCGCACTTTTGCCAACGCTGCTGCAGTTTGCGCAACCTCTGCCTCAGCCAAAGCCAATTCAGCAACGGCCGCACTCCTCGCAGCCGCAGTCTTTGCAGCGGTGGCCACCGCCGCAGCAGTCATGCCTCCAACGTAGCGCGCCAGACCGGCTGTCACTGCCAGCAGCGCCACATCCGCCAGAGTGTTGAAGTTCTCTCCCAGCGCTTTCACAACCCCGGCGATGGTCGTGGTAATTCCATGGGCCTCGTTGCTCCAGCCTATGTACTCTTGCAGCCCATTCGTGACCGACTGAATGGCATCGCGCACCGTGGTCGGCATCTCCGCCACCTGCTTGGCTACCTTGGCAGAGCCATCGGAAAGCGCATTCACGAACAGGTCAATGCCCAGCTTGCCCTCGGCACCCAGCTTTCGGATCTCCTCCGCGCTCTTGCCACTGCTCTCGGCAATGATGTCCACCACGCTGTCCAGGGTGGAATAGATGCTCATCCAGGCATCCGCGTCGATCTTGCCCTTCTGCAAGGACTTGGCCAGCGCATCCTGGGCGCCTTTGGCCTTCTCAGTGCTGGCGGCATTCACCACCAGCAAGCCGCTGAAGGTGTCGATCACATCGATGGATTGCCCAAGCGAAAGCCCCATCTCGCGCAGCACCGGTGAGAGCTGGATGAATGATTCCCGGGTTTCGTTGATGGAGCGGAACGTCTGGTTCGCGGACTGCAGCATGCGCTCCTGAACCAGCGCATATTCCTCCGTGCTCTTGGTGGCCTGCTTGATACGGCTGGCGTACTGGCCCCACTCATCAGCCATGTCGATGATCTTCATCACCGCCAGGCCGGACAGCGCAGCCTTGGCGGCCGCAGCAATCGGCGCCAACCGCTGCAGGCTATCGGCCGTCTTGTTCAGGTTCTGCTGCGCCCGGCGCTGATCCTTGATCATCTGATCAAGGTCTAGCGTCACGTCGTAATAGATCTCGCCGACTTTCTCTGCCACAGCATGCACTCCGGATGTTCCAGAGGCATGCTAGGGACGCTACACCCCGATGGCACCCGGCTTCGAGGCTTCATACTGCAAGCGCTGCGCCAGGCGCTGGTTGCACGCCGTGGCCAGGTCCGCCAGTTCCTTGTTCGTCGGCAGCATTCCGTTTGGCTCCAGCAGCCTGCGGGGCAAGTCGGCCATGGACACGACCATCGCACTCCCCTCAACCGGCTTCGCCCATGCCGCAGGCACACCATCACGTGCATGCCAGTCCATGTGGAACATCCAGCGGTCGTGCTTGTGCACATCCTGGTCATCCACCACTGCATTGAACACCGTCATCGCAGCCTGCTTTGCCACCTCGGAAGCCAAGGCATAGGCATGCTTGATCTTTTCGTTGTCCGTGGCCGGCGACGGTGCATCATCCACCACCTCCCACTCGGCAATGTGTCGCGCCAGGATGTTCACGGCCTCGTGGAACTCCTCCGCCGGAATGTGCCGGTAGTCAGTCTTGAAGTGGGACTTCAGCTTGGCCCAGCCCTTCACCATCGCACCGGCCTGCTTTTCATGGGGCAGCTTCTTGACGCTGCCGGTCAGCATGTTGCGCAAGGTATCGGCCTGCTCTTGGCTCAGGGTTTGGTCGGCGTGGACGCTAAATGGCGTGGCCGCCGCCAAGAACACGCGGATCACCTTGAGGTGGAATGCAGCGCTGATCCAGGCTGCGTAAGCGATGACGAGCTCCTTACAGACGTAGGTGCCGCCGCGCTTTCCACGGCGTGTCTCGATGCAATTCCGCTGATCTGCGGATTTAATCTCGGCAATCAGGGCTAGTGTCTGCTCCAGCCGCGTGAACTGATTGGGCGCATGCTTGTCCGCTCCACCGCTCGCATGATGCAAGTCGTTCAACGAGTACAGCTCACCCACTTGGCGGACACTTGTTGTTCCGATGGTCAGTGCTTTAGAATTGATCACGTTGGATCCTTGTTTGATAGCTTGGGTTACTTCACTCGAAGCCCTGCCGGTTGCCGCCGTCAGGGCTTCACTCTTTTCAGGCCACGCTTGCATGTTGGGCCTCATCCTCCTTGCGGCTTCGCTCTAGGCGGGCAACGATCTCCCCGTTCAGAGAACGGAAGTTGTCGACCGCCTTGTGCTTTAGCCATTGCTTGAGCTCTTCGGGGATGCGCACCGGGGACGGTGCTCGTGATTTGTTACCTTGCATGCTTCCCTTTCAATGAACCACCGTGATCCATTGAATGCAGTATGCACCACGGTGATCCACTCATGCAATACCCACGTGGATCACTGTGGTTTATCATCGTCCAATGAGCCGTGAAGACCCACAAATGAAGATCAGGCTGCCGGCCGATCTCAAAGACCAGATCGAAGCTGCATCCAAGCAGTCAGGGCGCTCCATGAACGCGGAGATCGTGGCGCGGCTGGAGAAGTCGTTTGCTTGGACTGCGTCAGACAGCAGAGTACTGTCCGTTGGCGCAATACAACCCCACTCGAAGCTGCAGATGCTTGTTAAAAGGGTTGCCGAACAAGCTGCAGAAATCGCTGCATCCGATCTTTTGGTTAGCTTCAAAGACTTGGAAGACCAAGGCGATTGGAAAGATGAGCTGGAAGTTTTCTTGGACCGCAGCAAAAGGCATGCAACGAACCTCAGCGATCTTGAGCCAAGCCTCAAAGTGAAAGTGAAGCCAAAATCCAATTGAGACTCGCCAATTACAGCAGCAAAAGCCCGCCTCGCGCGGGCTTCACTTTTCCCCCTCTTAACCGCCTCTTCTGTGCCAGCCTGACTGCCTCTCTGGCTCATGCCGTGCTCGCATGCTTCAGTAGCCTTGTGGATGGAAAATTGCGTGCCATGAAGATCATCCGCGAAGCACACACGACATAATCTCCCGCAGGAGGAGAAATGTCTTCAGTGAATTCAAATAGTCCCACACTCAATGAATGCACCGTTCTGGGTGCAAACGGGTTCCCTTTTAGCGTAGGCAGCAAGCTCAACCTCGGGTTTGATGAACAAGGCGTCCATTGCGCCAGTTCCACCCGAACAGCCTCCGTCAACTACAGCGAGCTTGCCGAATTGAATATTTCTGGTCCCGGCTCTGTATCGACCGGTGGCGGCTTTATCGGCGGCGGCTTTGGTGCTGAAGGAGCGCTGGAAGGCATTGCCATCGCCGGCGTGCTGAACCTTCTGACCAGCAAGACAACGGTACACACCTTTCTCACGTTGATCACCAACTTTGGTGAGCTGCATTTGCACTATGGCGGGCTTGAGCCAGGCGCATTGCGAATTGCTCTGGCCCATGTCTTCGTCAAGCTCCGGCGGCTCGACCCCGTATGGCTGGAGTCCCGTCTCGCCATCCTCCGCGCTCAACGTGAAGCTGGTCAAATTTCTGAGACTGAATTTTCCTCAGCTACGAAACGCTTGCTGGTTTCATCCGATTGGAAGGATCCTGTCATGGAGGCTGTTGAGCTTCGGAAGCTGCACCAAACAGCCCTTGAGAATGGTCCAAAAGGCGAGTGTCCAAATTGCAACGCCATCATCCCATTTCTCTCCGAATCCTGTCCTAAGTGCAAAGCTGCATTTGGGGTGGGTTCCACTTGGCAAGTGACCCCTGTCTAACCCTATTACAGCAAAACACAGCGAGAGACGAATGACTCAAGCCGAAGCGAAAAAACAGATTGTTGAGCTCTGGAAGACATGGCTACAAGACAACAGCAGTGGGAAGCTGTCACAAGACATGCTGACCTTCTATGCAAACCTCAAAAAGCAGTGCCCGGAGTTGCTGAGCTTCCGCGCCGCTGGTGACAAGTGGCAAACAGTCAAGATGTGGATTCAGGCCGTCTACTGAATTCCCAATAAAAAGCCCCTCTCGAGGGGCTTTTTCGTTTCAGGCTTTCTTGCGCTTACTTGTGGCCACCCACGTAGTGACCGCCTTTACCGCTGCGGCCCTTGCCTCCAACGCGCTTGCTTCCTTTGCGGCCTGCTGCCTCAAACGACACCGCTCCAGCAGCAGATTTGCCCGACACAAAAGACGTGGTGCCGGCTGCGTGAACCGAAGGTGCAGCTTGCGTGGATGTGGCTGCGGCGAAAGCGATAGCCAGGAATGCGATTTTCATAAGTCTCTCCCCTTTATTGGAGTGACCATGCTATGCGGTGAAGATGACTAGAGGCTTGCGACGATCGTCAAAGTACGTTGGGACTTTTCCCCGCAGCTCTTGAGCTAAAACCACCAGTACTTTCGCTACGGTTAATCGAGCTCTGCAGAGTCCTCTCCAAACAGCCTGCATCCACTAGAGCGCCGCTGTTTTTTCGTTGCCGCCGTTGCTCGTCGTTAACGCACAGACCTCAGGGACCAGTTGCAGAGCGGCATTCATGGCAGATATCGAAGACAATTTCCACCATGCAACTCGAAAAAATTCTGAAGACTTGGCAGCTAAACCCAGCGCCACCCCTGGGCGCACTTGAGATTGCTACAGCCTTGCTCCAAGCCCCGCTGCCTTCTGACTACGTGCAGTTTTTACAGCAACATGATGGAGGAGAAGGGTTTGTTGGAGAAAATTATTTGGTCCTCTGGAAGTCGGAAGAACTTGTTCAGTTTAATCATGACTACGAATCGGATCAGTATGCGCCTGGCTTGATTCTGTTTGGGTCTGACGGAGGCGGGGAAGGCTACGCCTTCGATTCAAGAACCTCACCTATGTCGATAGTTCGTGTTCCCTTAATTGGCATGGATCTCCTTTACGCGCAGTTCGTTGCAGCGCGGTTCGATGACTTGTGGAGCGAACTTGCTAGATGAAGCCGCTGGCGCCCGCGACAACGGAAAAACTCTTCTCTTTGACACCTTGTGTCAGCCATTCACTTCGCATGAGTTGCCTCCATCGCCGCCCGGTACTCCTCACGCGTTGGAACATCCCGCTTCTTCTTAGCGTCCGGAAACTTCATCTCGAACAAGGCCTGGAACTCGGTCATGCTGAGCGCCTCCGCCTCTTCGGCGCTCATACCCAGGTGCACACGGGCTGCGGCAACGTACTCTGCCGCCTGGAACTCTTCGGCAACCTTCCCGCCCTTTCCTCCACCTTCTGGCTTACCCACCATGCCATGACGCATCAGGTGGGCGGCCAGGCATACCTGCTCTTGAACGGGCATGGCCCCAGACTGCCAGCCTTGCCCCAGGTCCAACCAGCCGATCAAAGGTGACACATCATCCTGATCGCACATGATGGCCAGGACGTATCGTGCATTCAGCAGGGCCTGCCGACCAAATAGGCCGCGGAAGATCTGCACCACTTCACGCGGCCGGCCCAGTTCGGCTACCCGGCGAAAGGTTGGCCGAAAGGTGAATTCCTGGCCATCAGGCATCACCACCCGAGACAGGCCATGCTCTGTGAGCATCAGGGCCCTTCGGGCAAGGTCAGCTCCACATTGCCGTTGCTGGCCGCGCTGATGCTCCAAGTGGCTTCGTTGGCATACGGGCTGTCGTTCGACCACGAGCTGACAATGAACGGGCCTTCGTAGACCTTGCCGCCGGGGTACGTGATCTTGAACCACACCTTGGGCTGGTAGCCGGTCTCGGCCGGGGGTGACACGACATGCTTTTCCAGCAGGAACTGGTTGTGCACGTCGTCGTCGTAGCTCACGCCATCGCCCGAGAACTCCACGTTCTTGAACGTCACCAGGCTGGTCTTGGTGAAATTCGGCGACTTGTCTGCCGTGGTGTCCACCGTATCCCAGGTGGTGTTCAAGGCCTTGGCACGCATCATGCCCAGCACCTTGTAATCGTCGGCGGCCGGCTTGGGCAGCGCCTCCGGCTTCAAGGCAAATTCGACCTTTACGTCGCGTCCTACGTGTGCGCCCATGGGGAGCTCCTTATCGATTCATGATGGTTGAGATGGCCAGTTCGGCCACCGGGCGCCCGTCATCGGTAGCCCAGTAGACCGGCTCTCCTGGTTCAATGAATGCTAGGGAGCCTGTCTCGTCCATCAGTAGCGCAATGAGCTCCTGGGCCTTGCCCTCCGGGGTGCCTGCGGCGTCGGATTTATTGCCTATTAGCACCAAGCTGAAAGCGGGCTTGCGAACCAGCCCAACAGCGGGCCCGCCCATTGGCCGTAGAACGGCATAACGCTCGGCATTCCCGCTATCGGTCCAGCGGCCAAACTGGAACCGCCAGCCGGCCAGCGCTGGCGCAAGTAGTTCGCGCAGGACTTCGCTCGCCGTCATGTCTTGATCGATCCGATGACAACTGCGCGGATATTGGGCTCGGCGTTCTCGAAGCCCTTGGCAAGAAACTCCTTCTCGGCGCTTGTCCGGCGGAATTTCTGCTTCACGTTTGGGTCATGCACCGACACCGCGTACTCTGCCGTGTAGCCGACCGTGCCCACCACTTTCGAGCCCTCTTGCTCCACGCGCCGATACTGGCTGTTCAGCAGCGCGGAGGTATCTATGGGCGTCATCACCGAGGCCTCGGACGCCCCCAGGATCGGCGCCTGGGTGACGCCCTTGACACCCTTGTCCTGAACCATGCGTGCGAACTGCGGCAGCCGGTTGGTAACTCGTGCTTTGGCCATTACGTCAGGATCCTATAGTCGTCAGCGATCCGGTCGAAGGTGTCAGCGTCCCGCACCACCGTGCGGACCTCCGCAGCGCCAGCCGCAATCGGATCGGCTTCAGCACTCTCGCCAATCAGGACATAGTCGCCCTGCTTGACCACCGCGTATTCGGTGTAGAGCACTTGGCGCAAGGCCAGCTCCACTCCGGTTTGCGGTGACGTGCCGCCAGCGTCCGCGGACCGAACGGCTTCAGCCTTGTAGTCGCAGTCGAAAACTACCGGAGGCCCATAGGTGTTCTGGCCAGACCAGTCGTCGCGGCCAAGGAGTGGCCAATGGGTTGCTTTAGCGGTGTAGGACCAAGATGCGGATGCAGACATATCTATGCATGCTAGGGAGTCCGAAAAATGGCTATTGCTAACAATTTGTTTCTAGAGCAAAGTTCCTCTTGCCGACGTATCCCCTAGACAAGAGGAAGAATATGCTTAAACACCTTAGAAGCATCTGCGCAATACTGGTTTTGATTGCAACGGCAAACCATGCTTTTGCGGAATTTATTGGGATAACGCAAGACGAATTCCAACCACACTACCGACGCCAAACTCAGACCATGTGGTGCTGGGCATCTAGCGCTGAAATGGTCTTGTCCTATCAAGGTGTAGAGCTGGAACAAGACAAAATTGTTCAGCTCGTTACAGGAGGAACCAACAATGCTCCTGGATCATTACCTCAGATGGTCTCCTCAACAAATGGCGTAGTTAAAGATATTAACGGCGAATCGACCGTCGTATCTGGGCAGTTCGTCTTAGGATGGCCATTGCCTACCGTGCTTTTCAACCAGCTAAAGCAGAAGAAGCCTGTAATACTTACATTCCAAAATGGCCCGGGAATTGGCCATGCCGTGGTTCTCACGGGGGTCGATGCAAGCGTAGGCGCAAATGGAGTGACCATATCCAAATACCATTTCTTCGACCCATTCTCCTACTCAGCCGTGCCAACACCGTTTGGAATGAATTTCTTAATAAACGATGCTTTGATTTACCAAAGCGCCGATCTAATGATGACTCCTGGAGGACTGATAATGCTAGGAAAAGGTGTCGTCACAGGTGCAATTTTTATGAATGGCTCAACGCTCTAAGCCTAAATAATCGCCTGACACCTACCCATTCACCACAAACATGAATGCGCCGCCAGCTGGGTCAGGCCCAACAATGGCTGCCACCGTGCCGGCCGTATCCAGTGCCGCCAGCGAGCGTCTCAAGGCCGTCAGGTCGCCATCCTTGTACTTGAAGCCGCGCGAGGCCCCAGAGGGAGCCCCCTGGCTAGAAAGGCGGCGCGGATCGCCAGCGGCTGCCACCAGGGCCACGGCCATGCACTGGACCAGAATTTGGGTGTGGCTGGCGTAGCCCGCATCCACCATGGCCTGCTCGGCTGTGGCGACACGGGCCACGGCAGCATCCAGAAGGAACACGGGCACGCTCACGCCCAACACGGAATCCAGGTACTGCTGCGCTTGCGTGCTCGTGATCATTTCTTGCCTGCCTTCGCGATCTCTTCAGCCAAGCGTTCATCCGACCATCGCCCGTCGACCTTGATGCCCAGCTTCTCAGCTTCGGCGTTCAGGTCTGTGCGCGTCTTTGCGACCGGACCGGCTGCTGCCGCAAGCGCCTCATCCAACTGATGCTGCAGGCCGGCTTCGCGATCGAGTGCGGTCGCGAGAGCGGCCTGAGCGGATTCAAGCTGCTGCAGCGCCTGGTCACGCTCAGCGCGCAAGTCACCGAAGGCGTCCTGAATCGCCGCTTCACGCGCTTGGTGCGCCCGGTCGTAGCCGCCGCCCGTGACCACCTTCGGCTCATAGTGGAAAGCCTCGCTGACATCGTCCGGCACCATGATGCACTTGCCAACGGCCCAGGCCGGCACGGCCTCGCCATCGAACGCAACGACATCGCCGACCTTGGCGCCCGTGGGCCAGGGGCCCTTCAGATTGGTAACGCGAACCTTCATGGTCATGCCTTCGTCGCGTGGGCGATCTGCGAGCGGCCTTCATAGTCGCTCTTGAACTGCGGCACGGCCGAGGCGATCACGCCGAACACGTAGTCGTCTTCCGGATTCAAGCGCACCTTGGGACGGGTAGCCAGAGGCATGCCGTTCAGGATGCGGCCCCACTGGCCGGAGGTCATGTTGGCGATCGAAATCAGCTCGTCGGCAGCCAGGCGTGGCACCGGCACGATCTCAGCGATCTGGCTGATCTCGCGGATGCGCTGCAGGATGGTCTTCGGGTAGCCCGCCGTGAACTCGTTGATATCGGCGTACGTGTAGTCGCCGTAGTTCATGAACACCGTGATGCGCCCGAAAGCGTTGTCCGCCAGGTGCATGTTCACCTGTTCTTCGAACACCTCCAGCCACTGGGCGCCGCTCGCGCCCTTCAGGGTGAAGCCGTGCACACCGGTGCTGCGCTGCGGGAAGTTGCGCAGGCCATAGATCTTGGAGCCCCCCACATCGATGCCGGCGAAGCCGTTCAGCGCGATGTCTTCCAGCTTCTCGGCCACCTTGCGCTGGTGGTTGGCGATCGTGTCGGTGTCGATCGACCCACCGCCGCGGCGCAGCACTTCCATCTGACGCCAGCCGAAGCGGGCCTGGCTGTCGATGATGGGCACAGGCGTGCCTTCGTACTGGATCAGCGCCTGGTCGGCCTTGCCTTCGGAGCGACCGTCCATGGACACGTGCACCTCGCCCGAATCGCTGATCTTCGGGAAGTAATTGACCAGCTCGCCCATGCCGACAGGGCGCGAGCTGGCGGCGGCCAAGCGGTTGAACACGACGAGCTGGTCGCGCTGCAGTTGCACGGCCTGGGTGTCGATGGAGCGCCAGGCATCCAGCGGCACCTGGGCGGCATTGCCCACCAGGGGATTGCCAAAGCCATCCGCAAAGGCGGAGTTGGTGGCCAGCGTGGCGGCGCTCGCGTTGAAGGCCGTACGGGCAGCACGCAGCGCGGTTTCTTGATCAGGGGTGAAACGAAGCATGTGAGCTCCCTCTTTTAAGCAGCGAATGTGTAGTGGTTGGCGATTTCGACGTCCAGCAGATCACCTGCAGCGACGTTGGCAGCCTTGTCTGCGAAGGCCACCACCACGTTGCCGGCCGCAGCAGCGGTCAGGCGGCCGGCGGCGCCGATGGTCAATGGCTGGCCAAAGGTGTAGTTCCCGGCGGCCATGGCGGCCTGGTACTGCTGGCCCGGCTCCAGAACGTAGGCCACGCCCGTCTCGTTGGGCGCATAGGCTGTCTTGAGCGGGTCACTGCCGTTGAACCAGCTTCCGGCGATGGCGTAGAAGTCACGGTGTGCCAGCAGGCGCACCTTAGGGCCGAAGGCAGCCGCCTGGGTCAACGTGGCGGCGCCTTCGGTCACGAACGTACCGGGCAGCAAGGCTGCAGCCACCGGCTTGTCCGACACCGTGCGCGGGTGCTTGTCGTGAGCACCGCGGTAGATCAGGTTGGGCATGATTACTTCTTCCCTTCATCGATCAGGCTGTTGATGGAGTAGCTCGCAAACTCGTCGCCGGGCTTCTTCTGCTCTTGGCTGTTGCCCACGCTCACCGGTGCGGCCTTCGCCTTCAGCTCTTTCAGGCGGGCCAGCGGCATGGCCTTGAAATCGTCCGCAGTCAGCGAGCTGTTGGTTGCCAGTTCGGCGGCCAGTGCATCGCGTTCGCTGTTCTCGGCAGCGGTCTTGGCTGCTTCAAATTCAGCGACCTTCGAGTTCGCAGCAGCCAGTGCCTCCTGGTGGGGTTTGGCCACCACGGAGTTGTAGGCCTGCAGCAGCTGCGCTTCGGTGAGGCCATCGACATTCACGCCCGCAGCATTCAGCGCAGCAATGATTTGGTCTTTCACGATGTCAATCTCCTGATGGTTCGTGACAGGTTCATAGGAAACCTGCCGAAGTACTTCAACAGGCTGTCCAACCCATGCTACGGAGCCGTTTTCGGAGGCGTGATACTCCTGGCGCCAGTTCTTCCCATCGCGGTCGACCCACACCGCATAGCCTGGGAAAACCTCCCGAACCCAGCAGGAGTCGGGCACCAGGAGCTGAAGGCCGCTGGCAATTTGGTCAAAGCTGATGTCTTTGTTGGTGAACAGGCTGCGCAGCCAGCCAATGGCGCCCTCGTAGCGCCGGTCTTCGGGCTCCTGGTTCACCTGGATGGTCTCGATGGCATCTTCCCCGCCCTCGCTGTTGAGGAACATGCCCACGCCCTGCTCTGGCGTGCCCGCGCCCACCTCATCCAGCAGGATGGCCAGGTGGTCGTACTGCAGGTTGGTGGCAATCGAGGTGTATTTCTTGCCGTGGCTCTCACCGTTGGCCACAACCTCAATCAGGTTCAGACCCGTGCTGACGTGGATGGGATCTGCATTCGTGCCAGCAATAGCCGCATCCAGCCGCTCCACCAGCTTCTTGCCCTGCTCCGTCGCCATGGCCATGTCGCCGTTGACCAAGATATCGGTCAGGGTCCGGCCGCCCTCGTGCCGGGCATTGGTGCAGTAGGCACCGATCCAAGCAGCGGCCAGGGCCTCGCCGTTGGCAGCGCTAATGTGCTGCCCCTTGCTGTTCTTGGGGTGGCCGGCGGGCGCAGGCTTGCCGTTCAGGCTCTTGACGCCGGCGGCGAGCTGGTCTGCCGGGTACAACCGACGGTTCATCACGATGTCGTCGACCGCGCCGACGACATCCCGGATGGTGTACGTGTTGCCGGACTTGCTGATGTTGGCCGCATTGACGGCGCTGACGATGTGAACGCGCTTGGTGCTCATGGACTTGCCTCATGTAGATGCAAGCCATGCTAGGGAGCAGGATTATCGTCGGCGCGCTTCTATGCGCTCGCGCAATTCTCTAGCTTCATCTAATGCTAAGTGCTTCTCAAGATTTGGCTGAATCGTTATTAACTCCCTATATAAATCAATACAATCAGCGGGCTCTTTTGAATCAGATTTGACAATACCAAAGAGCATTGAGGTCAGTGGCCCGAAGTAAACTATCTCTGTTGCTGAACCAATTAGCGAATGATATTTCAAGTAGGGGCCGATAGCACAAGAAACGATACTATTCTCGGCCAAAATCTGTGCTTTTCTATCAACTGTCCTAATTTGCCCCATGCTTATCTCTAGGAAGAAAGACGGAAGCCCAACACTTGCTTGAGCGTCTTTTGTTGCCTCTCCCAAGCTACTCATGAAAGATAGACATCCGAATGCTGTTGCAGCAAAGGCAGCAAATTTATAGAAAATTCCTGCAAAATCCAAATTATCAAACAACCAGTAGAAACAAAATCCTAATATGGCCAAAAAGCTAGAAAAACAGGCCAAAACCGCCCACCAGTCATTAATTTTCCAAGAAATAAGTGAGAGATTTCCAAAAAATAAAAATGCGGCGAAACAAAAAATTAATACTGCATACCTCAAAAAAATATTTCCCATATTTAAGATATATATATTTATATTGCTAATAAGAAGATTTAGCAAGCACCCAACTTTGCTGCTCAGCCTCCATCATTCTAGTTAGCCTATTCGACAAAATAGGCTTTCCGTCTGCATCCAGCAAACACTCCGTCTGCCCACAGTGGCAGTTGTACCGGTTGCCATCTCGGCCATAAAACGCCCTCACCTCATCGGTCGAATACACCCGGCCATTGCGCATCGCGTGCGTGGCCCGGGTGGTGGGCTGCAGCGCAGACGTCCACAGCATGCCAATCTTGATGCCCAGCTCCTGCGTCGTGGCTTCAGCCTCAGCCCAGCGTGCCTGGCGCAGCGTGTCGGTGATGTCGGTCTGGGCGTACTGCGCAGCCTTGGACTTGGTAACGCCCAGGGCTTCCTCAATCAGCTTGCGTGCCGCGTGCGGGTTCAGGCCATCGGCCACCGCCCGGCCAATGACTGCAGCAAGCCGGCTCTGCCCCTCGGCTCGCAAGCCGGTCCAGTGCTCATAGCTCTTGATGCGCGCCAGGCCCACCCGGGTGCGATACGGCTCGCTGCTGATCACCAGATCCAGCGTGCGCGCTGTGGCATAGACCGACGACAGCTGGGCCAAGTTGGCCACGCTCTGCGCGGTGCCCAGCTGCGCCGCCTGGTTCACGAACGGATCCCACCAGAACAAGTACCTGGGCTCCCGCCCGTTCTGAATCCACCGGTCCAGTGCCGCCTCAATCTCCAGCATGGTCATGTCCATCACTTCGGGCGTGATGCCGTAGCGCACCAGCGCAGCCTCATCGTTCAGGGCGTAGACCGGGATGCGGTCGAAAATGGCCAGCACATCCTTGCGCAGGCCATCGAACCGACGATTGATCTGCGCCAGGGCGTTCCGCAGCAGGCCTGCCGTCCCAGTGCGGTCACGTGCGGTGCCCGGGATCGCCGGGTTACGCGGGCGCTCGCGCATCTTCTTCCTGCTCTTGGCCAGTCTGCTCCGGATCGCCTTCCGTAGGCATCCCATCATCGGTGCGCTGCTCGAAGCCCATCACAGCACGCAGCTCGTTGGCATCGAACAGGGGCTCCACCAACCCCGCCTGGAAGGCCTGTTGCATTGCGGCGGTCATCTTGCCCAGCAGCTCGGCCTTGTCTTTTTCCGAAGGCGCATTGACCGGTGGCCACTCCACTTCAAATTCACCGGCCTCGATGATGCCGGCGGCCTGCATGCGGGCGATGAACTCCTCCAGCATGGGAGTGAGCTCCATCTCCTGGCGGCTGGCACAGCGGTTGGCAAAGTCTGCCTTGTCCTCATCACTGGCTAGGCGCCCGGTCTGCTGCCCGAACAGGATGGTGAAGGGGATGCGCACCGATGCTGCAAACTCGTTGGCAGCCACGGTCCATGGCCCTGTGGGATCGCTGATCGACGTCTGCAAGGTCGTAGCGTCACCACCCTGCATGACGATGGCGGCATCCGTGCTGCGGTTCAGGGCCCGCGCCTGGGTTTCATGTGCATCACGCACAGATTCGACAGGCTCCCCATAGTCCCCCGGGATGGCCTGGGGCGCGGCGCCTACGTCGTACTTGAACACGATGGTCCGGGCGCTGTTCTTGAGATAGCTCTCTCCTGAGCCGCCGGCAATCTTGTCCAGGTCAACCAGCCGGTTGAAGCCAGCGCGCAGCAGTGGAACGCCTTCAAAGAAATCCCCGGTCGACCCTTCGGCCAGGATCTGCACACGGCTGGGGTGCACATCAGCCCATTCCTCAGGGCGCCCTTGCGTCTCGGTGCCCGGCGGGCTGATCTTCCGGTACTGGAACATGGCCGGCGTGCCGTAGTTTTCTGCAGCCGGATCCGTATGCCAAGTGGTGACCTTGAGCTGGTCCTCATACACCGGAATCAGGTCGACCAACTTGGCCGCCCGCTGCAGCGGCTCGGCCAGTGCTTTGCTGTCTGCTACCCGGTAGATGACAGCCGCATAGCGGCCCACCATGTTGCGCCGGTCCAGGTCCTTGAGCTTGGCCATGGCCCGCACGTTGCGCAGGAGCTTACCTACGCCCTTCTCCCACGGACTTTCCTTGTCGCTGTTCGGCCGTTTGATCCGTGGCAGCTTCTGCCAACAGCCATCGAGCAGCTTGTGCACGGCGCCATGGCCTGCCCCGCCCCGCTCGTAGGCGGCATAAAGCATGTCGAAGCTGACGTGCTGGCTGTAGCCGTATTGGGTCCAGGCTGTGGGGCGCTTGGCGTCGAGACCCAGCGAGCCGAGGAATTCGCGTCGGGCGCGGGAGAGGTCGAGGGAATTGGTGGCGATCTCAGGCATAGCGCCCATGCTAGGGAGCCGGTGTCTGCCATACTCCCGGCACATAGAAAATCAATGGAGGAAAAAAATGCACGACCCTTTAGATTCTATTGGAGCGCTCCGGATGCTCATGGAGGAGCTTGGTCTACATCCTGCAGATCAAACTGAGTTTGATGTCAGCGCAAAACTGACTTTCGGAAAGACTCGAGGCTCAAGGATTAATCTCAGAATCAATTCCAATCCGTATAGTGGCAACGGCCCATACCTAGACTTCAATGAAACAATTAAGAGCTATGGTCTTCGTTTCACTAGATTCACCCCCCAGTATCAGGAAATGATCTGGGATGAAGCGATGTTCACACTAACCGTCATAGGTCAGAATTACCAATTTATCCTTGAGTTCGATCAGCCTAAGTAAATATCCCAACCGTCGGCTGCAGCAGCCCATTGAACCCTCTTGCTGCCGCATCCACCTGATCATCATATTTACCAAACGGGAACAGGCGGCACTCATCAGTGAACGCCTTGTTCCAGGGGCCCCGCAGCATCAGCACATTCCCCGCGTTGATTTGACTGGCTAAGGGTGTGGCCCGCGTCACCTTGTCGCCTGATTCCGGGCTGAAATGCACGTTGTGGCCGGCCAGCAGCTTGGCAAAGGCCAGCACCTGCGACTTGCCGGCCTGGCCAGGGTCCTGCGGCAGGCTTTGCTTCAGCATGCGGCCGTCGGCCATGGCTGTGTTTTTGATAAGCGCATCCCGCTTGTTCGTCTCGAACTGCTCACGCTTCATGTCGGCAATGATGTAGCGGCCATCGCTCAGGCGCCCTATCTTGCCGCCGGCGGTGAAGTCGCCCGATGCCGATGCGCCCAAGTCCCAGCCGCGGCACCACTCCACCACGTTATGCGGGATGGCATCCACGACCTGCAGCATGTCAGGCTGGATCGTTCCCCCGGCAGGCGGTGCCGGTAACTGCCGGTACTGGCCGGCAAAGACATAGGGCGCAGCCTGCTCCATGCGGCGCAAGGTGTCTGCGTCGTGCTTCTCAGGCCACAGCGGCGTCTCGTCCTCGTTCCACACGGACAGGCACAGGTTTTCCCAGATCTCGCCATTGCCGCCGGCCACGGCGGGGCCCTTGCCGTCAGCCCCGCGATCCCCAAGCAGCCAGCCCGCCAGGTCCTCCTCGTGCAGGCGCTGCATGATGACGATGATGGGCGTGTCCGGGCTGTTCTTGCGACTCTCCAGCGTGTTCTGGAACCAGTCAATCACCCCTTTGCGGATCACGTCCGAGGTTGCCTCGTCGGCCTTGTGCGGGTCATCGATGATGATGGCTCCGCCGAACCCCTCCCGGTGCTTGCCCGCGCCAAAGCCGGTGATCGTGCCGCCGGTGCCGGTGGCATACATCACGCCGCCTTCTGAGTTTTTCCAGTGGTGCTGGGCATCGCTGGCCAACTGCAGCCCAGGGAAAATCTCCTTGAACGCCTCGTGCTGCACCAGGCCTCGCACGTTGGTGCTGTTGTTCGTGGCCAGGGCGCTGGAGTAACTGGCGTGGATGAACTCGCAGTCGGGCACCTTGCCAAAGCACCAGGCGATGAAGTTCACCACGGCCAACTCGGTCTTCGAATAGCGCGGCGGAATGTTGATCACCAGGCGCTTGCACTCGCCACGGTAGACCCGCATCAGGGCATCACAGATCATCTGGTGGTGCCGGGCACGCTGCCAGACGAACCCCTTGCGCTGCAGGAACATCCAGCGCGAGAAGCTGTAGAGATCCTCCCGGGCCCAGCCCACCGCCGCCAGGCGCTCAGCTGGGCTAAAACTTGGTTTGGACACTCTCCACCACTTCCTTCAACTGCGCCGGAGACACGCTGCCATAGCCCACCGGCTGCTCACCCGTGTTGAGCTCCTTGATCGTTTCCTTGTTGGCCGCCATGAGGTTCAGGGCAATGCTTGCACTGTCGTTGGCCAGCTTGGTCAGCGCGGCCACGCCCTTCAGGCTCTCGATGGACTTCAGCGGCTCCACATCATCGACCTTGTCCACCTCGCTGTTGGCCAGGGCACTTAGCCGGTGTGCTGTCTGCGCACCGTACTGTGCTGCGCTGGCCAGGTTGTCGCTGATGGCCCGCAGCTTGGATGCGAGGTTATGCGCAGTTATTTGCGCAGAAATCGGCAGTGCCATAACTGCGCGCTCAGTCGCAACTATCTGATTGGCAACGCTTTTTATTTCTTCAACCTGCGTAGATTTGCGGGCGCGGATGGTGGCTTCGGACACCCCAAACTCTTTGGCCAGCTTGCGTACTGCCTCGCCCTCCAGCATGCGGCGCTCAATTTCTTGCCACTGCTTTTCTGTCAGCTTCGATTTCCGCCCCATCAGTCCACCGCCTCCCCATCCATAGCCCGAACCGCCTTGCCACGCGTGCGTGCCTTGGCCCCAGGGCGTGGGGGCACTTGGCGGGCCCGGCGTTGCTCCTCACGCTTGTAGTCCTCGGCAGTCCACCGGGACGGATAGGCCGCGCCCTCAATGCGCGTCACCCCGCGGCTTGGCTGTATGCGGGATGCGTACTTGCTGCCCCCAGCCGTGGCCGCAGCAGTACTCTGGCTGCCACGGCGCAGGCTGAGAGCCTTGGAAGCCAGGTCGAACACTGACGACAGCCCTGCCTTGGCCTCTGCGGGCATGCCAGCCCACTTACCGGACCGACTTTGGCGCACGGTGAGGATGGGGTCTGCTGGCCCGTCCACCTCTTCTTCGATGGCCTTGGCCGCTTGAGTGACCTCGGCAACCTTCGCCGCCCTGGCGCGCGGGGACTTGATCCTCACAGAAGGAGCAGGCGTGCGTGCGGCCCGCAGCTCCTCAAACAGGCTCAAGGTGTAGATGTCCATATGGCGTTTCTTCATGCTCCGCCCTCCTTCTTCAGCTTCTTGTTCTTCAGTCGATATTCGTCACGGATGGCGATCAGCTCTTGCCGGGTCCACTTGCGCACCTGGTTATCCGCCTCCAGCGCCTCCACCCGGGCAAGGCCGATGCGCGCGACCAGGCGGATGCGATAGTCCACGGCGTTGCCGGCCAGGAACTGGTTGTCGTGCTTGCTCTGGGCGTGGCAGTTGTCCTCGTGGAACCGCAGGTGCGATGCGGCACCGGTGCTGCGGTAGTGGCCGGCGTCCACGGCATTTCCGGACCAGTCCAGCGGGCGGCCGGAGCTGATGCATACATGCCCTGCCTGGCGGTCACGCTCACGGATGAAGGCGTTGAAGGCGATCTGCGCCTCTTTGATGAGGTGGGGCACAGTCTTCAGTGCCTCTTTGCGCCGGCGCGTCTCGGCCCTCTCCACCTTGGCCGCCATGCGGGCCTTCTTCTCGTCAGCGCGCGCGGCCTTGGCGGCCTGGGCCTCGGCGTAGCCATCGATGCAGCCCGGGTGGATTCGCTGGCCCTGCTCCAGCTTGCCCTTGCAGTGCGGGCAGCGTGTACGGCGGAACGTCATGCGCCCTCCCACAGGTCGTAGAACGTCACGCCCAGCTCGGAGGCAGCATAGGCCTCCACCTGGGTGCAGAACTCGGCAAACTCCGCGGTGCTCAAGTCTTTGGAGCTGGCCCCCACCACGGAGCCATCGGGCAGCTCCACCACGCCGATGAACTTGCGTTTGAGCAGCTCGTGCCAGGTCTCGGCGTCGAACTGCCGGCCGTTGACCACCGCCTGCTGCGCGATCTGGGCCAGGACACCATTGCCCCAATACCGGCGGTTCTGGGCCCGGGTGCGCTTGCGGCGCGCCACGGTCAGCACCCAGCGGCCAGAGCCTTGCAGTGCACCTCGCAAGAACGGGAACAACTGCGCCTTGATGGCCACCCAGGCCTGCTGCCGGCTGAACAGGTCAATCTCCAGCTTCTCAGGCATGGGCCGCCCTCCACAGCAAAGGTGCCCAGGGGTTGCCTTGAAGGGCCTGCAGAAAGTCCGCCTGCACCCGTGGCGCTTCCAGCACCTGGTGCGCCGGTGCGCAGCACAGCGGGTTGCCGCAGCGCTGGGTGATGCGGGCCTGCGCGGGCACCACCATCCCCGTCAGCTCCAGCACCTGCTTGTGCACCCGGCGGTTGAAGCGCACCCCGCCCTCGTGCACGCTCAGGTACGGGCGCTGGCGGATCAGCGCGCCCTGCCAGATCCAGCAGCCGCCGTCGACACGGCAGCGGCTCTTGATTTGTTCCATTGCCGCCTTCATGCGATCACCTCCATGCCAAGCGCCTCGCATGCGAATCGCAGTTGAGCAGGCGCAAGCCGCTCTCCTGCTTGGTGGCGGGCAATCAACGTCTTTGCCCACTGCTTGGGATCGATGCGAGGAGCCAGCGCCTGCTTGAGTTCGGTTTGCTTGGCGATCTGCTCTGCAACCACTCGCTCATTGGCCAGCGGGGCCGGCAGACGCTGGAACTCGGGCAGCGGGCAGTTGTTGGCAATGGCCCGGAACTGGCTCACGTTCGGGCAGCGCTCGGGCAGGTGACGCAGCGCATAGCGAAGCGGCTCCAGGTTCTGCGCGAAGCCAGAGAGCTCGCTGCCCCAGTCGCTCTTGACCAGGTTCATGTCCACGCCGTCCCATTGCCGCAGCCAGGTTGCCCCGTAGCGGACGGCCAATTTGGCAAAGATCGCGTCGATCACGCAGGGGAACGATTCATCCTGCATGCTGGCCTCCGATCAATGCCTGCTTGGGAGCAACGTCGATCACGTCGCCACCGTTCATGAAGTTCTGAGCCATGTCGAAGCTGCTCACGGCGCCGGGGGCCTTGCGCGCCGCCATGGGCGCAACCTCCTCCATGCGCTGGCGGGCCGCCCGTTGAGCGAAGGTTTCGACCGGTGCATGAGGGTCCACGCCAGCCACACGGGCTTTGCTCAGCTGTGTCTGCAGGTCCCGCGCCTCCCGCTCCTCACGCTCCACAATGCCCAGCGCATAGCTGAAGCTCTTGCCCGCCGCCAGGGCCTTGTGCGCCGCATCCTCGAGCTGGCCCACGGTCACCCCGGCGTTCAGCAGGGCGTTGAGCTTGGAGTTCCCCGGGTTGACCAGCCCCACCCCCAGGCGCTTCATCAGCTGGCACACCGTGCCGGCCAGCGGGTGGCTGTTATCGCCGGTGGGTCGTGGCAGCTCGTGCGGTTCGGGCAGATCGTTCGTTGTCGGCTGGATCCCACCCACCGCCCCCTGGGGGGTAAGGGGGGTATCTACCTTGGTATTGGTATTGGTTATGGGATTGGTAGAGATAGCCGTTGCAGGTGCGTCACCAGAAATGACCTGTTCGCGTTGCAGGTCCGTTTCAGGTTCTGGACCAGCAACGTTGCAGTGCAGCTTATGTAAGCGTTGCAGTTCCTTAACTGAAACGTCCCAGGCCGGAACAATGCCCTTCTCCCGCAACGCCTCGAACATGGCTGCTCGACGTTCGCGGTAACGGCGCATGCGCTCGGACTCATGCTGCGCTTTCTCTCCCTGCGCCGTCTGCTTGACACGCATGGAGTCGATCTCACGGTCAGCGCGCGGGCTGATCCAACCGATATCGGTCTGGATGAAGAACTCATGCAAGACCACCTCAACGGCTTGCCGCTGCTCCGGTGTGCTTGCCACGACAAGGCGGCAGATTGCGCGCATGTCGTCAGGGAACGGCTCTTCCCGGGTGTAGTAGACGTCCAGCAGGCGCCGGTATGCACAGTCCTCTTCCCAAGTCAGGTGCCTGGTTGCGCTGGCGTAGTCGCCAATGTGAAAAGCGTAGTAGTTCATGGCCTACTCCACGCGGCTGCGGTTGTCGGCCGCATGCTCGGCTTTCAGCGCGGCGGCCACGGCCTGCAAGGCAGAGACCGCCTGGCCAATCTCGGTCAGCACCTCGCGCTTGTCGTTGTCGCTGATGTTTCCGTCAGCCTTGGAGCGCGTCACGGCCAGCAGCACATCAGCGGTCTCGTGAACAGCGTGTGCCGTGGTCCTGGACAGGCACAAGGCGCCCTCTCCCATGTCCATCACCGGCAGCGAGAGCACACCCGCCTTGAACGAAAACACCGTGCCCAGGGCGTGGGCCTCCGGGCTGCCGGCCTCGCGGCACATCTCGGCAATTTGCTCGGCATCTGCCAAGCCCATCTTGTGGTGGGCAGAGGCACCGCTCAGCTCCTTGCGCAGCACTTCATCAGATTTACCCAGGCGCACAGCCAGGGCAGCCCGGCCTCCCGGGTAGTTGGCAACCATGCGCCGCAATGCATCAAGGGAGTTCATGTCCGGGCTCCAGAAAAACGGACGTTGCAGCCGAACGGAATCGATCCGACACTTGGCCCAACGAAGAAAGGGAAAAAGATGGAACCCAAGCCACAACCACCCAAGCCCGAAGCACTGACACCAGAGCAGGTGCAAGCAGCCATTGAGCGGGCTCAGATGTGGCTTGGGAGGATTGAGGCACGCGCGCTGCGTGCGATCGCACTGGGGCAGCGTGATGTGTAGGGGTGCCCGCCGCACCCCGGGCTACGATGGGAGTTCCTACACCACCATCAAAGGCCACCGGGAGGGCGGACAAAAATGCTTTCTGAGCTTTCACAACTCATTCCCATTGGCGGGGCTATCAAGAACATCACGGCCGCTCTTGTCCAAGAACGCGACCGCGAGAAACTTGCGGCCCTCAAGATCGAGCTCACGGACAAAATCCTTGAGCTCCAGACCAAGCTGCTTGAGGTACAAAGCGCCGTCGTCCTCGAAGGTGAAGCCTTGCGGCGCGCGCAAGATCGCATCCGAGAGTTGGAGAGCAAAGAGAGGGAGACATCCCGCTACGAGCTTGCAAAACTGGGCACTGTCGGGGATTTCTTCGCGTATCGCCTTCGTCCTGCAGCCGAACTCAGCGAGCGACAAGGCGAGCCCCCGCATTTCCTCTGTCAGCCTTGCTTCGATGCTGGCAAGAAGGTCGTTTTGCGCCTCAACGGCATCACAGCTAAGTGCAATGGATGTGGGTCGAACACTCGCGTCGACGCCTTGCCCAATACCGGCATTCTTGGTGGAGGAAGCTGGATGGGGGACTAACTCAGCCATGGTTCACCTCCTCGGCGTTTGGCTTGGAATGGGTGCCCACCCTGCCCTGGGCTACGATGAAAGCACCTACACAACCATCACCAGAGAGGGCGGACATGAAACGGGATATGGACTTGATCCGGCGGATAGCACTCGAAGTCGAGAGCCAGGATGTCGGCGAGGATCTGAGTGGGATCGATGGAGTGGAGGAGGAAGTCTTTGCGCTCCACGTGATGTGGATGAAAGAGGCTGGGCTCGTCGATGCGGTCATCCAGGAATACATGGGCGGCGAGACCTTGGCTCTGGTCAGGCGCTTGACATGGGACGGGTGCGAGTTCGCGGATGCAATCCGAAGCGACACCCTCTGGAAAAAAGCCAAAGACAACGTGATGAAGCCATCCATGTCATTCACCTTCGACGTCCTGAAGGACTGGCTCAAAACCGAGATCACGCAGGGCTTGCCGACCATCCGGGCTTTGGGCCAGTAGCTCACGCAGATCCATGGCGGCGGCCAGAAGGCCTGCCTTGGGTGAGCCTGCCTCGCGCGAAACGTGGGATGCGTGGTGCCGAAATGCGATATGGGAATCAGCCATGCCGAACCAGCGCGCAGCACAGGCAGCAACAGCTGTGACTAGTGCGCCCTGCTCTCCCGCTCGCACTGCCGCCATATCCACTGCTGGAGGCTTGCGACTCCCCATCACGCCACCTCCTGGGTGGCTGGTTGTGTGGGGGTGATCTCGTTCAGAACTCTGATGCCGTGCCGTCCGCCGACCCGTATCAAAGCCATGCCGAGGGAGTGGCGAGGCTCCAGCGTTTTTCCCGACGCGAGGTCGGAAATCGTGGCCTGCCCACAGCCTGCCTGCTTCGCAAGCTGGCTCTGTGAGACCCCCTTTGCACATATCGCGGCGATGTAGTCTTTCCATTGCATAGGATGCAATGTATCGGTTTTCCGATTTTTCATCAAGCGGTTTACCAATATCGGAATTCCGTATGCTCTTAAACATGAACACCGACTTCGGAAAACGACTCAAAGAGGCGCGGAAGCACGCTGGGCTGACCCAGCAGCAACTGGCCAAGAAAGTTGGCATCGGTCAATCCACCATTGCCGAGCTGGAGAAGTCTGGGCAGGGGTCGAGCCACGTGCCTGCCATTGCTGCGCACCTGCGCGTGTCCCCGCTCTGGCTTGCCAATGGCACAGGCGAGATGCTGGACCAGTCGAAAAAGCAGCCGATCAGTCTGCAAAACAACCCCGAATACCCCGCGGTCCGTCGAGTGCGCTTCAAGCTGTCCGCTGGGGCTACAGGGTTCGGCCTCGATTACCAGGACGACGAGGGCAACCCGCTGGTATTCCGCCGGAAGTGGTACGAGGACAACGGCTATGACCCTGATGCGCTTTTCGCCACCTCCGTCGCAAATGGGAGCATGGAGCCGGGCCTTTACGACGGCGACACGGTGATCGTGAACACCGATCAAACCGAGCCGAAAGATGGCGCAGTGTTTGCTGTGAACTACGAAGGCGAGATGGTCATAAAGCGGTTGGTGCGCGATGACGGGCAGTGGTGGCTCGCCTCAGATAACCCCGACCAGCGCCGGTACCCGCGCAAGGTCTGTCATGAGGGTGTCTCTCTCATTGGCGAGATCGTGCACAAACAAAGTGAGCGGATTTAATAAGGGGAGAGGGATGGCTGTTGAACAGGGGAAATATGGGCTCTGGTACTCCAAAGGAGTCGGTTTTGCCACCAAAGAACAGGCCCAAGCTCACGAAGATGGTGTAAGTGCACCAGGTTTTCGTGCAACACCTGCAACCCAGCCTACTCCTATGTTGGCGCCAAAGTCTCCGGCACTTTGGCCTGGAATTATTGTTGCGGCCATCATTGCCGTCAGCTTGACCGTCTTGGTCACCAAGTGCACACGGAACTCTGGCAATCCGGAACGCAAGGCAGCCAACGAGGCGGCCATGCAGGAAATCAAGATACAAAGAGTTGCCAGAGGCTTCGTGTCCAGGCATTTGAAAGATCCTGCAAGCGCGGAGTTCCGAAATCAGAGTGGTATGTGCGGAGAAGTGAACGCCAAGAATGGATTTGGCGGCTACACAGGATTCCGGCGCTTCATGGCAGCCAACGAGGACTTGGTGGTCTTTGAGGGCGAGAAGCGACTGACGCCGGCGGAATTCGATGAGGCATGGAGACGAGCATGCTGATGGCCGTCGCCTATGGGCCGGATTCGATGGTGTTTGAGAACCCTCGAATCAAGAAGCACCCATCCTCGCTATCGGCACCGCGTCTCGCTGCACCGGTCTTAAAACATAAATGACAAACCAAGGACGTCAATGAGCAAATACATGATCTCGCCCAACTACCAGAATGAAATTGCGGAGTTAGCTTCAGTTGCTTACGTAACCCGCAGCGATGGCGATCGGGTAGCAGTGACCTTCATGCGGCAGGGAGCCATTCCTCAAGAAGCCACTCACGAGCTCGTAATGTTGCAACTCAACACCGTGAGCATGAGCATTGATGCAGCTAGGGCGCTGCAAAAAACGTTAGGCGAAATCATTGAATCGCAGCCTGAAAATGAAGAGCCAAAGCAGTGACAGCGCAATCTCTAGAAGCGCTGCGACAGAAAGCGGGCACCACTCACAAGCCACCGTTTCCGCATCGGTCATCAGCATAGATACAGCACCATCTGCGCGCCTCGCGGGCCGCCTACGCTCTTCAGACAAAGATCGAGGCAGCCAACTGCCTCATAATGAGGGAATGGATCCTTCAGTCACGAAAGACCTCCTAGACGCACGCCTCGAAGCAATCGAAGCGCGGATGGATTCGCGCGTGGCTGGAATGTCGGCAAAGCTGGACATAGCTCTGGCAGAGATGCGGGCTGACCGTGAGGCCAGCAATGTTCGCTTTGCTGCCGTGCTCAAAGACATCGGCGACATCAAGTCAGAGCTTACGGGAACAAAAGCCAGTTTCAAGACAGTTGTCGGCAATGTGTGGGGCGCGGCTGTAGCTACCATCACGATTGTGGCAGCCATCGTAGGTTTTGGCTTAGCGGCCTTCGACTCCGGTCGCGAGACCTCCAAGAGCATCTCGGAGGCAACTGTGCGCATGGAGAAGCTGCAGGCTCAGTTAGAGGCCCAGGCGAAGGCGGCAGCATCAACACCTGCAATATCTGGGCAAAAGAAGTAGTCTCTCCGCCACGTCGCCACTCCGCCCGCGCGGGAGTGTTCATACCCAGATGCCGCGCTTCGTCACCCTGTAGGCCTGCACCCCACCTACGATCAATGGACTCCTGAGACCGTGGGGCCGCCGCACAATGTGAGCGTCTCCTGTTCTCCCTCCTCTCACTCTGAGAGGTTAGCCCCGTATGTCGGGGCTTCTTTTTGTCTGAGCAAAAACAGCCTCCGAGCGCACGCAGCCTGAATGCCCCTTGCTCGAACGCACGCACCGCAACTGCTGGCGTTTTCATGCCTCTCTCGGTGGGTCTTCAGTAGTATCGGGAAATTATCGGAAAATATCGGAATACCGCTTGACATAATTTATCGGCTTTCCGATACTTCATCCATCGCAGCAACACACCGCGAGACACCCAAGGCCCAGCGATACGGGGCCGAAGCCGACAGGACGCAAAGGCGGGGTTAGCTCCCAAGGGAGCGCAGACAGGAGTTGCAGACGCGATGGGTGCAAAGTGATCGAGCCAGCACCTCGGGTCTTTAAAAAGCAGCTGGTGTGATTGAGAGAGGCGGCGGCACCGAAGTACTGGAAACATGCAACGGGGGTGCGCCACAGCCGAAATGCCCGGGGATGAAAAGACCGGGGGAAGACTTAAGGGCATGGCCAGGCGGCGCAATTGCGCGGGCTCATGAACTTGTGAGGCACGGCAGTCAGTGTCATAGCAGGGAATGGCCGCCCTGCCTGCCTCTCTCAATCACATCAGCCAACCAGGATGAACCGGCCGAAAGGCCCTGCCCCTGTGATCTGTCGGCAGAACGCAAAAGACAGGTGGCGCGAGAACCAACACTCGCGAGCCAGGCCCAGCTGGGCCAGATCAAAACAGCATGCCCCTCGCCCGCCTGAGCGGTAAATCAGGACGCTGGCACCGGCCCTCTTCGGGATATGCCAGCCGCCGCGCACGCCTGCACCTGGGACAGCAGGTATCGATAGCCAAGGACGCGCGGCAACCCATCCACCCGGGTCACCGGGGAAAAGCCAAGCCCTTTCACCAGAGAGCGCTTGGCTTTTTTACGCCGATAGCAGGGCGGCCCTCCCCTGCAAACTGAAACTCAACCATGACTCAACTGAAAAAAGGCCAGTCCGTGAAAGCTCGCACCATCCGTGGCACCGCCACCATTGCCGGCAAGGTGCAGGAGATCATCGAAACCACCAAGGGTCTGTGGGTGACCGTGCAGCCCAACGACAAGGACGCGAAGCCGTTCAAAACACGCCCTGCCCTGTGCACGCCGGCCTGATCCAGAAACTGTCCGCCCGGGGAAGCCCGGGCCAAACCAGAGCGCCTGTCAAAACGGATGCTCTGCTTTGGGAATTGATTTTTTAATGGAATGTCCTATATTTCAGAAGTTAAAGAAATCTTAATACTATCGAGAATTACTATATGGGCTCTGCTTCTTCGGTGTAGGCACACAAGGCAAGACCCAAGCGCGACTCATATGCGCACATCTCAAACGGCAACTGCAAACTCTCAAACATAGGGATCCTCAACATGAGCACGTACCAAAGCCTTCTTCAACAAAAAGCCGAACTGGAAGCCAAGATTGCCGAGGCGCGTAAAACCGAACTGGCCCACGCGGTGACCCAAGCGCGTGAACTGGTCGCGCAATACGGCCTGACTCCTGATGATGTGTTCGGTGGCAAGAAGGCTGCAACCGGCCTCCGCGGAACTGTGGCCCCCAAGTACCGCGATCCCGCTACCGGAGCCACCTGGACTGGCCGCGGCAAGCCGCCCAAGTGGATTGCGGACCAAGACCGCACTGCGTTTGCGATTTAAGCGTAGGCGCACGAACAAAAAAGCCCGCTGCATGCGGGCTTTGACGTCTATGTCACATACTCAGAAAGCATCGATAGAGTGCTCTGCCGCATGACATTTGCATCATGAAATAGATACCTCTTCAATGCGCTAGATGAGGCGTACGTGATACGCCCTCTCAGGAAAGAAAGCGCTACACCGAGCACTCGAGCGTTAAGTACGGAGCTACTGTTTTTCGCTCAGTGCCTCCAATATATCCTCTCGTGAGCTAAACCCGCGAAACTTGTAGACCCGTTTAGTGACCTTACGACCAGCACCTGATGCCCCAAGATTGACTACCGTTCCATCGGTATTCAGCCCGCCCTTGCCTTCTAGAGAGTTTTCGTAAAACTCCTCAATTTCAACTTCTTCTGCAACGCTGATGCGTTGAGCAATAGCCACCTCTTGAGCTGTTCTAGCATCTTCTCTAGCAATTGCCGCCTCAAACTCGCGACGTTTTACATGCTCTGCCAGCTGATCTATAGAAAACGCGTTGATTGTTGCTTTTCCAACCTCAGATTCGGCAATACGTGCAGATAGCTTGCGAATCAATGGTGCAGCAGGGAAAAGAGCATCTACTAATTTTGTGTTCAGCACCGCGATCTCCTTAAATGGACTCACATTTGTAACACAAAGATTCGCCTCCAGAGTTCAAGCACAGATCTAGTCAGATGTTCAAAGGCACGGTTGTAGCCATCCAGCTGAACCCAGAATTCCCTGCAGCAAGTCCGCTGAGGTGTTGTGAAAAACCGGGGCGGACACGGCCGCCCCCCCTATCTGCCGGGTTTCGTCAATTGAGCAGGCCATCTAGCCTGCACCGAGTTGGCGCGCTAGATGGCAACAGTCGAGTCCTTATTTGAGCTCTCGCCAAGTAGCCGCCTACTCGATTCAATGACGCGCCCTTTACCTGCATGCTTTGCCTCATACATGGCCTCATCAGCACGCTCTATCAACGAATCACAGGACTCGCCGTCGCCCTCATAGTAGGCAATGCCAATACTGCACCCTACGGTTGCCGTGTGGACGTCTTCCACCACGATAGGAACCAACACAGCCTCCAGGCAACGCTGCATGGTGTGCACTACGCTGGCGTGATCGTTACGCCCGGTCAGCACCACTACGAATTCGTCACCTCCCAAGCGAGCGACGCAATCATGGTCACGCACCGTGCTTTTTAAGCGTTTGGCTACCGTCTGCAAAACGACATCACCAGCATCGTGCCCATAGGTGTCGTTCACTGCTTTGAACCCGTCCAGGTCAATGAAGCAGACTGCGACAGAGCTCTGCTGGCGGTCGGCAAGCGCAATAAACCGCTCCATTTGAGCGATGACGAGCCGGCGGTTGGCCAGGCCCGTCAACGCATCGTGCGAGGCTTGATGGTCGCTCTCTTCCTGGCGCTTTTTATGAGCATCTACATCCACGAAGATCCACACTGAGTCCGTATCTGTAATCTGGGCAGCATTGGCGTCCACCCAGAAGGTTTGACCATTGCTTTTCTGCAATAGAACTTCACTGCGGAAATGCTTGTCATGGCTCAGCGCTTCGCTGGACATTCGCCCTAAGCGCTCATATGTCTCATCGTCTGGATAAATGCATCGCTTGGACTGCTGGTTCAGATCCGAAACATGCATACCCAGCATGCGTGCCATGGCCTTGTTGGCCCAGAGTATTTTTCGATCGCGCACCTTGATCATGCCGATCAAGTCGTTCTCGACAAAGAAGTTCTGCTCCTTCAGCAGCTGCGCATTCTTCAGCTTGGCGATCAGCTCTCGTTGCTGATGTATGAAGAGACTGCCAGCGCCAAGCGTCACAAGCACCAGGCAAAGTACCGTCAGGCTCCATGCGAGCATGGCTTCATTGCGCCAAGGCTGAAGGTAGCTTGCTGTGCTGATACCGGCATACACCGTCAGCGGATAAGGAGTGGAAAGCCGTTGGTAGGCAGTAATGCGTTCAATGCCATCGAGTGCAGTCGGAGTGATGTACCAGCCATGCTCTGGATTGCGGCTCAGAGTCTCCTTCAGCGCTGTTGACGTCACCGTGCCGCCAACGCCCGCAGTTGACGTCGGCTCCATTGCTGAATAGCGGGCCACCAAACGACCTTCGCCAGAGCGCAATGAGGTTGCACTGTCTTTGCCGGGTGTCAGCTTCTCGAACAGACGGCGAAAATGGGCAACATCCAAGACCACAAATACAGCCCCCTGAAAGGTGCCGTCAGGCCCCACCAATTTGCGGCTCAGGACCACGCTCCATTCTTTAAATGAATGGCTGATCAGCGGCTCGGAGATGACCATCTTGTCCGACTGCCTGACCTCAGCAAAGTACGCCCGGTCCGCGATCGAAAAGGGCTGTTCGCCAGGCAAGAGCCCCAGGCGGACCATGCCACTTGCATCAGCCACACGAACTGCCTTGGAGAAAGGCAGCAAACCACCCTGATTGTTCACTGCTGCCTCAAATGTTTGGGCAGTTGACCCTGTCTGGCGGAATTCGTGGCCAATCGTCGCAAGGGCGTTATCGACCAACCGCAACTCGGTGTTGAGCTCGTAGCTCAAAAGGCGGGCTTGGTTTACGGCCGCATCCACGCCGCGTTGAACGTGATACTTATGAGAGTCACGCAGGTTATGCCAAGTTGCCGCTACTAATAAAGTAGCAATAAGAACAATGCCTAAAACAGTTTTCAGTAGAAGCTGCCCGGACTGAATGAGACTTAGCACTAGCCCATTTACAAGGCGATCAATGAAGCCGGTGCTCTTCACGAGCGGGATGCGATCGTTCAAGATGAATTCCGTTGTTACTTAGCGGTTGCTAATAGAGAAGCCTATGTCAATAGCGAACCTCTTGCTCGACCAGCCGTCAAAGCCCGCATGAGCATTAGCGAATGCCCCATCACCTTTTGTAATACCCAAAAGCGGCCCGCTCAGAGCGGGCTTTTTCATTTCTCGGGCTCGCTTCGGCGGGCCTTTTTGCTTTCAAGCAGGAGCATTCATGAACGCACCACTTCAACTGCGCGTCATCCCCTCCAACGCAAATGGCATTCCACCCTATGAGCCAGACACCACGCGCTTTCAGGTGACCGTCGAGGGCGTCACGCTGGATACCTTGATCCACTACGGCGATGACTTTGACCTGTCTGTCTCGGCCATCTGGCACCGCGGCGTGAACATCGCCCCGCTGCTGGAGCCGAGCATTGACGAGTCCATCCTCAGCGCCTACGACACCCACCGCCAGGCCCTGCGCGACGATGCCTTGGTTGAGCGCCGAGCCGGCTTCTCGAAATGAGAGCCAGCATGCGCCCACCCATCCAACTCCAGCGCCTGCCGCGCCGCAGGAGGAAGCCCGCCATCAAGCGGGCTTTGTTCTTTTTGGCCCTGGCCATCCTCGCCGCCCTGGCGGCCACCCAGCTTTAGGAGATCCCATGCGCTTCATCTACATCGTGAACGGTCAGCCCAGCGCTGACACCTTCTGCACCCGCGATGCGGCCTACACCGCAGGCCTGCTGCGCGCCGGCAGCGTCATCGCGGGCATCACCACCGCCGGCGTGCAAGGTTCCGTATGAACACCACCACTCCCTTCCACCAGCCCGCCTCGTGGCGGGCTTCTTATTTTCTGGACCTGCTCAAGTGGCTTGGCATCAGCGCACTCGCTCTGACCGCTGCCGCCGTAATCGTCTTTTGACCATCACCAACTAAACGAGGTATTCCATGAGCAACGCGCTCGCGCCACAGCAAGCAACAGGCAGCCTCCGCCCTGCAGGACAGTTCGACCTGAGCCCGCAGACCTTCGAGCAGGCCATGTCGTTCAGCAAGATGCTGGCGGACTCCGACCTGGTGCCCAAGGACTTCAAGGGTAAGCCAGGGAACTGCATGATCGCCATGCAATGGGGTTCCGAGCTGGGCCTGAAGCCGCTTCAGGCGCTGTCCAACATCGCTGTGGTGAATGGCCGCGCCGCTCTGTGGGGCGACGCGGTCATCGCCCTGGTGCGTGGCAGCCCAGTTTGCGAGTACGTCAAAGAGACGGACGACGGCCACACCGCAACCTGCCGTGCGAAGCGCAAGGGCGAAGCCGAGCACGTCGTGACCTTCAGCATGGACGACGCGAAGCAGGCCGGCCTGGCAGGCAAGCAGGGACCGTGGAGCCAGTATCCGAAGCGCATGCGCCAGATGCGTGCCCGAGCCTTTGCCCTGCGTGACGTTTTCCCCGACGTATTGCGCGGCATGCCCATTGCAGAGGAGGTGCAGGACATTCCGACCGAGCGCCACATGGGCCAGGCGACTGACGTAACGCCAGAGCCGCCAGCCGAACCCGCGGCCTACCCGCAGGCCGACTTCGACAAGAACATGCCTGCTTGGGCCAAAGCCATCGCTGCCGGCAAGAAGTCGATGGACGCGGTGATCTCCACTGTGGAAGCGAAGGCACCGCTGACCGAGGAACAGAAGGCCGCGCTGGCCGACGAGGTGAAGAAGCTGGAGCCCCAGGACGTGGTCTCCAAGACCACAACCGGCGCGCCTCCGGTGGACGCGGCCACGCTGGAGAAGCGGCTGCGTGAAGCCCCCGACCTCGACCAGCTGTACGAGGCCGCCGGCCTGATGGACGCCATCACCGACACCGAGATCCGCGCGGATCTGGACCAAGTATTCAACGAACGTTTGCACGAGCTGGGAGGCTGAACATGCGCCACATCCGACACAAGCAAGGCAGCCCCGAGTGGCTGGCCCACCGCAAGACCACACGCAACGCCAGCGATGCGGCGGCCGTGCTGGACTGCAGCCCCTACAAAAAGCGCTCGGAGCTGGTGCGCGAACTCGCCACTGGCATCGGCCAGGAGTTCAGCCCCGAGCAGCAGGCGATCCTGAACAGCGGCCACGTCTTCGAGGCGTTGGCCCGCCCGCTGGCCGAGGAGATCGTGGGCGAGGAGTTCTACCCGGTGGTGGGGGTGCACGACGATGGCGTGTACGGCGCCAGCTACGACGGCCTCACCATGCTGGAGGACACGGCCTTCGAGCACAAGCGCCTGAACGCAGCGCTGCGTGATGCCATGGTGGAAGGCTGCACCGGCGCAGACCTGCCCCTGCACTACCAAGTGCAGATGGAGCAGCAATGCCTGGTGAACGAGTCCATCGAGCGCATCCTGTTCATGGCGTCCGAGTGGCGCATGAACGGAGACGCGGGCAAGTGGGAGCTGATCGAAGAACGGCACTGCTGGTACACGCCGAACCTTGAGCTGCGCGCACGCGTCTTCACGGGGTGGGCTCTGCTGGAGAAAGACGTTGCCGCCTACACGCCGCCGAAGGCCGAGGCCACGGTCGACAAGGTGCACGCCGCCCTGCCCGTCCTTCGCATCGAAGCCAGCGGCGAGATCACGGCCAGCAACCTGGACGAGTTCAAGGTGGTGGTGCTGGACCGCATCAACACGGTGAGCATGGAGCTGGTCACAGATCAGAACTTCGCCGACGGTGCCGCCGATGCAGAGTGGCTTCGCGATGTGTCCGCCAAGATGAAGGAAGCAGTGCAGCGCGTGCGCGGCGGAATGCAGACCGTGGATGAGGTGCTGCGCGTGCTGGAGCAATTGGACGACATCGCAACCAAGAAGGCCATCGCCATCGAGAAGCTGGTGAAGTCCGAGAAGGACGCGCGCAAAGAGAAGATCGTCCTGGATGGTGACAAGGCGCTGGCCGCGCACGTCACCGCCCTGAACGACAAGCTCGGCGCCAGCTACATCACCTCGCCGCGTGGGCTTTTCGCCCCGATCGTCAAAGGACTGAAGTCCTTGGCGAGCATGGAGGACAAGGTGAAGGTGGCACTGGCCGGCGCCATGGCCGACGCTGACGGCACCGCCGCGCGCCTGGCGGCGAACCGCAAGCACCTGCAGCAGGCGGACCAAGACTGGATCACCCTGTTCCCGGACTTTGCCACCGTGGGCACCAAGGCCGCAGAGGACTTTCAAGCCCTGGCCGCGCTGCGCATCGGGAACCACCGCACGGCGGAAGCCAAACGGCTGGAGACAGAGCGCGAGCGTATCCGCCAAGAAGAGCAGCAGCGCGCCGATGCAGAAATGCGGGAGAAGCTCATTCTGACCGAAGCTCAAGCGCAGGCAGGCATTGCTGAAGCACGTTCTGCCGATGAGCTTCCAGGCCCGCTGCTGGATGACCTCAGCTCACTGGCCAAAGGCCTGCGAGACAGCGGCGTGGCCGAAATCGACACCCGGCATGCCATCGCAACGGCGCAGACCAGTGCTGCTGCAGTTGACACCGGCCAGACGATGACGCTGGGACAGATCAACGCCTTGATTGCGCCCATCAAAGTCGACGCCGCCGGCCTGGCCGAACTCGGCTTTGTGGCCACGACGATCAAAGCTGCGAAGCACTACCCAACTGGCAGCGTGCCGCACATCTTGTCAGCGATGGTCAAGCACCTGCAGGGCGTGATAGCCACAGCCTGACTGCGCCTCTCGCGCCCGAGCATCCGCCAAGCCGAGCCACGCATCACCCGTGCTGGCCGGCCAAGTACCACGACCCAGCAACCGGCGCGACCTGGACCGGCCGCGGCAAGGAACCAGTGTGGATCCGGGGCCAGGACCGCGATGCCTTCTTGATCACCTCTGCTTAACGTTCTGCAGTACAGTGCCGACAAACCACCTAACAGGTACGCGCCAAGTCTAGGCGGTGCACCAGCCCCTGGGAGCGCGAGCGCCAGGGGCTTTTTAATGGGTCAAAGCGCCAGCGGCACCTGATTGCCGTCCTTGTCCACCAGGCAGTTGCCACCATCGGCCACAGCGACGGGCACGCCCAGGAAGTCGGTTTCCCAGCCGGGCCGGAAGGCGAAATTCATTGTCGTGATGACCGTCTTGCGCGTCTCGTTCAGCGTGTTGAACGCATCCTGTGTGAGCTCAAAGCGCTGGGGGTACGCCTTGTCGTGTGCATTCCAGTGATCGCGCAGCGCAGCGACCATTGCGTCATAGATGTTGGCCATGGCCTGAGTCTATTGGAGACGCAATACCCACCCTGGCTTCGGCCACCACCAGCCCGCCCGGCCCACGCCGCGCGGGCTTTGTCTTTTCTGGAGCCCTGAATGCTTACACCCCAGTTTGTCCTTGCACTCTCCGCCAAGCTGGTGGTGGACCTGTTCGCCGGCGGCGGCGGCGCATCCACCGGCATCGAGCAGGCCATCGGCCGCCACGTCGATATCGCCATCAACCACGATGCCGACGCCATCGGCATGCACGAAATCAATCACCCCCAGACGCGCCACTATCAGGCTGACGTTTGGGAAGTGGACCCGGTGCTTGTCACCGCCGGCATGCCCGTGGGCCTGCTGCACGCTTCGCCCGACTGCACCCACCACAGCCAGGCCCTGGGCGGCCAGCCGCGCAGCCGCGAAATCCGATCCCTCGCCTGGGTGGTGCACCGGTGGGCCGGCAAGTCCAAGCCCGATGTGATCACCCTGGAGAACGTGGAGCAGATGCTGCAGTGGTCCCCACTGGTGGCCAAGCGCGACCCGGCCACCGGCCGCGTCATCACGCTGGACAAGGTGCAGGATGCCCACGGCAAGACGGTTTACCGCGTGGCCGCCCCGGGTGAGCGTGTGCCACGTCAGCGGCAATTCCTGGTGCCCGACAAGAAGGCCATGGGCCGGAACTGGAACCACTTTGTGCAGGGCCTGCGCGATATGGGCTACGTCGTGCAGTGGCGCGTCATCTGCAATGCCGACCTGGGCGCGCACAGCACCCGGACCAGGCTCTACATGGTGGCCCGCCGCGATGGCCTGCCCATCGTGTGGCCCGAGGCCACGCACGCCAAGAAGCCCACCGGCCAGCGCAAGGCCTGGCGCCCAGCTGCTGACTGCATCGACTGGAGCATTCCCGGTACCAGCATCTTTGGCCGCAAGAAGGATCTTGCCGAGGCCACCATGCGCCGCATCGCCCACGGCATGCAGAAATACGTGCTCGGCAGCGCTGACCCCTTCATCGTCAATATGGCCCACGGCGGCAAGCTGGAAGCGATTGACAGGCCCATCAGCACCATCGCCACAGAGAAAGGCGGGTGCCGAGCCCTGGTGACACCCACCCTCATTCAGATGGGCTACGGAGAGCGCGCAGGCCAGGCACCCCGTGTGCTTGACCTGAGCAATCCATTGGGCGTGGTGACGGCCGGCGGGCAGAAGTTCGCCACCGCATCTGCGTGCCTGGTTCAGATGGGCCACGGCCAGGGCAGCGGGGCATCAGCACGCCGCAGCTACGGCGCGAACGAAATAAAAGGGCCGGTGGGCGCAATCACTGCCAGCGGCGGCGGCCAGGGTCTGGCGACCGCCTTCATGGTCCAGGCCAATGGAGGCTTCAACACCACACTGGCGAAAGATCTGCGTGACCCGGTATCGGTGGTGACCACCTCCGGCAGCCAGCAGCAGCTGGCCGTAGCACACCTGGCGCAGTACCACCTGGACCAGGAAGACGAGGCAGGCGCCCTGCGCTGCGCCGCATTCCTGATGCGCTATCACGCCAGCGGCGGCCAGTGGGCAGACCTGCGCGACCCGATGACCACCATCACCACGCACGACCGCCTGGCCCTGGTGACCGTGTGGCTCAAGGGTGAGCCCTGGGTAATTGTGGACATCACCCTGCGCATGCTGGTGCCGCGCGAGCTCTACAACGCCCAGGACTTCCCGCAGAGCTATGTCATCGATCGCACGGCCGCAGGCAAGCCACTGACGAAAACCGCCCAGGTGCGCATGGCCGGCAACAGCGTCAGCCCGCTACCCATGCGCCGCATCGTGGAAGCGAACTACACCGAGGCCCTGCCCCAACGCATGGCCGCATGACAACCCAGGCCCGCCCACCGCGGGCCTTTCTCTTTCTGAAATCAGCCATGACCACCACAACGCCCCATACGTGCATCAAGCCCCAATGCCACCCAGGCAAATGCAAGGACTGCAGCTGCGCGATTGCACCGAACGACGACGCCGCCCAGCTTGTGCTGCAGCTGCTGAACACCTTTGCTGTGGACGGCTTGGACCTTCCATTCGAGGATGGCGAATCCAAGATCGTTGACCGTGCGCGCGCCTGGCTGCAGAACCGCCCTGCACCGCAGCAATGCCTGCACCAGATCGCAGAGCCCGCCATCGTGCTGACGGAGCAAGACGCCGTCCTGCTGAACCAGGCCATTGAGCAGTTGGAAGAGTTCGCTGCCCAGCAGCGCCAGCGCGGCAACTGCAGCTCCGCAGAAGCTGCCGAATGCAGCGCCCACGCAGTGCAGCGCCTGGGCGTGGCCATGCTGGCTGCCCAGCGCAATGGGATTCCACCAGCAGTGCCCCATCAGTTCTGCAAAACGTGCAACGGATACGGGCTGATCGGAGGGCCCAGCTTTCAAGACCCGGGGGAAGGCGGCGCGCCGTGCCCTGATTGCACAGGCGAGCAGAAAGGCTAGGCATGACCACCCTCTACCTCCCCCTCAAGCGCGAGTATTTCGAGGCCATCCGCGACGGCCGCAAGCCGGAGGAATACCGCTTGTGCACGCCGCACTGGCGCAAGCGCCTGGAGGGCCGCGAGTTCGACCAGGTGGTGCTGACGCTGGGGTACCCGGCGCGCGACGACCAGGCCCGGCGCCTTGTGCGCGCATGGCGCGGTTTCACGATCAAGACCATCACGCATCCGCACTTCGGTACCGACCCGGTGGAAGTGTTTGCCATCGACGTTTCGGAGCCCGCCACACAGGAGGTCGACCAGCCATGAAGCCCAAGCCGCTCACACGGGCGCAGCGCACCATGCTGCACAACGCCATCACCGGCAAACCGCTGCACCAGGGGCTGCGCACCACAGCCGTCACCCACCGCACATGCAGCACGCTGCAGGCCCTGCACCGCCGGGGACTGCTGGCGGGTGTCGACCACAACCCCACTGACGCCGGCCGCGCCGTGTTCCTCCCGCCGGGAACGTGAGCGACGGCGCCCAGCGCCAGCCCAACCCCTTAATTGACCACTTGCCCCGCCCGCCGGGGCTTTTTTTCGACGGCACGATCATGGATGCAAACACCCTCCCGAATGTCCACCGGATCAGCGCAGCATGCGAGAAGCTGCAGATTTCCCGGGCAACCCTCTATCGAATGGCGAAAGCTGGCACCATTGAGCTTGTTCGCGTCAGCAAGGGCGCAAGCCGCGTCACAGACGCCAGCCTGCGCAAGCTTCTGACGCCAGATTCGCGGTGAAAGTGACTCGATAATTTCGGGTAGCTAGATGGGTAGCTAGATGGGTAGCTAATTGGTATATCCGCCAAATAGCACCTCCACAAGCCGCATGAAATATGGATTTTCTTAAAAAATGAAAATAGCCACCTGGAACGTCAACTCCCTGTCCGTGCGCCTGCCGCAGGTGCTGGCCTGGCTGCAGGACAACCCGGTCGATGCACTGGGCCTGCAAGAGCTCAAGCTCACCGATGACAAATTCCCCTTTGACGCCTTGCAGGCCGCCGGCTACCACGCCGTGACCCATGGCCAGAAGACCTACAACGGCGTCGCCATCCTGAGCCGCCATCCGCTGCGCGATGTGGTGCGCAACATTCCCGGTCTGGACGATGCCCAGGCCCGCACCATTGCCGCGACGCTGGACACGCCCGAAGGCCCGGTGCGCCTGGTCAACGGCTACTTCGTCAACGGCCAGGCGCCGGGCACGGACAAGTTCGCCTATAAGATGCAGTGGCTGCAGGCCCTGCACGACTGGGTGCAGGCCGAAATGGCGCAGCACCCGCAGTTCGTGCTGGTGGGCGACTTCAATGTGGCGCCGGAAGACCGCGACTCCTTCGACCCCGTGGGACTGAAGGACACCATCCACCACACCGTGGAAGAGCGCACGCATTTCCAGGCCCTGCTGGACCTGGGCCTGACCGATGCCTTCCGCATGTTCGAGCAGCCGGAGAAAAGCTACTCCTGGTGGGACTACCGCATGCTGGGCTTCCAGAAGAACCGCGGCCTGCGCATCGACCACATTCTGGTCAGCGAAGCCGTGCGCCAGCGCACCGCGGCCTGCCACATCGACCGCGCACCGCGCAAGAACCCGCAGCCCAGCGACCACACCCCTGTGGTGCTGGAACTGCGTTAAACCCAGCTCACTTAGGCTCCAGCGGCCCAACCAGCGGGGCGCGCCACCGGCCAGAACACCGACACAACGCACAACGCCCTTGCGGGCACAGCCCGCAAGGGCGTTGTGGCATGCAGCCGCGCAAAGACGCAGGGGGATGGGTGGCACGCAGAACACCCGTGCCCCTCGCGTGCGCCGCCCCTGCCGCCCGAAGGCGGCGCTGGTTCAGCCGCGCTCCATCCAGTGCTGGCGCACCCACTGCAGCTTGGCGTGGTGCAGTTGCAGGCGGTTCTGCTGGCGCTGCAGCAGGCTGGAAGGCTCCGGCGACAGCGCCACCGCGGCCAGCAAAGCGGGATACAGGGCCAGCATCTGCTGCTCGCGTTCGGCGCACAGCTGCAGCACGCGCTCGGTGTTCACCTCCTGCACCCAGGAACGCAACCATATTGCACCGTAGTGCATGCTGGTGCCAATGCGCAGCAAGGGATCGACCCAGTCCCTGACGCTGCGTGTGGCGGGCGCCAGTTCGCCGGAAAACTCCTGCAGCATGGCCAGATGGCGGTCCACGACCTGGCGCACAAACGCGGTCGGCGGAGGATCGGCTCTGCGCAGCAGCAGGACCAGGTCATGGACCGTATGCAGCTGCAGGCGGTAGAGGGGGCGCAGCAATGCGCCGTCTTGGCGGTCGTTGGCCCGCACGGCCATTTTGCGGCCCTGGCGCTGGCGGGCACGCAGCCAGGCCCCGTGCACCGCATCGCGCACCTGCACCCACTCCAGCAGGCTGCTGGTGTCGTGCGATTCCCAGCGGCGCTCCAGCTCCTGTTCGATCTGGGTGAATTCGGAGGCCTTGAAATCGAAGGCAGCCTGCCAGCCCATGGCGTAGGCCGGACGGTACTGGTCGTAGCCGCGGCCCGTCACGTAGTACGGCGCGTGGATATAGGTGTCGTGCCAGAAGGCATCTTCCTGCACGGCGGCCGCACCGTCGCGCAGCGGGTGGTAGCGCCCATTGGCGGCCGGTTGCTCCGCATGGCCTCCCAGCAGTCGGTGGCCGCCAGGCGCCACGATCCCGGAGCGAAAGCTCTGCGGTGCGCGTGCACCCAGGCTGTCCGGCTGGAATTTGCGCGGTAGAGGAAGGGCTTTGCCCATGGGGAAATGACTCCGAAAGCAAATAAGTGCCGATGGAGTCCATATTGTCAAAAACTGTCCACGCCCCCGGGGTCAGTCCGCACTCGGAACCCTTGTAGGACAGTTTTGCGTTACATCCGCAGCGCGGGCCCCACGGGACGGCCAGACCAGGCCGGCCGCCCGTGGGGGAGAGACGCGGCGCCTATTCGCCGGCGTCTTCCAGACCCAGTTCCTGGATCTTGCGGGTGATGGTGTTGCGGCCGATCCCCAGGCGCTGCGCGGCCTCCATGCGGCGGCCATGGGTCACGCCCAGGGCTGCGCGGATCAGGCGCGACTCGAAGCGGCGGCTGAGGGCATCCCAGACATCGGTGTGGCCGGCCGCCAGCAGGCGCGTGGCCTCGGCCGACAGGCCGTCGTCCCACAGGGCCGCCGCTGCCGCCTCCGCCGCACCTGCGCCGGCCGCATGCGATGCCGGCAGATAGGATTCCACACCACGTGCGGCAGGCTGCTCTGGCAGGTAATCACCCGCACCGCTGGCCACGGCCACGGGACGGTGTTCTGCCGCCACGGCCTCGACCGCCGGCGCGCTGGCCGGGGTGTGCAGCACTTCCGGCGGCAGGTCCTGCACCGAAATCACCTGGGCAGGCGCCATCACCGTCAGCCAGTGGCAGATGTTCTCCAGCTGGCGCACATTGCCGGGGAAGCTGAACTGCGTCAGCCGCTGCAGCGCTTCCGGCGCAATGCGCTTGGGCTCCACGCCCAGTTGCTTGGCGCTTTTCTGCAGGAAGTGGCGCGCCAGCATCGGTACGTCTTCGCCACGTTCGCGCAACGACGGCAGGCGCAACCGGATCACATTCAGGCGGTGGAACAGGTCTTCGCGGAACACGCCGTCCTTGACGCGCAGTTCCAGATCCTGGTGGGTCGCAGCGATCACACGCACACTGGTCTTGACGGCCGAGTGGCCGCCCACGCGGTAGAAATGCCCGTCCGACAGCACGCGCAGCAAGCGGGTCTGCAGCTCGAAAGGCATGTCGCCGATTTCGTCCAGGAACAGCGTGCCGCCTTCGGCCTGCTCGAAGCGGCCGCGGCGCTGTGTCTGCGCGCCGGTGAACGCGCCGCGCTCATGGCCGAACAGCTCGGATTCCAGCAGGTCCTTGGGGATGGCTGCGGTGTTGATGGCCACGAACGGTCCATTGGCCACGGGCGAATGCTTGTGCAGCGCGCGGGCCACCAGTTCCTTGCCGGAGCCGGATTCGCCGGTGATCAGCACGGTCACCAGGCTTTGGCTCAGGCGGCCGATGGCGCGGAACACGTCCTGCATGGCCGGTGCCTGGCCCAGCATTTCGGGCATGGCGGACTGGCGCTCTTCGGCCACCTGTTCGCGGCTGCTTTCCTCGACCGCACGGCGGATCAGGGCCACGGCCTTGGGCAGGTCGAACGGCTTGGGCAGGTATTCGAAGGCACCGCTCTGGAAGGCGGAAACGGCGCTGTCCAGGTCGGAGTACGCCGTCATGATGATGACGGGCAGCTCCGGGTCTTTCTCGCGCACCTGCTCCAGCAGTTGCAGGCCGCTGCCGCCGGGCATGCGGATGTCGCTGACCAGCACCTGCGGGCCCTGGCGCGCCGGGTCCCCGGCGGGCAAGGCGCTCAGCGCCTCCAGCACTTCACGCGGGTTGGTGAAGCTGCGCGTGGCCAGGTTTTCACGGGCCAGTGCCTTTTCCAGGACGAAGCGGATCGAGGGGTCGTCATCTACTATCCAGATCGGCTTCATGTTCGCGTAACCCTTTTCTTTCTATGTGAAACACCAGACCTCAAGGCAGAGGGATCAGGATACGGAAATCGGTGCGTCCCGGGCTGCTTTCGCATTCGATCAGCCCCTGGTGGCGTTGCACAAAGGTCTGCGCCAGCGGCAGTCCCAATCCGGATCCCCCATCCCGGCCTGTCACCAGCGGATAGAAAATCCGCTCCTTGATGTGCTCAGGCACGCCTGGTCCGTTGTCAATCACATGCAATTCCAATGCCAGCTTGTGGCGCTGGCGGCCCATCGTGACCTGGCGGGCCACGCGGGTGCGCAAGGTGATCTCGGCATCGCCCACGGCCATCCGGTCGGCCAGCACCTGGGCCGCGTTCTGCACGATGTTCAGCACCGCCTGGATCAGCTGGGCACGGTCGCCCCGGAACTCCGGGATGGAAATATCGTAGTCGCGCCGCACGGTCAGCCCCTGCGGGTGTTCCACCAGCACCAGCGAGCGCACGCGTTCGCAGACTTCGTGGATGTTGACGTCGCCCACCTGGTGGGGGTGGCGGTGGGGGGCCAGCAGACGGTCCACCAGGCTTTGCAGGCGGTCCGCCTCGTGGATGATGACCTGGGTATATTCCTTGAGCTCGCGGCTGTCGAGGTCCATCTCCAGCAGCTGGGCCGCGCCACGGATGCCGCCCAGCGGGTTCTTGATTTCATGTGCCAGGTTGCGCACCAGCTCCTTGTTGGCGGCCGCCTGCTCGACCAGCCGTTCCTCGCGGTCCTGGCGCACCTGCTGGTCCAGCACCCACAGCTCCACCAGCACCTCGCCGCGCTCTTCCAGCGGCGCGATGGTGGCGTGCACCATCAGCGGCTCCTGCACCGGCGGAACCAGCGTGGTGTCAAAGCGCATGGCGGCATAGTCCAGCCCCTTGCCGCCCGCCAGCGCGTTGTCGAGCAGCGCAGGCTGGGCAATGAAGGTGGAGAAGCGGCTGCCGTCGAGCATGCGGCGCGACATGCCCAGGGTGTTTTCCAGCGCCGCGTTCGCAAAGATCACCTCGCCATGGCGGTTGAGCACCACGGTCAGTGTGGACAACAGGTCCAGCACGGCAAAGCGCTGGGCGGTCAGATGCGTATCGGTCATGCAAATACCAAGCAAGCTCAGTGCCTGGCCGGGGTGCGTTCAGGTAAAAAACAAGAGCAGGCGACGCGCGCTGCAGAGGCCCTGCATCGCATTATGGGCATGAATCACGGTCGATGGGCCGGTTCGTCGAGGGTGGACACCGGCGCAGGTGATGGCCTGGCAGGTCCTGCGGAGGTGACGGGGATGCCGCCCGGCAGCACGCCATTGCTCCCCCCGGCAGGAAGCACCTCACCCGGACGGGACGCCGACAAAAAAAAGGCGGCCCGGAGGCCGCCTTTTTAGAGTGCCTGGAGGGCCCCTGCCGCGAACGGCAGACCCCCACAGGGCTTACAGCGAGTAGTACATGTCGTATTCGACAGGGTGCACGGCCTGACGGAAGCGGGTCACTTCGCCCATCTTCAGTTCGATGTAGGCGTCGATCATGCTGTCGGAGAACACACCACCCTTGGTCAGGAAGGCGCGGTCGGCGTCCAGGGCTTCCAGAGCCTGGTCCAGGCTGTGGCAGACGGTGGGCACCAGCTTGTCTTCTTCCGGAGGCAGGTGGTACAGGTCCTTGGTGGCGGCTTCGCCGGGGTGGATCTTGTTTTCCACGCCGTCCAGACCGGCCATCAGCAGCGCTGCGAAGCCCAGGTAGGGGTTCATCAGCGGATCGGGGAAGCGGGCTTCCACGCGGCGGCCCTTGGGGTTGCTCACGTAAGGAATACGGATGGAAGCGGAACGGTTCTTGGCCGAGTAAGCCAGCTTCACGGGCGCTTCAAAGCCGGGCACCAGACGCTTGTACGAGTTCGTACCGGGGTTGGTGATGGCGTTCAGGGCACGGGCGTGCTTGATGATGCCGCCGATGTAGTACAGGGCGAAGTCGGACAGACCGGCATAGCCGTCACCGGCGAACAGGTTCTTGCCGTCCTTCCACACGGACTGGTGCACGTGCATGCCGGAGCCGTTGTCGCCAGCGTAGGGCTTGGGCATGAAGGTCGCGGTCTTGCCGTAGGTGTTGGCCACGTTCCAGATCACGTACTTCTGCAGCTGGGTCCAGTCAGCGCGTTCCACCAGGGTGGAGAAGCGGGTACCCAGTTCGTTCTGGCCAGCGCCCGCCACTTCGTGGTGGAACACTTCGACCGGAATGCCCAGAGATTCCAGGATCAGGGACATCTCGGCGCGCATGTCTTGCGTGCTGTCGACGGGAGGCACGGGGAAGTAACCGCCCTTGACGCGGGGACGGTGACCACGGTTGCCGGTTTCGAACTTGGTGCCGCTGTTCCAGGGGGCTTCGTATTCTTCGATTTCGAAGAAGGGGTTGTGGGGTTCGGTGCCCCAGCGCACGCCGTCGAAGATGAAGAATTCGGGTTCGGGACCGAAGTAGGCGGTGTCGCCCAGACCGGAAGCCTTCAGGTAGGCTTCAGCGCGCTTGGCCACGGAGCGGGGATCGCGGTCGTAGGCCTTGCCGTCACCGGGTTCGATCACGTCACACTGCAGGATCAGCGTGGTTTCTTCAAAGAAGGGATCGATGTTGGCGGTGCTGGGATCGGGCATCAGCAGCATGTCCGAGGCTTCGATACCCTTCCAGCCGGCGACCGACGAACCGTCGAAAGCGTGGCCCGACGTGAACTTGTCTTCGTCAAAGTGCGACAGGGGCACGGTCACGTGCTGTTCCTTACCGCGGGTATCGGTGAAGCGCAGATCGACGAACTTGACGTCGTTCTCCTTCACAATGCTCATCACGTCTGCAACGGTCTTAGCCATCAGGTATCTCCTGGAAAAGCGCTTGAAAAAAGTACGGGGGATGCAAAGCAGAATGCGTGCCAGGGCCGCAGTTGGACTGTCTTCCCTGGGTGCAGTGGCGCCGCACACCGAAAACCACTGCCATGCACCCCTCGATAATCACCGAGTTGGTGCAAAAAAGCAGAGTACGCCTGTCGAACTTTTGATTGCACTATTTTGGTGCAATTTAGCACCTAAATAGTGCCTTGGCTCAACCACATGCTCCGCATCGCAGGCCGTCAGTGTAGCCGCGCCCAGGGCTGTAGCGAAGGCTTGCACCGGTTTCGCACGCCATTGTGCTGCCATCCTGGTGCACCCCTGCCCAGCGCAGCTCAGGGCACGCGCACCGCGTCCGGTGCCGCCCCCTGGGTGACGGCCTCGCGCCGCAGCTGTTCCAGTGCCGCCAGGCAGAAATGGGCAAACCACAGCGACGACAGCGCGAACACCAGCGCGTAGATCCAGATGGCCAGCGGCACCAGCAGCCAGAACAGCGCCACGAACACCACGCCCGAGGCCCAGACCACGCTGGGCGCAGCCCCCATCACCCCGCAGACCACGCCCATGCCCAGCAGCGGCATGCGAAAGCGCGTAAGCACCGCCTGGCGCTCGGCCTGGCTGGCGTGTTCGGCCAGGGCATCGAAGGCCATCACGCGGTAGGTGAGCCAGCCCCACACCAGCGGCGGCACCACCAGCACCAAAGGGGGAATGAACCACAGCGGGATGGACAGCACCAGCACCACCAGGGCAATCAGCGTGGAGCCCAGGGCCCAGGCCAGTGCCTGCCACCAGTGACCGCCCTGCTTGCGCTCCAGCAAGGGAAAGCGCCGCTCGGCCACCCATTCCACCAGCGTGGGCGTCATGAACAGGGACACCAGCATCAGCACCAGCACCACCAGCAGCCCCGTGGCCGCCAGCACCAGCAGCACGGAACCCAGCACCTCGACACCCCAGCTCAGGCCGCGCTCCTGCATCCAGTGCCACACCGCGCCCAGCCAGCCCACGCCTTCAAGTGTCTGCACCGTCCAGTGCAGCGCCGGCTGCCAGAACAGCCAGGACAGCAGCGCGGCCAGCAGCGCCATCAACAGCAGCGGGAACAGCGACCAGGCAATCACCTTGCGGTGCAGGCAATTGCCCAGCGCGCGGACAAATGAGGCTAACAGCAGGTTCATGCCCCGCAGCATAGCGGCCTGTGCGCACAATGCCATAGGACAGCGGCCACTTTGCCGCTGTGCATGCCCGGGCGCCCTGCCCCCTGCCCGCTCAGGCGCGGTTCACCAGCCGCAGCAGGCCCTTCCACTGCTGGGACCAGAAACCCTGGCCGTAATCGCGCAGCTGGCCCTGGGCATTGGGCTGCACCTGGTCGCGCACGCCGGTGGGGTCCCAGCGCAGCTCGAAGTTGGCCGTGCCCCACAGCATGTCCCACCAGGGCAGCAGCACGCCAAAGTTGTTGCCATGGGCCTTCTGGTTGCGCACCGGGGCCCGCATTTCATGGCCGATGCCGATGGTGTGGTGGCGGCGGTGAAAACGCGGGCTGACCCACAGGCGCTCGCCCACTGTGCCGAACCAGACGCGCAGATTGGCGTGCTGGAAGCTTTCGCTCAGCTGCGTCAGCGCCACCAGCAGCACGAACTGCGACGGCTGCACCCCGATCAGCTGGGCCACCAGCACGATGATGCTGTCGCGGACCACATCGTCCAGCAGGTGGTTGCGGTTGTCGCTCCACATGGTCATCTGCCGCTGCGAATGGTGCAGCGCATGCAGCTTCCACCACCAGCCCCAGCTGTGCTGGCCGCGGTGGATCCAGTAGTCCAGCAGGTCGAACACCAGCAGGTAGAGGATGAAGCTGATCCAGGCCTTGTCCGTCACGCCCGGCCACAGGCCTTCGAGCTGAAAGGTGGGCAGACCCCAGACATGCAGCTGGCCGAACAGGTCATTCCACAGCGGCTCGGTGGAAAAGAACAGCGCCACCCGGAACAGGCCCAGCCGGTGTACCAGGGTGTAGAGCATGTCCACACGGATGGCGCGGCGGTCGGTCACCGCCTCGACCGGGCGCCAGCGCTGCAGCGGGGCGATCACCAGCACCAGCACCAGCAGTTGCAGCAGTCCCACCAGCAGCCAGCCGGAGGCCTCAAAGGCGTCTTCCATCAGGCTGGCCATGCCGGCGTAATACAGCACCGGCTGCACCACGCCTTCGTACAGGCCTTGCTGGGCCTGGCCAAACCATTGGGACAATGTCTCCCACACCATGTTCTTCCCTCATTGCGGCGGATCCTGCTGTCCGCACTGTAGTCCTACGGCTGGCGCGCAGCCGCCGCCGCGGCGGTGTGACCCCTGCACCCAGGCACGGTAGTCGGGGTGCTGGTCCAGCGTGCGAAAGCAAAAGCCCTTGGCCTGCAGGCCGGTGATCAGTGGCTCCAGCACCGCAGGCGCCCACGGATCCTTGCGTGACCAGATGCCCAGGTGGGCCAGCAGCACATCGCCCGGACGGATGCGCGCCAGCGCCTGCTGCAGCAAGGCGGCGTTGCTGAACTTCTCGCTGGACAGCTCATCCCCCAGAAAGCCGGCCGGCGACCAGCCGGCATGCTTGAAGCCGCAGGCCTCGGCCGCCTGCAGCAGCTGCGGCGAGGTCTTGCCACCGGGGGCACGCCACAGCGGCAGCGGTGCCTGGCCGGTGGTCTGGCGCAGCCAGTCGCTGGACTTGCGGATCTCGGCACAGTACTGCGCGGCGCTGAGCGTGAAGGTCTGGTCCTTGCGTGCCCCCTGCGAAGGCCGCACACGGAAGGAGCGGTCCGCCGCCGTGCCCAGGTCGCCACGCCAGTAGGTGTGGTCCCAGGTGTGGCTGGCAAAGCGGTGCCCTTCCTGGGCGCGCGCCTTCCACCACGGCGCCCAGTGCGTGCCCAGGCTGCCGTCACCCTGCTGCGTGGTCTCGTTGGCGGCAAAGAAGGTGACGCGGACCTGGTGGCGGCGCAGCACGTCGGCCACCAGATCGGCCACGCCCATGTGGCCGGTGTCGAAGGTCAGATAGACCGGTTTGTCACAGTCTTGCGGGGCGATCTGGCTGCTGCCATGGGTGCCGCCACTGACAGCACCCATGTACAACCCAACCAACACCCCGGCGGTCCTGCGTGCGGCAGGCAGATAGGCGGCCATGCACCCTCCTCGCGGTCTGGCGGTGTTCAGCGCGGCGAGTGGGCCAGGGTCCACACGCCGTGGGGCGACTTGCCCACATTGACCTGGCGGATCACCTTTTTTTCCACCATGTCGATCACACTGAGCTTGCGCGCCCAGCGCGAGGACAGGTAGATGTAGCGGAGGTCGGCCGTCACGTCCATGCAGTCCGGACCGCCCGGTGCGGGGTAGTTGTCCACCACGGTGTGGGTGGTCATGTCGATCTTGCTGATGGTGTTGGCCACGCGGTTGCTCACCAGCAGGTGGCGGCCGTCGCCCAGCGCGCGGAAGGCGTGTGCGCCCTTGGCCGTGGGGATCTGCCCCACGCGCTTGGCCGGCGTGGCCGTGGCGGCGGGGTTGATGCCGAACACCTCCACGCCATCGCTGCCGGTCAGGCCGATGAAGATGAACTTGCCGTCCGGGCTGCCGTACAGATCGGCCGGCATGGAGCCCGTGGGCACGCGCCACAGCAGCTTTTGCGTGTGCAGGTCGATGGCGACCAGCTCATCGCTGTCCTGCATGGTGGAGTAGATCGTGGTGCTCTTGGCATCGATCCACAGGTGGCTGGGCGTCTTGCCCGTGGGAATGCGCTGCACCAGCTGCGGGTTGCTACCGTCCCAGCGGTAGATGTCCACGTGGTTCAGGCGATTGGCGGCGGTGATGAACCACTTCATGTCCGGCGAGAACCGCAGGTGGTAGGGGTCGACGATGTCGCGCACCGTGCGCTGGATGGCGGCCGTGCGCGGGTCGACAAAGGTCAAGGTATCGCCCGTGGCATTGGCCACGATGATGGACTTCTCGTCCGGCGTCAGGTACAGGTGGTGCGGCTCCTTGCCGGTGGGCAGGCGCGCGGTTTCGGTCCAGGTGGCGGGGTCGACCACGCTGATGGTGGCGTCCAGCGAATTGAGCACGAACACAGGGGGCGGCTTGCCACCGGCAGCCGGTGCGGCCGCTGCAGCAGCAGCCACAGGGGCGGGGTGTGCCGCCGCGCCGGATGCCGTCGAACCTGCGGACACCTTGGCGGGTTCAGACGCGCCGAACAGGTTGGAGAAGACTCCAGCCATGGCCGGTGTAGAGAGCGAACCCAGCAGCCACATCAGGCTCTGGCGCTTGGAACGGGAAACCGCCACAGGGACACCACTTTCAAAAATGAGCCCGCAGTGTATGCCTGCCGCAGAGGCTTGCAATGGCAGTGTAGTGCCGATGGGGGACATCACGCATTTTTGCGACACCGGCCCGGGGCCATATCCGACGCGGCGCCTGTGCTGCAGGCGCAGCGACCACTCCCTCCAATCGATCCTGGGGCATACAGCCATCAGCGCAGATAGCTATATTTTTATGAGCACTCAACACCTAGCCTATGGCGACTTCAAATAAATTATTGGCTTAGATCACCATTACACCTGTCTAAGGCGCTCACTTTTTGATATACGCAGCCTGCAATCGGAGGTTGCGCACCGATAGCCAGGCCATGGCACTGCCCAGACCCCAAGGCCCCGCAGACGCCATGCAAAAAGGCCCCTTGCGGGGCCTTGTGCGGGGGTGGAATGCACCGGCCTTCAGACCGGAGCCGAGCCGGAGCTCAGACCTTCCACTTTTCCAGCAGCTTCTCGGGCGACAGGTTGTCGTAGCCTTCGAAAGGCTGGTGGATCCAGGGGTTGGTCGGCAGGTCTTCCACCGAGTAGTCGGCCTGGAAGGTGGACACGCCCTTGGTCCAGATCACGGCGGTACGCAGCTCGGTGATGGGCTGGTAGTTTTCCTTGAGCATCTTGACCACGGCGTTCAGCGTCACGCCGGAGTCGGCCAGGTCGTCGACCAGCAGCACGCGGCCGGCGATCTCACCCTTGGGGGTGGCGATGAAGCGGCCGATGTCCAGGTGGCCGCGCACCGTGCCGGCTTCGGCGCGGTAGGAGCTGGTGGACATGATGGCCAGGGGCTTGTCGAAAATGCGGCTCAGGATGTCACCGGGACGCAGACCACCGCGTGCCAGGCACAGGATGGTGTCGAACTGCCAGTCCGACTGGTGGATCTTGATGGCCAGCTTTTCGATCAGGCCGTGGTATTCGTCATAGCTGACGTACAGGTGCTTTCCGTCTTCAGTCAACATAGGTTGGCTCCGGTCTCTCGCGTGTGGGGTGGTTGGCTGGTGCACACCGCTCAGGCAGCGCTGTAGGGGTTGTGCATCAGGATGGTGTGATCGCGGTCGGGGCTGGTCGACACCATGGCGATGGGCACGCCCGTCACTTCGGCAATACGGTCCAGATAGCGGCGGGCATTCACCGGCAGCTTGTCGTATTCGGTCACACCCACGGTGGAGTCGGTCCAGCCGGGGATGGATTCGTAGATGGGCGTGCAGCGCTCGATGTCGTCCGCACCCAGGGGCAGCAGGTCGATCTTTTCACCGTCCAGCTCGTAGCCCACACACAGTTGCAGCTCTTCGATGCCGTCCAGCACGTCCAGCTTGGTGATGCACAGACCGGACAGACCGTTGATCTGGGCCGAGCGCTTGAGCAGCGCGGCATCGAACCAGCCGCAGCGGCGGTAGCGACCGGTGGTCACCCCCATCTCGGCGCCCACGGTGGACATCACGTAGCCGGGAGTACCTTCCTTGCGCCATTCCAGTTCGGTGGGGAAAGGACCGCCACCGACGCGGGTGCAGTACGCCTTGGTGATGCCCAGGATGTAGTGCAGCATGCCCGGGCCGACACCGGCGCCAGCGGATGCATTGCCTGCCACGCAGTTGGACGAAGTCACATAGGGGTAGGTGCCGTGGTCCACGTCCAGCAGCGTGCCTTGGGCGCCTTCGAACAGCAGGTTGCCGCCGTCTGCGTGCACGGCATTCAGCTCGCGCGACACGTCGGCAATCATGGGCTTGAGCAGTTCGGCGTGGCGCATGGCTTCGCTGTAGACCGCGTCAAACTGCACTTCGCCGTCCTTCATGTACGGTGCCAGGGCAGCGCCGAAGTCGAAGTTCTTGGAACCCAGCACGTTCACCAGGATGTGGTTGTGCAGGTTCAGCAGCTCGCGCAGCTTGGTGGCGAAACGCTCGGGGTGCTTGAGGTCCTGCACACGCAGGGCACGGCGGGCGATCTTGTCTTCGTACGAGGGGCCGATGCCCTTGCCCGTGGTGCCGATCTTCTGCACACCGCCTTGTTCGCGGGCCGCTTCACGGGCCACGTCCAGTGCCTGGTGGAAAGGCAGGATCAGCGGGCAGGCTTCGGACACGCGCAGGCGGTCACGCACCTGCACGCCGGCCTTTTCCAGGCCTTCGATTTCTTCAAACAGCTTGCCGACCGACAGCACCACACCGTTGCCGATGTAGCACTTCACGCCGGGGCGCATGATGCCGCTGGGAATCAGGTGCAGCGCTGTCTTCTTGCCGTTGATCACCAGGGTGTGGCCGGCGTTGTGACCACCTTGGAAGCGGACCACGCCTTGGGCACTTTCGGTCAGCCAATCGACCAGCTTGCCCTTGCCTTCGTCACCCCACTGGGTGCCGACTACGACGACGTTGCGACCTTTGCTTGCTTTCATGTCTAAATCCGTTGAAATGGAAAAATGCCTCAGAAGGCTTGTACGACCCATTGCCCGGCACGCAGCACAAGCTCCCGATCGCAGTGGAATTCATCAACCTCGCTCTCGTGCCCAGGCAGCACGCAGACCACGGTTTCCCCTTGGGCGCGCAGTGCGGCAATCGCCTGCGCCAAACTGGCATCGCTGGCCCCCCAGGGCGCACGCACCGCCGCCTTGAGCGGCCGCGCAGGCACCACCGCCACCAGCTGCTTGATGTCCAGCGAGAAGCCGGCGGCAGGCCGGTTGCGGCCGTACACTGCGCCCACTTCGTCATAGCGGCCGCCACGCACCAGCGCATCGCTGGCGCCCGGGGCATACACCGCATAGCGGGTACCGCTGTAGTAGGCGTAGCCGCGCAGGTCGGCCAGGTCCACCGTCACCTTCACATCGGAAGGCAGCTGGGCGGCAAACCACTTCAGGTGGGCGATCACATGCTGGGCACCGGGCACGCGGGCCAGCGCCTTTTCGGCCTCGTCCAGCACCCGCACGTCTCCGTACAGCTGCAGCAGGGCTTGCAGGCCCTCACGCGAAGCCTGGGGAAAATTCCGGGTCAGCTCGGCCAGGCCAGTGGCGTCCTTGGCGGCCAGCGCCGAGTGCACGCGCTGCAGCACGCTGGTGTCGACCATCACGCCCGCCAGCAGACTGCGCACGATGCGCACATCGGCCAGGTCCACGCTGTAGTCACTGACCTGGGCGCCCTTCAGGCAGGCCAGGGCCAGCTGCAGCGCTTCCAGATCGGCTTCCGGGCCGGCATGGCCATAGATTTCAGCACCGAACTGCAGCGGCTCGCGGGTGGCGCGGGGACGGTCGGGCGTGGTGTGCAGCACCGGGCCGCAATAGCACAGGCGCGCGACGCCGTCGCGGTTGAGCAAGTGGGCATCGATGCGCGCGACCTGCTGCGTCATGTCGGCACGCAAGCCCAGCGTGCGACCGGACAGCTGGTCCACCAGTGTGAAGGTTTGGAGATGGAGCGCTTCGCCAGAACCCGTCAGCAGAGACTCCAGGTACTCCAGCAACGGTGGCATGACCAGCTCGTACCCGTAGCTGCGGGCGGTATCGAGCAGTCCTCGACGCAATTCCTCGATGTGCCGTGCCTCGGAAGGCAAAACATCGGCGATGTGATCCGGCAGGACCCAAGCAGACATGGAAAAAGGGAGAGGCTGTTAAAAACGTGATTCTACCGGCTATCACTGCGCGCACCCAAAACCGGCCGCCGCAAGGCCCAGCCCGTACGCACGTTATTGCAACAGCAGCAGCACCAGTAGGCCAACTGCGATACCCAGCAGACCGATGAAACGCAGCTGGCCTTCACGCAGGGCCAGCATCTGGGAGAACGCCCGGCGCCAGGCGCCAGGAAAAAGAAAAGGGCCTAAGCCCTCGATGACCAGCACCAGCGCCAGCGCCATGCCCAGGTGGTTCCAGAACTCCATGGGATGGCGTGGCGGTGGTTGGCGCAATGTCAGCGTGCGGAGCTGCCGCCGCTGCTGCGCATGGCCTTGAAGAAGTCGGTGGACGATGGATCGACCACCACCACATCGCTCTTCTTGTTGAAGCTGGCCTTGTAGGCTTCCAGGCTGCGGTAGAACTGTGCGAACTGCGGATCGCGGCCAAAGGCCTCGCCGTAGACGCGCGCGGCTTCGGCATCGCCCTGGCCCTTGATGATCTGGGCATCGCGGTAGGCATTGGCGATGGTGATGTCGCGCTGGCGGTCGGCCTCGGCACGGATCTTTTCGCCTTCGGCACCGCCGGTGGAGCGCAGCTCGTTGGCCACGCGCTTGCGCTCGGCCTCCATGCGGCGGTAGACCGATTCGGTGATGGTTTCGGCGTAATCCACACGGGTGATGCGCACGTCCACGATGTCCACGCCCCAGGGCTTGGCACCGCTGACGGACTCCGCCACTTCACGCTTCACATCGGCCATCAGCGCTTCGCGCTTGGAAGACAGCAACTCGCGCACGGTGCGGCGGTTGATTTCTTCCTGGAAGGCATTGCGCACCACGCGGTTGAGCTGCATGGCACCGGCAGATTCATCCAGACCCACGTTGCGGATGTACTCCGATGGGTTGGAGATGCGCCAGCGCACATACCAGTCGATCACTACACGCTGCTTTTCGGCCGTCAGCACGGGCTCGGTGTCCGTGCTGTCGAGCGTCAGCAGACGCTTGTCGATGTAGCGCACGTTCTGGAACGGGGGCGGCATCTTCCAGTTGAGACCAGGCTCGGTGATCACTTCCTTGATCTGACCCAGGGCGTAGACCACACCGAACTGGCGCTGGTCCACGACAAAGAGCATGGAACTGAGCAACGCCACCACGACGAGCAAAGAGGAAACAAAAAATCCAACGCGGTTCACGTATTACTCCTCTTAGCGGGAATCTCGCTCGCGCGAGCGATTGGCATCGCGGGCACGGGGATCGATGGTATGGACCTGGGGCACGGCGGCCGGCGCTGCGGCGGCGTTGCCGGAAGCAGCTTCGGTGCCGGCCGCGGCATTCGACTGCTGCGAAACGCTCTGCATGATCTTGTCCAGCGGCAGGTACAGCAGGTTGGAACCCTGGCGGGAATCCACCATGACCTTGGTCACGTTGCTGTAGACCTGCTGCATGGTCTCGGTGTAGAGACGGTCACGCGTGACCTGCGGCTCTTTCTTGTATTCCGTCAGCAGCGAGCTGAAGCGCTGTGCATCACCTTGTGCCTGGGCGGTCAGACGGGCCTTGTAGGCTTCCGCTTCCTCCTTCAGGCGCGAGGCGGTACCACCGGCACGCGGAATCACGTCATTGGCATAGGCCTGGGCTTCGTTCTTGGCGCGCTCGCGCTCCTGACCAGCCTTGAGCACGTCGTCAAACGCGGCCTGCACCTGCTCGGGCGGACGCACGCCGCCCTGTTGCATGTTGATGCCCACCACTTCCACGCCCACCTTGTAGCGGTCCAGAATGGTCTGCATCAGCTCGCGCACCCGCGGGGCGATCTGGTCGCGCTCTTCTGCCAGCGCGGAGTCCATGCGCATCTTGCCCACCACTTCGCGCACCGCTGTTTCGGCCGCCTGCACCACGGCTTCTGCCGGGTTCTTGCTCTCGAACAGCCAGGCACGCGCATCGCTCAGGCGGTACTGCACGGCGAACTTGATTTCGACGATGTTCTCGTCTTCGGTCAGCATGGCCGACTCGCGCAGGCCCGTGCTCTTGATGATGTTGTCACGCCCCACATCGGCCGAGCGGATCTGCGACACATACACCAGCTCGTGGTTCTGCAGCGGGTACGGCAGGCGCCAGTTGAAACCGGCTCCCACGGTGGAATGGTATTTGCCGAACTGGGTGATGACGGCCTGCTGGCCTTCCTGGACGATGAAGAAACCCGTTCCCAGCCAGATCAGCACGGCCACGCCAGCGATCAGGCCCACGCCCATGCCGGCATTGCGCATGTCCGGCGGGGTGCCGCCACTGCGGCCACCGGTGTTGCCACCCGATGGCGGCTTGCCGCCGAACAGGCCCGAGAGCTTGCGGTTGAAATCTTTCCAGATCTCGTCCAGATCCGGTGGCTGCGAGGCATTGGAACCGTCGCGACCCCGGGGCGGTTGTGGAGGCGGTGTGGGACGGTCCTGCTCCGGACGCGGGTTGTTGGCGTCTTCGGGACGGTCCTCCCCTCCACGCCCCCAGCGGGGATCGTTCAGATTGAACATGCCCCGCAGTCGTTCCGGCAACACCGCCCACCGTGGGGCGCGATTCAAGAAATTCATGCGAAAAGTCTCAATTTTTGAAAAAGACACAGTTGCGCAACATTGTGCCCAATCCTGTCAGCCAGCCGTTTACAAATTGGCGTCGTCATCTGGGGTCATATCTGCAGCCCCTTCCTGGCGTGCCAGCAGAATGTCGGCCAGCAACTGGCGCAACGCAGGCAAGCCCTCACCCGACCGGGCACTGACAAACACCCGCGGTACGGCCACCCCGTCCACCTCGTAGCTGTCCTGCAACACCGCCGGACGCTGCCCGGGTTCCAGGGCATCCAGCTTGTTGAACACCAGCACCTGGGGAATGTCCTGGGCACCGATTTCCGCCAACACCTTGTGCACTTGATCCATTTGCTCCGGAAAGGTTGCATTGGATGCATCCACCACGTGCAGCAGCAGATCGGCGTCCACCGCTTCCTGCAGCGTGGCCTGGAAGGCATCCACCAGACCGTGGGGCAGGTCACGGATAAAGCCCACGGTATCAGACAGAGAGACCGAAGCCCCCGCTTCCGTCAGATACAACTGGCGTGTGGTGGTGTCCAGCGTGGCAAACAGCTGATCGGCCGCATAGGCGCGGGCCTTGACCAGGGCGTTGAACAGCGTGGATTTGCCGGCATTGGTATAGCCCACCAGCGAGATGTTGAACACATCCCGGCGCTCACGCTGGCGCCGCTGCGTGGCACGCTGCTTCTTGACCTTCTGCAGACGTTCCTTGGTGCGCTTGATGGCGTCGGCAATCATGCGGCGGTCCAGCTCGATCTGCTTTTCACCGGGGCCGCCACGGCCGCCGATACCGCCGGCCTGGCGTTCCAAGTGGGTCCAGCGCCGCACCAGGCGGGTGGCGACGTACTGCAGACGCGCCAGCTCGACCTGCAGCTTGCCTTCGTGGCTGCGGGCGCGTTGGGCAAAGATTTCGAGGATCAGCAGCGTGCGGTCGTTGACCGGCATTTCCAACGCACGCTCGAGGTTGCGCTGCTGCGCAGGGCTGAGCGCCTGGTCGAACAGGACTTCTTTGGCGCCGTGCATCTGGGCCAGCATGCGGATCTCGTCCGCCTTGCCGCTGCCGACAAACAGTGCCGCGTCGGGCACTTTGCGCTTGCAGGTGATGCGCGCAACAGGGTTCAGGCCGGCAGTCTGTGCCAGCAAGCCCAACTCTTCCAGCTCTTGGTCGAAATGGGGCAGACCGAAGTCCACACCCACCAGAACCACTGGGGCGGATGCCGTGGCAGAGCGCGAAGTATCAGTCATGGACCCTCCGCAGCACCGACATCACACCCCCACCCTGTGGCTGGCACAGGGAGGGAAACATGAAAAACCTAATCAAGCGGCAGGGGCTTCGCTGGTATCGGCCGTCGAGAAATTCACGGCACGGCCGGGGACGATGGTGGAGATGGCGTGCTTGTAAACCATTTGGGTGACCGTGTTGCGCAGCAGCACCACGTACTGGTCGAACGATTCGATCTGACCTTGCAGCTTGATGCCGTTGACCAGGTAAATCGACACCGGCACGTGTTCACGGCGCAGTGCGTTCAGGAAAGGATCTTGCAGAAGTTGGCCTTTGTTGCTCACGATATTCTCCGTGTTCGGAAATGTTGTTGTAAACGTACACCTTAACACAGCCCTGGTATTCCAGCCTTGCGCATGGCTGGGACCGGGCTGTGGACTGACTATTCCTGCCTCAATCCGAGTAGGGATTGTGGGAGGTCTTCATCTCGATGCGCAAGGGGGTTCCGACCAGATTGAACTCCTTGCGGAACCGCCCTTCCAGAAAGCGCTTGTACGCTTCCGTCACATGCTCCAGCGAGTTGCCGTGGATCACGATCAGCGGCGGATTCATGCCACCTTGGTGGGCATAGCGCATCTTGGGACGGTAGGAACCCACCTTCTTGGGCGTCTGGTACTGGATCGCTTCGAGCAGCAGGCGCGTGAGCACCGGCGTCGGCATCTTGCAGGTGGCCGACTTGTGTGCCTGCACCAGCGACGCCCACAGCGGGCCCAGGCCCTGGCGCTTCTGTGCCGAGATGGTGTGCAGCGGCGCAAACTTCAGGAACGACAGACGCGTTTCGATCGAACGCTCCAACATCTGGCGCTGGTAGTCATCCACCGCATCCCATTTGTTGACCGCCACCACCACGGCGCGGCCGCTCTCCAGCACATAGCCGGCGATGTGGGCGTCCTGGTCGGTCACGCCCTGTGTGGCGTCGATCAGCAGCAGCACCACGTTGGCGCCTTCGATGGCCTGCAGCGTCTTGACCACCGAGAACTTCTCGATGGCCTCGAACACCTTGCCCTTGCGGCGCAGGCCGGCGGTATCGATCAGCTCGAACTTCTGGCCATTGCGCTCGAACGGCACCGAGATGGCGTCGCGCGTGGTGCCCGGCATGTCGAACGCCACCAGGCGCTCTTCACCCAGCCAGGCATTGATCAGCGTGGACTTGCCGACATTGGGGCGGCCCGCCACGGCCAGACGGATGGGGGCTTTCTCCACATCGTCCAGCGTTTCCTCTTCGGGCTCGGGCAGGTTCAGCTGACCCAGTGCCTGCTCCACCAGACTGCGCACACCCTGGCCATGGGCGGCCGAAACGGCCACCACGTCGCCCAGACCCAATTCATAGAATTCGGTCAGCTGTGCGCCTTCGCGCATGCCTTCGGCCTTGTTGGCCACCAGCAGCGCGGGCTTGCCCAGGCGGCGCAGGTAGTTGCCGATTTCATGGTCCTGGGCCGACAGGCCGGCGCGGGCGTCCACGATGAACAGCACCACATCGGCTTCCGCCACGGCCTGGCGGGTCTGCTTGGCCATCTCCTTGAAGATGCCCTTGGATGCATCGGGCTCGAAACCACCGGTGTCGATCACGATGTATTCGTGCTTGCCCTGCTTGCCTTGGCCATAGTGGCGGTCACGCGTCAGGCCGGCGAAGTCGGCCACGATCGCATCCCGCGACTTGGTCATGCGGTTAAACAAGGTCGATTTGCCCACATTGGGCCGCCCTACGAGGGCAATTACTGGCTTCATTCCGAAGAAAATCTCATTCCGGCCGGAAGCCGTACACGCCACCATTGCGTGTCACGACCACCAGCGTATCGGCTGCAACCACGGGTGCGGCTGCCATGCCGGATCCATCTGTCTGCAGGCGGTTCAGGTGCGAACCATCCTGCTTGGAGAGTACGTGCACCAGGCCCGCATCGTCACCCATGATGACGGAGCGGCCCAGCAGCAACGGTGCCGTCAGGCGGCGGTGCTGGAAGCGTTCCACCGACCACAGCTTCTTGCCGTCGGCCCGGTCCCACGCCTGCACCACCCCGTTGCTTTCCGTGCCTGCCAGCAATTCTGCATCGCCGCCAACACCCACAGAGCCTCTGGCAGTTTGCGTCCACAGCACCTGGCCACGGGCGGCGTCCACGCAACCCACACTGGCCTGGAAGGCGCGTGCGCACACCACATTGCCTTGTGTGAACGTGGGACCGACCAGATCCACCAGTCGCTCCACGTCGTTGGTGCCGCGCGGGCTGGCCAGCGGGGCCTCCCACAACACGGCGCCGTTGTCGGGCTGCAGTGCCACCAGGCGACCGGCCATGCCCGTCACCAGGGTGTTGCCCACCGCCTGCAGCACGCCTGGCTGGCGCAGCACCAGCGGCTCGCCGGTGCGCGGCTGCGACCACAGGGCCTGGCCGGTGCGGGCGTCATAGGCCGCCACGGTGCGGTCTGCCGTCACCAGGAACACCCGGGCACCAGCCACCAGCGGTGCGGTGTAGGCACCGGCCTCCAGGCGCTTGCTCCACGCCTGCTTGCCGTCGATGATGCCGATGAGTTCGTTGGATTTGGTCACCACGGCCGTGGTCACGCCGTCGCTGCCCACGCCGCTGGACAAGGGCTTGCCCACCGAGGTGCGCCACAGATCCTGGCCGTTGCGGGCATTGAGCGCCACCACCGTGCCGTCGGCAGCCGCCAGATAGACGGCGTCACCCAGCACGTGGGTGCTCAGGCTCACGTCCTTGATGGCGCCCACGCGGGCCGTCCAGGCCTGGCGGATGTCCAGCTTGACCACGTTCGGACCCAGATCCTGCGGCTTGGGCTTGCTGGTGCCGAACCAGGCACATCCGCCCAGGGCGGTCACAAGTGCGGCGCTGGCTGCCCAGCGGCCGACGGTCATCCATGTTGCTGCGCCCTCTGCGCGATGTGCCCGAATCTTCACTTTGCAGTCTCCGTGCCGCCAGCGGCAGCCATGGTTTGGGGTTGTACGCCCAGTGCGTTGAGCTTGAATTCCACCAGGCGGCGGTATTCGTTCTGTGGATCCAGCGCCTTGTAGGCACGTTCGTAGGCCTGCACGGCCTCTTCGGCCTTGCCCTGCAGCTGCAGCAGATCGCCCTGGCGATCGGCCTGCACGCCGGCGAATTCCGCCGGGAAGCTGCCGGCCAGCACCTTGCTGGCGCCGTCCAGGTCTTTTTGCTGCATCAGCACCGCAGCCAGGCGCAGGCGGGCGACGGCCTTGTGACCGTCGTCTCCGGCCTTCTCACTGGCCCAGGTCAGCGTGGCCTTGGCGTCATCGAGCTTGCCGGCATCGGCCTGGGCCTTGGCGGCAGCCAGTGCAGCCAGTCCGGCTTGCTGGGTGCTGGCGTATTTTTCCTGGATGTCCTTGAGGCTCTGGGCCACGCGGCCGTCGTCCTTGGATTCGATGGCCACCTGCACGGCGTCGGCCAGGGCCGCCGCCTGCACGGACTGGCGCTGCTGCCAGTACTGCCAGCCATTCCAGGCGGCGAAACCGCCGAAAGCCACCACCAGCACGCCGGTGATGGGCGTACCCCAACGGCTCCAGAAATGCTTGAGCTGGTCGATCTGTTCTTGTTCTTCGAGGTCGAGATGCGTTGCCATAGCGTGTGTCTGCAATCAGGTTAAGCGTTCGATTGTAGGGTGGCAGCCCATTGGGCCACTTCGGCCAGGGCTTGCAGCTGCTGGCGGCCTTCGCCGTCGCGCAGGGATTTGACGGTGACCTGGCCCTGCGCCAGTTCATCACCGCCGAAGATCAGCGCATGGCGCGCGCCCGAGGCATCGGCCTTCTTGAACTGCGACTTCATCGAGCCCATGCCCTCAACACCTGCGGTGTGCATCTGTGCACGCACACCGGCTTCGCGCAGCTGCTGCAAGGTGCGCAGCACCACGGGCATGGCGGCGGCGTCGGGCACGATGGCGTAGACGTCCAGCTGCGGTGCGGGGATGTCGGTGCCCAGCTCCTTGACCAGCTCCAGCACGCGCTCCACCCCCAACGCCCAGCCCACGGCGGGTGCCGGCTTGCCGCCCACCTGCTCGATCAGGTAGTCGTAGCGGCCACCGGCGCAGATGGTGCCTTGCGAGCCCAGCAGATCGGTCACGAACTCGAACACGCTGAGGTTGTAGTAATCCAGGCCGCGCACCAGACGCGGGTTGACCGTCCAGGGCACGCCGTTGGCGTCCAGAATGGCCTTCAGGCCGTCGAAGTGGGCCAGCGAGGCTTCGCCCAAGTAGTCCAGCAGCTTGGGCGCTGCGTTGACCATCTCCTGCATCGCCGGGTTCTTGGTGTCCAGCACACGCAGCGGGTTGCTGTACATGCGGCGCTTGGCCTCTTCGTCCATGACCTCGGTGTGCTGCTCCAGGTAGGCAATCAGCGCCTCGCGGTGGGCCTTGCGCTCTTCGGGCTGGCCCAGGCTGTTGATTTCCAGGCGCCACTGCGTCAGGCCCAGGCGCTTCCACAGCGACACGGCCAGCAGGATCAGTTCTGCATCCACATCGGGACCGGCAAAGCCCAGGGCTTCGGCACCGATCTGGTGGAACTGGCGGTAGCGGCCGCGCTGGGGGCGTTCGTGGCGGAACATGGGGCCGATGTACCACATGCGCTTGCCGCCGTCGTACAGCAGATTGTTTTCGATGGTGGCACGCACCAGGCTGGCCGTGCCTTCGGGGCGCAGGGTCAGGCGTTCGCCGTTGAGCTTGTCTTCAAAGGAGTACATCTCCTTTTCGACGATGTCCGTGACCTCACCGATGCCGCGCACAAACAGCTGCGTGTGTTCGACGATGGGGGTGCGCACATTGCGATAGGCAAAGCGCCCCATCAGATCGCGCACCTGCGCTTCCAGCCATTCCCAGCGTTCGGATTCGCCGGGAAGGATGTCGTTCATGCCTTTGACGGCGCTCAGTTTTTCGGTCTTTGCCACTTCAACGATCTCTTCAACAATTCGGATGTGCGCTCACAATTTCAGGAGCAACTTCTGCACTGACAACATGAATTTCAGGCTGAAACAAACCCGAAATTCATGGTGCACAAGCACAGGCAGCTATGGTTTTTCCAGGCGATTGTGCCAGCACGCTCATCCGGGCTGGCCGTAGCGGCGCTCCACATAGGATTGCACCAGGGCCTGGAACTCCTGGGCAATGTGCTCGCCGCGCAGTGTCAAGGCCTTTTCACCATCGATGAACACGGGTGCCGCAGGCGCTTCGCCATTGCCCGGCAGGCTGATGCCGATGTCGGCATGCTTGCTTTCGCCCGGACCGTTGACGATGCAGCCCATCACGGCGACTTTCATCGCCTCCACGCCGGGGTATTTGGCACGCCAGACGGGCATCTCGCCGCGCAGGAAGTCGTCGATCTGTTTGGCCAGTTCCTGGAACGTGGTGCTGGTGGTGCGGCCGCAGCCCGGGCAGGCCGTGACGCTGGGTACGAACACGCGCAGACCCAGGGCCTGCAGGATTTCGGACGCCACCACCACCTCTTGCGTGCGTGCTTCGCCCGGCAGGGGCGTGAGCGAGACGCGGATGGTGTCGCCAATGCCTTCCTGCAGCAGCACCGACAGCGCCGCCGTGGACGCCACCGTGCCCTTGGTGGCCATGCCGGCTTCGGTCAGGCCCAGGTGCAACGCGTAGTCGCAGCGGCGTGCCAGTTCGCGGTAGACCGAGATCAGGTCCTGCACGCCGCTGACCTTGCAGGACAGAATGATGTTGTCGGGATTCAGGCCGATGTTGCGGGCGAGCTCGGCGGAGCTGATGGCCGAGGTGATAAGCGCCTCGTACATGACCTGGCGCGTTTCCCAGGGCCGGGCACGGCGGGAGTTCTGGTCCATCAGCTCGGCCATGATTTCCTGGTCCATCGAGCCCCAGTTCACGCCGATGCGCACCGCCTTGTCGTACTTGGCGGCGATCTCGATCATCTGGCCGAACTGCTTGTCCTTCTTGTCGCCCTTGCCCACATTGCCGGGGTTGATGCGGTACTTGGACAGCGCCTCGGCGCAAGCCGGGTAGTCGGTCAGCAGACGGTGGCCGTTGTAGTGGAAGTCACCCACCAGCGGCACATACTCGCCCATGCGGTCGAGCTGCTCGCGGATGTAGGGCACGGCTGCCGCCGCCTCCGGCGTGTTGACGGTAATGCGCACCATCTCCGAGCCGGCCTGGGCCAGCTGGCGCACCTGGATGGCCGTCTCCACGGCCTCCACGGTGTCGGTGTTGGTCATGGACTGCACGCGCACGGGCGCATCGCCCCCCACGGTGACCACGTTGTTGCGCCACACCACACGGGCCTGGCGCGATTTGCGCGGCAGCGGGCTGGCAATCGCGATCGGACTGCTGCCTGTCTGCTGCAAATTTTGCGAGTCTTGCACTTCTTACTTCACCTCAAATCGGGCGACGTTCTCGCGGGCCACGGCCCCCAGATCGAACGCTGCCCCGCCCACCTGCACCTCGGCCGCATCTGCGCGGCCAATCACCACCGACAGCGGCTTGGGTGCCTGGGTTTCAAAAAATTCGCCCGCATTCAGGGTCTTTTGCTCCAGCACCTTGCCACCGCCACGCACCTGGATCCAGGTCGCAGCGCGGGCCTGGATGCGCAAGGTTGCCTGGCCCGCAGCAGCCGCGGGAGTGGCCGCCGCAGCAGCCACAGGCTCCACTGGCGCAGCCGCTGCCGGAGCCACGGCAGCCGGTGCCGCAGACGCAGCGGGCGCTGTCGGGGCTTCCGCCACTGCTGCGGGCGCCGGGACGGCTGCCACCGCAGGCGCGGCCGCTTCGGCGGCGGCCGGAGCCACCGGTTCCTGGGCGGCCACGGGTTCGGCCGCCGGGACTTCCGGCGGCGCCACATCCACGGTATGCGCCGACTGTGACGTGCCCATGGCACGCTCCGAGCGTTCCTGCACCGAAGCGACCACCGCATCGCGCAGATCCTGCTTCTGGGCAAAGTACCACACCCCGCCGCCGGCACCTGCCAGCAGGGCCAAGGCCAGCCACTTCCAGGCACCGCCCGGGTTGGGCGTGTCGTGCACGGAGCGCACGGCCTTGTCACGGAAAGGCTCGTTGATGCCCGGACCGGGCGCGGTGAACTTCTGTGTGGCTGCCGACTTGGGCAGCAAGGCCATGACCGGTGCCGCATCCACCTGCAAGGCCTTGCAGATGCTCAGCGCCACCGAGCGGGTGAACACCGCATCCGGCAGGGCCTGCCAGTCGTCGGCTTCCAGCGCCTGCAGCTTGGCCACGGGTACCTTGAGCACATCGGCCAAGGAGGAAACATGCATGCCCGCCGCTTCACGGGCCTGGCGCAGCAGACTGCCTGCAGTCTGTTGTGCGGGTGGCGATTCGAGTTGTTCTGTCACTTCTGCTTCCTGGAGCTCAGCCATGGAAAGCCCCTTGCTCATAACGTTGCCATTCTGTGGAATCCGCTAACCGGCGCGGCAGCGGGCGAACCCGCTGTCGCATGGCCAAGGTCGCATCCAATGCCCGCTCCACGCGGCTCCCCTCCCTCAGGGACTTGGCATTGGCGTACCCGCCATTGTTCAAACGACAGAAGGGAAAGCGCGCACGCTCCCCCCTTTGCAGCTCGAACAGCAAATCTGCCAGATGGTAGGCGATCACGCGATTGCCTGCATCTATCTCGTAAGCTTTTTCATTGGTCCGACCTGCGGCCACAGGACCTGCGGGCCGAGGCTGGCCGCAGCTACCCCTGAGTACCCCGGCCTGCCCGCTGCGGTGCGCAGTGCGGTACAGGGCGTGTTGCAGGGTGGGCTGCGGTCCGTTCGCCAGCCCGGCCTGGTGCGGCGGGACTGCTTGCAAGTCACATGCCATGCCGGTGCGGACATGGCAGGGTGCAGCGACGCTTTCCAGCGCCTGCAGGATGCGGACCGAAGATGTGCTGGCGCATCGCGCCACCGCAAATGCCCAAGTTGCTGCGCCGCTGGGGCGCATCGCCCTGCGCTGGCAACCTGTCTTGGCATTCCCGGAATGAAAGCACATCTGGAGGTCCCTTGTCGAATGGTGGTCTGGCCGCTCGCTCTGAGTTCTCTAACCTGCCGCCGGCTTGAGCATGATGGTGCGCTGCTTGGCCATGCGTTCTGCGGCGCGGGTGCGGTCTTTCACATCCCCCGCCAATTGTCCACATGCAGCGTCGATGTCGTCACCGCGCGTCTTGCGCACCGTGGTCACAATCCCGGCATCGCTGAGTGCCTTGGCAAAGGCTGCCACCCGTTCATTGCTCGAGCGTAACAGGCCGGAGGCCGGGAACGGGTTGAACGGGATCAGGTTCAACTTGCACCAGGGACGGCCGTTGCCATAGCTGCGGATCAGCTCCACCAGCTGCCTGGCATGCTCCGGCTGGTCGTTGACCCCGTCGAGCATGCAGTACTCGAAGGTGATGAAGTCGCGCGGGGCAAATTCCAGATAGCGCTGGCAGGCCTGCAGCAGCTCGTCCAGCGGGTACTTCTTGTTCAGCGGCACCAGGTTGTCGCGCAGCGGGTCATTGGGCGCATGCAGCGACACGGCCAGTGCCACGGCGCAGTCCTGGGACAGGCGGTCCATCATCGGCACCACGCCGGAGGTGGACACGGTGACGCGGCGGCGCGACAGGCCGTAGCCATGGTCGTCCAGCATGGTGCGCAGGGCGGGCACCAGCGCGCTGTAGTTCTGCAGCGGCTCGCCCATGCCCATCATCACCACATTGGTGATGACGCGCTCATCGGTCTTCAGGTGCTTGCGCAGGAAATGCTCGGCAAACCACAGCTGCGCCAGGATTTCGCCCGTGCTAAGGTTGCGGCTGAAGCCCTGGTGGCCCGTGGAGCAGAAACGGCAGCCCACGGCGCAACCCGCCTGCGAGGACACGCACAGCGTGCCGCGGTCGTCTTCGGGAATGAATACGGATTCGACGGCATTGCCGTCCCCCACATCGAACAGCCATTTGATGGTGCCGTCCTGGGATTCGTGCTGGGTGATCACCGGCAGCGGGCGGATTTCCGCCTCATGCTGCAGCTTTTCACGCAGCGACTTGGCCAGATCCGTCATCTGGCTGAAGTCCTTCGCGCCACGCTGGTGGATCCAGCGGAACAATTGCGTGGCACGGAAACGCTTTTCCCCCAGTTGCTCGCAATAAGCAACCAGCCCCTGGAGGTCGAAATCAAGAAGATTGGTGGTCATATCTGCATGCCCAGACCACGGCATGGGCGGCACTCCCATGCAGGGGGTGCCGCCTTAGCAGCAGCCTTGGCCAGCATGGGAGTCATGGGATTAACGTGCGTAGACGTTCATGCCGGGGAAGAAGAAGGACACTTCGACGGCTGCGGTTTCGGCAGCGTCGGAGCCGTGCACGGCGTTGGCGTCGATGCTGTCAGCGAAGTCAGCGCGGATGGTGCCGGCTTCAGCCTTCTTGGGGTCGGTGGCGCCCATCAGTTCGCGGTTCTTCAGGATGGCGTTTTCGCCTTCCAGCACTTGGATCATCACGGGGCCGGAGATCATGAAGTCCACCAGGTCCTTGAAGAAAGGACGTGCGGCGTGCACAGCGTAGAACTGCTCGGCATCAGCGCGCGACAGGTGCACCAGCTTGGCAGCGGCGATCTTCAGGCCAGCGCCTTCGAAACGCGAGTAGATCTGGCCGATCACGTTCTTGGCAACTGCGTCGGGCTTGATGATGGAGAGGGTGCGTTCGATAGCCATTTGATTTTCCTAATCAGGTTTTAGTTCGTTTTTTGCCACACCGGCAAAACCCTTGATTCTACCGGGGTGGCACAAAGCCTTGGCAAGCAGGACCTATCCGCTCAGCGGCTACCGCCACGGCGGCCGCCGCCAGAGCCCTTCTTCTGCGTGGCGCGGTAACGCTCCAGGCTGTCGCGGCCGATATAGCCAGCGGAAGTCTTCAGCGGATCCGGCTGTGCGCTGCGCTTGGCGCGGGCCGCACTGCTGCGGGCGGCGCCTTCGTCACCGAACAGCGCGCCGGAGCGTGCCGGACGGTCGCGCTCGGGCCCGCCGCCGTCCTGGAAGCGCCGTGGCGCCTGCGGACGCGCGGCACCCGGGCCGCTGCGGCGGCTTGCACCGCGGTCGGCGCTGGGACGGCGCAGGCCGGCACCTTCGCGCGGCGCGGCCTTGGGGATGGCGGCACCGGCGGCCTGCATCAGGGCCTGGATGTCCTTGTCGTCCAGCTCCAGCCAGGCACCGCGCTTGAGCCCCTTGGGCAGCATCATGGCGCCGTAGCGGATACGGATCAGGCGGCTGACGGCGTGGCCCACCGCCTCGAACATGCGGCGCACTTCGCGGTTGCGGCCTTCCGAGATGGTGACGCGGTACCAGCAGTTGGCGCCTTCGCCGCCGCCGTCCTCGATGGAGCCGAAGCTGGCTTCGCCGTCTTCCAGCTGCACGCCGTCGAGCAGTCGCTGCTTTTCTTCCTTGCTCAAGGCGCCCAGCACGCGCACCGCGTACTCACGCTCCAGACCGAAGCGTGGGTGCATCAGGTTGTTGGCCAGGGCACCGGAGTTGGTCAGCAGCAGCAGGCCTTCGGTGTTCAGGTCCAGACGACCGACCGACTGCCACTTGCCGGCGTGCAGCTTGGGCAGCTTGCGGAACACCGTGGGGCGGTTTTGCGGGTCGTCGTGGGTCACCACTTCGCCCACGGGCTTGTGGTAGGCGATCACACGGGCCGGTGGCGGCTCGATGCGGAAGTGGATGGGTTTGCCGTTGACCTTGATCTGGTCGCCGAACTGGACGCGCTGGCCCACGTGGGCCGGCTCGTTGTTGACCGAGATGCGGCCTTCCAGGATGAGCTTTTCCATCTCCAGGCGCGACCCCATGCCGGCCTGGGCCAGCACCTTGTGCAGTTTGGGCGATTCGGCCTGCGGTTGCAGCACGCGCTTGGCCGGCGCCAGGTCTTCGCGTGCTTCGTCGGCGTCCAGGGCACCCGACACCACATCTTCGAAGGCATAGCCTTGCGCTTCCAGGGCGGTGTCAGCGGCGTCCACGGCTTCATTCACCTCGGCGGCGTCCACCACCTGGGGGGCACGCGGTGCGGCTGCGCGCGGTTTGCGGGCGCCGGCAGCAGGTTTGGCGGCGCCACGGGGCGCCCGGTCTTTGGGGTTCATACGATCCATTCCCTGCGCCACCCGGGCGCAGTCTAGTGTCATTGCATGTGGCGAAGCCGGCGGGCTTTGCGCACTTAAAAGCGGTTCTTCCAGATCCAGCTCTGGTTTCCGCCATCGTCTTCTGGCTGCTCTGGCTGCTCTGGCTGCTCTGGCTGCTCTGGCTGCTCTGGCTGCTCTGGCTGCTCTGGCTGCTCCGGCTGCTCTGGCTGCTCTGGCTGCTCTGGCTGCTCCGGCTGCTCCGGCTGCTCTGGCGGC
>NZ_DLMU01000002.1:0-84616 GCF_002479375.1 Comamonas sp. UBA7528
GAGGCTGGGGGTTTTGTTTTTGTGGGGTTGAATTGCCCTCAAAAAGCGTAGCACTTGCGAATTGATTGGCTTGGGTTTCAAATAGAAGATTATTTGGAAGTAAGGCCGTGTGTGCTGAGCATGCTCTGGTTTTTGAATGTTCTGAAATGGATTGCGCAGGGCAATCGTGTGAGGTGGTGTTATGCAGTTGCAAGATATTCTGTATTCCCAGGGTTTTGGCATTCGCCGTGTGTGTTCTGGGCTGGTGCAGCAAGGCTGGGTCGAGGTGTGTGTCGATGGCGAGATGCAACGCGTGACCGACTCCACGCTGGATCTGGATCCGGAGGGTTTGAAATTCCGTGTGCAGGGCGTGGACTGGGAATACCACGAAAAAGGCTATGTGCTGCTGTACAAGCCGGCTGGCACGGAATGCTCGCAGAAGCCTTCAGCCCATCCCAGCATTTACACCTTGCTGCCACTGCCGCTGCGCCAGCGACCGAACAAGAATGCGATCCAGGGCCTGCAGGCGGTGGGGCGTCTGGACCAGGATACAACGGGCTTGCTGCTGCTCAGCGATGATGGCCAGTTCATTCACCGCATGAGTTCGCCCAAAAAGCATGTGCCCAAGGTCTACCGGGTACAGGCCAAGCATGCGGTGACGGCGCAGATGGTGGAGCGTCTGCTGGCCGGTGTGGTGCTGGACGATGACCCCAAGCCGGTGCGGGCGGCTGCCTGTGTACAGGTGGATGAATGCACGCTGGATTTGACGCTGACCGAAGGTAAATACCACCAGGTCAAGCGCATGCTGGCGGCGGTGGGCAACCGTGTGGAAGGCCTGCACCGCTGGAAGATCGGCGGTCTGGAGTTGCCGGCAGCCATGGAGCCGGGGCAGTGGCGCTGGTTGACGGCCGCTGATCTGGAGCTGCTGCGCCCCTGAAGATGCCGTGCATGGCATGCGAGGCCTGCCATTGATGACAAAGCCCATTCCTGTTTGGCAGGCAATGGGCTTTTTTCATGCTGTGTGCTGTGTGCTGGGCCACTGCGTGCGCACGGCGGTGGAAAGTTGCCGCAATCCTGTCCCAGTGCTGTCTGGCAGGGGCTTTTCCCGGGGTGGCTTGCCCCTGGCGTCTCGCATTGGCCAATGCACCGTGGGAGGGGAGTGGTGGAGTGTGCAGGCGACAAAAAAGGCGATTGCTGAAACAGCAATCGCCTGATGTGTCTGGTGCCCAGGAGAGGACTCGAACCTCCACGGAGTTACCCGCTAGTACCTGAAACTAGTGCGTCTACCAATTCCGCCACCTGGGCAAAAACAGATTGTGTTGAATGGGGTGTGGTAGCACGCCGCAATCTGCTTTTGGGTGATGTTTGCCGAAAAGCAAGCATCGCAAATTTTTGGTGCCCAGGAGAGGACTCGAACCTCCACGGAGTTACCCGCTAGTACCTGAAACTAGTGCGTCTACCAATTCCGCCACCTGGGCAAAAACAGACTGTGTTGAATGGGTGTGGTAGCACCCGCAATCCGTTTTTGGGTGATGTTTGCCAAAAGCAAGCATCGCAAATTTTTGGTGCCCAGGAGAGGACTCGAACCTCCACGGAGTTACCCGCTAGTACCTGAAACTAGTGCGTCTACCAATTCCGCCACCTGGGCAAAAGACAAATTGTGTTGAATGAAGTGTGGTAGCACCCCACAATTTGCTTTTGGTGATGTCTGCTGAACAAGCAAGCATCGCAAATTTTGGTGCCCAGGAGAGGACTCGAACCTCCACGGAGTTACCCGCTAGTACCTGAAACTAGTGCGTCTACCAATTCCGCCACCTGGGCTTGCATCTGTCAAAGACAGATCCATTTTTTCCTAAAGCGTCTCCGCCTTTATGCAAAACATGCTCACTGTGGTAGCAATGAACCTTGTTTTTACGAAAACCACAGCTGGTTGTCGTTAAACTTGGTGCCCAGGAGAGGACTCGAACCTCCACGGAGTTACCCGCTAGTACCTGAAACTAGTGCGTCTACCAATTCCGCCACCTGGGCGCCTCAGGAAAGATTTAGATTGTATAGTAAAAAAATGAACCTCCGCACAAAGACAGCCAACTTGTCCAAAGAAATTGAAGGTACCGTGCAGGGGCACCGCGATGGCCATGGCTTTGTCCTGCGCGACGACGGCGAAGGTGACATCTTTCTTCCTCCCAATGAGATGCGCGCGGTGCTGCACAAGGACCAGGTGCGGGTGCGCATCGTGGGCCAGGATCGCCGCGGCCGGCCCGAAGGCCATGTGCTGGAGATCGTCGAGCGTCCTACCAAGACCCTCATCGGCCGGCTGCTGCAGGAAAGCGGCGTGTGGCTGGTAGCGCCGGAAGACAAGCGCTATGGCCAGGATGTGCTGGTGCCGGGCACTGGCATCGGCACGGCCAAGGCTGGCCAGGTGGTGGTGGTGGAACTGACCGAGGCCCCGGCCTTGTTTGGCCAGCCGGTGGGTCGGGTGATTGAAGTGCTGGGCGAAGTGGATGACCCAGGCATGGAGATCGAGATCGCCGTGCGCAAGTATGGCGTGCCCCATATCTTCAGTGATGCCTGTCTGGCGGAAGCCAAGGCGCTGCCCGACAAGGTGCGTGCCGCGGACCGCAAGAATCGCGTGGACCTGCGCGATGTGCCCCTGGTCACCATCGACGGCGAAGACGCCCGGGACTTTGACGATGCCGTGTACTGCGAGCCCGCCAAGGTGGGGCGCAGCAAGGGCTGGCGCCTGCTGGTGGCGATTGCCGATGTGAGCCACTATGTGCAGAACGGCAATGCCATCGATATCGATGCCTACGACCGCGCCACCAGCGTGTACTTTCCGCGCCGCGTGATCCCCATGCTGCCGGAGAAGCTGAGCAACGGTCTGTGTTCATTGAATCCCGCCGTAGACCGCCTGTGCATGGTGTGCGACATGCTGGTCAACAGCAAGGGAGAGGTGCAGGCCTACCAGTTCTACCCGGCGGTGATGCACAGCCATGCCCGCTTCACCTATACCGAGGTGGCGGCCATTCTGTCCAACACCCGTGGGCCGGAAGCCGCGCAGCGCAAGGAACGCGTACAGGATCTGCTGAACCTGCACGATGTGTACCGTGCCCTGCTGCAGGCGCGCCAGGCGCGCGGTGCGGTGGACTTTGATACGGTGGAGACGCAGATCGTCTGCGACGACAACGGCCGGATTGAAAAAATCATCCCCCGCACCCGCAACGATGCCCACCGTCTGATCGAAGAAGCCATGCTGGCCGCGAATGTGTGCTCGGCCGATTTCATCGAAGAGAACGGCCAGAACGGTCTGTTCCGTGTGCATGACCGTCCTTCGGCGGAGAAGATCGACATCCTGCGTGGCTATCTGAAGGCGCTTGGTGTGGGTCTGTCGGTCAGCGACACACCGCACCCGCGTGAATTCCAGGCCATTGCCGATGCCACCAAGGACCGTCCGGACTCGCAGCAGATTCACACCATGCTGCTGCGCTCCATGATGCAGGCTTTCTACACGCCCGAGAATAATGGCCACTTCGGTCTGGCGTTCGAGGCCTACACCCACTTCACCAGCCCCATCCGCCGCTACCCCGACTTGCTGGTGCACCGTGTCATCAAGTCCATCTTGGCCGGTTCGCACTACCGCCTGCCGACCTTGCCGACGCCGGGGGAGGCCCAGGCCAAGCTGGCCAAGCGCTTGGCATCGCGCGTGACAGAGCCGAAGCAAAAATCCCGCAGTCGTGCTGCCCTGGCCGAGCTGCAAGGCTGGGAGGCCGCCGGCCTGCACTGCAGTGCCAACGAGCGGCGTGCCGACGAGGCCAGCCGCGACGTGGAAGCCTGGCTCAAGTGCAAATACATGCGCGACCATCTGGGCGAGGAGTTTGCGGGTACGGTGTCCTCGGTCACCACCTTCGGCATCTTTGTCACGCTGGATGCCATGTATGTGGAAGGTCTGGTGCACATCACCGAGCTGGGGGGCGATTACTTCCGCTTTGATGAGCACCGCCAGGAGCTGCGCGGCGAGCGCACCGGCATCCGCTACACCATCGGCACCCGCATGCGGGTGCAGGTGAGCCGTGTGGACCTGGATGGCCGCAAGATCGACTTCCGCATCGTGCACGATGAGGAAGAGATGGTCTTGCGCAATGCCACCCGCAGCCGTGCTGGCAAACGTGCCCGCCGTGAAACGGTCGGCGGCGACGACAACAACGAGGAAGCAGCGGCACCAGCCCGCGCTCCGGCGGAGGCCACGGACAACTGGAACCATGGCAAGTCCGGCCATTCCGGTTCCGGCAAGCCCGCGCGGCGTGACAACCGCAATGCCCACCAGGCGCCGCGTGAAGCGGCGGCGCCCGATATGCAGGATCTGCGTGCATCGGTGCAACAGGCTGCAGTGGCCAAACAGGGCAAGGCCACTGCCAAAGCCGTCAAAAACTCCCGGGCCAGCAAGCGCAAGCCAAGATCGGGCCGCTGAGGCGTTGGAGGGGCGGCCGCTTCGGCGGCTTGCACCAGGGCGGCTTCTGTGCCTGGCACCAGGGATTCACCAGCGGGATGCGGTGGATCCTTTTTTTTGTGTGCAGCCGCTCACATCGGGTGGATGGTGTGTACGGAGTCTGCTTGCCAGGCTGGCCTGTTGCTTGCCATTTGCCACTTGCCCGCTCTGGTGGTGGTGTTGCGGTGTGGGTCTTCTTGGTGGCCGGCCGGGAAGGTTGGAGCGCTTGGCGCTTATTCAGCCTGTGATCGCGGCTGTTTCTGGCCTGGGAAGCGTGGGTGAATTCACCGGCGCTGTGCTTTTTGTGTTCCAAAAAGATGGGTGGATCCAGCGGCATGGCAAGAAACCTGTTGATCGGCAGTGCCAGCGCTGTTGGATAGTGCAGCGCTGGTGCAGGGCGGTTGCTGCATCCACGGCAGGTATGGAGGCACTAGGGCGCACCATCGAGTCTGTGGCGGCAACTGCAGCAGCATCTGCTGCCAGCGTGTTCGCGGGCAGTGTGCATGCGGGATGGTGCAGTGGCCTGCGGTTTCAGCTGCAACGCGCCAGTGCACCGGCCGTCAGTGCCTGACCGGTCGGCCACTGGTCGGCCAGATGGCCATGGCGCCACACGGCCCATTGTGCGGCGGTGTGGGGCGGCAGGCCCTGTGCCCAGGCGGCACCCACCATGCCGGCCAGCACGTCGCCGGTGCCGGCCGTGGCCAGCAGTGCATTGCCGCTGCCATTGATGCACGGCAGCTGGTGGGGGCTGGCAATGATACTGCCCGAGCCTTTGAGCACCACGGTGCTGGACGTCTGTTGCGACAGCTGGTGCGCGGCCAGCAAGCGGTCGGCCTGCACGGCAGCGGTGTCGCTGCCCAGCAGGCGCGCGGCTTCCAGCGGGTGGGGGGTGAGGATGGTGTGCAGGCCGATGTGGGCGCGGCTGGCCAGCAAGTGCTGCAAGGCGCTGTCGGCGGCAATGGCGTTGAGGGCATCGGCATCCAGCACCAGGCGGTGGGCTTGTTCCAGCGCCTGGGGCAGCACGGTGGCCACGGCCTGACCACCGCCGCAGCCGCACACCACCACGCCCTGGTCCCAGTGCAGGGCGCTGACCTGGCGCAGCATCAGCTCGGGCTGGTGGGGCAGCAACTGGCAGGCGCCTTCGTCCAGCAAAGCCAGCATCACGCGGCCAGCGCCATGGTGCAGCGCCGCCGTGGCCGCCAGCACAGCGGCCCCCCCCATGCCCATGCCGCGCAGGTACAGGCCTTCGCCACCGATCACAGCCACATCGCCATAGCTGCCCTTGTGGCTGGCGTGGGCCCGGCTGCGCAGTGCCACGGCGCCGCCCAGCTGGGCGCAGGGGTGGTGGCCGGGGTGCTGGTTCAGGTCGATGCCCAGCTCATCCCACCAGATCTCGCCCGCCGCATCCCGGCCGGCGCCGGTGAAGAGGCCGGGTTTCAGGGTCAGAAAGCTCAGCGTGTGGCGCGGGCTGCGCGGGGCGCGCTCGAAGGCCATGCCAGGCAGATACTGGCCGGTGTCGGCCTGCAGGCCCGAAGGCAGGTCGGCACACAGTACCGGCGCCGGGCACAGGTGCAGCCATTGCAGCAATTGCACCAGCGGGTCGTTGGGGGGAAGGTGGCGTGTGCTGGCGCCAATGCCCAGCAGTGCGTCCACCGCCAGGTCATGGGCGTCCAGAACGGGTGGCGCACTGCCCAGAAAGCGCACGCCGGCCTGCTGGGCGGCCATCCATGCGGCGCGGGTGTCGCTGCTGCAGCGCTGCGGGTCCCCCAGCCAGTGCACGCTGGTGGCATAGCCGGAAGCCTGGAAGGCGGCGGCTGCCTGCAGCCCGTCTCCGCCGTTGTTGCCTGCGCCGCAGGCCAGCCAGACCTGGCGGGCATGGGGGGCAATGGCGCGACCCAGTTGGGCCAGTGCCGCACCTGCGCGCTGCATCAGGCTGGGGCTGGGGGCGGCATCCAGTGCGTGGGCTTCAATCAGGCGGGTGGTGGCCGTGTCATACAGCGGTTGACCGCCGGCAGCGCGTTGCAGACGGCGTGCTGCCGGGGGGAGGGAGGAGAGGGAGCGCATACCCCGCAGTGTGCACCCGATGGGTGCCGGGACAGGTGTGGGCTGTGGCAGATCGCCAACGGCCGAGCAAGCAAGCCGTGTGGCGGCGCTGGCCGCAGAAGTGCGGCGCGGAGCGTCGGCTGAAAAAGGGGGGGGAGGGGGGCGATCCACCCCGTCTGGGGTGGATCGCGTCACCGCGTCAGCTGGAAAACCGCATCGGCGACAAGGCCTGCACTTCCTGTGGCACTGCACGGCCGGCAATCTGGTCGGCCAGGATGCGGGCGCAGCCATTGGCCAGCGATGCGCCGTGGGCGCCATGGGCCAGGTTGAGCCAGATTTGGGGTTGCGAGCCCCGGCCCAGCAGCGGCGCACCGTCGGGCATGACGCCGCGGGTGCCGCGCCAGATCTGCACCTGGGGCGAGGACAGCTGGGCTGCCCCGGGGTACCAGTCGTTCAGCGCTTCGTACATGCGTGTCAGCGTGGCCTGGTTGTGGGTCTCGGGCGCGGTGCCCAGTTCGGCACCTCCGCTGATGCGGATGCGCTGGCCGATGCGGCTGATGACCAGTTGCTGGCCCCAGTCTAGTGCCGCCGCGCGGGGCGCATGGGTGGGCTCACGCAGCGGCGCGCTGATGGAGTAGCCGTGCAGCGGCATCATGGGCAGGCGCAGGCCGCTGGCGGCCAGCAGATCGGGGCTGGCGCCCGTGCACAGCACCACGGCATCGTGCAGGTGGGCGGCGTTGTCGCCTTCCTGTAGCAGGTGCACCTGCTTGCCCACACTTTGCACGCTGCGGATGGTGGTGTGGGGCTGCAGGCGCACACCGCGGTGCATGGCCAGCTGGCGCAACTGCTGCGTCCACTGGCGGCAGTTGATGGTCTCGCCTTCGCTCAGTTGCAGGGCGCCGGCCAGCGTGGCCTCGGGGGACAGACCGGGTTCCACGGCACGGGCGTCGGCTGCGTCCAGCAACTGGGCGGACACGTCCATCTCACCCAGTGCGGCCAGCAGCGGTTGCATGGCTTGCACCTCCTTGGCACTGCGCAGCAGCACCAGGTGGCCCTGGTGGGATTCGGTGCTCAGTTCATGGGCGGCCGAGATTTCGTGGCGCAGCTGCTGGCTGAATGCGCTGAGCTGTTCCAGCGCACTGGCGGTGGTGGTGAGCAGGCCAGTCTTGTGGGCACTGCGCTCGGCGGTCTTCCAGCGGCGCAGCCAGCGCCAGTTCTGTCCCAGCCAGGGGCCGGCAGCCTGCACCAATGTCTGGCTGGTGCCGCCCGGGGTCCAGCCGGGGGTGGACCAGGGTTGCAGCAGGGTGGGGGACAGCCAGCCCGCATTGGCAAAGCTGGCACCTTCGGCGGCAGCATTGTGTTGTTCATAGACCGTCACCGTATGGCCGTCCTGGGCCAGTTCGTAAGCGGTCGCAATGCCGGCAATGCCGGCACCGACTATGGCGATGTCCATGGAAAAGGGTGTGACGCCGGGCGGTCCAGGCCGCCGGCAACATGTATCAATACGAAAGAAGCACGGATTCTGCCTGCAAAGCCAGGTCCAGGATCGCATCATCGTGCATGGCACTGTGCCAAAGCATGACGCCCATAGGCAATTCCCCTGGCATATGGCAGGGCAGGCTGATGGCGCAGCCATCCAGCTGATTGACCACACTGGTGTTGCGCAGCAGCAGCATATTGGTGCGGGTGAACGCGGCGTCGCGCTGGGCATCGCGTGCGGCGTCCTGTCCATCAGCCGGTGCCACATCGGCAATCAGCGGAGCGGTGATGGGCACGGTGGGCGAGATCAGGGCGTCAAAACCCTGGAGGGTGGCTTCCATGCGCTGCTGCCAGTCGCGGCGCAAATGCAACAGGTCGATATAGTCGGCTGCGCTCAGCAGTTCACCCTTCTCGATGCGGCTGCGCACACGGGGGTCGTACAGATCGGCCTTGCTGGCCAGCAGGTGGCGGTGCCAGGCATAGCTTTCCGCAGCGGTCAGGCCGCCGGCCGCGTTGATGGCGGCCAGTTCGGCGGTCTCGGGCAGGTCGATCTCCACCAGCTCGGCGCCGGCGTCACGCAAGCGCTGCAGGCTGCGGGCAAAGGCGGTGGCCACAGCGGGCTCCAGCTCATTCAGGAACACCGTGGTGGGCACGGCCAGGCGGCTGCCGCGCAGGCTGCGCCGGCCGGTGTGTACGGGCTGTGCGGTCAGTATCTGGTGGGCGAGCACGGCGTCGCGCACGCTGCGGGTCAGGGCGCAGGCTGTGTCCAGCGAGGGGGCCAGCGGCACCGTGCCATCCAGCAGGGAGAGGCGGGCTGTGGGCTTGAATCCCACCAGGCCGTTGAGGGCGGCGGGGATGCGGATGGAGCCGCCGGTGTCTGACCCCAAAGCCAGCCAGGCGGCACCGGTGGCGACCGAGACCCCTGCACCGGAGGATGAGCCGCCCGGAATGCGTGCTGTATACCCTGGTGTGGCGTCGCCATGCAGGGCATCCACTGCCGCCGGTGTGCCGAAATGCGGGTTGACTCCCACGCCTGCGTAGGCAAACTCCACCATGTGGGTGCGACCGATGATGCTGGCGCCGGCGCGGCGCAGGCGGGTCACGGCACCGCTGTCCTGGCGGGCGGCGGGCGCGTGGGCCAGCACGCAGGAGCTGGCGGTGCTGGTGCAGCCCTGCATGTCAAACAGGTCCTTGACCGAGACAGCCAGGCCTGCCAGCGGCAGGGCGGGGTCGGTTGTCGCCGCGGTGGCGCGCGCGCTGTCGAGCAGCGTCTGTGCAAACACATGCTGGCAGGCTGGGGATTGGGCGGCGGCGATGGATTTTTCCAGCTCCCGGGAGGCGGTGGAGCGGCCTTCGCGCAGCAAAGCACGCGTGGCAAGGAGGTCAGGCTTCATGGGCTGTGCTAAAATCTTTCGGCTTTGCGCAATGCGACCCGGCTTGCTTTCAGGTTTTGAAGGAAGGCTGTGGGCTGCAGGGATGCAAAGTAAATCGCAAACCAGTCTCTTCAAGGTGTTGCAGTCACGCAGTGGCTGCAATGGTTGGGCTGGATTTTAGACACAACCTTTGAGGTAATTTTCATGGCAGTAACAATGCGCGAGATGCTGGAAGCTGGCGTCCACTTCGGTCACCAAACCCGCTTCTGGAACCCCAAGATGGCTCCGTTCATCTTCGGTCACCGCAACAAGATCCACATCATCAACCTGGAAAAGTCGCTGCCGATGTTCCAGGATGCCCAGAAGTTCGCCAAGCAACTGGCTTCGAACGGTGGCACCGTGCTGATGGTGGGTACCAAGCGCCAAGCTCGTGAGCTGGTGGCTGCAGAAGCCCAGCGCGCTGGCGTGCCTTTCGTGGACCAACGCTGGTTGGGTGGCATGCTGACCAACTTCAAGACGGTCAAGACCTCCATCAAGCGCCTGAAGGACATGAAGGCTCAGCAAGAAGCTGGTCTGGAATCCATGTCCAAGAAGGAACAGCTGATGTTCGTGCGCGAACTGGAAAAGCTGGAAAAGGACATCGGCGGTATCCAGGACATGAACACCCTGCCCGATGCCATCTTCGTGATCGACGTGGGTTACCACAAGATTGCCATTTCCGAAGCCAAGAAGCTGGGCATTCCTCTGATCGGTGTGGTGGACTCCAACCACAACCCCGAAGGCATCGACTATGTGATCCCCGGTAACGACGACTCGGCCAAGGCCGTGGAACTGTACGCCCGCGGCATGGCAGACGCGATCCTGGAAGGCCGCGAAGCCCGTCTGAACGACGTGGCCAAGGCTGCTGCTGGCGAAGGCTCCGACGAATTCGTGGAAGTGGAAAACACCGCTGCCTAATTCCCGGCTGCGCGATACGTCGCGATAAAAAAGCGGGGCTCTGGTAGCCCCCTTTTTTTAGCTGAAATCCTGTAACGAACTGAATACTGAAGACGGAGAAACAAGATGGCTGCAATTACCGCAAGCATGGTCGCCGAACTGCGCGCCAAGACCGACGCCCCGATGATGGAATGCAAGAAGGCACTGACTGAAGCCGAAGGCGACATGGCCAAGGCGGAAGAGCTGCTGCGCGTCAAGCTGGGCACCAAGGCTGGCAAGGCTGCTTCGCGCGTGACCGCCGAAGGCGTGATCACTGCCTTCATCGAAGGTGGCAAGGGTGGCATGATCGAAGTCAACAGCGAAACCGACTTCGTCTCCAAGAACGACAGCTTCATCAACATGGCCAACGCTGCTGCCAAGCTGGTGGCTGAGCACAACCCTGCTGACGTGGAAGCCCTGGGCGCTCTGGCCTACGAGCAAGACGGCTACGGCCCCACCCTGGAAGATGTGCGCAAGGGCCTGATCGGCAAGATCGGCGAAAACATGTCTTTCCGCCGCTTCAAGCGCTTCGAAGGCACGCTGGCTTCCTACCTGCACGGCACCCGTATCGGTGTGATCGTCGAGTTCGACGGTGACGCAGTGGCTGCCAAGGACGTGGCCATGCACATCGCTGCCATGAAGCCCGTGGCCGTGACTTCCGCCGACGTGCCTGCCGACCTGATCGCCAAGGAGCGTTCGGTGGCCGAAGCCAAGGCAGCCGAATCCGGCAAGCCCGCAGACATCGTCGCCAAGATGGTGGAAGGCTCTGTGCAGAAGTACCTGAAGGAAGTGTCCCTGGCTGACCAGGTCTTCGTGAAGGCTGCCGACGGCAAGCAGACCGTGGCCCAGATGCTCAAGGCTGCCAACACCAATGTGAAGGGCTTCACCATGTTCGTGGTGGGCGAAGGCATTGAGAAGAAGGTGGACGACTTCGCCGCCGAAGTGGCTGCCCAAGTGGCTGCAGCCAAGGGCGCCTAAAGCGCCGAAGCCGCACCGCTGATTACCCCGCAACCACCCCCTCACTTATTTGAATCGAACGGAGTTCCCCATGTCCCAAGCCAAACCAGCCCACAAGCGTATCTTGCTCAAGCTGTCAGGCGAAGCGCTGATGGGGGATGACCAGTTCGGTATCAACCGCGCCACGATCGAGCGCATGGTCTCCGAGATCGTCGAGGTGACCAAGGTGGGGGTGGAAGTGGCGGTGGTCATCGGCGGCGGCAACATCTTCCGTGGTGTGGCGGGCGGCTCTGCCGGCATGGACCGCGCCACGGCAGATTACATGGGCATGCTGGCCACCGTGATGAACGCGCTGGCTCTGGCCGATGCCATGAACAAGCAAGGCCTGACGGCCCGCGTGATGTCGGCCATCGGCATCGAGCAGGTGGTCGAGCCCTATGTGCGCCCCAAGGCGCTGCAATATCTCGAAGAGGGCAAGGTGGTGGTTTTCGCTGCCGGCACCGGCAATCCCTTCTTCACGACCGACACTGCCGCTGCACTGCGTGGCGCAGAAATCGGTGCCGAGGTGGTGCTCAAGGCCACCAAGGTGGACGGTGTGTACACTGCAGACCCCGTCAAGGATCCTTCCGCGACACGCTATTCCTCGCTGTCGTTTGATGAAGCGATCTCGCGCAACCTGGGCATCATGGATGCCACGGCTTTCGCTCTGTGCCGTGACCAGAAGCTGCCTATCCGCGTGTTTTCCATCGTTAAGCCCGGCGCATTGCTGCGCGTGGTGATGGGGAATGACGAAGGCACCCTGGTGTCCGCTTAATTGCGAAGACCGCGCGCCCGCCCGGTGAGTGCGGGCGGACATTGGCTTCCCGAGGTAAACACATGACGATCGCTGACATCAAGAAGAGTACCGAAACCAAGATGGGCCAGTCCATCGAGGCGCTCAAGAACAATCTCTCGCGCATCCGCACCGGCCGTGCCAATCCGGCCTTGCTGGATGCCATCCATGTCGAGTACTACGGCTCCATGGTGCCGCTGTCCCAGGTGGCGAATGTGTCGCTGCTGGACTCGCGCACCATCAGCGTGCAGCCCTGGGAAAAGAACATGGCCGCCAAGGTGGAAAAGGCCATCCGCGAAAGCGATCTGGGTCTGAACCCCGCCTCGCTGGGCGACCTGATCCGCGTGCCGCTGCCGCCGATGAGCGAAGAGCGCCGCAAGGAAATGACCAAGCTGGCGCGTACCGAGGGTGAAAACTCCAAGATCGCCATCCGCAACCTGCGCCGCGACGCCAACGAAGGTGTGAAGAAGCTGGTCAAGGACAAGGAAGCTTCGGAAGACGATCAAAAGCGTTCGGAAGCCGAAGTGCAGAAGCTGACGGACAAGTTCATTGCCGAAGTGGACACCCTGGTGGCCGCCAAGGAACAGGACATCCTGGCTGTCTGAGCCTGGCTTGTTAGCGATTTCGACTGCATGACCGTGTCATCCGTGGTGCCGCACCACGTAGCCATCGTGATGGATGGCAATGGCCGCTGGGCCACCAAACGCTTTCTGCCGCGGCTGGCGGGGCACAAGCAGGGTGTGGATGCACTGCGCCGCTGCGTGCGGGCCTGCATCCAGCGTGGCGTGCGCGTACTGACCGTGTTCGCGTTCTCGTCAGAGAACTGGAATCGTCCTGCGGATGAGGTGTCGGGCCTGATGTCGCTGCTGGCGACGGCGCTGGGCCATGAAGTGCCCAGCCTGTCCAAGGAAGGTGTACAACTGCACTTTGTGGGTGAGCGCCAGGGCCTGAGTGCCAAGGTGGCGGCTGGCCTGGTACAGGCCGAGCAGGCCACCGCGCACAATGAGCGCCTGATCCTGAACGTCTGCTTCAACTACGGCGGCCGCTGGGATGTGGCCCAGGCGGCAGCGCAGCTGGCTGCGCGTGGCGAAGCCATCACCGAAGCCAGTCTGAACGCTGCCATGGCCCTGGCCCATGTGCCCGATCCGGACCTGTTCATCCGTACCGGGGGCGAGCACCGCATCAGCAATTTTTTGCTGTGGCAGTGTGCCTACTCCGAGCTGTTCTTCAGCCCCAGCCTGTGGCCCGACTTTGACGACGCGGCCCTGGATGCGGCGCTTCATGATTACGCCAGCCGGGAGCGACGCTTCGGCAAGACTTCCGCGCAGGTGCAGACAACCGACGCATCCACGATGCGCGCCTGAAAGGGGAGTGCAACATGCTCAAGCAGCGTGTGATTACCGCCATGGTCCTTCTGGCCATCTTGCTGCCCGCGCTGTTCGCCAGCACGCCCCTGCCCTTCACCTTGCTGGTGCTGGTCATGGTGGCGGCTGCTGCCTGGGAGTGGGGGCGCCTGAATGGCCTGGGGCGGGCGGGCAGCGTGCTGACGGCAGTCGTTTGCCTTGCGCTCTGTGGTCTGGCATGGCAACAAGGCTGGCTGGCGCGCAATCTGCAGGTGCTGTGGATCGTGGCGGGCGCCGCCTGGGTGCTGGGCAGTGTGGCACTGATACGGGCAGGGGTACCGGGCTGGTCTACCATCCCCCGCAGCATCCGGCTGGTGGGCGGCGTGCTGGCGTTGTGGGCGACCTGGCTGGCCGTGGCCCAGGCCCGGGCGATGGGCGTGAATTTTCTGCTGTCCATCATGGTCCTGGTCTGGGTGGCCGATATCTTTGCCTATTTCGCCGGTCGCACGTTCGGTCTGAAGTTCACCAAAAACAAGCTGGCGCCAGCAATCAGTCCCGGCAAGAGCTGGGAAGGGGTGTGGGGTGGTGCTGCCGGTGTGCTGGTGCTGGCGGTGGGCTGGGCCTTGCTGGACCGCCACTACGGCGCGACCGTGCCGAGTTTTTACAGCCATCTGGTGCAGGCCGGCTGGCCGCTGCTGCTGGTGGCAGCCTTGTTCATGGCGGCCATGAGCGTGGTCGGGGATCTGATTGAGTCTCTGATCAAGCGCAGTGCAGGTGTCAAGGACAGCAGCAACCTGCTGCCTGGCCATGGTGGCGTGCTGGACCGCATCGACGCGCTGCTGCCCACGCTGCCGCTTGCCATGATGCTGACAACTTTGGTGCATTGATGAAACAACGTTTGACGGTGCTGGGCTCCACGGGCTCGATTGGCACCAATACCCTGGACGTGGTGCGCAGGCACCGCGCCGAATACGAGATTTATGCGCTGAGCGCCGCCACCCAGGTGGACCTGATGCTGGCGCAATGCGCGGAATTCGCGCCCCGGTTTGCCGTGATGGCCAGCGCACCGCATGCACGCCAACTGGAAGAGAAGCTGAAGGCCAACGGGCTTGCGACGCAGGTTTTGCATGCGGTGGATGCCCTGGAGCGCATCGCATCCGACGCACCTGTCGATGCGGTGATGGGTGCCATTGTGGGGGCCGCGGGTCTGGCGCCTTGCCTGGCGGCTGCCAAGGCGGGCAAGCGCCTGCTGCTGGCCAACAAGGAGGCCCTGGTGGTCGGGGGCGCGCTGTTCATGGACACGGTGCAGCAGCACGGCTGTACCCTGCTGCCGATTGACAGTGAGCACTCCGCCATCTTCCAGTGTCTGCCGGAAGATCGCAGCACCTGGGCGAGCCGTGTGGACAGCCTGCTGCTGACCGCATCGGGCGGACCTTTCCGCCAGCGCGACCCGGCCACACTGGCGCAGATCACGCCGGACCAGGCGTGTGCCCACCCGAACTTCGCCATGGGGCGCAAGATTTCGGTGGACTCCGCCACGATGATGAACAAGGCGCTGGAAGTGATCGAGGCGCGCTGGCTGTTCGGCATGGAGCCGGACCGCATCAAGGTGGTGGTGCACCCGCAGCAGATCGTGCACTCCATGGTGCAGTTCAAGGATGCGTCCATCCTGGCCCAGCTGGGAACGCCCGACATGCGCGTGCCCATCGCCTGCGGTCTGGCCTGGCCCGAGCGCATCGACAGCGGTGTACAACCGCTGGACTTTGCGAAGCTGACCGCACTCACCTTTGAAGAAGCCGATGCACAGCGCTTCCCGGGCCTGCACCTGTCCTGGCACGCGCTGAAGGCGCCGGAAGGCACGACCACGGTGCTGAATGCGGCCAACGAGGTGGCGGTGGCCGCATTCCTGGGCGGCAAACTGCGTTTTGACCGCATCCATGCGGTGAACCTGGAGGCGCTGGAGGCCGTGGTGCCGCCGCGTTGCCCGGGATCGCTGGGCGATCTGATGGCGCTGGACCAGGAAGCCCGCGCACGGGCCGCCCATACCGTTCAGCGCTGGGCCGCTTGATTGCTGCTGCCGCCCGCACGCTCAGTGAGCACTTCCTGAAAACCACCGCGAAAGAGACGCCCTCATGCTGACCGTACTTGCTTTTGTTGTGGCTCTGGGCATCCTGATTGCCGTGCATGAGTACGGCCACTACCGCATGGCTGTGGCCTGCGGGGTCAAGGTGCTGCGTTTTTCCGTGGGCTTTGGCAAACCCTTGCTGCGCTGGCAAAGCAAGAAATCGTCGACGGAATTCGTGCTGGGTGCACTGCCCCTGGGGGGCTATGTGCGCATGCTGGATGAGCGCGAAGCGCCGGTGGATTCCGACGAGCGGCATCTGGCCTTCAACCGCCAGCCCTTGCGCTCGCGGGTGGCCATCGTGGCCGCTGGTCCTGCCGCCAATCTGCTGTTGGCTGTGCTGTTGTATGCCTTGGTGAACTGGGTTGGGCTGGAAGAGCCGCGCGCCGTGCTGGCTGCTCCGGCGACCGGTTCGGTGGTGGCGCAGGCGGGGTTGCGCGGTGGTGAGCGAGTGACCGCTGTGCAGGTGGGGCAGGAGGCGGCGCAGGATGTGCGTTCCTTCGAGCACCTGCGCTGGGCGCTGACGCAGGCTGCGCTGGAAAAGCAGGATGCGCGCATCACCTGGCAGCGTGCCCTCGGCGAGGGGGTACAAACGACGGAATTGCCCTTGTCCACACTGCCAGGCACCGCGCTGGATGCCAGTTTGGGCGCTGCGATCGGTGTGCAGGTGCCCTGGACCCCGGCGCAGGTGGAGCGTGTGATGGACGCTGGAGCCGCCGCAGCTGCAGGCTTGCAGCCTGGCGATGTGGTGACGCAGGCTTTCGGCGTGCCGGTGATGGATGGCTTTCAGCTGCGCCAGCTGATACGCCAGCATCCCGAACAGGCCAGTGACTGGACGGTGGTGCGCAGCGGGCAGCCAATGCAGTTGTCGGTGAAGCCCGAAGCCGCGCAGGAACAGGATGTGCGCATCGGGCGTGTGGGGGCTTACATCGGCGGTGCGCCGGAGATGGTCATCGTGCGCCTGGGGGCTGTGGAGGGTCTGTGGGCCGGTGTGACCAAGACCTGGGACGTGTCGGTGCTCAGCCTGAAGATGATGGGACGGATGCTGATCGGTGAGGCGTCACTCAAGAATCTGAGCGGGCCTTTGACCATTGCGGATTACGCCGGAAAGTCGGCCAGCATGGGGTGGGTACAGTATCTGGCTTTCCTGGCGCTGATCAGCGTGAGTCTGGGTGTGCTCAACCTGTTGCCACTGCCTGTTCTGGATGGTGGGCACCTGATGTATTATCTTTGGGAAGGTGTCACAGGACGCGCCATCTCCGAATTGTGGATGGAACGGCTGCAAAGGGCCGGCGTCAGTGTGCTTCTCGTCATGATGTGCATCGCTTTTTTTAACGACATCAGCCGCATATTGGGCTAAATTTACGGCCTTCCAGAATTCTGGCGGCGTTCGCTTTCATTCATGAATCAACACTTCAAACGCTTCGGCGCACGCACGGCCACGGCTGCTGCTGCATTGCTTTGCCTGGCACAGGCTGCTTGGGCGCTTGCGCCTTTCAAGGTTCAGGATATTCGTGTGGAGGGCCTGCAGCGTGTGGAGGCAGGCACCATCTTCGCCTCCATGCCGCTGCGCGTCGGCGAACAGTACGATGACGAAAAAGGTGCAGCTGCGATCCGCTCGCTGTTTGCCCTGGGTCTGTTCAAGGATGTGCGCCTGGAAGCCGATGGCGACGTGCTGGTGGTGGTTGTGGAAGAGCGTCCATCGATTGCCGATGTGAACTTTGTCGGTACCAAGGAGTTCGACAAGGACACTTTGGTGAAGGCCATGCGCGATGTGGGCCTGGCCGAAGGGCGTCCTTTCGACAAGGCGCTGGCCGATCGCGCGGAGCAGGAACTCAAGCGCCAGTACATCAACCGCAGCCTGTATGGTGCGGACGTGGTGACCACGGTCACGCCGATCGAGCGCAACCGCGTGAATCTGACGTTCTCGGTCACCGAGGGCGAGCCGGCCAAGATCAGCGAAATCCACGTGGTGGGCAACAAGGCTTTCAGCGAATCCACGCTGAAGAAGCAGCTGGATCTGGATACCGGTGGCTGGATGAGCTGGTATACCAAGTCGGACCGCTATGCGCGCAGCAAGCTGAATGCCGACCTGGAAACCCTGCGCTCGTACTATCTGCAGCGCGGCTACCTGGATTTCCGCATCGATTCGACCCAGGTGGCGATCTCTCCGGACAAGGAAAAGATCACCCTGACCATCAATGTGCACGAAGGCGAGCGCTTCGTGGTCTCGGGCGTGTCGCTGGAAGGTAATTACCTCAACCGTGACGATGAGTTCAAATCGCTGGTGAAGGTGCGCCCCGGTGAGCCGTACAACGCAGACCTGGTGACCGAAACCACCAAGGCCTTCTCGGACCACTTCGGCAACTTTGGCTATGCCTTTGCACGGGTGGAAGCGGTGCCGGAAGTGGACCGTGAAAACAACCGCGTGCACTTTGTGCTGCGTGCTGATCCTTCGCGCCGTGCCTATGTGCGCCGCATCAATGTCAGCGGCAACGAGCGCACGCGCGATGAGGTGCTGCGCCGCGAATTCCGCCAGTACGAATCGTCCTGGTACGACGGTGACAAGATCAAGCTGTCGCGTGACCGCGTGGACCGTTTGGGCTATTTCACCGAAGTCGATGTGGAAACCCAGGAAGTCCCAGGCTCGCCCGACCAGGTGGACCTGGTGGTCAACGTGAAGGAAAAGCCCACCGGCTCCATCCAGCTGGGTGCAGGTTTCTCCAGCGCAGAAAAGGTGACGCTGAGCTTCGGTATCAAGCAGGAGAACGTGTTTGGCTCCGGCAACTACCTGGGTCTGGATGTCAACACCAGCAAGTACAACCGCAACCTGGTGGTGAGCACGACCGATCCCTACTTCACGCAAGACGGCATCTCGCGTACCGTGGATCTGTACTACCGTACCAGCCGCCCCTACTCGTACTACTACGATGGCGTGAGCGTGGATACGGACGATATGTACAAGATCGTCAGCAAGGGCGCATCGATCAAGTTTGGCGTGCCTTTCAGCGAGATCGATACCGTGTTTTTCGGTGTCGGCTTTGAACAGACCACCATCAAGGATGGTCTGTACATGCCGGTGGAGTACCAGAGCTACATCAACCAGTTTGGCTCTACCAGCAATGCCATTCCTTTGACGGTGGGCTGGTCGCGCGACAGCCGCGACAGCGCGCTGGCGCCCAATTCAGGTCGTTACCAACGTTTCAATGCTGACTGGTCTGCAGCCGGAGATGCACGCTACATTCGGGGTAACTACCAGATCCAGCAGTATGTGCCGCTGTCCAAGAGCTTCACCTTTGCCTTCAACGGTGAGCTGGGCTGGGGCAAGGGCTTGAATGGCCGTCCTTTCCCGCTGTTCAAGAATTTCTACTCCGGTGGTCTGGGGTCGGTGCGTGGTTTCGACCAGGGCAGCCTGGGTCCGCGTGGCCAATCCATCAATGGCTATGATGGTACGTATCTGGGTGGTGCCAAGAAGCTCACCTTGAATGCCGAATTCATCGCGCCTTTCCCCGGTGCGGGCAACGACAAGACGCTGCGCTGGTTCACTTTCGTGGACGTGGGTAATGTCTTCGGCGAGAATGAGAAATTCACGGCGAGTGATTTGCGTGCGTCGGCGGGTATTGGTCTGAGCTGGATTTCTCCCCTGGGGCCGCTGCGTTTGGCATGGGCCAATCCGATCCGTAAAAAGCCGGAAGATCGTCTGCAAAAAATTCAATTCCAAATCGGAACATCGTTTTAAACATGAAAATCTATCAACCCATCGCAGTGGCTTTGCTGTGCGGCGCAGCCGCTGTGTCGGCACAGGCTCAGGATTTCAAGGCCGGCTTTGTCAATACCGACCGCATTTTCCGCGAGGCCAATTCGGCCAAGGCTGCGCAAGCGAAGCTGGAGCAGGAGTTCTCCAAGCGCGAGCGTGAATTGGTGGATATCGGCAACCGTCTGAAGGCGGATTCCGAGAAGTTCGAGCGCGAAGCGCCCACCATGGCAGAAAGCCAGCGTTCGGCCAAGCAGCGTCAGCTGATCGAGCAGGACCGCGAATTCCAGCGCAAGCGCCGTGAATTCCAGGAAGACCTGAATGCCCGCAAGAACGAAGAGCTGTCGCAGGTGCTGGATCGCGCCAACAAGGTCGTGATGCAAGTGGCGGAAGCAGAGAAGTACGATGTGATCCTGCAAGAAGCCGTGTATGTGAACCCCAAGCTCGACATCACGGACAAGGTCATCAAGGCCTTGAACGGCGGCAAGTGATGTAAGTCAGGCTGTTCGACGTGAGTTTGACCTTAGGACAAATAGTCGAAAGCTTGGGGGGGACACTGGTGGAGGGGCAGCCGGATCGCTTGATCCGGCGTATCGCTCCACTGGAGTCTGCGGATGCCGATTCCATCAGCTTTCTCAGCAATCCCAAGTATTTGCCACAACTGGCCGCCTCTCAGGCGGCCTGTGTCGTTGTGGCGCCTGCCCAGCAGGCGGCTGCACAAGCCCGTGGCGCCTGCATCGTTGCAGACAATCCGTATCTGTACTTCGCACGACTGACGCAGCTGTGGAAGCGTGCGCACGCGGATGCAGCCGCTGCGGGCGTGCATGCCAGCGCTGTCGTTCACCCGGAGGCGGTGGTGCATCCCTCGGCCACGATCGGTCCGCTGTGTGTGGTCGAACGCGGTGCTGTCGTGGGGGCGGGCACGGTGCTGAAGTCGCGTGTCACCATCAGCGAATACTGCCAGGTGGGTGAGCGCTGCCTGTTGCACCCCGGTGTGGTGATCGGTGCGGATGGCTTTGGCTTTGCACAGGAGCGGGGCGTCTGGGTCAAGATCGAGCAACTGGGGCGCGTGCGCATCGGCAACGATGTGGAGATCGGGGCCAACACCTGTATCGACCGCGGTGCACTGGATGACACCGTGATCTCGGATGGGGTGAAGCTCGACAACCTGGTGCAGATCGGTCACAACGTCCATGTGGGTGAGCACACGGCCATTGCCGGCAATGCCGGTGTGGCCGGGAGTGCGCATATCGGCGCACATTGCAGCATCGGTGGTGCGTCCAATATCCTGGGGCATTTGAAAATTGCCGACGGTGTGGCGATTTCTCCGACTTCGGTCGTCATGCGCTCGGTCACGCAGCCGGGCCTGTACACTGGCATTTTTCCGCTGGCCACGAATGCCCAGTGGGAAAAAAACGCTGCAACACTCAAACAATTGCATGCACTGCGCGAGCGGATCAAGGCGCTGGAAAAAGCCTTGGACGTCCCGCGCAGCACAAACGGAAATTGATGATGGATATTCAAGAAATTCTCAAGCAACTGCCCCACCGCTATCCTTTTTTGCTGGTGGACCGCGTGCTGGAGCTTGAGCGCAATACGCGCATCAAGGCGATCAAGAACGTAACGTTCAACGAGCCCTTCTTTACCGGGCACTTCCCTGGCCGCCCGGTGATGCCGGGTGTGTTGATCCTGGAAGCGCTGGCCCAGGCTGCTGGCCTGCTGGCGTTCGACGCCATGGGGCAGGTGCCGGATGAAAACAATATCTACTATTTCGTAGGTATCGACTCCGCCCGTTTCAAGCGCCCCGTGGTGCCGGGTGACCAGCTGGCCCTGGAAATCACGATCGACCGTGTGCGTGGTGGTATCTGGAAGTTCAATGCCGTCGCCAGCGTGGACGGCGAAGTGGCTGCAGAAGCCCAGTTGATGTGCACCATGCGCCACGTGGGTTGAGTGAGGTCCTGTGGAACAAGACTGCCTGATTCATCCCAGTGCCATCGTCCATCCCCAGGCGCAGCTCGATAGCACTGTGCGGGTGGGGCCGTACGCCGTGGTGGGGCCCAAGCTGCGCATTGGTGCGCACACCACGGTGGGGCCGCATTGCGTGCTGGAAGGCGACACGGAAATTGGGTGCCATAACCAGATCTTTCAGTTCGCCTCGCTGGGGGCGCAGCCGCAAGACAAAAAGTATGCGGGCGAACCCACGCAACTGATCATCGGCGACCGCAACACCATCCGTGAGTTCTGCACCTTTAATACCGGAACGGTGCAGGATGGCGGTGTGACGCGCATCGGCAATGACAACTGGATCATGGCCTATGTGCACATAGCACACGACTGCGTTGTTGGCCACAACACCATTTTGGCCAACAACGCGACCCTGGCGGGCCATGTGCATGTGGGGGATTGGGTGATCCTGGGTGGCTTGACCGGAGTGCACCAGTTCACCCGGATCGGTGCCCATGCCATGGCCGGCTTTGCCAGCCATATCTCGCAGGATGTGCCGCCCTTCATGATGGTGGATGGCAATCCACTGGCCGTACGCGGTTTCAATATCGAAGGTCTGCGCCGCCGGGGCTTTGGCGAGCAGCGCCTGCGTGCGGTCAAGCAAATGCACCGTCTGTTGTACCGCCAGGGGCTGACCCTGGAGGCTGCGCGTGCAGCCATTGCGGCGCTGGCCGTCGAGTTGCCGGAGGCAGCAGCCGATGTGCAGGCCATGCTGGACTTTCTGGCGGCTTCCCAACGCGGCATTGCCCGCTGATAGCCTGTGACTAGCGATAGCAATGCCCGACTGGCCATGGTGGCCGGCGAGACATCCGGTGACCTGCTGGCCGGCTTGCTGCTGGACGGTGTGCACGCCCGCATGCCCCAGGTGCAGGCAGCGGGCATTGGTGGTCCGCAGATGGCGGCGCGTGGCTTCGATGCCTGGTGGCCCAGCGAAAAACTGGCCGTGCATGGCTACAGCTGGGAGCTGGTGCGCCGCTTGCGCGAAATCCTCTCCATCCGCAAGCAGTTGCGCCAACGCCTGCTGGTGGAAAAGCCTGCAGTGTTCGTGGGAGTGGATGCGCCGGACTTCAACCTGGGGCTGGAGCGGGATCTGCGCACTGCGGGCATCAAGACGGTGCACTTTGTGTGCCCTTCCATCTGGGCCTGGCGTGCCAACCGGATCGACAAGATCCGTGCTGCAGCAGACCATGTGCTGTGCCTGTTTCCGTTCGAGCCAGCCTTGCTGCAGCAGCATGGCATTGAGGCTACCTATGTCGGCCACCCGCTGGCGGCCGTGATCCCGATGGAGCCTGACAAGGCGGCGGCGCGTGCCAGACTGGGCCTGGCCTTGGACCGCAAGGTGCTGGCTTTGCTGCCGGGCAGCCGTTCTGCGGAAGTGCAGTACATCGCCAAACCGTTTTTTGCGGCGGCGGCGTTGGTGCGGGCGCAGATGCCGGAGGTCCAGGTGGTGGTGCCGGTCGTACCCCAGCATTGGCAGCGCATGCAGCAAGCCGTGCGTGAAGCCGGTGTGCAGGAGTGGGTGCAACTGGTGCAAGGGCAGTCACACGATGTGCTGGCCGCCTGCGATTGCACCTTGATCGCCAGCGGCACGGCCACGCTGGAGGCGGCGCTGTTCAAGCGACCGATGGTGATTTCTTACCGCATGCACCCCATCAGCTGGCGGCTGATGCGGCGCAAGCAATTGCAGCCCTGGGTGGGGCTGCCCAATATTTTGTGTTCTGATTTCGTGGTTCCCGAATTACTGCAAGACGCTGCCACGCCCGAGGCGCTGGCGGCTGCAAGCCTGGACTGGCTGCAGTCCTATGACCAGCAGCCTTCCAAGATTGCTGGGCTGCAAGCGCGTTTCAGCGCGCTGCACCACACCCTGTTCCGCGACACTTCTGCGCTGGCTGCCGATGCGATCCAAAAACTCATGTGCCGCTGAGCAGGCTTGCCTGCAGTGGCACGCGCCTGGCCTGGTGGCCGGTGTGGATGAAGCTGGACGCGGCCCCTTGGCGGGCCCGGTGGTGGCGGCGGCGGTGATTCTGGATGATCTGCATCCGATTGCCGGCCTGGCGGACTCCAAAAAGCTCACTGCTGCACGGCGTGAGGCCTTGTTCGATGAAATTCGTGCCAAGGCGCTGTGCTTCTGTATTGCCGAAGCGTCGGTGGAAGAGATCGATCGCCTCAACATCTTGCAGGCCACGATGCTGGCCATGCAGCGCGCCGTCCTCGGCCTGCGTCTGAAGCCTGTGCGTGCGCTGGTGGATGGCAACCGTCTGCCGGTGCTGGAGATGCAGGGCGAAGCCATTGTCAAAGGCGATGCACTGGTGCCGGCCATCTCGGCTGCGTCCATTCTGGCCAAGGTGCACCGCGATCGCTGGTGTGATGGATTGCACGCCCGCTTTCCGCACTACGGTTTTGCCACGCACAAGGGGTACGGGACAGCGGCGCATCTGCTGGCTTTGCGTGAGTTTGGCGCGTGCCCGGAGCACCGCACTTCATTTTCTCCGGTGACCAAGGTCTTGCAGGCTGCGGCGCTCTCAGTGGGGGTTGGCGCATGATGCAGCACACCATGATTCAGTCGCGTGACAACGCCTTCGTCAAAGAACTGCGCCGTCTCTCCCAGGAAAGTACCGCCTACCGCAAGCAAGGCCAGGTCTGGCTGGAGGGCGACCACCTGTGCCGTGCGGCACTGGCCCGGGGCTTGCGTCCCAAGGTGGCGGTGTTTGCCGAGTCGGTCTGGCCGCAGGTACCGGCGGAGTGGGTGCAGTCCGCCGGCAAGGCGGTGGTGCTGGCGGACAGCCTGTTTGCGGAGATCAGCAGCCTGGAGTCGCCTGCGCGCATGGGCTATGTGATGGAATGGGATGCGGGTGCACAGGTCCAGCCAGGTGTGGCCGCCGTGGTGCTGGACCGGGTGCAGGACGCGGGCAATGTGGGCTCCATTTTGCGCAGTGCGTCCGCCTTCGGTTTTGGCCAGATTGTGGCGCTGAAGGGGACGGCAGCGCTGTGGAGCCAGAAGGTGCTGCGTGCCGGCATGGGGGCGCATTTCGGCCTGCATCTGGTGGAGGCCGCTTCCATCGCGGAGGTGCAGGCCTTGCAGCTGCCGCTGGTGGTGACCAGCTCGCACCAGGGGACCTTGATCCACGAGGCGGCCTTGCCCTGGCCCTGCGCCTGGGCCATGGGGCACGAAGGGCAGGGTGTGGGCGATGCCCTGATGGAGATGGCTGAGCACCGCATCAGCATTGCCCAGCCCGGAGGGGAGGAGTCGCTGAATGTGGCTGCTGCAGCGGCGATCTGCCTGCATGCCAGCAGCGTAAGCATGTTGCGTGCGCTCGGGTAATCCCGCAGCAAGTCAAAGGGCTGAAGCGGAGAGAGCCTATAATGGGCGGCTTTCAAGCATTCCTTCATACGCCTAGCGACGCTCCCTCGCCATACCCTGCTGACACAAACACTGTCCCCACGCACGCGCGGGGGCTGCGTTGGGCGTAACCGTAATAAAAAACCGGAGAACCCAGTGCTTTTGTCTCTCAAGGGAGCCTTCCCACCCGCCATCCTGGCGCTCGCAGACGGCACGGTCTTTATTGGCAACTCGATTGGTGCGCAAGGCACCACGGTGGGTGAAGTCGTTTTCAACACTTCGCTGACCGGCTACCAGGAAATCCTCACCGACCCCAGCTATTGCCAGCAGATCGTGACGCTCACGTATCCGCACATCGGCAACTATGGTGTCAATCCTGAAGACGTCGAAGCCGACAAGATCCATGCCGCAGGTCTGATCATCAAGAACCTGCCATTGCTGGCCAGCAACTTCCGCAGCACCCAGACACTGTCCGAGTACCTGGTGGATGGCAAGACGGTCGCCATCGCCAATATCGATACCCGCAAGCTCACGCGTCTGCTGCGTGACAAGGGTGCGCAAAATGGCGCGATTGTCGGCCTGGCGGCTGGTGAGGAAGTGACCCAGGCCAAGATTGACGAAGCCATTGCTGCTGCCCAGGCTGCGCCCGATATGAAGGGTCTGGATCTGGCCAAGGTGGTGACCACGGCCAAGCCGTATCCCTGGACCGAGGCCGAGTGGACGCTGGGTGAAGGCTACGGCCAGCTCGAATCGCCCAAGTTCAAGGTCGTGGCCTATGACTTCGGCGTGAAGAAGAACATTCTGCGCATGCTGGCCGAGCGTGGCTGCGATGTGACCGTGGTGCCTGCCCAGACGCCCGCCAAGGATGTGCTGGCGCTGAATCCCGATGGCGTTTTCCTGTCCAACGGCCCTGGCGACCCGGCCCCCTGCGACTATGCGATTGCTGCGGCGCAAGAGATCATGGCCTCCGGCAAGCCGCTGTTCGGTATCTGCCTGGGGCACCAGATCATGGCCCTGGCCTCCGGTGCCAAGACCTTCAAGATGCAAAACAGCCACCACGGCGCCAACCATCCCGTGAAGGACCTGGATTCCGGCCGGGTGAGCATCACCAGCCAGAATCACGGTTTTGCGGTGGAGCTGGAGTCGCTGCCCGCCAACGTGCGCGCCACGCACATCAGCCTGTTTGACGGCACGCTGCAAGGTCTGGAGCGCACCGATGTGCCCGCCTTCTGCTTCCAGGGCCACCCCGAGGCATCGCCCGGCCCGCACGATATTGGCTACCTGTTCGACCGCTTCACAGCGCTGATGGAGAAACACAACAATGCCTAAGCGCAACGACCTTCAAAGCATTCTGATCATTGGCGCCGGTCCCATCGTGATCGGTCAGGCCTGCGAGTTTGACTACTCCGGCGTGCAGGCCTGCAAGGCCCTGCGCGAAGAGGGTTACAAAGTCATTCTGATCAACAGCAACCCTGCCACGATCATGACCGACCCGGCCACCGCCGACGTCACCTACATCGAGCCCATCACCTGGCAGACGGTCGAGAAGATCATCGCCAAGGAACGTCCTGATGCCATTTTGCCCACCATGGGTGGCCAGACCGCTCTGAACTGTGCGCTGGACTTGTGGAAGCACGGCGTGCTGGACAAGTACCAGGTGGAGCTGATCGGTGCCAAGCCGGAAGCCATCGACAAGGCCGAAGACCGCCTGAAGTTCAAGGACGCCATGACCAAGATCGGTCTGGGCTCCGCGCGCTCCGGTATCGCCCACACCATGGACGAAGCCTGGGATGTGCAAAAGAAGGTGGGCTTCCCCACCGTGATCCGCCCCAGCTTCACGCTGGGCGGCACGGGCGGCGGTATCGCCTACAACTCGGAAGAGTTCGAAACCATCTGCAAGCGCGGTCTGGAAGCCTCCCCCACCAATGAGCTGCTGATCGAAGAGTCGCTGCTTGGCTGGAAAGAGTACGAGATGGAAGTGGTGCGTGACACCGCGGACAACTGCATCATCGTCTGCTCCATCGAAAACCTGGACCCCATGGGGGTGCACACCGGTGACTCCATCACCGTGGCGCCGGCACAGACTCTGACCGACAAGGAATACCAGATCATGCGCAATGCATCGCTGGCGGTTCTGCGTGAAATCGGTGTGGACACCGGCGGCTCCAACGTGCAGTTCTCGGTGAACCCCAAGGACGGTCGCATGATCGTCATCGAGATGAATCCCCGCGTGTCGCGTTCCTCGGCGCTGGCGTCCAAGGCCACCGGCTTCCCCATCGCCAAGATCGCGGCCAAGCTGGCCGTGGGCTTCACGCTGGACGAGCTGAAGAACGAAATCACTGGCGGCAAGACCCCGGCGTCGTTCGAGCCCTCGATTGACTACGTGGTCACCAAGATCCCGCGTTTTGCGTTTGAGAAGTTCCCCGCTGCCGACAACCGCCTGACCACGCAGATGAAGTCCGTGGGCGAGGTGATGGCCATCGGCCGTACCTTCCAGGAATCCTTCCAGAAGGCCCTGCGCGGTCTGGAAGTGGGCGTGGACGGCATGAACGAAAAGACCCAGGACCGTGAAATCCTGGAAAAGGAACTGGGCGAGCCCGGTCCAGACCGCATCTGGTATGTGGGTGACGCGTTTGCGGCCGGCTGGACGCTGGACGAAGTGCACAGCATCACCAAGATCGACAAGTGGTTCCTGGTGCAGATCGAAGAGATCGTGAAGATCGAGCTCGAGCTGGACCAGTTGGCTGCAGCCAAGGGCGACGGCGCGCTGGCATCGCTGGATGCACAGACCTTGCGTACCCTGAAGCAAAAGGGCTTCTCGGACCGCCGTCTGGCCAAGCTGCTGCACACCACCGACCAAGCCGTGCGTGAAGCACGCAAGGCCCTGAAGGTGCGTCCCGTGTTCAAGCGCGTGGACACCTGCGCGGCCGAATTTGCCTCCAACACGGCGTACATGTACTCCACGTACGACGAGGAGTGCGAAGCCGCGCCCACGGACAAGAAGAAGATCATGGTGCTGGGCGGTGGCCCGAACCGCATCGGCCAGGGTATCGAGTTTGACTACTGCTGCGTGCACGCCGCCATGGCCATGCGCGAAGATGGTTATGAAACCATCATGGTCAACTGCAACCCCGAAACCGTGTCGACCGACTACGACACCTCCGATCGCCTGTACTTCGAACCGCTGACGCTGGAAGACGTACTGGAGATCGTGGCGGTCGAGCAGCCCGCTGGCGTGATCGTGCAGTACGGCGGCCAGACGCCGCTGAAGCTGGCCCTGGGGCTGGAAAAAGAAGGCGTACCCATCATCGGCACCTCGCCCGACATGATCGATGCGGCGGAAGACCGCGAGCGCTTCCAGCGCCTGCTGCAACAGCTGAACCTGCTGCAGCCGCCCAACGCCACGGCCCGTACCGAAGCCGAAGCGCTGGAAAAGGCGGCCGGCCTGGGTTATCCGCTGGTGGTGCGTCCTTCCTATGTGCTGGGTGGCCGTGCGATGGAAATCGTGCACGAGCAGCGCGATCTGGAGCGCTACATGCGCGAAGCCGTGAAGGTCTCCAACGACTCTCCCGTGCTGCTGGACCACTTCCTGTCCAACGCCATCGAGTGCGATGTGGACTGCGTGCGCGACCGCGAAGGCAAGGTGTTCATCGGTGGCGTGATGGAGCACATCGAGCAAGCTGGCGTGCACTCCGGTGACTCTGCCTGCTCGCTGCCCCCTTACTACCTGAAGGCCGAGACCGTGGCCGAGATCAAGCGCCAGACGGCCGAGATGGCCCATGGCCTGAACGTGGTCGGTCTGATGAACGTGCAGTTCGCCATCAAGGAAGTGGACGGCAAGGACGTGATCTACGTGCTGGAAGTGAACCCCCGCGCGTCGCGCACGGTGCCGTTCGTCTCCAAGGCCACGGGCATCCAGCTGGCCAAGGTGGCTGCACGCTGCATGGTGGGCGATACGCTGGCCGAGCAGGGCATCACCAAGGAAGTGACGCCGCCGTACTTCAGCGTCAAGGAAGCCGTGTTCCCGTTCGTGAAGTTCCCCGGTGTGGACACCATCCTCGGTCCTGAAATGAAGTCCACCGGTGAAGTCATGGGCGTGGGCAAGACCTTTGGCGAAGCCTTTGTGAAGAGCCAACTGGGCGCCGGCGTCAAGCTGCCGACCGAAGGCAAGGTGTTCCTGACCGTGAAGAACAATGACAAGTCCCGCGCCGTGGCGATTGCCAAGGAGCTGGTGGCCATGGGCTTCACGCTGTGCGCCACGCGCGGCACGGCCGCTGCCATCGCCGAAGCCGGTGTGGAAGTGCAGACCGTGAACAAGGTCACCGAAGGCCGCCCCCACATCGTGGACATGATCAAGAACGACGAGATCGCCCTGGTCATCAACACGGTGGAAGAGCGCCGCAACGCCATCGCCGACTCGCGCGCCATCCGTACCAGCGCCTTGCTGGCCCGGGTGACCACCTTCACCACCATCTTTGGTGCGGAAGCGGCGGTGGATGGCATGAAGGCCCTGCGCGGCAATCTGGATGTGTACTCGGTACAAGAGCTACACGCCCAGCTGACGCATTGACAGGGCACGGCCCGGACAGCCCGACGGGACTGCCGGGTTTTACCGGAGGGATGCCGTGGCAAACACGGCATAATGGCCGGTAATGAATTGACAAGAACCGCCGCGCGGCAACGTGCGGCGGTTTGCTTTTGGGGCACGGGCCCCTGTCCGGCGTGGTCCGGCAAGGCCCTGCCAGGAGTGCCGCGTGCTGCGCGGCGTTTGCTGAATTTGGAGACTTGACTATGGCCACCATCCCCATCACCAAGCGCGGAGCGGAAAAGCTCAAGGTGGAACTGCAGCGCCTGAAGACGGTGGAGCGTCCTGCCGTGATCCAGGCCATCGCCGAAGCGCGCGCACAGGGCGACCTGAGCGAAAACGCCGAGTACGAATCCGCCAAGGAACACCAAGGCTTTGTCGAAGGCCGCATTGGCGAAATCGAAGGCAAGCTGTCGGCTGCCCAGATCATCGATCCTTCGGCCCTGGACGCTGGAGGCCGTGTGGTGTTTGGCGCCACGGTGGATCTGGAAGACGAAGACAGCGGCGTGGCGGTGACCTACCAGATCGTGGGCGAGGATGAGGCCGACCTGAAGCTGGGCCTGATCAACGTGTCCAGCCCCATTGCCCGTGCCCTGATCGGCAAGGAAGAGGGCGATGTCGCTGTGGTGCAAGCCCCGGGTGGCGAGCGCCGCTACGAAGTGGTCGCGGTCAAGTACCTCTAAACACGGTTTCACCCCACCGGCATGACCCCGCTGCAAGCACGCCTTCCGCTGCTGCTGGCTGCCCTGTGGTGGGGGAGCCTGACGGCCATGGGCGGCGTGGCCGTTCCGGTGCTGCAGGCACACCTGTCATCGCCCACCCAGGCGGCGGCGGCGTGCGCTGCGCTGCTGGCCGCGCAGACCTGGATTTCCATCGCATGCTGCGCGCTGCTGCTGGTGGTTTCCAAGCGGAAGTACGCCGAACGGCAGGAGGCCTGGGCGCAAGCTGTCATGGTGTTTGTGCTGGGCGGGCTGTTGCTGGCACTGGTGGCGCAATACGGCATGGCGCCGCGTGTGGCAGCCAGACAGGGCGCCGTCTGGCAGTACGCTGCAGTGGCCATGCAGGTGCTGCAGTGGCTGTGCGCGCTGTGCACCTTGTGGAAGGTGGCCGCGTTGGCGGGACGGGGCGAGGAGGAGGCCACGCTGCCGGCTTGATGTCCCGCAGATGGGGCGCATGCCTGCGGCAGTGCTGCCGGATGGTCAGTGACCAGGGCAGCGTGCAATCGGTCACCGGCAGGCCATAAAAAAAGCAGTCCATCGGACTGCTTTTTTTATGGGGTCATGCCCCCCATCAGCGGCAGGGGGCTTTCCTGTGGCGCTTATTCGCGCCAGTGTTCGGCCACCCAGCGGGCGGGCTTGATGAAGCGAAAACGCCGGTTGCGCCGACCAGCCAATGCGTCGGGCGGGTTGCACTCTCCGTGGAAGATGACGATGCGCGCGCCTTCGGGCACAAAGGGCTCTTTCCAGTAGTTGGTGGGCCAGCTCGGAATGCCGTGGTACTTGAAGCTGGGGCACCATTCGGCGGGCCAGTACTGGAGCTTGCCTTGCTTGTGCAGAAAGTCCGACAGATAGGCCTGTTCGTTGCGGAACTGCTTGCGGATTTCCTCGAAGTGGCCACGGAAATATTCCAGCACATCCGGGTGGGCGCCCAGCTCGAAGCGGTACACCGACGAGTTGCCTGTGATGCGCCAGGGGCGTTTGTGGTCGTGGATGATGAGGAATTCACCGGGGTAGGTGAAGAACTCGTCCAGCGGGCCGGTGATGACCACATCCACGTCCAGGAACAGGGCCGTGCCTTTCAGCCCGTGCAGATCGGCGGAGAAGGTGGTCAGCTTCGTCCAGCCGCGCTCGGGAATGCCAGCGGGCAGGTCCAGCGAGGGAATGGGCAGGCATTCCACCTCGGAACGAATCCCTTCGCTGTTGTCGGTCAGGCAGACAAAGCGAAAATCTCCCTTGAGATGGCGGCGCACCATGGCGTAGAGACGGTTGACGTACTCCGGGCCGTACTTGGTGCCCCACTTCATGCAGAGGATGTGGCGCTCAGGCGTCGCCGATGTCGTATTCAGTGCCATGGCAGGTGTGTCGTGGGCGTGCGCGGCAGCGCTCAACCCAGGCGGCTTTTCTTGACCGATTTTTGCTTGGGCTTGGCGCGCTTGATCTGGCCGCCGGCGGTCAGGCGCTGGTTGCCCAACACGCGCAGCTGCTTGACTTCAGGGCGCTGGCCGGCTTTGCCGAACTTCAGCACCTTCACGTCGCGTGGGCCGGGCATGCGGTCTTCATCGAAGGCCTTTTCCTTTTCAGGAATCGGGCGCCACAGCACCAGCAGCTTGCCGATGTGCTGGATGGGGGCTGCGTTCAGCTCGTCGCACAGCTGTTGGTAGATCTGGTCGCGGGCAGCGCGTTCGTCGCCGAAGACGCGGACCTTGATCAGGCCATGGGCATTCAGTGCCGCATCCACTTCTTTCTGGACTGCGGGTGTGAGGCCGTCACCACCGATCAGGACCACGGGGTCCAGGTGGTGGGCGTTGGCGCGGTGTTCCCGGCGCTCTGCGGGAGTCAATTCAATTTGGGGCATGGGCCGTATTATCGAGGCAGGAAGAATTTCGCATGAAGATCAATACCAAAAGCAAGAAAGTGGATAAGGCATGGCTCAACAACCATGTCAACGATCCCTATGTACAGGCCGCACAGAAAGACGGCTACCGGGCCCGTGCGGCCTACAAGTTGAAGGAGATCGATGAGGCACTCAAGCTGATCCACCCTGGTGACATTGTGGTGGATCTGGGATGCGCACCCGGTGCGTGGAGCCAGTACCTGCGCCGCAAGCTGGCCCCCAAGGGGGCCGCCGTGGGAGGCTTGAATGGCACCATCATCTCGCTGGACCTGCTGCCGATGGAGTCGATTGAAGGCGTGCACTTCATTCAGGGCGACTTCCGCGAGGAATCGGTGCTGGCGCAGCTGGAAGAAGCGGTGCAGGGACGGCTGGTGGATGTGGTGGTGTCGGACATGGCCCCGAATCTGTCGGGCAATTCCACGACGGACGGCGCACGCATCACCCACCTGATCGAGCTGGCGGTCGATTTTGCCACCCACCACCTCAAGCCCGAGGGGGCGTTGGTGGTCAAATTGTTTCACGGTCCCGGTTATGAAGAGCTGGTGGGCCTGTTCCGCCAGACTTTTCGCACGGTCAAGACGTTCAAGCCTAAATCTTCGCGCATCCGCTCATCGGAAACATTCCTGATTGGAATGGGTCTCAAGACCTGATGCCGCTTTGATGTGGATCAATCGCGGGTGTTGTCCCCTCCGCTGGGCGGATATTTCACGGAGACCTATCGCCTTGGCAGGAATAAGGTTTCGATCCACATGCTTGAAACACCTAAAATGCATCCCATATGGATGACATCGTCCGTATGTGCATGAATTTCGCCTTTTTCATTGGAGCCCCGCTTGAACAATCAGTGGTTTTCTAAAGTTGCCGTATGGCTGGTCATCGCCATGGTGCTGTTCACGGTGTTCAAGCAGTTTGACACCCGTGGTGGTGCTAGCGCTGGTTATGTCGGCTATTCCGACTTCCTCGAAGATGTGCGCAGCAACCGCATCAAGAGTGTCACCATCCAGGAAAGTCCTGGCGGCACCGAGATCATGGCAGTCACCAATGACGACCGCCGTGTGCGCACGACCGCGACCTACCTGGACCGAGGTCTGGTGGGCGACCTGATCAACAACAACGTCAAGTTCGACGTCAAGCCGCGTGAAGAAGGCTCGCTGCTGATGAGCCTGCTCATCAGCTGGGGTCCGATGCTGCTGCTGATCGGCGTGTGGGTGTACTTCATGCGCCAGATGCAGGGTGGTGGCAAGGGCGGCGCGTTCAGCTTTGGCAAGTCCAAGGCGCGCATGCTCGACGAGAACAACAACACCGTCACCTTCGCCGACGTCGCAGGCTGCGACGAGGCCAAGGAAGAAGTCAAGGAAGTCGTCGACTTCCTGAAGGATCCCAACAAGTTCCAGAAGCTGGGTGGCCGTATTCCGCGTGGTCTGCTGCTGGTGGGCCCTCCCGGTACGGGCAAGACGCTGCTGGCCAAGTCGATTGCGGGCGAAGCCAAGGTGCCGTTCTTCTCGATCTCGGGCTCCGACTTCGTGGAAATGTTCGTCGGCGTGGGTGCTGCCCGTGTGCGCGACATGTTCGAGAACGCCAAGAAGAATGCGCCTTGCATCATCTTCATCGATGAAATCGATGCGGTGGGCCGCCAACGCGGCGCCGGCATGGGCGGCGGCAACGATGAGCGCGAGCAGACACTGAACCAGATGCTGGTGGAGATGGATGGTTTCGAAACCAACCTGGGTGTGATCGTGGTGGCGGCCACCAACCGTCCCGACATCCTGGATGCCGCTCTGCTGCGTCCCGGTCGTTTCGACCGCCAAGTCTATGTGACCTTGCCGGACATCCGCGGCCGTGAGCAGATCCTGAACGTGCACATGCGCAAGATCCCTGTGGCGCAGGACGTGAACCCGGCCATCATTGCCCGCGGCACGCCCGGCATGTCGGGTGCTGATCTGGCCAACCTGTGCAACGAGGCGGCCCTGATGGCTGCGCGCCGCAATGCGCGTACCGTGGAGATGCAGGACTTCGAAAAGGCCAAGGACAAGATCATCATGGGTCCCGAGCGCAAGTCCATGGTCATGCCCGAGGAGGAGCGTCGCAACACGGCTTACCACGAAGCAGGCCATGCCCTGATCGGCAAGCTGCTGCCCAAGTGCGACCCGGTACACAAGGTCACCATCATTCCGCGCGGCCGTGCGCTGGGGGTGACCATGAGCCTGCCGGAGAAGGACCGCTACTCCTATGACAAGGAGTTCATGCTCAACCAGATCGCGATGCTGTTCGGTGGCCGCATTGCCGAAGAAGTGTTCATGAACCAGATGACCACGGGGGCATCGAACGACTTTGAGCGTGCGACGCAGATTGCCCGTGACATGGTGACGCGCTATGGCATGACCGATGCGCTGGGCCCCATGGTCTATGCCGAGCAGGAAGGCGAGCCTTTCCTGGGCCGCTCCATGAGCAAGCCCAGCGGCATCAGCGAAGAGACCATGCAGAAGGTGGATGCCGAAGTGCGCCGCATCATCGACGAGCAGTACCATCTGGCGCGCAAGCTGATCGAGGACAACTCGGACAAGATGCATGCCATGGCCAAGGCCATGCTCGATTGGGAAACCATCGATGCGGAGCAACTGGACGACATCATGGCGGGCAAGGAGCCACGTCCCCCCAAGGACTGGACGCCACGCAATCCCCCCTCGTCGGGTGACAGCGGCCACGGTGGTGGAACCCCTGCGGTAGACACCGATACAGCACCTACGGCGGTGTGATCGGGGTGCCGACAGGCACCGGAAAAGCGGGACTCTGTGGAGTCCCGCTTTGTTTTTTCAGATGAAATCCAAGGACGGGCGATGAATACATGCTGGCAGGTGACGCGCTTTGACATTGATCTGCGCCAACCGCGCGTCATGGGCATTGTGAATGTGACGCCGGATTCTTTTTCGGACGGTGGGCAGCATGCAGGTACCAGTGCTGCCATGGCACATGCGGAGCAGTTGCTGAAAGAGGGGGCTGACATCCTGGATATCGGAGGCGAATCCACGCGCCCCGGCAGTCCGGCGGTGTCCCTGGATGAAGAGCTGGCGCGGGTGCTGCCAGTGGTCAAGGAGGCCGTGCGCCTACAGGTGCCGGTGTCCGTGGACACCTACAAGCCGGAGGTGATGCAGGCGGTGCTGGATGCAGGCGCCGACATCATCAATGACATATGGGCTTTGCGCCAAGCGGGTGCCCGCGAGATCATTGCGGCGCATCCGCGCAGTGGCGTATGCCTGATGCACATGCACCAGACGCCGCAGACCATGCACCTACAGCACATGCAAGGCGATCCCGTTGCCCAGGTGCGCCTGTTTCTGGCGGAGCAGGTGGCATGTCTGGAGCAGTTGGGGGTTGCGCGCGAGCGCATCACGCTGGACTACGGCATTGGTTTCGGCAAGAGCGTGGAACAAAACTTTGCACTGCTTGCTAGGCAGCAAGAATTGCTGGCCCTAGACTTGCCGCTGCTGGCGGGGTGGTCTCGCAAGGGCTCGCTGGGAACGGTGACGGGCTTGCCCGTGCAAGAGCGCATGGTGCCCAGTGTGACGGCCGCCGTGCTGGCAGTGGAACGCGGCGCACGTGTCGTGCGTGTACACGATGTGGCGGACACGGTGGCCGCGTTGAAAATCTGGAATGCCATGCATGCACACGATGCGGCGTGAGCAACGGGTAGAGCCATAAAACGAGGAGGAGCGCCATGGCGCGTCAATATTTTGGTACCGATGGAATTCGGGGCACTGTCGGCAAGGCACCGATCACGGCCGATTTCGCACTGCGCCTGGCGCATGCGGTGGGCCGCGTGCTCAAGCGGACGCAAGATCGTCCGACGGTGCTGATTGGCAAGGACACCCGTATTTCGGGCTATATGCTGGAAGCTGCCATGGAGGCCGGCTTCAACGCGGCGGGGGTGGATGTCATCCTGCTGGGCCCGCTGCCCACGCCTGGCGTGGCCTATCTGACGCGCGCGCAGCGTGCCAGCCTGGGGGTGGTGATCAGCGCCAGCCACAATCCTTACCCGGACAACGGCATCAAGTTCTTCAGCGCGCAAGGCACGAAGCTGCCCGATGCCTGGGAGGAAGAGGTGGAGGCATTGATCGATGCTGAGCCCGCGTGGGTCGATTCGCGCAATCTGGGCAAGACGCGCCGGCTCAACGACGCGGCAGGCCGCTATATCGAATTCTGCAAAAGCACGTTTGCCAATGATTTGAGCCTGCGCGGTCTCAAGATCGTGGTAGATGCCGCCCATGGCGCAGCCTACCAGATTGCTCCGCAGGTGTTCCATGAACTGGGCGCCGACGTGGTGGCCATTGGCTGCCAGCCGGATGGGCTGAACATCAACGACGGTGTGGGGGCCACGTATCCGCAGGCACTGGCCGAGGCCGTCCGCGCCAACCACGCAGACTACGGCATTGCGCTGGATGGCGATGCCGACCGTCTGCAGATGGTGGATGCGCAAGGGCGCATCTTCAATGGCGATGAGGTGCTGTTCCTGATGGTGCAAGACCGCTTGCGACGCAGCGAACCGGTGGGCGGTGTGGTGGGCACCCTGATGACCAATATGGCGGTGGAAAAAGCCCTGGAAAGCCAGGGCGTTCCCATGGTGCGCGCCAAGGTAGGCGACCGCTATGTGTTGGAGGAACTGCAGCGGCGCCAATGGATTCTGGGCGGAGAGGGGTCGGGACATTTGCTGGCCCTGGACAAGCACACCACCGGTGATGGCCTGGTGAGTGCACTGCAGGTGCTGCAGGCCTGCGCACGCAGCGGCAAGACCATGGCAGCGCTGCTGGATGGGTTGACGCTGTATCCCCAGGTCATGGTCAACGTGCGCTTGCAGCCTGACCAGGATTGGAAGTCCAACACGGCATTGGCACAAGCGCAGACCATTGCCGAGAACGAGCTGGGCCATTATGGGCGGGTGTTGATTCGCGCCAGCGGCACGGAGCCTTTGCTGCGCGTGATGGTGGAAGCTCAGGATGCTGCGCTGGCAAACCGCTTGGCGCAAGGCCTGGCGGATGCTGCCCGTGCAGGATGATGGTGCATTTGGGGGGAGCCGACTGGGCCACCCCTCATAAAAAAACGGGGCCCTTCGTGGGCCCCGTTTTTTTATGATCCGCGCTTCAGTGAGACTGTGCGTAGCTGCGGAAGAAGTGCTCGAAGTCTCCTGCCTGCAGCGGCCGGCTGAAATGGTAGCCCTGCGCCTCGTCACAGCCTTGCTGTTGCAGAAATTCCAGTTGCGCCTGTGTCTCTACGCCTTCGGCCGTGGTTTGCATGCCCAGGGCCTGCGCCATGCGGATGATGGCGCTGACAATGGCGCGGTCATTGCTGTCGTGGTCAATGTCGCGGATGAATGACTGGTCGATCTTGAGCTTGTAAATCTGGAACCGTTTGAGCTGGCTGAGTGACGAGTATCCGGTGCCAAAGTCATCCATGGACAGCCGGATGCCGTGGGAGTTCAGGCGGTCCATCGTGGCTGTGGCCGTGCGGGGGTCCTGGACGGCGACACCTTCGGTCAGCTCCAGCTCCAGCAGGTCGGGCGAAATACCGGATTCGGTCAGGATGCGGCTGACCATTTCAGGCAGCTGGGGCTGGTGGAATTGAATCGCCGACAGATTGACGGCCACCTTGATGTTGCCCAGTCCCTGTTGGTTCCATTGCTTGAGCTGTTCCACGGCGGTCTTCAGCACCCACTCACCGATCTGCAGGATCTGTCCGCTGTCTTCGGCCACAGGAATGAATTCCGCCGGGGAAATGGAGCCCAGTTCAGGGTGGTGCCAGCGCAGCAGCGCTTCTGCGCTGCGAATCGATCCGGTGCGCAGGCACACCTGGGGCTGGTAATGCAGCTGGAATTGCTTGCGCTCCAATGCCCGGCGCAAGGCGTTCTCCAGCTGCAGTGCGCGCAATGACTTGGCGCGCATCTCCGGGGTGAAGAAGCGGTAGGTGTTGCGGCCATCCAGCTTGGCGTGGTACATGGCCACATCGGCCGCCTGGGTCAGGGCATCGAACTCCGTGCCGTCCTGCGGGTGCAGGGCGATGCCCATGGAGGGCGCAATGGTCAGCTCGTGGTGCTCGATCTGGTAGGGGCGCTGCGATGCCTCCTGCAGCTTGGCGGCCACGCGGGCAGCTCCCTGGGCGTTGGCTCCGGGCAGCAGTAGCACGAATTCGTCCCCCCCCAGACGCGCCACGGTGTCGCGCTCGCGCACGATAGAGCGCAGGCGCTTGCCGATTTCCACCAGCAGGGCATCGCCGACCTTGTGGCCCAGCGAGTCGTTCACATGCTTGAAATGGTCCAGGTCCAGAAAGATCACGGCCAGCGGCGTGCTGTTTTCGGTGGCGGTCTGGATGGCCCCGGCACTGCGCTGGGCCAGCAGCGTGCGGTTGGGCAGGCCGGTGAGTGGGTCGTAATGGGCCAGCCAGTAAATGCGTTCCTGGTCCTGCAGGCGGTCCTGCACTTCACGGTGCAGGTCGGCCACCGTGGAGCTCAGCTCCAGGGTGCGTTCACGCACCTGTTGCTCCAGCTGGTTCTGTACCTGTGCCAGATGCTGCTGCGCCAGCTTGCGGTCGGTGATGTCTTCGATGATCCAGACGCTGCCTTGCGAAAGATCGGAGGCATCCAGCAGCTTGCAGCGCATCTCGCATTCCAGCACGGAGCCGTCCTTGCGTTGCAGGGCGACTTCGGCCTCGAAGCGCAGGCCGTTCAACAGCACGCTCTGGCTTTTGTGCTGCAACTGCTCCCACGCCTGGGCGCTGGGGATGAAGCTGGTGGGGTCGATGTTCTGCAGCTCGCCAGGGTCGTAACCCAGCATCTGTTCCAGATGGGGGTTGCAGCGGGTGATTTTGCCTTTGCGGAAGAACGCAATGCCAATGGCCGCGTGGTCGAACAGCAGCTGCTTTTCCCGCAAGGCATTGCCCAGCAGCGACTGGGAGCGCTTTTGCTCATCAATGTCATCGATGATCCAAATGGAGCCTTCGCGCGTGTCGTCCGGGTTGATCAGGCGTCCGGTGAGCGCGCCCCAGAAAAGCCGCCCGTTCTTGCGGCGCATGAGGCGTTCGGTTTTGAAGACTTCACCGCGCGACAGCGTGGGGTAGGCGGTACGCCCCAGTTCGCGAAATTCGGTACGGGTCGGATGGAAGTTGGCACTGCTGATGCCTTCCATGTCCTGTGGATGCAGGTAGCCAAAGATTTCCGCGTAGCGCCGGTTGCAGCGCACGACCACCCGCTGGCGAATGAAGACGATGCCGACGTCGGCGCTTTCCAGCAGCGTCTGATGTTCCCGCAGCAGGCGTTGAACGGCATTCGACTCCGCACTTTCAAGGGGCAAGGCGTGCGAAGGCGCATTCAGCAAAGTGGACATGTGTGCGGAAGACACAAAAAGGGAAGCGACCCTGACCCGTCATGCGGGCAGGGGAGGTAAATGTGTACTTATGTTACACGCGCGCGTTATGCGCGGCGAATCTTATCCGTCAGGATGTTTGTCGGTTTGCACACTGGCTTGACTGCGCACAAAAAATACGCAAGTCCACTTTGCAGGGCGCTTTTTCAGGATGTCGGCGTGCAGGCCAGCAGCAGGGCTTCAAATTGCGGCGCGGGCAGCGGGCGGCTGAACAGATAGCCCTGCACAAAATTGCAGCCCTGTGCCTGCAGAAAATCCAGCTGCGCTTCGCTTTCCACGCCTTCGGCCAGGGTGTCCATGCCGAGCGCCTTGGCGATATGGATGATGGCCACAATGATGGCCCGGTCGTTGGCGTCCTGCTCCAGATCACGCACGAAGGACTGGTCGATCTTGAGCTTGTGAATCTGAAAACGCTTGAGGTAGCTGAGCGAAGAGTACCCGGTGCCGAAGTCGTCCAGCGCAATGCGCACGCCCTGGCGATTGAGCCTGTCCAGCATGTCAATGGCGGCGGCCGGGTCATCGACAGCGGCACTTTCGGTCAGTTCCAGCATCAGATGCTGTGCCGGCAGCCGGGCATGGGCCAGATTGCGGGCCACCTGCTCGGGCAGGTGGTGGTGCTGGAACTGCAGCGGTGACAGATTCACGGACACGGTGCGCAGCGCCATCCCCATGTCCAGCCAGCGGCGCATGTCCTGGGCCGCCGTGCGCATCACCCAATCGCCGATGCCGATGATGAGACCGGTGCTTTCCGCAATGGGTATGAACTCTGCGGGCGAGACCTGGCCCAGCTCGGGGTGGTACCAGCGGATGAGCGCTTCCGCGCCGATCACGGCTTTGGTGTGGGTATCCAGCTGGGGCTGGTAGTGCAGCGCGAACTGCTCTCGCTCCAGTGCGCGGCGCAGGGCATTGGCAATGTGCAGTGTGCGGGCGCTGCGCGCTTCCAGCTCGGCAGTGAAGAAACTGTAGCGGTTGCGGCCTGACTGCTTGGCACGGTACATGGCCGCATCGGCGCGCTGATAGAGGGTGTCAAAGCCATCGCCGTCCACGGGGTAGGTGGCGATGCCGATCGACAGCGAGATGGTGAGTTCGTGCCCATCGATTTGAAAGGGGGTGGTTGTGGTGTCCAGCAGCTTTTGCGCCAGCGCCTCCACATCGGCCATCTGCCGGCCGTAGATCAGTACCACGAATTCGTCCCCACCCATGCGCGCCACCGTGTCCTGGGGGCGCAATTGGAGTTGCAGCCGGCGGGCCAGGGCCACCAGTACACGGTCGCCGACACGGTGGCCCAGCGAATCATTGATGTTCTTGAAGTGGTCCAGATCCAGGAATAGCAAGGCGGCGCAGCCTTCGGCGGTACGCTGGTTCTGGATGGCTTGCGTGACACGTTCGGACAGCAGGCTGCGGTTGGGCAGGCCGGTGAGGGCATCGAAATGCGCCAGGTGCCGGATGCGCTCCTGGTCCCGGCGCTGCTGCGTGATATCGCGGAACAGGGTGATGCAGTGCGTCAGCCTGCCTTGCTCATCCCGCAAGGCCGTGATGGTCCGGTACTGCTGGTAAGCGGTGCCGTTGCGGTGCAGTCCCTGGGTTTCACCTTCCCATTGGCCGGTGCGCTGCACGATCAGATAGGGCTCGGCGGGTAGCTCGCTGGGTGCGCCGGATTGCGCCATGTCCAGGCTGGCCAACTGGCCGATGGCTTCGGCAGCTCCGAAACCACTCAGGCGGCAGTAGGCCGGGTTGATTTGGACGATGCGGTGCATGGCATCCGAAATGACAATGGCTTCACTGCTTTGGCGAAACACCTGGGAGGTCAGGTGCAGTTCTTGCTCGGCTTGTACCCGTTCGGTCACATCGCGCGACAGCACCATGAAGTGCGCTTCGGTGGCAAATGCCGGGCTTTTGCGGGCCACCGAGAGTTCGAACCACTTGCTGTGCCCATCGCGGGTTGGCACCTGCAGCCTGAACCCACTGGCCCAGCCAGATGTTTCGGCGATCTGCAAGGCATTGAATACGATCCGGCTGTCTTTTTCGGGCAGAAATTCCGTAAAGCGCTTGCCAATCAGAGTCTCCTGGGTGGCCGCCAGCATGTCGGGACGCGGGCTGTGCACACTGATGTAGTGCCCTTCGCGATCCAGTTCCATCAGTACGTCGGGGATGGCGTCGATGGTGGCGCGCAGCTGGCGTTGGGCGTCCTGAAGCTGCTGGGTGCGCTGGTTCACCACCCGCTCCAGATTGGCTTCATGGGCTTTCAGATGCAGCAACAGCTTGGTCAAGGCGCCGGTCAAGGATGCAAACAACAGGCCTGCCAAGGCCCGCATCAGCAAGGTGGTGGGATTGAGCCAGCCGCTGCGGGGCATGACGCTGAGCATCCATTCGCTGTTGGGCAATTCGATGCGCTGGTGCACGGTGGCGGCCGACAGGGTGGTGCCAGCCGCCTGGATGATCTGCGGGGTATCGCTGCCCGGCGGGACACGCCAGAGCACATAGTCGTAGCCGCGCGCGGTCAAGCGCTCCAGACGGGCTGTTTTCAGGACTGCTTCCAGGCGCAGGGTGACATTGGTGAAGCCCCAGAATTTACCGGCTTCCAGAAACACCGGCATGCGCCCCACGATGCCGGTGCCGCCCTGCGCCAGGGGCATGGGGCCGGCCAAGGTCAGCTGGTTGCTGTCGCGTGCCCGTTCGGCTTCGCGCTGCTGCAGGGGGGAGTTCAGCTGGTTGAAGCCCAGTGCCCCCTCGTTGCCCACCAGGGGCACCACGACCTGGATCACCCCGTTGGGCGCCAGGGACATGGCGCTGATTTCCGGGTACATCACGATCAGGTGGCGGGCCGTCTCTTCAAACGCCTGGATGGAGCCGTGGGTCTGCGCCACCGCGGCGGCCAGGGCTTTGTTGGCGGCCAGGGCCTGACCGATTCCGCGCTCCAGATAGCGCGCGTGGTCGGTGGCGACATCATTGGCCAGGGCGCGGGCCTGCTGCTGGTCCTGGCGTTCAAGGTGCCAGATCAGTGCGGTTGACAACAGCAAACCCAGGGTGAACACCAGCCACGCAACCGTGTTGGTGCGTCCGGCGTTCAGCAGCGGGGGGGCAGATGTGGAAGGTTCGGCCACAGTGGTCTCTTTCCCGAAGCATTATCACGGTGAGGGCCGGGATGGCAAGTCGCTGCGGCAACGCCTGTCCTGCCGCGGCTGGACTTGCGGTGGGGTCAGAGGTGCAGATGCTGCAGTTGCCCGGAAAAGCAAAACTTCCTCGGTACGTCGGGAGCCAATCTCATGCAGCAATCCGCTCGAGATTGACTGCACATGCGCGAAATCGGTGCATTCTTCAGCAATCCTGCCGGCCGGCTTGTGACAGGCTGACCAGCAGCCCGTGCCGCAGCGCGCCCTGGGCCATGCGCATCTGCTGCAGCCCCAGCAGCTCGAACACCGCACACATCACGCTGATGCCGCCGCCGATGACCGGCAGCAGCTCGGGGCGCAGCCCCTGCAGGGAAGTCAGGTGGCGTACATGGCCCCAGGCCTGCAGTTGGTCGCGCAGCGCCCACAGCGCATCGCGGCTGATGCTGCCCGGCGCATGGCCCTGGGACGTCAACACCTTGCTGATGGCGCCCGCCGTGCCCGAGGCGCCGTACACCTGGGCGTTGGGGGCAGTCGCCAACTGGTCGGCCAGGGAGAGCGCCGGGGCCAGCACGGACCGTGCCGCCTCGCGTGCCTGGCCGAAAGCGGCGGCAGACAGCGTGCCATCGGGGAAGAAGGCCTGCGCCCAGCCCACGCTGCCCAAGGGGTAGGAGCTGGCGTGTCGCAGCTCGCTGCCCTGGCCCCAGCCCAGCTCGGTGGAGCGGCCTCCTATGTCCACCACCAGCCGGGGGGAGTGGTCATCGGGCAGGAACAGGGCCACGCCCTGGTAGATCAGCTGCGCTTCCTGCTCGCCGGTGATGACTTCCACCGGGCATTGCACAATGGATGCGGTACGTTCCAGAAAGACTTGGCGGTTGGTGGCTTCGCGCAGGGTCTGGGTGGCCACCACCTTGCGCTGCGAGGGCGGCACATGGGCCATCAGCTGGGCGTAGCGTTGCAGACAGTCCCAGCCACGCTCCATGGCTTCGGGCTGCAGGCGGCCATCGGCATCCAGGGCGCCTCCCAGGCGGATGGTTTCCTTGCGGTGCAGCTGCAAGCGGATATGGCCACGTTCCATGCGCGCGGTCTCCAGCAGAATGCTGTTGGAGCCGATGTCGATTGCGGCCAGCGCGCTTCCCTCTTTCATGTGCATGTGTCCCCAAACCAAGCTGCGCAGATTACCACCGAAGCCTGTGCCAGCCCTGACAGAACGACCAAAGTCCCAGTGCCTGCAGCGGGCGGACGGCAGGGCGTCAGGGCCGCATGGCAGAGTGTGTCATGCCGTTGTCATGGGTTTGTCACATTGACCGCCAATACTGGACGCTTCACCACTCGGGTTTCTTGTATGCATGCCGCTTCCACCGCCTTCGATGACAACGCGATGACAGAGGACGCCGTTGTCAGCGAGGTCCCCATGCGCGGGAGTGCAGGCGTTGTGGCGCTGGAGCTGGGTGCAACGCCAACGCCCAGCACGCCCGTGGAAACGGCGGCCCTGTTGTCCGTTCCGGTGCCATCGGTGCTCCCGCTGCTGGACCGGGATCTGTGCATTCTGGCGTTCAACGAACGCGTGCTGGCCTGGGCCATGCGCGACGATGTGCCGCTGCTGGAACGGCTGCGGTTCCTGACCATCGTTTCCTCCAATCTGGATGAATTCTTTGAAGTGCGCGCTGCCCCGCAGGTCACGGCCATGCGTGCGGCCATCGAGCAGGGTGCAGCCATGCCGGCACCGCTGCAGGCCCTGGCCGACCATTCCCATGCCCTGGTGACGCAGCAGTACCGGATCTACAACGAAGAGATTGGCCCCGCCTTCGGGCGCGTCGGCATCCGCGTGGTGGCCAATCGTGACCGCACGGCGGCCCAGCGGGAATGGGTGCACAGCTATTTCGCCAAGGAAGTGCAGCCGCTGCTGGTGCCGGTTGGGCTGGATCCGGCCCATCCTTTTCCCAAGGTGGCCAACAAGACGCTGAACTTCATCGTGCGGCTGCAGGGCAATGATGCTTTTGGTCGCCACAACGATGTGGCCATTTTGCGCGTACCGCGTGCGCTGCCGCGCCTGGTGCCCATGCCGGCCAAGGTCACGGAAGGCAAGCGCCTGTTCGTCAGTCTGACCAGCATCGTGCGTGCCCATTTGAAAGACTTGTTTCCGGGCCGCAAGGTGCAGGAATTTTCGCAGTTCCGTGTTACGCGGCACTCCGACCTCTCGGTGGACGAGGAGGATGTGCCTGACCTGCGGACCGCGCTGCGCCAGGGGCTGCACCACCGGCATTACGGCATGGCCGTCCGGCTGGAGGTGGACTTTGGCTGCTCCGACACGCTGGCGCAGATGCTGCTCACCCAGTTCTCGCTGCCGCCGCAGGTGCTGTTCCGCGTCAAGGGGCCGGTGAATCTGGGGCGGCTGGCGCAACTGATCGAGCTGGTGGATGCGCCGCAACTGCTGTTCCCTGCCTGGCGCCCGGTCTGGCCGCGCCAGCTGGCGCAAGGCAGCTCCATCATGGCGCAGATGCGACAGCGCGATGTGCTGATGCACCAGCCTTTCGAGAGCTTTGATGGTGTGCTGGCGCTGCTGCGCGAGGCCGTGAACGATCCGCAGGTGCTGGTGATCAAGCAGACCATCTACCGCACCGGTGCCGATTCCGAGCTGATGCGACTGCTGACCGAAGCGGTGCGCCGTGGCAAGGAAGTCATGGCGGTGGTGGAGCTCAAGGCCCGCTTTGACGAGGAAGCCAACATCAACTGGGCCGAAGCGCTGGAGGATGTGGGGGCTCAGGTGGTGTATGGCGTGGTGGGGCTCAAGACCCATGCCAAGATGCTGCTGGTGACGCGGCGCGAAGGCAAGCGCCTGCGACGCTATGGCCATCTGTCCACCGGCAACTACAACATGCGCACGGCACGCCTGTATACCGATCTGGGCTATCTGACCTGCGACGCCAGCACCACGGCCGATATGGATGCCGTCTTCAGCCATCTGGCCAACCAGAACCACATGCCGCAGTTGCGGCGTCTGGTGATGGCGCCGTTTGCGCTGCATGACCACCTTGTGGCGCTGATGGGCAAGGCGGCCGACGCTGCACGCCAGGGCAAGCCCGCGCGCATCGTGGTGAAGATGAATGCGCTGACCGATGAGGCCCTGATCCGCGGTCTGGTGGCGGCCGGGCAGGCCGGGGTGCAGATCGATCTGATTGTGCGCGGGGCCTGCATGCTGCCGCCGCAGGTGGCCGGGCAAACCGACAACATCCGCGTGCGATCGGTGATTGGTCGCTTTCTGGAACACACCCGCGTTTTCTATTTTGCCTGGGGTGTGCACGAACAGGTTTACCTGTCCAGTGCCGACTGGATGAGCCGCAACATGCTGCGGCGTGTGGAACTGGCCTGGCCGGTGACGGATGCGGCGCTGCGCCAGCAGATCATCGACGAATGCCTGGTGGCCTATCTGCACGATGACCGGGATGCCTGGAGCCAGCAGCCCGATGGCTGCTATCTGCCACCCCCGCATCCTCAGACCGGTCTGTGCGCACAGCACGCATTGATGCAGCGCTACGCGGGCGCCTGACGCCGGCTGCGGCTGCAGGCGATCCTGCCCGTTCCCTGTGGCAGGGGCTGTGCACCCTGATGTCGATTGCGGGCCGGCCGCACGCCCGAGCGACCGTTGGGTGGCATTGTCGTGCGGCTGTGCGGCCTTGCTTAGGTGTTGCGCGGAAGGCCTTCCGTTGCCGGTGCGTGTGCAGCGCACGCCAGCAACTGTCTTGCAGCCATTGTCAGACGGGCTGTACGGCGCCCCCGCTCAGTTCAGCAGGAGTTGCAGTTTCCATGGTGTCCTGGACCAGGCGTCCACCTCTTCTGCCAGCAGATGGGCGGATTGGGGAAACTGCTGCGACCAGTGGGCCGGCGCACGCAAGGTGAAGCTGGCACCGCGGCGCAGCAGTTGCATGCCCTGCAATTGGGGAGGCTGGCGGGCGTGGCACAGGATCACGGCCAGGCGCAGGGCCAGCAGCTCCATGGCGCCAGGGGCCTGGCCGATGAAGTCTTCCACCTTCTTGAGCTTGCCGCGGTGGCCCAGCACCAGCAGGGCCAAGTGCAGCAACTCGTCCTCGGCAAAGCCTTTGGCGCCGCTGTACTGCAGGATGTAGGCGCTGTGGCGGTGGTAGTCGCTGCGGTTGATGCGCTGGCCCACCTCGTGCAGCAGGCCGGCCCATTCCAGCAGGTGGTGCTGCGGCTGGGTGCCTCCGGTCAGCTCGCGCCATAGGTGCTGGGCCGTATCGGCCACATGGCGACCATGGGCGGTGTCCACGGCAAAGCGGTTGGCCAAGGCCTGCACACTGGCAGTGCGCAGATCGCCCGTGGGGAGATCTGCATCGATCAGGTCATGCAGCACACCCTGGCGCAGTGCGCCCTGGGCAATCTGCATGGAGTCAATGCCCAGCAGGTGGAAAGCCGCACGCATGATGCTGATGCCTCCGGCCAGCATGGGGCGGCGGTCTTCGCGCATGCCTTCCAGCCGGATGCGGTCCACGGTCTGGGCGCGCAGAAGCTGCTGCAGCAGCCAGTCCAGGCCGTCACGGTCGATCACGCCCTGGCTGCGGCCGTTGGCAATCAGAACCTCGCCGACGGCATTGGCCGTGCCAGCCGAGGCATAGGCGCAATCCCAGCTGCCGGGACGGAAGGTGTCAAGCGCCTCGTCCAGCACGGCGCGGGCGGCCAGTTCCGCGTTGGCAAAGGCTTCTGCAGTCAGCACGCCCTGGGGAAAGTAACGCATGGACCAGGCCACGCTGCCAATGCGGTAGGACGCCAGGGCTTCGGCCTGCACGCCGTGGCCCAGCACGAATTCGGTGGAACGGCCGCCAATATCCATCACCAGGCGCCGTTCATCGCTCATCGGCAACTGGCTGACCACGCCGCGGTAGATCAGGCGTGCTTCGTCTTCGCCGCTGATGACATCGATGGGGAAGCCCAGCAGCTCGCTGCCGCGCTGCACAAAAGCCTCACGGTTGCGGGCTTCGCGCAGTGTCTGGGTGGCGACCGCGCGCACATGCTGGGGGTCGAAGCCGCGCAAGCGTTCACCAAACCGTGCCAGGCAGGCCCAGCCGCGCTCCATGGCTTCCGGTGTCAGGTTGCGCTCTTCATCCAGTCCATTGCCCTGGCGCACGGTTTCTTTGAGGTATTCGACCCGCTGGATCTGCAGGTGCTCATAGCTGCCAATTTCCAGCCGGAAACTGTTGGAGCCCAAGTCGATGGCGGCGAGTGTCGTGGCGTGTGGCATGAAGCGAAAAACAGGTACGGGCGAAAAGGGGACAAGCTTAGCAGCGTCGCTGACGCGGAGATGACATCCGCGCGAAAGCCTATGGTGCTTGCTTGACAGAAGTGCAGAGGGCGCACGCTACGCCGACTGTGTGACAGATTGGTGACGTGCTGTGGGGCGGTGCAGAACCCCTGTTGCGCCAGGGGTGTGAAGGCTTGTGACTTCTTTTTTATGTCACGACACTGTCACAAAGCCTTTTTACATTCACGTCTATCACTTTTTCATAACCGAGAGGTTCCTCATGAAGTTGTCTGTGTTGCGTGGTGTGGTGACGGGTGTGGTGGCTGTGGCCGGTGTGTCTGCTGTGTGGGCACAGCAAGAAGCCACGGGTGCTGGTGCCAGTTTCCCCGCACCTCTGTACTCCAAATGGGCTGCGGATTATCACAAGGCCACTGGCGTGAAGATCAACTACCAGTCCGTGGGCTCCAGTGCCGGCATCAAGCAGATCGAAGCCAAGACGGTGGACTTCGGTGCCTCGGACGAGCCGCTGAAGGACGACGAACTGGCCAAGAAGGGTCTGGTGCAGTTCCCCACCGTGATCGGCGGCATCGTGCCTGTGGTCAACATCAAGGGCATTGCTCCCGGCCAGCTCAAGCTGAGCGGCCAGGTGCTGGGTGACATCTATCTGGGCAAGATCACCAAGTGGAATGACGCTGCCATCGTGGCTCTGAATCCCGGTGTGGCACTGCCGGACGCCACCATCGCTCCGGTGCGCCGTGCCGACGGCTCGGGCACCACCTTCGGTTTCACCAACTACCTCTCCAAGGTGAACGCCGAGTGGAAGGAAAAAGTGGGTGAAGGCAAGGCCGTGAACTGGCCCACCGGTGCCGGCGGCAAGGGCAACGAAGGCGTGGCCGCCTTCGTGGGTCGCCTGCCCAACTCCATCGGTTACGTCGAGTACGCCTATGTCAAGCAAAACAAGCTGACCTTCACGCTGCTGCAAAACAGCAGCGGCGCTTTCGTGACGCCGGATGACGCCACGTTCAAGGCGGCGGCTGCCGGTGCCGACTGGTCCAAGAGCTTCTTCCAGATCCTGACCAACCAGCCTGGCAAGGACGCCTGGCCCATCACCAGTGCTACTTTCATCCTGATGCACGCCAAGCAGGAAAAGCCCGAGCAGGCGGCTGCTGCGCTGAAGTTCTTCCAGTGGGCCTACCAGTCGGGCGACCAAACGGCTGCCGGTCTGGACTATGTGCCCATGCCTGAACCCGTCAAGCAAGTGATCTACAAGTCCTGGGGCAACATCAAGAATGCTGCAGGCCAGACCATCGCTGTGAAGTAATCTTTCCTTCTTCTCCTGCCGCGGGTGCCTCTGGTGTCTGCGGCAGGCCAGCTTCTTCTCAAGGTGCCCGCTGTGTCACAAACGACTTCGGCCTCCGGTTTGACGAACGCGCAAGCGTCGGACCGCCGTGCCAGTACCCCGTCTCCCCGCCGTTCGCCCCTGATCACCGGGGTGATGGCGGATCGTCTGTTTGCGTTGCTGGCCAAGGCGGCCGCATGGGTGACCCTGGGTTTGCTGGCGGCCATTCTGGTGTCGCTGCTGTTTGGTGCCTGGCCGGCCATCAAGGAATACGGTCTGGGCTTTCTGGTCAACAGCGAGTGGGATCCCGTGCAGGACAAGTACGGCGGTCTGGTGATGATTTATGGCACCTTGATGACCTCGCTGATCGCGCTGGTGATCGCGGTGCCGGTGAGTTTCGGCATTGCACTGTTCCTGACCGAGCTGTCGCCCGCCTGGCTCAAGCGCCCGCTGGGCACGGCCATTGAATTGCTGGCTGCCGTGCCGTCCATCGTGTACGGCATGTGGGGCCTGATGGTGTTCGGCCCCGTGCTGGCCACCTATGTCCAGCAGCCGCTGCAGTCCCTGCTGGATGGTGTGCCCTATCTGGGCGCCCTGGTGTCGGGCCCGCCCGTGGGCATCGGCATACTGTCGGCGGGCATCATCCTGGCCATCATGATCATTCCGTTCATCGCCTCGGTGATGCGCGATGTGTTTGAAGTCACCCCCGCATTGCTCAAGGAGTCGGCCTACGGTCTGGGCTCCACCACCTGGGAAGTGGTGTGGAAAGTGGTGCTGCCCTATACCAAGGCCGGTGTGCTGGGCGGTGTCATGCTGGGCCTGGGGCGTGCGCTGGGTGAGACCATGGCCGTGACCTTCGTGATCGGCAATATGAACCAGCTGAACTCGCTGTCGGTGTTCGAGGCCGCCAACAGCATCACTTCGGCCCTGGCCAACGAGTTTGCCGAAGCCGGTGAAGGTCTGCACCAGGCATCGCTGATCTATCTGGGGCTGGTGCTGTTCTTCATCACCTTTGTCGTGCTGTCGCTGTCCAAGATGCTGCTCAACCGCCTGAAGAAGAATGAAGGAGCACGAGCATGAGCACCACCAGCCAACGCATGCTGCAAGATGCCGACCTGGCCGCACGCCGCCAGGCCAAATATGCCAAGCGCAAGCGCCTGAACCGCATTGCCTTGACCCTGTCGCTGGCCGCCATGGCCTTTGGCGTGTTCTGGCTGATCTGGATCCTGTGGGAAACCGTCAGCCTGGGGCTGGGCGGCCTGAATGCGGCGCTGTTCACCGACATGACGCCGCCGCCGAATGAAGAGGGCGGGCTGGCAAATGCCATCTTCGGTTCTCTGACCATGGTGCTGATGGCCACGCTGGTGGGCACTCCCATCGGTGTGATGGCCGGTGTGTACCTGGCCGAGTACGACCCGCGCAGCTGGCTGGCCAGCACCACGCGGTTTGTGAACGACATCCTGCTGTCAGCCCCTTCCATCGTGATCGGTCTGTTTGTCTATGCCGTGGTGGTGGCGCGCTTCAAGAGCTTTTCGGGTTACGCCGGCATCGTGGCGCTGGCGCTGCTGGTGATCCCGGTGGTGATCCGCACCACCGAGAACATGCTCACCCTGGTGCCGTCCAACCTGCGGGAGGCCGCCTATGCGCTGGGCACGCCCAAGTGGAAGGTCATCAGTCGCATCACCCTGCGTGCGGCCCGTGCCGGCGTGATCACCGGGGTGCTGCTGGCCGTGGCCCGCATTGCCGGGGAAACGGCACCGCTGCTGTTCACGGCGCTGAACAACCAGTTCTGGAATGCCGACTTGTCCAAGCCCATGGCCAGCCTGCCGGTGACCATCTTCAAGTTTGCGATGAGCCCGTACGAAAACTGGCAGCAACTGGCATGGGCGGGCGTGTTCCTGATCACCATGGCCGTGCTGGCACTGAATATCCTGGCGCGTGTGTTGACCCGCCAAAAGTAATAGCAAGGAAACCTGCAGATGACTGCGACTACCCTGAATCCGGTGAACACCGCCAAGCTGTCGGTGCGTGATCTGAACTTCTACTATGGCAAGTTCCACGCCCTCAAGAACATCAACCTCGAGATCCCCGAAAAAAAGGTCACCGCCTTCATCGGGCCCTCGGGCTGTGGCAAGTCCACCTTGCTGCGCACCTTCAACCGCATGTACGAGCTCTATCCCGAGCAGCGTGCGGAAGGCCAGATCATGCTGGACGGCGAGAATCTTCTGACCAGCAAGCAGGACGTGGCGCTGATCCGTGCCAAGGTGGGCATGGTGTTCCAGAAGCCCACGCCGTTCCCGATGTCCATCTACGACAATATCGCCTTTGGCGTGAAGCTGTTTGAAGACCTGAGCGCTGCCGACATGGACGACCGTGTGGAATGGGCGCTGCGCAAGGCGGCGCTGTGGACGGAAGTGAAAGACAAGCTGCAGCAAAGCGGTTCCGGCCTGTCCGGTGGCCAGCAGCAGCGGCTGTGCATTGCGCGCGGCATCGCCATCAAGCCGGAAGTGCTGTTGCTCGACGAGCCCTGCTCGGCCCTGGACCCGATTTCCACTTCCAAGGTGGAAGAGCTGATTGCGGAACTCAAGAGCGACTACACCGTGGTGATCGTGACCCACAACATGCAGCAGGCTGCACGTTGCAGCGACTACACGGCCTATATGTACCTGGGCGATCTGATGGAGTTCGGCGAAACGGAACAGATGTTCTTCAAGCCCCAGCGCAAAGAAACCGAAGACTATATTACCGGCCGCTTCGGCTGAGGAGCAACTACATGCCAGACAAGCATCTTTCCTCGCAGTTTGACTCAGAACTCAACCGCGTCTCGGCCCGTGTCATGGAGCTGGGCGGTCTGGTGGAGCAACAGATCCACCAGGCAGTCCATGCCCTCACGCAGTTCAGTACCGATTCGATCGCACAGATCAACGCCAATGAAACGCGTGTGAATGCGATGGAAGTCGAGATCGACTACGAACTCTCCTCCATCATCGGTCGACGCCAGCCCACGGCCCGCGATCTGCGCATGCTGATGGCCTTTTCCAAGGTCACCGCCAATCTGGAACGCATGGGTGATGAAGCCCACAAGATTGCCCGCATGGTGCAGTCCATCATCGAGAGCGGTGCCGCGCGATCGCTGCCCGCCGGTGAGCTGCGCGTCGCGGCCGAGATGGCGTCGAGCATGCTGCGCAAGGCGCTGGATGCGCTGGCGCGGCTGGACACCAAGTCGGCGGTGGTCATCCTCAAGGAGGACGACCTGATTGACCATGAGTTCGATGGTTTTGTGCGCAAGCTCATCACCTACATGATGGAAGATCCGCGCAAGATTTCCCCCAGCCTGGACCTGCTGTTCGTGGCCAAGGCCATCGAGCGCATCGGTGACCACTCCAAGAACGTGGCCGAGCAAATCATCTACCTGGTCGAAGGCAAGGACATCCGCCATGAAACCATGGATGTCATCGAATCGACGGTGAAGTAATCGAGGACGGTGTTTCGGGTATGAAGAAGAACCCCCAAATCCTGATCGTGGAGGACGAGCCGGCGATTGCGGAGCTGATCGCCGTCAACCTGCGCCACAACGGTTTCCAGCCGGTGTGGGCCGAGGACGGTGCCAGTGCCCAGCGCGAGCTGGATGCCGTGCTGCCCGACGCGATCTTGCTGGACTGGATGCTGCCCGGGGCCAGTGGTCTGGCCCTGGCGCGCAAGTGGCGTACGGATCCGCGTACCAAGCAGATACCCATTCTGATGCTGACGGCGCGTGGTGACGAGCCGGACAAGGTGTCGGGTCTGGATGCCGGTGCCGATGACTACATCACCAAACCCTTTTCCACGCAGGAGTTGCTGGCGCGCATCCGTGCCGTGCTGCGCCGCCGGGCCCCGGAGCAGGTGGCCACACGCGTGACCATGGGCACCCTGGAGCTGGATGCGTCGACCCACCGCGTGTCGTATGCGGGCGAAGCGCTGAAGCTGGGCCCCACAGAGTTCAAGCTGCTGAACTATCTGCTGAACCATCCGGAGCGTGTGCACAGCCGCGCACAGCTGCTGGACAAGGTCTGGGGTGACCATGTCTTCATCGAGGAGCGTACGGTGGACGTGCACGTCAAGCGCCTGCGCGAAGCGCTGGGCGAAGCGGGCGGCATGGTGCAGACCGTGCGGGGTGTGGGCTATCGCCTGAGCGCACCACAATCCGCGGCAGGTGCCTGATACGACAATGCACAACAAGCCTGGTGGCTGAGCCGCCGCCGGGCATGCACAACACACAGAAAAGAGTGCAGACATGACGTGGCGTGGATTGGCCCTGGCTTTGCTGCAAGCAGCGTTGATGGGCCTGGGGTGGTGGCTGGGGCAAGCCTGGGGCGTGGCCGCTGGCGCGCTGCTGGCCACCTGGCTGTGGATGGCCTGGGACATGTGGCATGCGCGCAAGCTGCTGGTATGGCTGCGGTCGACCGAGCTGCAGCAGGCGCCCACCATGTCCGGGCTATGGGGAGAGCTGTCCACCCGCATGCGCCGCTGGCTGCGTCTGGGTACCCAGCAGGTGCAGCAAAGCGAGCAGCGTCTGCAGGACATCTTTGCGGCCTTGCAGGCCAGCCCCAATGGCCTGATCTTGCTGGATGCCACCGGCCACATTGAATGGTGCAACCAGATGGCGGAGCAGCAGTTCGGTCTGGATGCGCAGCGCGACATGCTGCAGTCCATGGGCAATCTGGTGCGTGATCCGGCTTTCAGTGCCTATTGGGCGCGGCATGACTTTGCGCAGCCGGTGCTGCTGCAGGGGCGTGACAGCACCGCAGCGCGGCCGGTGCGCCTGTCGGTGCAGCTGTATGCCTATGGCGATGGGCGGCACCTGCTGCTCTCGCGCGACATCACCTCGCTGGAACAGGCCGAAGCCATGCGCCGTGACTTCGTGGCCAATGTGTCGCATGAAATCCGCACGCCGTTGACGGTGTTGGTGGGGTTTGTGGAAACGCTGCAGACTCTGCCGCTGGAAGAAGACGAGCGCAAGCGTTTTCTGGGCCTGATGGCGCAGCAGGCGACGCGCATGCAAAGCCTGGTGCAGGACCTGCTGACCCTGTCGCGGCTGGAAGGCAGTCCGCTGCCCGCGCGCGGGGAATGGACGCCGCTGGCGCCGTTGCTGCGCCAATGCGAGGACGAGGCCCGCGCCCTGTCCGACATGGTGACCCGCAAAAGCGGGCAACCCCATGCACTGGAGTTTCCCCCTGCATCGGCCGTGCAGATCGACGTGGCGGGCATTCCCGCCGAATTGCAAAGTGCGTTCTCCAACCTGATCAGCAATGCCATCCGCTACACACCGGCGGGAGGCCAGATTGTCGTGACATGGACTTCCCATGCCGATGGCAGTGCCACGTTTGCGGTGCAGGATAGCGGCCGGGGTATCGACCCAGAGCATGTGGGGCGCCTGACGGAGCGCTTCTACCGCATTGACCGCAGCCGTTCGCGCGAGACGGGGGGGACGGGCTTGGGTCTGGCCATCGTCAAGCATGTGCTGCAGCGCCATGGCGCACAGTTGCACATCAGCAGTGCCTTGGGCAAGGGCTCGACTTTTTCTGCCACGTTCCCGGCCCAGCGCCTGCGTGCGCACGCGATCGGTTTTGCCGGCAACTGAAAGCTGTCTGTGTGGCCGTCCGATGAAGCCGGTGCGGCCTCATCCGGGGTGAATGGCGGAGTTCGGGTTGCGGCGAGACTGCGGCAAGAGCCGTAGGTGGCGCTGCAGCATGGCGACAAAGACCAGGGCCGTCACGGCCAGCGCCAGCACGCTGGAAGCCCAGAAAGGGGTCGGGGTTCCCTGCCATGCCGGTGGCCACCCCCACAGGTAGGCCAGGGCGTAGCCGCCGCCCAGGCCCACGCCCCACAGCATGGTGCTGTAGGTGACCAGCGGCGCCAGGGTGATGCGCAGGGCACGCAATACAAAGATGCAATAGCACTGGATGCTGTCGGCCAGGTGGTAGGCGGCAATCCAGCCCAGCAGGCTGGCGGTCAGGGCGGCCACGGCCGTATCCTGGGTGTAGAGCGCCGCAATCGGGCTGCGCAGCAGCCACACCGTCAGTGCCAGCACGGCACCCAGGCCGGCGGCCAGGCGCAGGCCCTGCCGCGCCATCTGCGCCGCCTGGGCCGCATGCCCGGCCCCCAGCCAGTAGCTGACCCGGGCGCTGGTGGCAATGGCCAAAGACAGGGGCACCATATAGCACAGCGCGGCCAAATTGGCTGCGATCTGGTGGCTGGCCGAGGACAGGCTGCCTTGGCGGGCGATGAACAAGGCCATCAGCGTGAAGGAGGTCACCTCCACCGAGATGGACAGGCCAGCCGGTATGCCCAGCCGTGCAAACTGGCCCAGTTGTTGCCGGTTTGGCCGTTCCATGGGGCACCACAGTTGCAGCGGGGCATACAGCGACTGCCGGCGCAGCAGTGCAATGGCCAGCAGCACGGTGGCGTACTGCACCAGCAGCGTGGCCCAGGCACAGCCTGCAGCGCCCATGGCGGGCAGGCCCAGGCCGCCAAAGGTGAACCAGATGGACAACAGCACCTTGGGCAGCAGCGACAGTAGCTGCAGCCAGGTCACCAGTTGCGGATGCCCCAGCGCCTGGTTGAGGGTGGTGAACAGCCGGAAGAACAGGGCGGCTGGCAATGCCATGGCCACAATGCGCAGATAGCTGCGCACTTCGGGCTGCAATGCCGGCGGCACTTTGGCCCAGTCCAGCAACAGACCCGGGGCCAGCAGCGTGGCCATGCCGACGGCGGTCACCAGCAGGTAGAGGTACAGCGACTGGCGAAAGGACTGGCCAATCAGCATGGGCTGCCGGCGGCCATGCTGCTCGGCCCAGATGGGGAGCAGCGCCTGGAGGATACCCATCAGCGAGATGTACACGCTGACAAAGATGGCGCTGGCCACGGACAGGGCGGCCAGTGCGTCGGAGGCATAACGGCCCGCCACCACGGTGTCCGTGACGCCGAAGGCCATCACGGCCAATTGTCCTGCCAGCACCGTGCCGGCATGCCGTGCCACAGTGCGTATTTCGCTCATGGGCTCAGCGGCGCTGCAGGATCAGCAGGCGGTCTTTTCTGTCTGTGGGACGGGCGGCGATCGCATGCTGCTTCCATTGGGCGGTGGCGGCGGGCGACAGCGTGGCCCAGTAGGCGGGTTCGGTGATCGTCCATTCGCATTGCCGGGCGCGGTCCACCCGGAACAGCTGCAGCTGCCACGGGGTGTAGTACAGCAAGGCGGCGACTTCCGCACGGCCCAGGCCGGCCACGTTCACGCAGGCTGAGTCATCCGCAGGAATCGCTGCCAGCACCTGGCGCATGTGGGGTGCATCGCTGCGCCCATAGTCCAGCGCAGGCAACCACAGTGTCATCAACAGCACCCAGCCCAGCGTGGCACCGCCTGCCGGCAGTACCAGGCTCTTCCAGATGGCCGCGCGGTGGCGGCGCGTGCGCCAGGCCACCAGCAGCAGCCATGCGATCGTGGCTGCCAGAGCGACGGCAAAGGGAAACCAGGAGAACGTGGGCGTGAAGCCGGGAGCCAGCCTGGCCACATTGGCTGCGGGCTTGGCCGGAAAGCCGGTCTGCATGGAGATCCAGATCACCCAGATGGCAATGCCGGAGATGGTGAAGAAGATCAGGGTGAACCAGTCAATCAGCGCACCCAGGCTGCGGCGGAGTGTGGGCAGTGCAAAGGCGGCCAGCATCGAAATGGCCGGCAGGCCCAGCAGCAGTGCACGGTCGGCGGGCTGGGTGGTCAGGGTGGCGCCCACTGCCAGAACCCACAGCCACAGAGGCAGGGTCAGGTGGGTGTGGCGAGCAGGCTCCGCCAGCTGATGGCGCCAGCGCCACAGGGTCCACAGCGCCAGGGGCCAGGCGGGCCAGCTGAACCAGGTCAGCAACCGGCCCAGGCTTTGCCATTCCTTGCCTTCCACCCAGGGGTTGATCAGGCGCCACTCCCACAGGCCCAGTTTCCAGGCGATGAAGGAGGTGAACGCCACGGCACACAGCCACCAGATCGCCCAGGTGCCCTGACGCTGCAGTTCGGTACCACGGGTGTGCCAAGTCAACAGCGCAATGCCCAGGCCCAGGATGGACGCTAGCGACGGAGCACCGCTGAGGGCCAGACCCAGCAGGCCGATGCCCGTCAACGCTGCCGCCAGCCGGGGGTGGTAGGCCATGGCCGCTGCGGCCAGCAAGGTGATGGTACCGAATGCCAGCTGGGCCAGATAGCTGCTGGTTTCGTGCGAAAACTGGGCCAGGCCCAGGCAGGCCATCAGGGCCAGCAGGCCGCCGTCGGCAATGGCGCGGGCATAGTCCTGCGGGCGCGCCTCGCCGCCGAAGGCGAACGCCACGGGCTGTGCTCCCGGGGTGCGTGCCAGGTAGTACACCGCCCACCACATGGACATGAAGGTCAGCACCAGCAGCCCGATGAAGGGCAGGCGCACCACCCATTCCGGGCTCCAGCTGGAGGGAAAGATCTGCAATGCCCAGGCGCCGAGCCAATAGGGCAGCAGCCCTTCTGTCGACGGGGAGAGTCCCAGCATCGAAGGGCGCAGCCAGCTGGTATCCCCGGCCGCCAGGGCGCGCATATAGCCGAACGATGCGATGTCCGTCTCCCGCCAGGGCGAACGGCCGATAAAGCCTGGAAAGACATAGGCGGCGCACAGCAGCCACAAGGCCCAACGGGGCAATGTGCGCACGGCGTTCTGGGCAACGATGGCGGGACTGGGCGGATTCATGGGCGAAAAACGGGCATCAGGCACAGCAGCCTGTCAGGTACCACGCAGCATACGGGGTGCGGAAAATAAAAAGGCAGCACGGTCGCCCGGGCTGCCTTTTTGGCGAAAGAAGCAGAGATTACTTCTTGCCGAAGCGGTTGCGGAACTTTTCCACGCGGCCACCCATGTTGTCCACCGACTTTTGGGTGCCGGTGTAGAAGGGGTGCGATTCGGAGGAGGTATCCAGCTTGAACAGGGGATATTCCTTGCCTTCGAAGGTTTCGGTTTCCTTGGTGGGCACGCACGAACGTGTCACAAACTTGAAGCCGTTGGACAGGTCCGCAAACAGAACTTCGCGGTAGTTGGGGTGAATGCCTTCTTTCATGATCTTCCTTTGGTCAAGTGCGGTAGCCGTGCCTAACCCGCTACAACCCTTGTAGCAGTCAATGCATTAAGCGTACTTTCCGCAATAGAAAAAGCCCCTGATTATACATCGAGGGGCTTTGTTGGTGCGCGGGAGGCAGTGATTTAGCCGCCGCGGCGCATCATGTCGAAGAAGTCCACGTTGGTCTTGGTGGCCTTCATGTTCTTGATCATCAGCTCCATGGACTCGATCTCGTCCATGTTGTACATGAACTGGCGCAGGATGCGGGTCTTTTGCAGGATCTCGGGCGGCAGCAGCAGCTCTTCGCGGCGTGTGCCGCTCTTGTTGAGCTCGATGGCCGGGAACACGCGCTTTTCATACAGGCGGCGGTTCAGGTGCAGTTCGCTGTTGCCCGTGCCCTTGAATTCTTCAAAGATCACTTCGTCCATGCGGCTGCCGGTGTCCACCAGGGCGGTGGCGATGATGGTCAGCGAGCCGCCTTCTTCCACCTTGCGGGCAGCGCCGAAGAAGCGCTTGGGGCGTTGCAGGGCGTTGGAGTCCACGCCGCCGGACAGCACCTTGCCGGAGCTGGGCACCACATTGTTGTAGGCGCGGGCCAGACGGGTGATGGAGTCCAGCAGGATGACCACGTCCTTGCCCAGTTCCACAAGGCGCTTGGCGCGTTCAATCACCATTTCGGCCACGTGCACGTGGCGGGTGGCAGGTTCGTCGAAGGTGGAGGCAATGATTTCGCCCTTCACCGAGCGCTGCATTTCCGTCACTTCTTCCGGACGTTCGTCCACCAGCAGCACCATCATGTGCACATCGGGGTGGTTGGCGGTGATGGCGTGGGCAATGCTCTGCATCATCATGGTCTTGCCGCTCTTGGGCGGTGCCACGATCAGTGCGCGTTGGCCGCGGCCGATCGGGGCGATGATGTCGATGATGCGGCCGGTGATGTTCTCTTCACCCTTGATGTCGCGTTCCAGGCGCATCTGTTCCTTGGGGAACAGGGGGGTCAGATTCTCGAACATCACTTTGTGCTTGTTCGATTCGGGCGAATTGCCGTTGACCTTGTCCAGCTTGGTCAGGGCAAAGTAGCGCTCGCCATCCTTGGGGATGCGCACTTCACCTTCGATCATGTCGCCGGTGTGCAGATTGAAGCGGCGCACCTGGCTGGGGGAGATGTAGATGTCGTCCGTGCTGGCGGTGTAACTGGTGTCGGGGCTGCGCAGGAAACCGAAGCCATCGGGCAGGATTTCCAGCACGCCATCGGCAAACACCTGTTCGCCGGCCTTGGCGCGCTTCTTGATGATGGCAAACATCAGCTCTTGCTTGCGCATACGACCGACGTTTTCGATCTCAAGCGCTTCGGCCTGCTTCAACACTTCGGACACGTGCAGTGCCTTGAGTTCGTTAAGGTGCATGGAGTTGCTCCTGGGCGGAGTCTTTAAGAAATCAGGGGGGGGCGAAGGGCCGAGGGAGACCATTGATTGCGTGGTCTGCTGGCGCTGCCGGAAGAGATCAGGACCCGCAAGCCGATGCTGCATTGCGAAGTCTGTGTTGATTATGACAGGAAATGCCGGGCGTTCGCTAGTTTTGCGGGAAACAGGCCGGATCCTGGAGGAATGGGGCGTTGTAGAAACACATTGCCCGGGTCAAGCACTGGCCCGGGCAATGTGGAGAGCGATCAGGCCAGGTTCTGGTCGATGAAGGCCGTCAGCTGGGCCTTGGCCAGGGCGCCGACCTTGGTGGCGGCCAGTTCGCCGTCCTTGAACAGCATCAGCGTGGGGATGCCGCGGATGCCGAACTTGGCGGGGATCTCGCGGTTTTCGTCCACGTTCATCTTGGCGATGGTCAGCTTGCCTTGGTAGGCCGTGGCCACGTCGTCCAGGATGGGGGCAATCATCTTGCAGGGGCCGCACCATTCGGCCCAGTAATCCACCAGCACAGGCGTGCCAGATTGCAGCACGTCGGCTTCAAAGCTTGCATCAGAAATGTGTTTGATCAGGTCGCTGGCCATGGGGTTCCTTGTTGGTTGCTTGCTTATTGCAGAACGGAATCAGAAATGCGGTTTGGCAATATGCCAAGAATTGGGGTTATTGTCGCAGAAAGCAATCTCCAGACTTAGGGTGTGGGCAGGGTCGGAGGTGCTATGGCGCTGATAGCATTCGGTGATCGCATGCTGCAATCAGCCTGCCGAATCTTGAAGCCCGTCGTCCCCGCTGGCCGACCGCAGGGCGCGGGAAGTCCTTGCCGCTGCAGCCATGTGGCTTCAGCACCACAATCGCGCCCTGCTTGTGCCGTGTACCTGCGTCCCCCAGCCGCCAGGATGGGGGGCCACGCTGTCTGTACCTTACGAATACGTTTTATGACTCTCTCCGCTTCTTCGCAGGACGCCCTGCATGCTGGCCCTGCCGCCCTGGATTGTGAAATCGCCATCATCGGCGCCGGCCCGGCGGGTCTGATGGCGGCGGAGCGTCTGTCGGCGCAGGGGCATGCGGTGTGTGTCTTTGACGCCAAGGCCTCCGTGGGGCGCAAGTTTCTGCTGGCGGGCAAGGGCGGAATGAATCTGACCCACTCCGAACCCTTGGAGGCCTTTGTGGGACGGTATGGTGACAGTGCCGCGCATCTGCGCCCCCTGCTGGAGACGTTCGGTCCGCAGCAGGTGTGCGAATGGGTGCAGGGCTTGGGTTTGCAAACCTTTGTCGGCTCGTCCGGGCGGGTGTTTCCCACCGATATGAAGGCGGCCCCCTTGCTGCGCGCGTGGATGACCCGTTTGCGCCAGCAGGGCGTGCGTTTTTTCATGCGCCACCGCTGGACCGGGTGGGCGACCGATGGCAGCCTGCAACTGCAGGCCGAGTCGGGCCGTGTCGCCGTGCGTGCACGGGCTGTCTTGCTGGCGCTGGGCGGCGGCAGCTGGGCGCGCCTGGGGTCAGATGGGGCCTGGGTGCCCTGGTTGGCGGAGCGCCAGATTGCCGTGGCGTCTCTGCAGCCCAGCAACTGCGGCTTCGATGTGGGGCAGGCGCCGTCGGCGGAAGGTGAAACACGCCGTGCCTTTTTGCAGGGCCTGGCGGGCCAGCCGGCGGACCAGGGTGGTTGGACACCCTGGTTCAAGGAGCGGTTTGCCGGTCAGCCCTTCAAGTCGGTGGCCATCCGGTTCGCAGGTAGTGACGGCAAGGTGTTTGACCGCCGTGGTGAATTCGTGGCCACGGAAACCGGGGTCGAGGGAAGCCTGGTCTACGCCGTGTCCAGCCTGCTGCGGGATGAGATCCAGCGTACGGGAAGTGCGGTGTTTCATCTGGATCTGCTGCCGGCCTGGAGCGATGCGAAAGTGCTGGGCGAAGTGCGCCACCCGCGCGGCTCCCGCAGCCTGTCCAGCCATTTGAAGGGGCGCCTGGGGCTGGACGGCATCAAGGCCGGCATTCTGCGCGAGGTGTTGAGCAAAGCGGAGATGGAAGATCCGGTGCGTCTGGCGGCGGCCATCAAGGCGTTGCCCATTACGGTGGTCGCACCGCGACCGATCGACGAAGTCATCAGCACGGCGGGAGGCGTGCGCTGGGAAGCGGTGGATGCGGACCTGATGAGCCGCGAGCAACCGGGCTTGTTCTTTGCTGGAGAGATGCTGGACTGGGAAGCGCCGACAGGGGGGTATCTGCTGACGGCCTGCATGGCCACAGGGGTGCAGGCCGCCCGGGGTATGGACCGGTTCCTGGCTTCCGGAGCCGCCGCAGCATAAGGCTGCGTCTCCAGGGGCGGCCGCGCGCAGTCTGTCGCCGCCCCTTTATGGGCGGGTTTCGCTGAGGCGGTGTCTCAGATCTCGGCCGCGTCTTCGGAGTTGCCTACGGCGTCAAAAAAGGTCTGCTGCCAAGCCATGCGGGCGCCGCGCAGACCCTCTATCAGTGCCTTCTGGTCGTTGATGACCTGGTTGCGCAGGGTGCTGAGACCTTGCACGCTGTTCTGAAATTGGCGGGTGCCAATTTCAAACTGGCTCAGTCCGCTGCTGGGCCAGTTGCCCAGGGCCTGCATGCGTTCCCACCATATCTCGGCCTGGGCCGCAGCGAGGTGGCTGCAGGTTTCGTTGAAATCCATGCAGCGCTTGGCGCCATCATTGGTCAAATGTGTCAGTGACTTTTGATATTCCATATTGGCTTTGAATACTGCCAAAGGGATTTGCGGGATTTCGGTTATTTGTGCCATGACCAACTCCTTTTATCGGTTATGGATATGGGTGTCCAGAAATTGGGATATCCATTGCCCAATGCCTGAATTGTCGGATCTTGTGGTTATCTGTATGTGATCATGCTAACGCGAAACTTGAAAAAATGGGGTGCCGGCACATAGAGTTACATCCAGATAAGGGTTCTGGGCGCCCAGGCGGACACGCCATCAACGTTTGTTGCTGCGGTCTGTATTGCTTTTAATTGAATAGCGCTGCCGATTTTTTCAGCGCCCGATTGTTGATGCAGGTCATGAAATCGAGTGTTGCAACTGGTGTGCGCACAGGTGCAAGGTGGGTATGTAGGTCGCCGGGGGGGGGGCGCATTGCCTGCCCTCCCATGTGCGGGCATGCCTTGGAAAATAATAAAGAGCATAGTATTTTTTATTATGAGATTACTGTAAATTATTGATAGCATTCAATATGCGCTACCTGTGAAGAAGGTCTGGCATGTTGAATGTGAATTATTTGGTGCGAGTGGATTGGGGAATATTTGGCGGGTATAGAGGTGTAGCCTGGAGAAATCTTGGCAGATGATTATTCAGGCCTCGTGCGCTCTGGTGCGGTCTTGTTGTGCTGCAGACAGCTTCGCATTCGTCTCCGCGACAAGCATGTGATTTACCGGGTCGTGCCGGCAGTCCTTAACGGCAGTGGTTGACCTCGATGGAAACATGCACCAGTTCCTCGTGAATCTGGAGCAACTGGCGGATGTAGTCGGGAGTGACTTCCGGCCCTCCCACCACCGCCACGATGCAGGCGTATTTGTCTTTGCCTACGCGCCAGACATGCAGGTCGGTGATGGAGGTGGGGAGGGGACCTTGGGCAATCGCATCGCGCACCTCCTGGGTGATGGGGGCATCCATTTCGGCATCCAGCAGCACCCGGCTGCTGTCGCGCAACAGGCCCAGAGCCCATGCGGCCACCAGCACGGCACCGATGAGGCCCATGGCCGGGTCCAGCCAGGCAAAGCCCCACAGCATGCCGCCAAGCAAAGCCACGATGGCCATCACCGACGTGGCGGCATCGGCAACCACATGCAGATACGCCGAGCGCAGATTGAGGTCGCCATGTTCTGCATGGGCGTGGTGTTCATGCCCATGGTGAGGGTGGTGCTGGCCTCCCGTGAGCAGCCAGGCGCACAGCAGATTCACGACCAGCCCCAATGCCGCGACACCGATGGCCTGTTCATAGTGGATGGAGGAAGGGGACAGCAGTCGTTCCGCGGACTGGATGGCCATCAGCGCCGCGACCAGCAGCAGCAGGATGGCACTGGTGTATCCCGCCAGAATTTCAATTTTCCAGGTGCCGAAGGCAAAGCGGTGATCGCCGGCCAGACGCCGGGCAGCGGCATACGCTCCCACGGAAAGACCGAGCGCCAGGGTGTGGGAGCTCATGTGCCAGCCATCGGCCAGCAAGGCCATGGAGTTGAAGTAATAGCCCCCGGCAATCTCCAGGACCATCATGGCCAAGGTCAGCAGCATTGCCAGCTTGGCTTTCTTTTCCGCCAAGGGGTTGCCTGCATCAAAGACGTGGGAGTGTGTGCGGGCAGCCGGCGTGGCTGCGTGGGGGAGCATGGATGCGGCGTTCATTAATATACTGTACCCCAGTATATTGCTGGCGTTAAAATTGCCACTTATGTCGCATACAGTTCTCAACAAAAAACCGCTGCTGGCACGGATTCGGCGTATCAAGGGCCAGACCGAGGCCTTGGAGCGCGCGCTGGAAAGCTCGGCCGAGTGCGCGGTCATCCTCCAGCAGCTGGCTGCCGTGCGCGGTGCCGTGAACGGACTGATGCTGGAGGTGCTGGAGGGGCATGTGCGCGAACACCTGGGTGATGCCGATGCCCCCGCAGAGCAGCGGGCCAAGGATCTGGACCTGGTGGTGTCGGTGATGCGCTCCTATGTGAAGTGATACCCCGGTGGGGTATCGGTAGCCGACGGTGCGTGGCTGGACAGTGCGGTACGCAGGGGGGGGCGGGGTGACCGGAGCCTGCGCCCCTGCCGCTGTCATCAAATCTTGGACTTCAAACAGGCAGGAGCCGCTTCGGATGCGGCATCGCCTTCATCAGATCCCCGGCCTGGGCAATAAGGCGTTCGATCGTGGTGGCGCAGTCCTTCGGATGTTAACGGGGGCTGCGGCCATGGGCGCGACAAAGCACTTGCCGGTTGGACCGGTGTGTCACACTCAGTTTTTGCGTAGAGTTTGGATAGCCTTTGGTGGAAGACTGCCTCTTGTCTGCAAAGAGGATTTCCAGCTAAAGGTGACGAGCCTGATCTCGGCACTGGTTTCACAGTTAGGGCTGCTTGGTTCCCCACCTGACCCGGTTGGCTGCTTCCCCATGCGAGGAGGCCCGTCACTTCGCATTGTACCCGAGGATTGACCCATCCCCGGCGCGAATGCCTTGCCGGCGAAAGGCGGGTGCGCCAGCCCGTAGAATCCTGCGCATGTCCTATCTCGTGCTTGCCCGCAAATACCGCCCCCGCAATTTCTCTGAAATGGTGGGGCAAGAGCATGTCGTGCAGGCGCTGACCAATGCGCTGACCCAGCAACGCCTGCACCACGCCTATCTGTTCACGGGCACCCGCGGCGTGGGCAAGACCACGGTGTCGCGTATCCTGGCCAAATCGCTCAACTGCGTGGGGCAGGACGGTCAGGGCGGCATCACGGCCACGCCCTGCGGCGTGTGCCCTGCCTGCAAGGAAATCGACAGCGGCCGCTTCCCTGACTACACCGAGCTGGACGCCGCCTCGAACCGTGGCGTGGACGAAGTGCAAAGCCTGCTGGAGCAGGCGGTCTACAAGCCGGTGCAAGGGCGCTTCAAGGTCTTCATGATCGACGAAGTGCACATGCTGACGAATACGGCATTCAATGCCATGCTCAAGACGCTGGAAGAGCCGCCGGAGTATCTGAAGTTCGTGCTGGCCACCACCGATCCGCAGAAGGTGCCGGTCACCGTGCTGTCGCGCTGCCTGCAGTTCAATCTGCGGCCCATGGCGCCCGATACGGTGCTGGAGCATCTGACCCGCGTGCTGGGGACCGAAAGCGTGCCGGCCGAGCCGCAGGCACTGAAGCTGCTGGCGCGCGCTGCCCGCGGCTCCATGCGCGACGCGCTGTCGCTGACCGATCAGGCCATTGCCTTTGGCAGCGGCCAGCTGCAAGAAGCCACCGTGCGCCAAATGCTGGGCAGCGTGGACCGCAGCTATGTGTTCCGTCTGATTGGGGCGCTGGCGCAGGGCGATGGCCGCACCGTGGTGGAAACGGTGGACAGCCTGCGCACCAACGGTGTCTCGGCCTCGGCCACCCTGGAAGACATGTGCGCCGTGTTGCAGCGCATGGCGGTACTGCAGGCCGTGCCGCAGATGGCCGATGTGGCGGACCCTTCCGATCCGGAAGCCGCCGAGATGGCTGCGCTGGCGCAGCAGATGCCTGCCGACGAAACCCAGTTGCTCTACAGCATCAGCCTGCATGGGCGTACCGAACTGGGCTTGGCGCCCGATGAATACGCTGCGCTGACCATGGCGCTGCTGCGCCTGCTGGCCTTCAAGCCCCAGGGCACGGCCGATGCGGCCACGGCGGAAAAAAAAACTCTAGCGAAACCCGTCACGCAGGCTGAAGCCGCCCGCATCCAGGCGCCAGCCCCGGCGCAGGCCAGCGTGCAGGCGGTGGTCGCGCTGGCTGCGGAGCCGGTTCCTGCAGCCACGGCGGCTCCGATGGTGGCTCCGGCTTCACCTGCTGCGACCGCTGTGCCGCTGCCGGTACCCGTTGCGCCAATGCAGGCCCAGCCCGAGGCGCCTGCCGTTCAGGCCGCTGTGTCGCCTATCGTGGCGCCAGCGCCTGTGGTGGAGCCTGCTGCGCGCGCCAACCCGGCTGCTGATGTGGTGCAGTCGCCCGCACCCGTGGCACCCCCTGCAGAGCCGAAAGCCACGGCTGCGCAATCGCAGACGGTGCCGCAGGCCGTGCAGCAGCCTGCGGTCATGCCGCCTGCCAGTGCGCCGGCCGTGAACAATGAAGTGCCGCCCTGGGAAGATCTCCCCGAGGTGACGGCGGAAGAATCCGACAGCAGCGACGATGCCGACTCCGCACCGCCCGCCTGGGAGGGGCCCATGGACGGCGAGCCCATGGACCTGCCGGATGATCCGCTGGATGCCATGGAGCCTGTGGATGCCGCCCCCGCACCGCGCAGCGCACCGGCGGTGCAGGACTACGCTCCGGCACCCATGCCGCTGGAAGTGCCGACCACGCCGCTGGGCGATGTCTGGCATGGCGTGGTGACGCAACTGGTGCAGGCCGAGGCCGTGACCGCCCTGGTGCGCGAGCTGGCGCTGCAGTCCCAGTTGGTGGCCCAGGAGGGCGACAGCTGGACGCTGCGCGTGGAGCGCACCTCGCTGAACCAGGCCACCGCCAAGGAGCGGTTGCGCAAGGCTTTGACCGACGCCGGACACTGCCAGACGCTGGTGGTGGAAAATGGCGCTGCGGCCGATACCCCGGCCAAGCGCAATACCGCGGCTGCCCAGCGTCATCAGAAGCTGGCGGAAGCCATTGTGCTGAACGACCCCCAGGTGCAGACCTTGATGCGCGCGTACGGTGCCAAAATCGTGCCTGGCAGCATTCGCCCTGCATAAGCAGGGCCCGGCAGACGCAGCCCATGGCACGTCTGCCTCTGTGACCGATTCATACTGAGAAAACCAACGCAAAGGATTTAGCCATGTTCAACAAAGGACAACTCGCCGGCCTGATGAAGCAAGCCCAGGCCATGCAGGACAACCTGAAGAAGGCCCAGGAAGAGCTGGGCAACATCGAGGTGGAAGGTGAATCCGGCGCCGGTCTGGTCAAGGTCGTGATGACCTGCAAGCACGACGTCAAGCGCATCACCATCGACCCCAGCCTGCTGGCCGAAGACAAGGACATGCTGGAAGACCTGGTGGCCGCCGCTTTCAACGCTGCCGTGCGCAAGGCCGAAGAGACCAGCAACGAGAAGATGGGCAAGCTGACCGCTGGCATGCCCGGTCTGCCCGGCGGCATGAAGTTCCCGTTCTAAGCACCGCGCGCCCCAGCCCGGGGTCGCTTGTGCGTGGTCTTGCTGCCCTGCGGCAGCGGATGGCGCATCGTGCGGCATGGGTGCTTCCCATTCGGCCGCTTGCTGCTGCACAGGCCACCATGGCCTGGATGGAATGAACGCAGCGCAGCTGTGCTGCAGGGCCGGACGGACTGTGGTCCGTGTGGTCTGTGACCGAGGGAAAGCGCTGGCGCTTTCCCTTTTGCTTTGGGCGCTGCCGTTTCGCTGCGCACCGGGCTGGATATTTCTGGATTCTGGAGTGTTGCCGATGTCCGAACTGCTTCAACCGCTGGAGCCCCTGATCCAGGCGCTGCGCCGCCTGCCGGGCGTGGGCGTCAAGACTGCGCAGCGCATGGCATTCCATATGCTGCAACGCGACCAGGAAGGTGCGCGCCAGCTGGCGCGGGCGCTGGTGACGGCGGTGGATTCCGTGCGCCACTGCGAGAAATGCAACACCTTCACGCACGAGGCGGTGTGCAGCATCTGCCGTGATGAAGGGCGCGACGCCGCGCGCCTGTGTGTGGTGGAGACGCCGGCGGACCTGGCGGCCATGGAGCGCACAGGTGCCTACCGTGGCTACTACTTCGTGCTGATGGGGCGGCTGTCGCCCATGGATGGCGTAGGCCCCAAGGACATCGGCCTGCCCGAGCTGCTGGTGCGTACCCAGGAGCCGGCGGTGCAAGAGGTGATTCTGGCCACCAGCTTTACCGCCGAAGGCGAGGCCACGGCCCATGCCATCACGGAGCTGCTGCAAGGCCGCTCCATCGAGGTCACCCGCCTGGCGCGGGGCGTGCCGGTGGGCAGCGAGCTGGAGTATGTGGACCTGGGCACGATTGCCCATGCGCTGGTGGATCGGCGCTGAAGGCAATCCGTGCCGCTGCCATGCGGCAGTCGGATGAACGCATAGCAGCGGCGCTGGCGAGCCAGGCATGGCCAGATGCCTGTCTCCCTGCCGCAGTCCCACCGGTCGCATCGGATGCGCCAAACGCACCAGGTTCACCCGATGCACAAAAAAAGGACTGCCTGGGCAGTCCTTTTTTGATGGAGGAGGGCGTGGTCAGCGCTTGCGCTTGGAGGGCGTTCCGCCCTTTTGGGCCACCGTGGTCTTGCCTTCGTTGCGTGGCGCCGCCTTGACGGCGGTCTTGCTGTTGCGGCTGACCTTGGTCACGGCCTGCCTGCCATTGCCGCTGCTGGCCACACTCGCGGCCACGCGGGCCGGAAGGTACATGGTCAGTGCCTGGCCGCTGCGCAGGCTGGCATTGGGGCGCAGGTCGTTCCAGCTCACCACATCGCTGGAGCTGACGTTGTAGCGCCGTGCGATGCTGATGATGGTGTCACCCTTGCGGGCCTTGACGGTGCTGCGCCGCGTCGTGACTTCGGGTGCGAAGGCGATGCTGGCGGTGTCCGCCACCTGGCCGGACACATCGCCGGCCTCCACGGAGCGCGGAATCATCAGCGCCGAGCCGGACTTGATCAGCATGCGCGGCGGGATGTTGTTGGCAGTGCGCAGGTCGTACTCGCTCATGCCGGCGCGCTGGGCGGCATCGGCCACGCTCATGGTGCGTGGCAGCACCCATACCGTCCAGCTGGCGTGCTGGCCTTTGTCATAGGCTTCCAGGTTGCTGCGGAAGACCTTGGCGTTGTCCCAGGGCAGCAGGATCTGCGGTGTGCCGGCCGCCAGGATGACGGGCTTGTGGAACGAAGGGTTGAGGGCGCGGAAGTCCTCTTCGCGCACATCGGCCAGCTTGGCGACCAGGGCCACGTCGATGTCGCGGGTGATTTCCACAGCCTGGAAATAAGGGTGGTTCTCGATCAGCGGCAGCTGGGCGCTGAAACGACTGGGCTGGGCAATGATGTTCTTGACCGCCTGCAGCTTGGGCACGTAGTTGCGCGTTTCGGCGGGCATGTTCAGCTCCGTGTAGCCCGTGCCCAGGCCCAGCGTCTGGTTGCGCTTGATGGCACGGCCCACGCTGCCTTCGCCCCAGTTGTAGGCGGCCAGAGCCAGGTGCCAGTCGCCGAACATGTTGTAGAGCTTTTGCAGATAGTCCAGCGCTGCGCGCGTGGAGGCCATCACATCGCGCCGGTCGTCGCGGAAGCTGTTTTGCTTCAGGTCGAAATAGGTGCCCGTGGCGGGCATGAATTGCCACATGCCGGCAGCCTTGGCGCTGGATACGGCCTGCGGATTGAACGCGCTTTCGATATAGGGCAGCAGAGCCAGCTCGGTGGGCATGTCGCGGCGTTCCAGCTCTTCCACGATGTAGAACAGGTATTTGCTGGAACGCTCGGTCATGCGCTGGATGTAGTCGGGGCGGCTGCTGTACCACTGCTCCTGGCTCTGGACCAGGTCCTGCTCCAGATCGGGCATGGCAAAGCCGTTGCGGATGCGTTCCCACAGGTCGGCTGGGGGCGTCAGCGATGCCACCTTGCCACCGCGGGCGCTCTTGTTGCTCAGTGGGCTGAGAGGACCTTGGGGAATATGGCTGGTGACCGACGCGGTGCTGGCGTCCGGAGTCGTGCCATCGGTGGGCGTGGTGGTGGCGCAGCCGGCCAGCCACAACGCACTGCACAGCAAAAGAATATGCCTCAAATTCATTGGAATACGTTTTTCCATTCGCGCAGCGCTGTGAACACGCTGAGCGGGTGTTGGGTGTCGAGGTGAGGCGCGAATTGTGAAGCCCCTTGGGCTACTTGCACAACGTTGCAGCGCAAAAAAGGGTTGATTTCGCGCTCCACCGCCAGGGACGATGGCAGCGTGGGCTGCCCCTGCGCACGCAGATTCTGGCAGTGTGCCGCATGATGGAGCAACTGCGCATTGTTTGGTTCCACAGCCAGAGCAAAGCGCAGGTTGGACAGCGTGTACTCATGTGCGCAGCACACGCGGGTGTGGGCGGGCAGGGCCGCCAGTTGCTGCAGCGAATCGAACATCTGTGCCGGGGTGCCTTCGAACAGACGACCGCAGCCGGCCGAAAACAGGGTGTCGCCGCAGAACAGAATGGGGGCCTCGCCACCTTCAGGGCTGGCGCAGTAATACGCCACATGGCCGCTGGTGTGGCCGGGAATGGCCAGCACCTGCCAGGTCCGGCCCAGCAGGTGCAAGGTGTCGCCACCGTCCACACGGGTGGCAGGTTCGGGAATGGTCTCGAAGGCGGGGCCGTAGACTGTGGCGCCGGTGGCTTCGCGCAGTGCCGCCACGCCGCCGACATGATCGGCATGGTGGTGGGTCACTAGAATGGTTCGCAGCGCAAGGCCCTGGGCCTGCAACACCTGCATGACAGGCTCGGGCACGCCGGGGTCGACGACCAGGGCCTCGTGGCCATCGTGCAGCAACCAGATGTAATTGTCCGCCAGCGCGGGTATGGGCAACAGGTTCATGAGTGAGACGAATCGGGTAGTACACCCTTGGAATGCGACGGCGTCGGGCCAGTACCTGCTGGACTGGGAGCAGCAACGCTGCGACGAGGCCGTGTCCGATATTTTCGGCTATCACAGCCTCCAGTGGGGTATGCCGATGCTACAAGGGTTACGAACCAACCGCATGCCCCACCGGTGGCTGGCTCTGGAGTCCCCGGAGCAGGCCGCCTGGTGTCCCCCCGCAGCGCAGGGGGATGGGACGGCACCGCAGGACAGCCCGCGGTGGACGCCCGCTTTCTATGCCGATTTCCGCGCACTGCCGCTGGCCGATGCCTGCATGGACCTGCTGATCCTGCCGCACACGCTGGAGCTCAGCCCCGACCCCCACGCCACGCTGCGCGAGGTGGCGCGGGTGCTGATGCCCGAAGGCAAGGTGCTGATCTTTGGCCTGAACCCCTGGAGTCTGTGGGGCGCCCAGCACGCGCTGGAGCGGCCGGCCGAGGACGCCGCCAATGCCACGCGGGGAATTGCCTATCTGCGGCTGCGCGACTGGCTGCGGCTGATGGAGCTGGAAATTGAGGCGGTGGACTTTGGCGCCTTCACCCCCCATGTGCAGCAGCCGCGCTGGCAGCAGCGCTGGGACTGGATGAACCGTGTGGGAGCCAAAACCTGGCCCATACTCGGCGCTGTTTATTGCGTGGTGGCCATCAAGCGCGTGCAGGGCATGCGGCTGCTGGAGCCCGGCTGGCGTACGCGCCGTGCCAATGCGCCAGGGGCGGTGCCCGTGGCCCAGCGCAATCCATCGTCGAAATACAAGGATATGAAGTTGTGAACAAGGTTGTGATCTACACGGACGGCGCCTGCAAGGGCAACCCCGGCCCTGGCGGCTGGGGGGTGCTGATGCAGGCGGGAGACGCCAAGAAGGAACTGTTTGGCGGCGAACGTGAAACCACCAACAACCGCATGGAGTTGCAGGCGGTGATCGAGGCGCTCACGGCCCTCAAGCGCCCCTGCGATGTGACGCTGTACCTGGATAGCCAGTACGTGCGCAAAGGCATCACCGAATGGATCCACGGCTGGAAGGCCAAAGGGTGGCGCACGGCCAGCAAGGAACCCGTCAAGAATGCCGAGCAGTGGCAGCAACTGGACGCGCTGGTCAGCGGCGCCGGCCACCGCATTGACTGGCGCTGGGTCAAGGGCCACGCCGGCGACCCGGGCAATGAACGCGCAGATGCCCTGGCCAACAAAGGCGTGGACCAGGCGCTGGGGCGGCTGTAAGCACCGCGGACGCCACCCTCGCTACGCGCCTGTTGCGCCCTGCCGTACTGAAGGGGCGGGCGGGCTGCTGTGCCCACCCTCCACGAACGACAAGCAATGCAATCCCTTAGCAGCGAGACCCTGGTGGCGCTGGCCATGGAAAACCCCGCCAACCGTGCCTTGCTGGCGCTGCTGCCCACGCTGGACCTGCCGCAGTGCATGCTGACAGCGGGCTGCCTGTTCCAGACGGTGTGGAACCTGCAATCCGGCCGGCCGCCCCAGTGGGGCATCAAGGACTATGACGTCATCTACTTTGACGACGATCTGTCCTGGGAGGCTGAAGACCGCTCCATTGCGCGCGTGCGCCAGGCATGCCAGCACCTGGGCGTGCATGTGGAGGTACGCAACCAGGCCCGTGTGCACCTGTGGTACGCCCAGAAGTTCGGCGCCAGCTACGCGCCGCTGCACCGGGCCACCGATGGCATCGACCGCTACCTCATCTGCTCCACCTGCATAGGGGTGGACGTTGCCACCGGCGCGCTGTACAGCACCCACGGACTGGACGATCTGCAGCGCAATGTGCTGCGTATCAATCCGCTCAACCACCAGCCCGCCATGTTTGCCGACAAGGCACGCAGCTACCAAGAACGCTGGCCCTGGCTGACGGTGGAGGCAGCATGCTGAGTGGCTGTGGCGCGCGCCTGGGCCGTGCGACCGACGATTCCCCCGTGCCAGAATGGCGCACACGGATGCTGAACCGGTGAAGGAGGGCGCATGCGGGCGCTGCACGAGCTGTTGAACCATGCCGAATCGGCATTGCCGCTGATCGCGGCGTGGGCCCAGGATGCGGAACTGCCGGTGGAGCTGTTGCCGCCCTCGGCCGCGTGCGATGCGGTGCTGCTGGCGCTGCAGGTGACGACGCGTTCGCCGCTGGGGGCCATGGCCCATGGCACCGGCGGCGTGCTGGTCGATGGGGGCTGGCTGCGCCTGCTGGGCTCGGGCCATCCCCGGCTCCCGCGCGATCTGGCGGCATGGAACCAGCCGCGCGGCGACGGCTTCTTTCTGATTGGTGATGACGCCGTGGGCGGCTTTTTCGCCATCAACGGCGGTGCGCTGGGGGCGGACCGGGGTGGCATCTACTATCTGGCGCCCGACACACAGGCCTGGGAAGCGCTGGAGATGGGGCACACGGCGTTCATGCAATGGGCTTTTTCCAGCCGTCTGCGCGACTTCTACCGCGACTTGCGCTGGGAGAGCTGGCAGGCCGATGTGGCGGCGCTGGATGCCGACAGTTGCATGAGTTTCTATCCTTTTCTGTTCACTGCCCAGGGCTCGGTGCACACCAGCGCACGCCGGCCTGTTCCCGTGGCGGAGCATTACGCTTTCATGTGCCAAGGCGGGACGCAGGCCTGCAGCAGCCCGTGAGTCCGGGAGCCCGACAGGCCCCGGCAGCGCCTTGTACCGCCATGGCACCACACTGAGACGACGATGGTTAGTTACACACTCGACAATGGCGAAACCTTGCATGCGCAGGCGCCGGACACTTTCTATTTGCCGCCTGGCGAGATGCGGGCCGGGCTGAATGTGGGCGACTTTGCCAAGCTGGTCTTTCGCATCAACCACGAGGCAGGGGAGAACGTGGAGCGCATGTGGGTGATCGTCCAGGCCCGCCAGGGCGCAGGCTATCTGGGCACGCTCGACAACCAGCCATATTGCACGGAAGCCCTGGCGCCTGGCCTGCAGGTGGCGTTCGGCCCCGAGCATGTGATCCAAATCCTGCGCGGCGATTAGACGCTCAGCCCATGCGCAACCCGCTTTCGCATCCTTCCTCTCCCATGTCCCTGCAGCCCCACGCGGCCTTCGGCCTGCTGAGCAAACAGGAGCTGCGCGCGCTGGCGGACAGGCTGCTGGTGCAGGATGTGCTGGCGGTGGACAGGTGCATTGCGTTTGTGCTGGCGGACACCCGGGGGCTGTGGCATGGCCGGGCCAGGGCGATGATCTGCCGCCGCCTGAAGCACTGCGCGCTGGGGAGCAGCCAGCGCGCGCAGCTGCTGTCCGGCATTCTTGAGCGGTTGCAGACAGGAGCGTTCGCCGAACAGTTCAAGGACCAGCTGCGCCTGGCGCGGTATCTGGACCGGTCTCGCACCCTGGCCGCCGGTGCACGGGCGTTGACCAGCAATCGCCCCCATGTGCGGCGTTATGCGCAGTGGACGGTGGCGGTGTGCCAACCGTCATCGCTGCCCCCATCCCGTACCGGACCCACCTGACCGGTGCTGGTGCGTGGTGAGGGGACGCCGTTTCAGCTGCCTTCCACCACCATCCGCACCGCCGCTTCAGCCTGTGCGCCCTGTGGCCGCACGGTCCTGCGGATTTCCTGGCCGTCTTTCAGCAGCACCAGCGTGGGCCAGAGCTTGACACGGAACAGGCGCCCTAGGCGGCGGCCGGGGCCGTCTTCCACCTTGATGTGCTGGATGTCGTCTCGCGGCTCCAGCACCTTGCGGATGGCATCCTGCGCGCTAAGGCAGTGGGGACACCAATCGGTGCCGAACTCGAGCAGCACCAGGCCGGGCAGGGCTTGCACAGACTCGGCGGTGGGCTCTGGCAGGGTGGCGGTGGTGGTGTAGGCCATGGTGCGTTCGCTGCAAAAAGAATGCAGCTTTTATAGCAGGCCGTGCAGTGGCAGTGCGTTGACCAGGGTCGCTGCCGCCAGATCGCCCTGGTGGTGGTCCAGCAGCAGCAGGGCGTCGGCCTGCACTAGGCTGCTGAGCATGGCCGAGCTCTGGCTGCCGGTGGGACGGGCCTCGATCCGGCCCTGGGAATTGGTGTGCAGGGTGGCGCGGACGAATTCGGTACGGCCGGCACGCTTGCGCAGCGGCACGGCCAGCGGCACCTGCACCAGCGCTGGCGTGGCACGCTCAGCATCCATGCCCATGGCCTGCAGCAGCGCGGGGCGTGCCAGCAGCGCAAAGCTGAGCAGGGCTGCAACCGGGTTGCCGGGCAGGCCCAGCAGCAAGGCGCTGGAGCGACCGTCTGCCCGGTGCATGCGGCCGACGGCCAGCGGGCGGCCGGGGCGCATGGCGATGCGCAGGAAGGCCACATCGCCCAGCTCGGCCAGTAGGGTCTGTGTATGGTCGGCGTCGCCGCTGCTGACACCGCCGCTGGTCAGGATGACATCGGCATCCTGTGCGGCGTGTTGCAGTGCAGCGCGCAGTGCGGCAGGCTCGTCGCGCACGGCGCCCAGGTCGTGCACGGTGCAGCCCAGTTGCTGCAGTGCTGCGGCCAGTGCAAAGCGGTTGCTGTCGTAGATGGCGCCGGTGCGGGCCGCTTCGCCGGGTTGCAGCAGCTCATCGCCGGTGGAAAACAGGGCCACGCGCAGGCGGCGGCGCACAGTCAGCTGGGCCAGGCCCAGGCCGGCGGCCAGGCCCAGCTCGGCAGGACCCAGGCGGGTGCCGGCGGGCAGGGCGGTGGCACCGGTGGTCAGTTCTTCACCGCACTGGCGGCGGTTGGCGCCCGGGCGCAGGCCGGTTCTGGCAAAGCGCACCGTCGGTACTGCCGCATCTGCAGGGTCTTCCAACTGGCACAGCTCAAACGGCACGACGGTGTCCAGCCCCGGCGGCAGCATGGCGCCCGTCATGATGCGCAGGGCATGGCCGGCGGGAACATCGCCTGCCCAGGGCTGACCGGCCAGCACGGTCCCCGCAATGGGCAGGGCCAGCTGTTCGGCCGTGGCCAGCCACTGGCTGGCAAAGGCATAGCCGTCCATGGCGGCGTTGTCGTGTGGCGGCACATCGACGGGTGACAGGACATCGGCTGCCAGCACGCGGCCCAGCGCTTGGTGCAGTGGCAGGGATTCGGTCTCTGCCACGGGTCGGGCCAGGCTGCGCAGCAGGGCGTGGACCTGGTCCACCTGCATGGCGCCGGCATCTGCGCCGATCTGGGTCAACAGTTGGGTCATCCAGGAGAGGGTCATCAGCGGTTCTCCGTATCCGGTGCGGCGGCGAGTAGCCCTTCCAGGGCATGCAGCTCCTGCAGGGAGTTGGCATTGGCAAAGGCCAGCGGGTCGTCGCCCGGCTGGTCGAAGCAGGCCACGGCCAGCGGGTGCAGTGCGGTCCAACGGTCGATCTTGCGACCGCCTGCGCTGACGAACTGCTGCAGGCTGCCGAGCAGGCTGGTATGTATCAGGCAAAAAGCGGGCTGGGCCCGCAGCGGGGGGGGATGGACAGCTGCCGCTGCGCTGGCGGCGTCAGCGTGGGCTGCTGCTGGCTCGGTATCCGGCGCGTGTACCACGGCCAGCGGGGCCTGTGCGGCTTCGGCAGCGGCCACCAGGCGCGCGGCCAGGTCGGCGGGAAAGCGTGGCGTGTCGCAAGGCACGGCCAGCAACCAGGGGGTGCGGCAATGCAGCAGGCCGGCCAGAAAGCCGGCCAGAGGGCCGGGGTAGTCGGCCTCGGTGTCGGTCACCACGTCCACGCCCCAGGCTCGGTAGGTCTCAAGGTGGCGGTTGGCGTTGACCAGCAGCGGCCCGACCTGGGGTGCCAGGCGCTGCAGCGCGTGCCGGGCCAGCGCTTGGCCGACAAATGGCTGCAAACCCTTGTCCACGCCGCCCATGCGGCTGCCACGGCCGCCGGCCAGCACCATGCCGGTGATGTCGGAAGTAGCGATCATGTTCTTCAAAAAATATAGCTGCCTGTTTACCAGCAGCGTACAGGCGGGGCGGGTTGGATGCCCAGTGTAGCGGCATGGCCGCAGCGCTTCTGGCGGCCTAGCCCTTGGCAACGGCGTGCAGCCAGCGCGAGAGTGCATGCACGTGCAAGCCTGCAGACTGCAGCCATCCTGGTTCGGGGGATGCACGCAGTACCCCCGGGGGTCATCCCCCTATGTAGCTCATTTCAATCCGCCGGCGGGGCGCTGCTTCCGAAGGCGGTAGCTGGCTGCGCAGCTCGGAATAGCGGTCCGTGCGGCCTTGCCAGATGTCGGTCACGGCGGCGGACAGCTGCGCGTCGCTGCTGCCGTTGCGCAGCAGGGTGCGCAGATCCCAGCCCTGGTTGGCAAACAGGCAGGTGTAGAGTTGGCCTTCGGTGGACAGGCGGGCACGGCTGCATTCGTGGCAGAACGCCTGGGTCACGCTGCTGATTACGCCCACTTCGCCCAAGGCCGGGTCGTGGCGGCCATCGACGCCGGCATAGCCCCAGCGCTGGGCGGTTTCGCCGGGGGCGGTCGCCTCCAGCGGCACCAGAGGCAGCGCGCGCTGCAGCAGAGCGATGACTTCGGCCGAGGGCAGGACTTCGTCCATGCACCAGCCGTTGGTGGCGCCCACATCCATGTATTCGATGAAGCGCAGCGTCACGCCCGTGCCGCGGAAGTGCCGCGCCATGGGCAGGATCTGGTCTTCATTGGTGCCGCGCTTGACCACCATGTTCACCTTGATGTGCTGCAGCCCGGCCTGCTGTGCGGCCGCAATGCCGTCCAGCACGTCGGCCACGGGGAAGTCCACATCGTTCATGCGGCGAAAGACCGCGTCGTCCAGTCCGTCCAGGCTCACGGTCACGCGCTGCAGGCCGGCGTCTTTCAGCGCCTGGGCCTTGCGGCGCAGCAAGGAGCCGTTGGTGGTCAGCGTCAGGTCCAGTGGCTGGCCGTCGGGCGTGCGCAGCCGGGCCAATTGGGCGATCAGGTTTTCCACATGCTTGCGCAGCAGTGGCTCTCCCCCGGTCAGGCGCAGCTTGCGCACTCCGTGCTGCACAAATACATGCGACAGGCGGGTGATTTCCTCAAAGGACAGCAGGGCCGAATGCGGCAGGTAGTACTGGTAGTCCTTGTCGAAGATCTCCTTGGGCATGCAGTAGGCGCAGCGGAAGTTGCAGCGGTCCGTCACGCTGATGCGCAGGTCATGCAAGGGACGGCCGAGCCCGTCCTGCAGCACACCGGTGGCGGTGGGCAGGGCGCTGGGGATGCGGGGCTGCAGCGGCGCGGCGCGCTGGTCCAGCACAGGAATCACTCGGTCGGACATAGGGTGGCGATTGTGCCTCTAAGGGGGTATGCCTTGTGGGTGTTGGGGCATGGAGCGCGGGGCGCGCCGTGCGTGCTTGATGTGCATCAAGAGGGCGTCTTGTCGGGCGCCCCCTGCACAGCCTCGCCGCAACAGCGGAAACCGCCTGCCTCCGCGCATCCAGGACGCGGGTTGTTTCACCGCCGGGCGTCAGACACACCGGGCGCCATCCACCTCGATGCAGACGCCGCTGATGAAGGCCGCTTCGTCGCTGGCCAGGTACAGCGCGGCATTGGCCACATCCAGTGCGGTGGAAAAGCGGCCCAGCGGAATGGTGGCCAGAAACCTGGCGCGCCGGGCATCGTCGACCGGGCCCCCGGCAAACTCGGCGGCCAGGCCGGTGTCGGGGTTGAACACCGGATTGATGCAGTTCACACGGATGCCATCCGGTCCCAGTTCGGCCGCCATCGACTTGCTGGTGGTGATGACAGCCCCCTTGGAGCCGTTGTACCAGGTCAGCCCCGGACGGGGACGTATGCCGGCGGTGGACGCAATGTTGATGAAGCAGCCGCTGCTGCCATGGGGGTTGGCGCGCATGGCCGGCACGCCGTGGATGGCCGAGAGGTAGATGCTTTTCATGTTGACCGCATACACCCGGTCGAATTCTGCTTCGCTGACTTCCAGCAGCGGGCGGTTGCGGTGGGTCCAGCCGGCGTTGTTGACCCACACATCCAGCCGGCCGAACAGCTCCAGCGTGCGCGCGGTCAGGGCCTGCACATCGGCATGGCGCGTCATGTCGGCCTGCACGAACTGCGCCTGTCCTCCGCTGGCACGGATGCTGGCGGCCACGGCTTCGCCCTTGGTGACATCAATGTCGTTCACGACCACGCATGCCCCTTCGGCAGCCAGTCGCCGGGCGATGCCTTCCCCAATGCCATTGCCGGCGCCGGTGACGATGGTGGATTTGCCTGCTGCACGCATACGGGGGGTCTCCTGAAGCTGGGGGTAGAGCGGTGTGCGGCCCATTATGGAAAGCGCGGTGCGTGCGCGGCGGCAGCACGCGCGACAGTGCAGGGAAAACACTGGCAAGGCTGCAGCACATGGTGCGCCGTCGCCCGAACCGCCAGGTGGTGTCGCGGCACGGCGACAGCAGGGGCCCTGCCATGCAGCCCTGGAGGATCGCTGGAGGGGCGCCAAACATCCCAATGAAGCAGTCAAAACCTGGATGAGAAGCTCTGATTTCAGGAGCGTTTCAGGCCAGTTGCATGCACCCATGCCCCCTGTGGGCACATGGGTGACAAGCGGCATTCTGCAATTTGTAATACATTGCATAGCCAATTATTGCTTAGTCAATTAATTTTCAGCCATGCCACTTTCTCCTGATGACCCCGCGGCGCCCGGCACGAAGCCCGGTGCTGTGCAGCCCCCGGCCGCCTTCTACCGGCCTGGCAGCTACCAGCCTTGGGAGAGCGCCGGTTTTCTAATGCGCCGTGTGCTCAGCTCTGTGCTGCAGCAGGCCGATGCCCAGCTGGCCGAGCACGATCTGACCTATGTGCAGTGGTTGCCGCTGTACAAGCTGCTGCTCAACAGCGATACCCGCAGCACTTGTCTCGCGCGTGATCTGGGCATGGACCCGGCTTCCGTCACCCGCGCGCTGGACCGCATCGAAGCCAAAGGCCTGCTGCGGCGCGAACGTTCCACCACCGACCGTCGCCGTGTGGAGCTGGTGCTGACCGAACAGGGCCGCGCCGTGGCCACCCAGGTGCCCGAGGTGCTGTGCGACGTGCTCAACGCCCATCTGGCGGGCTTCAGCGATGCGGAGTGCCGCCAGCTGGTGTCCATGCTGCAGCGCATGCTGCTCAACGGCGATGCCTTGCGAGGAGGCGCAGCCCTCCCTGCGTCTCCTCCTATGCCTCCCACGCCATCCCCGGTGGCATGTCCTCCGTCCCCGCCGACTGCGGGCACAGACGCGACGCCCCAGTCCTGATGCTTTTCGGCTGCAGCGCCTGCAGCCTTGTTTGACCTTGGATCCATCCACCATGTCTTCACACCGCTTCGCAGCACTCCCGCTGCACCGCCTGACTGCAGGCCTGTCGCTGGGAGCCGCCGCCCTCATGCTGGCAGGCTGCGCCTCCCAGGGCCCGGCCCACGCCCCACTGGCCACGCTGGCTCCCGATGCACTGGGGCTGCAGGCCCGCTCCGCCCCGGATACCACCATCGATGCTGCCTTGCCCACTGCGCAGTGGTGGGGTGCGCTGGGTGATGCCCAGCTCAACCAGCTGGTGGCGCTGGCACTGCAGGACAACCCCAGCCTGGCTGCCAGCCAGACCCGTCTGGACAAGGCCCTGGCTCTGGCCACGGCGACCAGCAGCGCTACCGATGTGCGCGGCAGCTTCACCACCGACGCCACGCGCCAGCACTACAGCGCCAACGGCATGATCCCGGCGCCGATTGCCGGCCACACCTACAACAGCGGCAATGTGCAGCTGGGTCTGGGCTGGAATCCGGATTTCTTTGGCAAGCACCGCGCCGAGCTGGATGCCGCCCTGGGCCAGGCCCGCGCTGCCCAGGCCGACCGCGCGGCTGCCGCCACGCAGCTGGCTGGCCAGGTCGCTCGCAGCTACGTGGGATTGGCCCGCTTGCTGGCCCAGCGCGATGTGGCCCAGCGGACGCTGGTGCAACGCCAGGCCTTGCTGGATCTGAGCCAGCAGCGCACCCGCGCCGGTCTGGACAGCCAGGTGGAACTGACCCAGGCCCAGGCGGGCCTGCCCGATGCCCGCACCCAGGTGGAAATGCTGGACGAACAGATCACGCTGGCACGCCGCACCATTGCCGTGCTGTGCGGCCAGGCGCCCGATGCCCAGCAGGCCCTGGCGCCGCAACTGGCGGCCTTGCAACTGCAGGCGGTACCCACGGTGCTGGGGGCCGATCTGCTGGGCCGCCGCCCCGATGTGGTAGCAGCCCGCTGGCGCGTGGAAGCCGCCACACGCGGCATTGACAGCGCCAAGGCCGAGTTCTATCCGGATGTGAACCTGACGGCGTTTGTGGGCCTGTCGGCCGTCGGCCTGGACCAGGTGTTCCAGGGCAGTTCGCGCCAGCTGGGCGTGACGCCTGCGCTGCGCTTGCCGGTTTTTGATGGCAAGCGCCTGCGCGCCCAGTTGCGCGGCAAGCAGGCCGATCTGGACAGTGCCATCGCCCAGTACAACGGCGTGGTGCTGGATGCCGTCAAGGGCGCAGGCGATGCCGTGGCGTCCATGCAATCGCTGGAGCGCCAGCAGCAGTTACAGGCCGAATCGCTGGCCAAGGCAGAACGCGCCTATGACTTTGCCGTGCAGCGCTACCAGGCCGGTCTGACCGGTCAGGTGGTGGTGCTGAACACCGAAAGCCAGGTGATTGCCCAGCGCCGCCTGGCTGTGGACCTGCGTGCCCGGGAACTGGACACCCGTATTGCGCTGATGCAGGCGCTGGGCGGTGGCTGGCAGGACGACACCGCCCGCGTGCAGCTGAGCCAGAAATGACCCCGGGCTGAACCTGCGCGCATCGCGCGCCATCCCCTCTCACCGATTTTTCCCGGGCAGCGCTGCTGTGCAGACAGCCCGGGGCGCAAAACCATTTACCGACATAACAAAGCGCCGAACATCATGACCGATAGCAAGAACACCGCTGCCGCAGCACCCGCTGCCAATCCCCAGGGCCGTCGCAAAGGCCTGACCATCGTGGCGGCCGCCGTGGCTGTGGCCGCCGTCGCCTGGGGCGGTTGGCACTGGATGGTGGCCCGCAACTACCAGACCACCGACAACGCCTATGTGGCGGGCAATGTGGTGCAGATCACGCCCCAGGTGGGCGGGACCGTCATCAGCATTGGCGCGGACGACACCGATTACGTCAAGCCCGGCCAGGTGCTGGTGCAGCTCGATACTGCCGACGCCCTGGTGGCCCTGGCCCAGGCGGAATCGCAGCTGGCCCAGACCGTGCGCCAGGTGCGCACGCTGTATGCCAACAACGCGCCGTTGGCTGCCCAGGTGGCCCAGCGCGAAGCCGATCTGCTGCGCCTGCAGGCCGATCTGGGTCGTGCCAAGGACGACGTGGAGCGCCGCCGCCCGCTGACGGCCACAGGCGCCGTGGGCAAGGAAGAGTTTGACCATGCACAGAGCGTGCTCAAGACCGCCAGCAACGCCGTGGTGGCGGCCGAAGCCGCGGTGCGCGCCGCCAAGGCCCAGCTGGTGGCAGCCGAAGCCCAGACCCAGGGCAGCACGGCCGAGGCCCACCCCAGCGTGCTGGCTGCCGCCGCCAAGGTGCGTGAAGCCGCCCTGGCATTGCAGCGCACCCGCCTGGTGGCACCGGTGGAAGGCTATGTCGCCAAGCGTGGCGTGCAACTGGGCCAGCGCGTGGCTGCCGGCGCGCCGCTGATGACGGTGGTGGGCCTGCACCAGCTGTGGGTGGATGCCAACTTCAAGGAAAGCCAGCTGGCCGAGCTGCGCATTGGCCAGAAGACCGAGCTGACGGCCGATGTCTATGGCGACAAGACGGTCTACCACGGCACCGTGGTGGGCCTGGGAGCGGGTACGGGCGCGGCGTTCTCGCTGCTGCCGGCGCAGAACGCCTCGGGCAACTGGATCAAGGTGGTGCAGCGCGTGCCGGTGCGCATCAGCCTGAACCCTGAAGACCTGGCAGCCCATCCGCTGCGGGTGGGCCTATCGATGGAGGCCAAGGTGGATGTGCGCGACCGGGACGGCACGGCTTTGGCATCGGCCCCGCGTACCGAGCCGGTGGCGCAGACGGCGGTGTATGACGCGGGGCTGCCGCAGACGGAGGAGCGCATCACCCGCATCATCGCCGGACAAAGTGTGCCTGCACTGCAGCAACTGCCCGCCCCGGTGGCAGTGTCCGCTGCGGCCCCGGCGCCAGACAAGGCCGCGCAGTAAACCGCCCGGCACCTGAACTGGAGCGGATCCGCGTATGACTTCTTCCTCTACGGTCGCACCCGGCGATAGCCCGGGGGCGCTGCCTTCTTCTCCGCCCACGTCTCCCAGCCCGCCGGCCATGCCGGCTCGGCCGGAGCCGCTCAAGGGCGCGCAGCTGGTGCTGGGCACGGTGGCCCTGTCGCTGGCCACGTTCATGAATGTGCTCGATTCGTCCATCGCCAACGTGGCCATTCCAGCCATCTCGGGCGATGTGGGCGTCAGCCCGAGCCAGGGTACCTGGGTGATCACCAGCTTCGGTGTGGCCAACGCCATCAGCGTGCCGCTGACCGGCTGGCTCACCCAGCGCTTTGGCGCGGTGCGGCTGTTCACCATGAGCGTGCTGCTTTTCGTGCTGACCTCCTGGCTGTGCGGCTTTGCCGGATCGCTGGAAACGCTGGTGCTGTTCCGCGTGCTGCAGGGCCTGGTGGCCGGGCCCATGATTCCGCTGTCGCAGACGCTGCTGCTGTCCAGCTACCCGCCTTCGCGCGCCGGTACGGCGCTGGCGCTGTGGGGCATGACCACGCTGGTGGCGCCGGTGGTGGGGCCGCTGCTGGGCGGCTGGATCACCGACAACATCTCCTGGCCGTGGATCTTCTACATCAATGTGCCGGTGGGTCTGCTGTCGGCGCTGCTGACCTGGAACATCTATCGCAGCCGTGAGACTGCCACGCGCAAGCTGCCCATCGATACCGTGGGCCTGTCCCTGCTGGTGCTGTGGGTGGGGGCGCTGCAACTGATGCTGGACAAGGGCAAGGAGCTGGACTGGTTCGCCTCGGGCGAGATCATCACCATGGCCGTGGTGGCGCTGGTTAGCTTGGCGGTGTTCGTGGTCTGGGAACTGACCGATGCCCATCCCGTGGTGGAGCTGCGCCTGTTCAAGCGGCGCAACTTTGCTGCCGGATCGTTGGCGCTGTCGATTGCCTATGGGGTGTTCTTCGGCAATGTGGTGCTGCTGCCGCTGTGGCTGCAGCAGTGGCTGGGCTACACCAGTACGTCCGCGGGTATGGCGCTGGCGCCGGTGGGCATTCTGGCCATCGTGCTGACCCCACTGGTCGGCAAGAAAGTCGGAAGCTGGGATCCGCGTTGGATGGCCACGGGCGCGTTTGTGGTGTTTGCCACGGTGCTGTGGATGCGTTCGCACTTCACCATCGAGACGGACTTCTTCCATATCCTGGTTCCCACGCTGATCCAGGGTGTGGCCATGGCCTTCTTTTTCATCCCGCTGACCACCATCACGCTCAGCGGGCTGACGCCAGACCGCATCCCGGCGGCGGCCGGCCTGTCCAACTTTGTGCGCATCACTGCGGGTGCCATGGGCACGTCGATCGCCACCACGCTGTGGGACAGCCGCGCCACCATGCACCATGCCCACCTGACAGAAACGCTGGTGCAGGGCCAGGGGACTTTCGCGATCACGCTGAACCAGCTGCAGGTTGCCGGCATGACGCAGGAGCAGGCCCTCGCGCAGATCAACCGGCTGATCGATCAGCAGGCTTTCACGCTGGCGGCCAACGACATCTTCTGGGCTTCGTCGGTGCTGTTCCTGGTGCTGATCGTGCTGATCTGGCTGACCAAGCGCCCGGCAGGCCATGCCGGTGCCGCCGATGCCGGAGGGGCGCACTGAGTGGGTGCGGAGGCTATCTGTCGATAGTGGCCTGCCACTGTTACTGCCGCTGCCCTTGCAGCTTTCCCATGTAAAAAAAGCCCGCCG
>NZ_DLMU01000002.1:84803-264383 GCF_002479375.1 Comamonas sp. UBA7528
CGGCGGGCTTTTTTTACATGGGTGAAATGTCAGCTCCGGGTGCGTTCGTAGAAGCGCTGTGGCAGACCCCAGGCGATGATGAGGAAGCTCACCACCAGCGCTGCAGCCAGAGCGTACAGCCCCATGGACGCGCTGCCGGTGACGTCCTTGACCTTGCCCACCATGTAGGGGCTGATCAGTCCGCCTAGTTGGCCGATGGAGTTGATCAGGGCGATCCCGGCGGCGGCGGCCATGCCGGTCAGAAAACGCTGGGGGAAGACCCAGAACAGACCGATGGCGGAGATCACGCCCGTGGCCGCCAGCGTCAGACCGAACAGCAGCGCCACCGTGTGTTCGCTGTACATGCCGCAGATGAAGTAGCCCGCGCCGCCGAGCAAGGCCGTCAAAGCCAGGTGCCAACGGCGTTCACCGGTGCGGTCGGAGTTCTTGCCCAGCAGAATCATGGTCACGCCGGCGACCAGATAGGGAATGGCCGAGATCAGGCCGATGGCAAACGTGTCCTGTGTGCCAGCGGTCTTGATGAGCTGGGGCATCCAGAACACCAGGCCATAGATGCCGCCGGCCAGGCACAGATAGATGATCGACAGAATGTAGGTGGCGGGTTCGCGCAGCGCCGCACCGAAGTGGTGGGTATCCGCCTTCTTGGCATCGCGGCTGACCATGCTGCTCCAGAACTGCCGGTCGCTGGCGCTGAGCCATTTGGCATGCTCGATTTCATCGTCCAGGTGGAACCAGACGATGATGCCCAGCACGATGGAAGGAAGGCCTTCCAGCAGGAACAGCCATTGCCAGCCATGCAGGCCCATGGCGCCATCCGTGAACTTCATGATGCCGCCCGAAATGGGGCCGCCGATGATGCCGCAGAAGGCAATGCCGGACATGAAGATGGTGTTGATGCGGCCCCGGCGCTGGGCGGGGAACCACTTGGTGAAGTAGTACAGGGCGCCGGGCACAAATCCCGCTTCCAGGGCACCGACCAGGAAACGGATGAAGTAAAAGCCCATCTCGCTGGTGACGAACATGGTGCAGGCCGAAGCAATGCCCCAGGTCACCATGATGCGCATGATCCAGATGCGGGCCCCTACCCGGTGCAGGATCATGTTGCTGGGCACTTCAAACAGGAAGTAGCCAATGAAGAAGATGCTGGCCCCCAGGCCATAGACCGCATCCGAAAAACCCAGCTCGCTTTGCATCTGCAGCTTGGCAAAGCTGATGTTCACACGGTCCAGGTAGGCCATGACCCAGCAGATCACCAGCAAGGGGATGAAACGCCAGAAGACTTTGCCGTAGATCTCCTTCTCGCGTGAAACTTCCCCGGTGTTTAATCCACTTTCTACGTGCAGTGTTGTGCTCATAGCTTGTCTCCTTTTTTATTGATGGAACACGCCGCTATGCTGCGGCGTTGTCAGCTCAGTCAGTAGGTCGCCCGGCCGCCGGAAAGATCGAAGACCGCGCCCGTGGTGAACGAGTTTTCCTCGCTCACCAGCCAGCCCACCAGCGATGCAATCTCGTCGACCTGGACGAAGCGGCCGCGGGGAATCTTGGAGAGCATGTAGTCGATGTGCTGCTGCGACATCTGATCGAAGATCTTGGTCTTGGCCGCCGCCGGGGTGATGGCGTTGACCGAGATGTTTTGGCCGGCGGTTTCCTTGCCGATGCTCTTGGTCAATGCAATGACACCGGCCTTGGACGCGCTGTAGGCGCAGGCATTGGGGTTGCCTTCCTTGCCGGCGATGGACGCTACGTTCACCACCCGGCCATAACCCTGGGTCACCATGCCCTTGAGCAGCACCTTGTTGACGTTGAACGTGCCATGCAGGTTCACCTTGATCACCTGGTCCCATTCCGCAGCCGGGTAGTCGACCGTGGGGGCGTTGGCGCCCGCAATGCCGGCACTGTTCACCAGGATGGAAACCGGTCCCAGGGCGGCCGCCGTGTCCGCGCTGGCCTGCTCCACACTGGCCATGTCCGTGATGTCGGTGACGACGGTGTGCACGGTGCCTTTGGCCTGCAGGTTCTGCTGCGCTGTCTGCAGGGCCTGGGGGTCGCGGTCCCAGATGGCCACGGCCGCACCGCCGTCGAGCAGCCGCTCCACCACGGACAGGCCAATGCCTTGGGCGCCGCCGGTGACCACTGCCACCTTGCCTGCGAAGTCGTACTGGTTCATGTTCATCTCCTTACGCGGCAATCACGCGCTGTTGCTGTTCGCCCAGGCCATCGATGCCCAGGCGCATGGTCTGGCCTGCGCGCAGGTACACCGGTGCGGGCTTGATGCCCATGCCGACGCCGGGTGGGGTGCCGGTGGAGATGACATCGCCGGGGTGCAACGTCATGAAGCGGCTGAGGTAAGCAATGATTTCGGGCACCTTGAAGATCATCGTGGCGGTGCTTCCGTCCTGGTAGCGGTGGCCATCGACTTCCAGCCACAGCCTGAGCTGGTGCGGATCCGGCACCTCGTCCTTGGTGACCAGCCAGGGTCCGGTGGGGCCGAAGGTGTCGCAGCCCTTGCCTTTGTCCCAGGTGCCTCCGCGCTCGATCTGGTATTCGCGTTCCGATACGTCGTTGACCACGCAGTAGCCTGCCACATGGTCCATGGCCTGGCTGGCGTCGATGTAGGACGCGGTTTTGCCGATGACGATGCCCAGCTCCACTTCCCAGTCGGTCTTGACCGAGCCGCGGGGAATCTTCACGTCGTCATTGGGGCCGACCACGGCCGAGGTCCATTTGTTGAAGACCACGGGCTCCTGGGGGATGGGCATATTCGATTCGGCGGCATGGTCGGCATAGTTCAGGCCGATGCAGATGAACTTGCCGATCTGGCCTACGCAGGCACCCAGGCGAGGTTGACCGGCCACCAGCGGCAGGGTGGCGGGATCCGTGGCCGCCAGCTGGGCCACGGCGGCGCTGGCCAGGAACTTTCCGTCAATATCCGCCGTCAGGGCGGAGATGTCCCGGATGCGACCTTCCGTGTCCAAGATTCCTGGCTTCTCCGCACCGGCTGGGCCATAACGCAACAACTTCATACAACGTCTCCAAGTAATTTATTCGACGCTGCGCAGTCTAGGAGTCGCCAGCAGGCGCGCACATGCGGAACACAGGTCCAGGTAGAACAAAATGGAATCTCCGGAGAAACCCGAGCAGGATGTGGCGCAGCAATTGGCCAGCCTGCATGCCATGGGCGGCCGGCTCAAGTTCAAGCAGCTCAAGCTGCTCATCGCCATCGAAGACATGGGCTCGGTGCACCAGGCCGCCGTGCTGCTGCACATGTCGCAGCCGGGCGTGAGCAAGGCCCTGCGCGAAATAGAAGAAGCGATTGGCGTCACCTTGTTTGCCCGCACGCCACAGGGCCTGGTGCCGACCGACATGGGGCGTTGCGCCATCCGGTATGCGCGCCTGATGCTGTCCAGCCTGGCACACATGCACAAGGAACTGCTGGGCATGTCCCGCACTTCCGGTGTACGCATTGCCGTGGGTACGATTGCGGGCGCATTGGCGGCCGTGTTGGCCAATGCCCTGATTGCCTTCCACAGGCTGCACCCGGATGTGACGGTCGAGCTGCAGGAGGGCACCAGCGCCGACCTGCTGGAAGGCCTGCAAAGCGGCGTGCTGGACCTGGCGCTGTGCCGGACATCGGTGGCCCGGCGCACCGATATCTTCCATTTCGAATGGCTGCGCGAGGAAGAGGTGGCGGTGGCGGTCTCGCCCATGCATGCGCTCAGCCGCACCCCGGATGTCGGCTGGGAACAGGTGGCGCAGTACCCGTGGATTCTGTTTCCTGGTCACATGCCGCTGCGCACTCTGCTGGAGCGCGAGGCGGCCAGCAACGGCGTGGTGCTGGCGTTCAGGCCGGTGGAGACCTCATCGACGTTTGCCACCGCGCTGTTGCTGAACAAAAGCCCTGCCATGGTGGCCCTGATGTCGCTGGAGACCCTGCAGTTTTTCGAGGCCCGGCAGACGCTGGCACGGCTGGACCTGAAAGTGCATGCCAATGCGGAGCCCTACGGCCTGGTGACCCGGGTCGGGGCACCGGAGTCGGCAGCGCTGACGGCGCTGAAGGCCTGTATTCGCAGGCAGGCCCTATCGGCCTGAAACCTGTTGGAACCGGGAGGGCCGGCTGGCCCGTGGCTGCAGCACCCCGTCAGCGTGGTGCAGCAGGGCTCATTTCACTGTGCCTGGGCTGTCTGGCGACTGCGGGCGGCTCCCAGTGTGATCCAGGTCAGCGCCACGCCGCACAGTGCGCCGGTGGCCATGCCCACCACCATGGGCAGGGGCTTGCCGGTGGAGAACAGGCCCACCAGTTGCATGGCGATGGCGCCCATGAGCATCTGCAGCGTGCCCAGCAGGGCCGATGCGGTGCCGGCAATGGCGCCATGCTCTTCCAGGGCCAGCACGGAGGTGGTGGGAATCACCAGGCCCATGAAGGCACTGGCAATGAAGTACAGCGCCATCAGTACCGCCAACTGATCGCCGCCCAGCAGGTAATAGGTCAGCAGTGCGACCATGACCACACCGCTGGCGCTGGCCGCCAGCTTGACCACGGTGGCCAGGCCGAAGCGCTGGCCCAGCGCGCCGGTGAACTGCGCGGCACCGATGAAGGCCACGGCATTCAGTGCAAACGCCATGCTGTACTGCGTGGTGGAGAGGCCGTAGTGGTTGATCAGCACAAAGGGCGAGCCGGCCAGGTAGACGAAAAAGCCCGCCATGGCGCAGGCCCCGATGAAGACCAGACCCAGGTAGTGCGCGTCACGCAGCAGCAGCGCATAGGCGCGGAACGTGTCGGCCAGATGGCTGTCGCCGCGTGCCGCTGGGCCACGGGTTTCGGGCAGGCCGCGCACCATGGCCAGCATGCCCAGTACCGCGGCCGCAGTGACCGCCCAGAACACCCAGCGCCAGCCGCCCAGCCCAATCACCGCGCTGCCGGCCAGCGGTGCCAGGATGGGCGAAACGCTGAACACCAGCATCAGCAGCGACATCATGCGGGCCGCCTCGTGGCCGGTGTGCAGATCACGCACCACGGCGCGGGGAATCGCCATGCCGGCTGCAGCCCCCAGGCCCTGGATGAAGCGCAGCACTACCAGGGTCTGAATGTCCTGCGCCAGCGCGCAGCCGATGCTGGCCAGCACGAAGATGGCCAGGCCCAGGTACAGCGGTTTTTTGCGGCCCCACAGATCGGCCAGCGAGCCGAACAGCGGCTGGCCCACGCCCAGCGCCAAAAAGAAGGCCGTCAGACTGGCCTGCACGGCCGATACCGGCGCGTTCAGGCTGGCGCCGATCTGCGGCAGCGCCGGCAGGTACATATCGATGGCAAACGGCCCGATGGCCGAGAGCAGGCCCAGGATCAAGACCAGACGCAGGGCGGAAGTGGAGGAGGGGGAGGCGGGAGCAGAGTTCGAAACGGGCAAATCAGACATAGGGGCGGGATTGTCGCGGATGGGCAGAGGTTGCTGTGCGGCAAGGGCACTGGATGTCCCTGGATGGCCTGGCTGCGTCTGCAGGGAGTGCCGGTGCGGTGATGGCGTTACCCGCCATGGGTGTGTTGGCGCGCAGGTGCAATGCGACCCTCCCCGCCAGGATCCCGGGAAGAGGTGTTCGTTCCTGCCGCTAGGGTGGCATGGCGGCCGCAATCTATGTTGGCAGGGAGCGCGCAGACGGCGCGAAGGCACAGCCGAGGTCGATGTCGATGGCTATGCGCTTGCAGACGGTTTAAACCGCTCTCAGCTTTGCTGTTTGTCCAGCCGCTTCAGGAACACGCCCAGCTCTTTCACCACCTGGGCATCGCCCTTGTCCTGGGCGCAGGCCAGGCCGCTCTCCCAGGCCTGGCGCGCGGCGGTGGGGTTGTCCAGCGCCAGCTGGGCTTTGCCCAGCAGTTTCCAGGCCACGGAATAGTGCGGATCCAGTGTGGTGGCGCGCAGCAGGTGTTCCAGGGCAGCGGCAGGCTGCGCGTCGTCCAGTGCGGCTTTGCCCAGGGTATAGCGCAGCAGCGCGGTTTCCTTGCCGGCATCCAGTAGTGCCTGGAGGCGTTGTGTCATGGCGTTCATGGTCCAGTCCCTCGCGCAATGCATGCGCTGAACGCCATCTTGCCTGTGGTGCAGCACACGCACGCGGTGTAGGGGTGCAGGTGCATGCCCTAAACCATTGATGGCAGTGCAGGCACTGCAGGCGCGGTCAGTCCGCCGTACAGTGAAGGTCTGCGACTCCAGGAGCGCTGCCATGCTTACGTTCACCTTGATGAAACCCGAAGGCATTTTGCGCTTGCACCCCAGCGGTCCGCTGACCGAGCAGGACTTCGAGCGGCTGCGGACCGAGGTGGATGCCTATCTGATGGGCCACGCCCGGCTGAATGGGGTGCTGGTGCGGGCGGCCGAGTTTCCCGGCTGGGAGAATTGGGCCGGGTTCAGTGCCCACATGCACTTTGTGCAGGCGCACCACAAGCGGGTGGAACGCATTGCCCTGGTGACCGACAGCGCGGCGGCAGGCCTTGCCGAGTTTCTGGCCGAGCATTTCACTTCGGCCGAGGTGCGGCGTTTTGCGCTGGCCGATGAGCGGCTGGCGCTGCAGTGGCTGCAAGCGGCATCCTGATCGCTGACCAGAAACCCCTTGGTGGTTGGCGGGCTGCGCTGCTGCCATCCTGAAATAAGGAGGCACGCAGCCGCGCGCAGGCGTGTTCAGCGCATGCGCCAACGCACCAGTGCGGCGGCGGCCACCAGCAGGACCGAGGCGCTGAGCAGCACCGCAGTGAAACCCTGGTCAAAGGCCCTGTGGGCGGCGTGCACCAGCGGCTGTGCCATGGCGGCGGGCAGGCCTTCGGCCGCTAGCAGTGCTTCGTCCAGGCTGTCACGCACGCTGGCGGGCATTGCACCGGCCAGCGCCGGGAGCGCCAGACTGTGGGCGTAGACCGCCGAGAGCATGCTGCCCATCAGCGTCACGCCCAGGGCACCCCCCAGCTCGTACGACACTTCTTCCACCGAGGCGGCCATGCCCGCGCGTTCGGGCGCGACGCTCATCAGGATGGTGGCCGACGCTGCCGTCATGGTGGCGCCTACGCCAAAGCCCAGCACTGCCAGGCTCAGCACCTGCCATGGCGTGGCGGCTAGGTGCACCCACCAATAGGCCGCCATGCCCAGACCGGCTACCAGCAGCGCGCGCGCCAGCAGCAGCGGGCTGCCCCAGCGGTGCAGCAGCCGGCCGGCAATGGGGCCGGCCACAAACGCCGCCACCGGCAGGGGCAGCGTGGCCCAGCCTGCTTCCAGGGGGGAATAGCCCGCGACCAGTTGCAGCCGCTGGCTGAACACCAGTTGCATGCCCAGCAGCGCGGCCGACGAGGTCAGTGCGGCCACCACCGCCATGCTGAACGTGGGGTTGCGAAACAGCTCCAGGTCCAGCAGCGGGTGGGCACTGCGGCGCTGGCGACGCACGAAGATGGCCAGAAACGCCGTGCCCAGCAGCAGGGTCAGCAGCGCCATGGCCCAGTTCGGCGTGGCCTTGCCCGCTTCCTTGATGGCATAGGTGCAGGCCACCAGCCCCACCATCACCTGCAGGCTGGCAATGCCGTCCCAGGGGCGCTGGCGGTCGCCGTGCGAGGGGGCGATATAGCGACAGGCCAGGGGCAGCGTGACCAGCACAATGGGCACGTTGAGCAGGAACACCGAACCCCACCAGAAATGCTCCAGCAGCGCGCCGCCCACCACCGGCCCGAAGGCCGCACCGCCCGAGGCCACCGAGGCCCAGATGCCGATGGCCAGGGCACGTTCCTTGTCATCGCCAAAGCTCAGTCGGATCACCGACAGCGTGGCCGGCATCATCATGGCGGCGCCCACACCCAGCAGTGCACGCGCGGCAATCAGCACGCCGGTGTCGGGAGCAAACGCCGCCAGCAGCGAGGCCGCACCAAACACCGCCAGGCCTGACAGCAGCATCGTCTTGTGACCCAGCTTGTCGCCCAGTGTGCCCATGCCCAGCAGCAGGCCCGAGACCACCAGCGCGTAGATGTTGAGGATCCACAGCTTGGCCGAGGCACTGGCCGCCAGATCGTGTGTCAGCCGGGGCAGGGCGGTGTAGAGCACCGTCATGTCGATGACGATCAGCAGCAGGGCCACGGACAGAATGCCCAGCACCAGCCAGCGGTGGCGCGCGGCGGGAGCGGTGTGGAGGGGAGTGGAAACAGACAGAACCATGACAAAACCAATGCGTATCAGCCAGCGCTCCAGCTCTGCTGGTGCGCAAAGACCGCATGATTAATCAATTTATTGATTTATAAAAGTTTGATTCAATCAATAAAATTGATGCATGGAATGGACACTTGAACGCCTGAACCAGTTTGTTGCCGTGGCCGAATGCGGCTCGATGACGCAGGCCGCACGCCGTCTGGGCCGGGCGCAGTCGGCTGTGAGCATGGCCATGGGCTTGCTGGAGGCTGATCTGGGCGTGGCGCTGTTCAGCCGTGCTGGCCGCAGCGTGCAGCTCACACCGGCCGGCAGCGTGATGTTGCTGGAAGCTCGCGCGCTGCTGCACCAGGCCCAGGCGCTGGAGCTGCGGGCCCGTGCACTGGCCGCAGGCCAGACCGCCACGCTGTGCATGGCGCTGGACGAGGCGCTCCCGTACCCGCCGATCGCCCGGCTGCTGCGTGAACTGGCCCAGCACTATCCGGCGCTGGAGCTGACGGTGCTCAATGGCACGGCTGCCGAAGTAGCGCTGGCCGTGCAAAGCCAGCGTGCCCAGCTGGGCTTTCAGTTTGACCGGGGGGTGGTCGGCGGACAGTTTGCCCAGTGCGCCGTGGCAAGCGTGCCGCAGATGGTGTGTGTGGCGCACGACCATCCGCTGGCCCGGCAGTCCCGCGTCAGCCGCCAGGCCCTGGCTGCGCAGCGCCAGCTGGTGATGTGCATCGAAGGCGTGGAGGAGCTGATGCTCAGCCCCCGCGTGTGGCGCTCGGACAGCTTTTATGTGCTGGCCGACATGGTGGCCGATGGCCTGGGCTGGGCCATCCTGCCGCGCAACATCATCGAGTACGGCGAGGGGCTGTCGCGCCTGAGCGTGCTGCAGTGCACCGAGCTGCTGCTGCCGCCGCTGGCCGTGCGCATGCTGACGCTGCAAGGCGCGGTGCTGGATGCCACTGCGCAATGGATCCAGCAGCGCATGGCCGAGGTGCTGATGCCCGAGGACCAGGGTCTGGTCCCCTGATGGCGGACAGCGCGTTGCGTCGCCGGAAGGGTATCCGGGCCCTGGTGCGACACGTTTTTTTCTCTAAAGCCTTCGTATAGAAATCACTGCAGACCCTTATGCAGACAGCACGGTTTGCTCCTCTTTCTGCAGGAACGCCTGTGCCATGGCGTTCACCCGCAGCGCTTCGGGCTTGTGGTTAGCAGCGCTGCCCCCACCTGTGGCAGTCTGTGGACTTCTGACCTCTTTCGCGCCATGCCACTCTCCAACCCCTTGGCCCGTTTCTTTCGCAGCCCGGTTGTGGCCTATCCGCAATCGCCGCAGTTTGCGGGCGGGCGCTTTCGCAACATCCACCCCCGTCCTGCCCAGGGTCCGCAGCCCGGCGCCAAGGTGATGTGGGATTTTTTCTTCAACAAGCCGCGCAACTCGGAGCCGGCGGCACCGCTGCCGGTGCAACCAATCACGCGCGCCCAGCTGGAGGCGGCGCCCGAGCGCAGCCTCTACCGCATCGGCCACTCTACCTTGTTGATGAAGCTGCGTGGGGGCTGGTGGATCACCGACCCGGTGTTTGCCGAACGTGCCTCCCCGTTGGCGTTCTTCGGGCCCAAGCGCTTTCATGCACCACCCATTGCCTTGGCAGAGTTGCCACCACTGCGCGGCGTGCTGCTGTCGCACGACCATTACGACCACCTGGACCGTGCCACGGTGCGGATTCTGGCGGCCAAAACCGATCTGTTCATCTGTACCTTGGGCGTGGGGGACCGGCTGGTGGCTTGGGGCGTGCCGGCAGCCAAGGTGCAGCAGTACGACTGGTGGCAGGGCACGCAGGTGGATGGGCTGCGCTTCACGGCCACGCCGGCCCAGCATTTTTCGGGTCGCAGCCTGCGCGACGGCAACCGCACGTTGTGGGCGTCCTGGGTGATCGAAGACCTGGAAAGCACGCAACCGCTGCGCATCTTCTTCAGTGGTGATGGCGGCTACTTTGACGGCTTCACGCAGATCGGCCGGCAGTTTGGCCCCTTCGATGTGACGCTGATGGAGACCGGCGCCTACAACGAACACTGGCCCTATGTGCACATGCACCCGGCGCAGACCGTGCAGGCCCACCAGGATCTGGGCGGCAAATGGCTGCTGCCCATCCACAACGGCACCTTCAACCTGGCCATGCATGCCTGGTGGGACCCGTTCGAACGCGTGGTGGACCTGGCCGAAGCCCAGGCCATTGCCGTGGCCACGCCGCTGATGGGCGAACGGCTGGACCTGGGGGCCCCCCGCGCCGGCGAGCGCTGGTGGCGGGCGCTGGTGCCGGTGGAGGTGGGGGAGCCCCGTACCGCGTGATAGGGCGGCCCTGTGCATCGCCCATGCGGTGCCCCCGGACCGGGCGCTCAGTCCAGGCTGATATGGCTCTGACGGATCACCTCGGCAAAGCGCTGGTGCTCGGCGGCAATGAACTGCTCCAGCTGTTTGCGGGTGGCGGGAAAGGGCGTGTAGCCAAAGCTCTGGAACTTGGTGCGCGCTTCGGGGGTGTCCAGTGCGGCTTGGGCATCCTGGCGGATCTGCTCCGCCACGGCGGGCGGCAGGCCGACCGGGGCCACCAGTGCGTTCCAGCCCGAGACTTCCAGCCCTTGCGGGCCACCGGATTCGCCGACAGTGGGCACATCCGGAAAATCGGGCGAGCGCTGCGGTGCCGCAATCGCCAGAAAGCGCAGTTTGCCGGCGCGCTGCAGCGGGCCGGCAGTGGCGGCGCTGCCCAGCGAGAAGTGCAGATCGCCGGTGGACACCGAGGTGTAGAGCTGCGAGGTTTCCTTGAACACCACATGCTGCATGCGGGCGCCGGTGCGGGCGGCCAGCAGCTCGGCCCCCAGGTGCACCGGGTTGCCCACCGACCAGGAACCGTAGTTCAGCTGGCCCGGACGGGCCAGGGCATCGGCCACCAGCGCGCCTACCGAGCGGTAGGGGCTGTTCTGCGGAACCGTGATGAAAAAATAGGTCTTGAACAAGGCCATCAGCGGCATGAAGTCGCGCTGCGGGTCGTAGGGCAGTTTTTTGAACAGGCTGGGGTAGGCCGACAGGTGCAGGCCATCCAGCACGATCAGGGTGCTGCCGTCCTGGGGAGCGCGCTTGAAGGCATCAATGGCAATGAAGCCGTTGCCACCCGGGCGGTTCTCCACCACCACCGGCTGGCCCCAGCGGCGCGCCAGGCCATCGGCCAGCAGGCGGGCCACACCGTCCGGACCGCCCCCCACCGGGAAGGGAGTGATGATGCGCACCGGCTTGCCAGGAAAGGCAGGGGCGGGCGGGGCCGCATGGGCCGCAGCAAGCGGCAGCGCGCCCAGAGTCCCCAGCGCCAGGACAGCGCCCAGGGCCCGGCGGGCCTGTGCAAAACGAGAGAGCATGGTGCAGTGCGGTGGCCGCAGGTGGGGTAGCGGTCCGTTCAAAAATGGGCTGCAGTGTACAAAAGGTGCTGCCGCGTCTGCTGCCTGCCGGCCCTGGTGGGGGCAAGGGTGTGGTGCGGTCCCAAGGGGCCGCTGCGTGCTAGGCATTTTCCCGCGTTGCAGGATGCGGTGCGCAAAGGCCCTGGCGTGGCCGGCTGGCGGCCGGTACGCGACAATCGGCCCATGACGACCACTCCTGCGCAGCAACCCCGCAACCCCTTGCACGGCATCACGCTGGAGCGCATCGTGACCGAGCTGGTGGACTACTACGGCTGGCCCGGCCTGGGCGACCGCATCCAGCTGCGCTGCTTCAATGTCGATCCCAGCATCACTTCCAGCCTGCGCTTTCTGCGCAAGACGCCCTGGGCGCGCGAGAAGGTGGAAGGGCTGTACCTGTTCATGCTGCGCGAGCAGCGGCGGTACGGGGAGCGCTGACAGGTTCGTTTCTGCGCGGTGGCCGCTGCTGCATCTGCAGCGTTGTGGCCTCGCAAGCCTGGGGGTGAAGGCCGTCTGCGCTGCGGCGCGCAACCGCTTCAGGCCTTGGGTTTGGCCTGGAAATGCACAAACTGCGGAAAGTGTTCGGCCACGCCGGGGCCGTCAAAGTCCCAGCCCTTGCACTGGCCCAGGTAGCGCGGCGGGGTGTCCGGGGCGGTGGTGAAGGCGCCGACAATGCTCTGGAAAGTGGCGGTGGCCATGCTTTGCAGCAGCTCGCGCATATGGGTGCAGCCGGCGATGGTGCCCAGGTGCGTCTCGATCGACTTGCGCCAGCCGCGTGCCATGCAGCTGCCCACCATCTTCTGCATGGCCTCCAGCGCGGCGGGGCAGCCACCCAGAGGGTGGGCATCCATCACGGCTTCGATGGACTGCACCACCAGCTGGGTATTGACGGTGACGCGGATCCACATGTGGTGGACGGGGTCGCCTGCCTTGCGTATGCCGGGGCTGTTGACCCGGGGCACATCGACGGCCTTGGTGTCCAGCAGTTCGCCTTCGATGTCCCACAGCCCGTCCTCACGGACAAAGCTGTTGAAGTGGATGCGGCGGATATGCTGGGGCGTGCGGGCCACCGTGGGTGCGGACAAAGGCATGTGGGACGTGGATGTCAAAACGCAGCTGCATAGGCCGTGTCTTATGAATTTGATAGCGTGATGGCGGCTGCTGCGCACGGATGGCGCGCAACAGCCTGATTTGGTCTGCATCCTAGCGAAAAAGCCGGCGCCGCGCTGTCCGGTGCGGCTCAGTGTGCTGCAGCGCCGCGGCGGTCAGCCATGGCGGATGGCCACGGTTTTCAGCACCGTGAAGCCGTACAGCGCTTCAAACCCTTTTTCGCGGCCGTGGCCGCTGGATTTGACGCCGCCAAACGGCAGCTCCACGCCGCCGCCCGCGCCGTAGTTGTTGACGAAGACCTGGCCGCAGCGCAGTGCCCGCGCCATGCGGAACTGGCGCGCGCCGTCACGCGTCCACACACCGGCCACCAGACCGAAATCCGTGCCATTGGCCAGGCGGACGGCGTCGGCTTCATCGTCAAACGGCATGGCGGCCAGCACCGGGCCAAACACCTCTTCCTGCGCCAGGCGGTGGTCGGGCGGCACATCGCGCAGCAACGTGGGCGCCTGGTAGAAGCCGGATTCGGGCGCTTCTTCCACGATCTGGCCCTGGGCCACGACCGGAATGCCCGCCACCTGTGCGTCCGACAGGAAATCCCACACGCGCTGCTGCTGGCTCTGGCGGATCAGCGGGCCCACATCCAGGTCCATGGCGGCCGGGCCCACACGCAGTGCGGCAAAGGCTTCGCCCAGGCGTTCCAGCAGCGGCTCGTAGATGCTGCGCTGGACCAGCAGGCGTGATCCGGCCGAGCAGGTCTGGCCGGCGTTCTGCACGATGGCGTTGATGAGCGTGGGGATGGCGGCGTCCAGGTCGGCATCTTCAAACACGATCTGCGGGCTCTTGCCCCCCAGCTCCAGCGTGACGGGCACATGGCGCTCGGCAGCAGCCTGCTGGATCAGCGTGCCCACATGGGGACTGCCTGTGAAGCTGAGGTGGTTCACATCCGGGTGGCGGGCCAGCGCATCGCCCGCCTCATGGCCGTAGCCGGTGACGATGTTGATGCAGCCGGGCGGAAAGCCGGCCTCGGCCGCCAGCTGGGCCACACGCAGCACCGAAAGGCAGGCGTCTTCCGCCGGTTTGACCACGCAGGTATTGCCTGCTGCCAGCGCTGCGCCCACGCAGCGGCCGAAGATCTGCATCGGATAGTTCCAGGGCACGACATGGCCGGTCACGCCATGGGGCTCGCGCCAGGTCAGCACGCTGTAGCCGTCCTGGTAGGGAATGGTGTCGCCGTGCAGCTTGTCGCAGGCTCCGGCGTAGAACTCGAAGTAGCGCGCCAGCGCCAGGGTGTCGGCCTGGGCCTGCTTGGTGGGCTTGCCGCAGTCGCGCTGCTCCAGTGCCGACAACTCCATGCCGTGTTCCAGCACCAGGGCGGACAGGCGGGCCAGCAGGCGTCCGCGCTCCACGGCCGGCGTCTTGCGCCACACGGTCTCGTAGCACTGGCGCGCCGCAGAAACTGCACTGGCGATGTCTTCGGCGTTGCCGCGCTGGATGTCTTCAAATGGCTGGCCGTCCGACGGATCAATCACCGCGATCGTGCGGCCGGAGGTGGACGGGACGGAGGCATTGGCGATGTAGTGGTAGAGCATGCCGGCCATTGTGGCGATCTGCGCGGACTGCGCCAGTCGCGCAGCCGTCATGGGGTGGGCGTACGGAGAGGCGGGCGCTTCGATGGTGCCTTCAGCCCTGGCATCAGTGCGCATGAGATGGGTACGGGATGCTCTCAAATGCGGAGCTTTCGGGAATTTCCCGCAGTCGCCGGCTGGCCCGCCGCTGCGCGGGATGCCCCCAGTGGACAAATGCCAGCGGGCGCCGGAATATGTGCCGAAGTGAACAAGCGTGCTTTTTTGACTTCTCTCCCCATTTTTCGCTCTGTAGCCCAGCCGGAGACGCCCCATGAAAACCTTGACCGACCAGCTGTCGCAGTACGCCGACTACCACCGCGATCCGCGCAACATCCTGACCCATTTCTTTGGCGTCCCCATGATCCAGATGGCCGTGGTGATTCTGCTGTCGCGTCCGGCCTTGGACATCGTGGCCCTGGGTGGGGTGCCGGTGTCGCCCGCCGTGCTTGCCGCCGTGCTGGCTTGCAGTTATTACCTGCTGCTGGACCTGCGCTACGGTCTGACCATGGCCGCGGTGCTGGCGGCCATGCTCGCCGTGGCTGCACCGCTGGCCCAGCAGGCCACCAGCATCTGGCTGGCCTGGGGCCTGGGCCTGTTTGCAGTGGGCTGGGTGATCCAGTTCATCGGCCACTATTACGAAGGGCGCAAGCCGGCTTTCATGGACGACATCGTGGGCCTGCTGATCGGTCCGCTGTTCGTGATGGCGGAGATGGGCTTTGGCCTGGGCCTGCGCCGCGAGGTGCAGCAGGCCATCGAGGCGCGCAGCGGCCCGGTGCGCCAGCGCCAGGCACCAGCCAACTGAGAGGTGTTGGCGCGCAGGGGCATGCCCGCTGAAGGGGGGCTGTGCGGCAGGCGCTGCGCCGGGCGGTGCGGATATTCCGTGCGGCTGCAAGAAGCCGGCAAGGGTGAACCCCTAAAATGCATGGGTTGGCCCCTTGCGGGCTTTTGTTTCAACCCACCCACACAGCACCATGTCTCTGAACAATGTGACCCCCGGCTCCAAGGCCCCTGAAGTCTTCAACGTCATCATCGAAATCTCGGCCAACTCCGCTCCCGTGAAGTACGAAGTGGACAAGGAAACCGGCGCCCTGTTCGTGGACCGCTTCATGGGCACGGCCATGCACTACCCCGTGAACTACGGCTATGTGCCCCAGACCCTGGCCGGCGACGGCGACCCGGTGGACGTGCTGGTGATGACCCCCTTCCCCCTGCCCAGCGGCGTGGTCGTGCCGTGCCGCGCGATCGGCATCCTGCAGATGGAAGACGAAGGCGGCGTGGACGGCAAGGTGCTGGCGGTGCCCACCCAGAAGCTGCTGCCTTCCTACGACAAGATCAACCACCTGAGCGATATCCATGAGCTCACCCTGCAGCAGATCGCCCACTTCTTCGAGCACTACAAGGACCTGGAAAAGGGCAAATGGGTCAAGGTGCTGGGCTGGAAGGGCGTGGATGTGGCCCACAAGGAAATCACCGACGGCATCGCTGCCTACAAGGGCTGATCCGCCGCAGGCGGTATCCCTATTGTCAGAATGGTTTGACCGGCCGGCCTTCGCAGGCTGACATTGCCGGTCCCTGCTGCCTGGGTGACGGGCACGCCAAGCTGACACCATCGCCGCGATAACGCGCGTTCCTCTTCGGGAATGCGCGTTTTTTTTGTAACATCTGTCGGCTCGCCGTTGGTCGGCCTCTGCCGGGGCTTGGTGGTGGGCGGGTGCCTCTGGCACTCCTTACAACAAGGAGAGGGCGTATGTTGCGATGGTCTGATATGCGGGTGGGCACCAAGCTGTTTGGTGGTTTTGCCCTGGTCGTGTTCTTGACGCTGGTGGTCGGTGGCCTGTCGCTGTGGCAGCTCCAGCGGCTGAACGCCGCAATGGAAACGGTCAGCAACCATTCCATGCCCAGCGTGGCAGATACCGGCAATCTGCGCGGCCAGTGGAACCGCTTTCGCCGCATGGAAGCCGGCATCCTGAATGCAAACAGTCTGCAGGAGGTGCAGAGCATCACCAAGCAGTCCGAAGCGCTGCTGCAGCTGATTCAGGGTGTGGAAAAGTCGTATGAATCGCTGCCCCGTTCGGAGGCCGAAAAGCAGCTGATGCAGTCCTACCAGCAAAACCGCAGCGCCTATCTGGACACCCATGCGCAATTCCTGAAGGAGGCGCAGGCCAAGGATTACGCTCAGGGCAGCGGGGATCTGCTGCTGGGCGACACCGTCTCCAATCTGTATGCCGGCCAGGCGGAAGTGAGCTTTGTGGCACTGGCCGAGACCGTGGGCAAGCTGATGCAGCACAGCTTGGACGAGGCCGACCGTGCCCGCACGGCGGGCCAGCAGGTCTATTCTGCCGCCTGGTGGTGGGTGGTGGCCGGCATGGCGGCCAGCGTGGTGCTGGCGCTGCTGTGCGCCTGGTTGGTGACACGTGCCGTTACGCGGCCGGCATCGCAGGCGGTGCAGGTGGCGCGCCGCATCGCCCAGGGCGACCTGGCGGAGGCCGTGCCGCAAGGCGGCAAGGACGAAATGGGTGCGCTGCTCAATGCCTTGGGTGCCATGCGCGACAGCCTGGGTGAAGTGGTGGAGCATGTGCGCCACAACGCGGAATCGGTGGCCACGGCCAGCAGCGAGATTGCCCAGGGCAACAGCGATCTGTCCAGCCGCACCGAAGAGCAGGCCAGCGCGCTGCAGCAGACCGCGGCGGCCATGGCCCAGCTGGGCTCCACCGTGCGGCAGAACGCCGAAAGCGCCCGCCAGGCCAACCAGCTGGCCATGAGTGCCTCCACCGTGGCCGTCCAGGGCGGCGAGGTGGTGGGCGAGGTGGTGACTACCATGCGCGGCATCAACGACAGCAGCCACAAGATTGCCGACATCATTGGCGTGATCGATGGCATTGCCTTCCAGACCAATATCCTGGCGCTGAACGCCGCGGTGGAAGCGGCCCGCGCCGGTGAGCAGGGCCGCGGCTTTGCGGTGGTGGCCGGCGAAGTGCGTACGCTGGCCCAGCGCAGTGCCGAAGCGGCCAAGCAGATCAAGCTGCTGATCGACGAAAGCGTGCAGCGGGTGCAGACCGGCAGCCAGCTGGTGGACCGCGCTGGTGCCACCATGACCGAGGTGGTGGGCGCCATCCGCCGCGTGACCGATCTGGTGGGCGAGATCACCGCGGCCAGTGCAGAACAAAGCGAAGGCGTGTCCCAGGTGGCCGATGCCATCACCCAGATGGACACCGCCACCCAGCAGAACGCGGCCCTGGTGGAAGAAAGTGCGGCAGCGGCCGACAGCCTGCAGCGCCAGTCCGGCGATCTGGTGCAGGCCGTGGCGCGATTCCGCACCGCCGGTGGCGCGCAATGGGCGCTCCCGGTGGCTGCTGTGACGGCCTCTGCACCGCTGGCGGTGCCGCGCAGGGCTGCTGCATCGGCCATCCCCGCATCCGTTGCTGCCGAAGCCCATGCGCCGCAAAAGGCCCAGGCCGGCCTCCCGTCTGTATCCACTCCCGTGCGTGCCGCTCCGGCCAAGGCGGCGGCACTCACGGCTGCCGCGGCAACCACCACTGCAGCCACGGCCGCTGCGGACGACGAGTGGGAGCAGTTCTAACGTCTTTTCCGCACTGCGCGGGCCAGCCGCGTTGCGTGCCTCCATGCCCGAATGGCCTGTAGACAGGCCGCTCTCACCACCCCATGCCACCGCTCCGGTGCATGGGGTTTTTTGTGGGTGGCTCTGGAGGCGCGGTGCCTGCCGGTTCTGTGGCGCAGGGAGATTCTGCCGTCCGGCTCTGGGTGCAGGACGGGCGGGCTGTTGCGGCTGCTTGCTGGCACGCTCCCTGCATTAGCCTGCAGTATGGGCCTGGCACAGGTGTCGGCACGTTCAGGACCGTTTGGCCGCAGGCCGGGGAGGACACAGATGACGCAGCACCACGCAGCCAGCGCCGGTTTTTCTGAGTGCCTGACCTTTCGCCTGGGCGAAGAGGAGTACGGCATCGACATCCTGCGGGTGCAGGAGATCCGCTCCTATGAAACGCCCACCCGCATCGCCCACGCACCGGCGTTCATCAAGGGGGTGATCGATCTGCGCGGTGTGATCGTGCCCATTGTGGACCTGCGGCTCAAGCTGGCCTGTGCCAGCTCCGAATACACGCCGTTCACGGTGGTGATCATCCTGAATGTGGCCCAGTCGGTGATGGGCGTGGTGGTGGATGCCGTGGCCGACGTGGTGCAGATCCCGCACGAGGCGTTGCGACCCGCGCCGCAGTTTCAGAGCCAGTCCCAGGTGGATGGGGCCTTCATCAAGGGTATCGCCAAGGTGGGCGAACGCATGTTGATCGTGGTGGACATCGCCGCCATGCTGACGGCCCAAGAGATGGGAGTGTTGCGCACGGCAGCGCAAGCTGCCTGAAGTGCCGGCCGGGCCATCAACGTTGGCATGGCGCGCGGCAGCGCCGCCATGGGCATAGATATACAACAGGGAGGGAAACATGCAGAACTGGAAGATATCAACGCGGCTGGCCGCAGCATTCGGGATGCTGGTGGTCGTGCTGCTGGGGGTGGCCGGTGCGGCGCTGCTGCAGCTGTCGACACTGAACGCTGCCACCAAGCAGATCACCGGAAACAACCTGATCAGTGTGGAGCTGATCAACAAGCTGGGGGCCGACATGATCGAGGCGCGCCTGCTGGAGCTGCGCCATGTGTACAACGAGAGTCCGGAATACAAGGCCAGCATCGAGCAGCAGATGGGCAAGCTACAGGCCGGCATGGATGACATCAAGGCCAGATATGCGCCGCTGGTGTATTCCGAGGCCGAACGCAGCGCATATGACACGCTGTTGGCCCAGCGCAAGGAATATGTGGTGCTGATGGAGCGGCTGTTCCAGATGTCGCGCAGCGGTGAAAACGACAAGGCCCGCGAATTCATGAACGGCGAGTCGCTCCAGCTTTACAACGCCTCGTCGGCTACGCTGAACAAGCTGCTCGAAATCAATACCAACGATGCCAACAACGAATCGCGCAAGGCTGATGCTGCATTTTCCAACGGCGTATGGGTGATGGGCGTGGCGGTGCTGCTGGCGCTGGCACTGGCCGTGATCTCGGGGATCTGGATCACCCGCTCCATCCGCACACCGCTGCAGCTTGCCGTGGCCCTGGCCGACAAGGTGGCGGGCGGCGATCTGAACAACCGCATCGACGTGCGCACCACCGACGAGCTGGGCCAGCTGTTCTCGGCCCTGCAGCGCATGCAGTCCAGCCTGGCGGAGACGGTCAGGGTGGTGCGCCGCAATGCCGAGGGGGTGGCCTCGGCCAGCAGCCAGATCGCCAACGGCAATGCCGACCTGTCCAGCCGTACCGAAGAGCAGGCCAGCTCGCTGGAGGAAACGGCGGCCTCCATGGAGGAACTGGGCTCCACCGTGCGCCTGAACGCGGAGAATGCCCGCGAAGCCAACCAGCTGGCCCGCACGGCGGCCGATGTGGCCGTGCACGGCGGCGACGTGGTGGGCGAGGTGGTGACCACCATGCGCGGCATCAACGACAGCAGCCGCAAGATCGCCGACATCGTGGGGGTGATCGACTCCATTGCCTTTCAGACCAATATCCTGGCGCTGAACGCCGCCGTGGAGGCGGCCCGTGCCGGCGAGCAAGGCCGCGGTTTTGCCGTGGTGGCCAGCGAGGTGCGCTCCCTCGCCAGCCGCAGTGCCGCAGCGGCCAAGGAGATTGCGGCGCTGATTTCCGAAAGCGTGGGCCGGGTGGAGCGGGGCACGGTACTGGTCGACAAGGCTGGCAACACCATGGCCGAGGTGGTGGACTCCATCCAGAAGGTGACCGCCATCGTGGGCGAGATCAGCACCGCGAGTGCGGAACAGAGCCAGGGCGTGACCCAGGTGGGCGAGGCAGTGTCACAGATGGACACCGTCACCCAGCAGAATGCCGCCCTGGTGGAGGAAAGCGCCGCTGCGGCCGACAGTCTGCGCCGCCAGGCCCAGGAGTTGCTGCAGGCGGTGGAGGTCTTTCGTCTGTCCGACAGTGAAGTGCACCACGGCGCTTCCAGCGCATCGGCGGCCTTCGCGGTAGTGCCGGCGCAGCCGTCCAGTGTGGGATCGCGGGGGCGTGTGCTGGGCCTGGGGCTGCGCAAGAAGACCGCTGCCACGGCGGTGGCTGCCGACGTGTTCTGAACACCGGGGCCCGCAGTGGGCCCCGGTAGCATCCCTGACGTCTCTGGAGACTTTAGCCAGCGCTGTGGCGCAGGGGGCTGTGGGCCTGCAGTTCCTGCAGATAGTGGGCCATGCCTTCGCCCTCGCGTTCCAGAAAACGCTCCACCGCATCGGCAAACGCCGGGTGGGCCAGCCAGTGGTAGCTGGCCGTGGCCACCGGCAGCAGGGCGCGGGCCATTTTGTGCTCTCCCTGGGCGCCGCCTTCAAATGCCGCCAGCCCGTGCTGGATGCACCACTGCAGCGGCTGGTAGTAGCAGGCGTCAAAGTGCAGGCAATCCACCCGCTCCAGTGCCCCCCAGTAGCGGCCATAGGCCGTGGCACCGCGCAGTGCGGCAGTGGGCGCTTGTGGGGCCAGATGCGCCAGCGCATCCGCAGCGCCTGCTTCGGCATGGCGGTCGTCTGGGCCGGGTGTGGCATCCGCGCTGACCGCGATCAGGCTGCATGCCATGCGCTGGCCGCCGCGTGCAGCCACAAACAGCACCCAGTGGCCGGGCAGGTCCTGCGCCATGCGGGCGAAGAAGTCACGGCTCAGATACGGTGGGTTGCCATGCTCATGGTAGGTCTGGGCATAGCAGCGGTAGAAGAAGTCCCAGTCGGCCGCGCGGATCTGCCGCCCCGCCAGCACCTGGAACTGCACGCCGGCCTGGGCCACGCGCTGGCGTTCCTGGCGGATTTTCTTGCGCTTGGCCTGCTGCAGCTGGGCCAGGAAATCATCGAAGTCGGCATAAGGGCCGCTCGTGGGGTTGCAGGCCGTCTCGGCAGGTGGGGCGTCAGGGGCCGTGGAGAGGGGCGAGGACCGGTTTTGCCAGTGAAACTGCACGCCCGCGCGCGGCATCCAGCCCACTTGTTGCAGAGCGGCATGGTCTGCCGCATCCCCGAACAGCACATGGGCGGACGACAGCTGCTGTGCGGCACACCAGTCCTGCACGGCCTGCACCAGCTGCACACGCAGCGCGTCGCTGGCGGCCAGCAGCCGGCTGCCGGGCACGGGCGTGAAGGGCACGGCCACCACGGCCTTGGGGTAGTAGGCCAGGCCATGCTCCTGGTAGGCGCGGGCCCAGGCCATGTCGAACACATATTCACCCCAGGAGTGGGCCTTGAGGTACAGCGGGCAGGCGGCCACCATTTGCTCGCCCTGCGGCTCGGTGTGCCACAGGGTGATGAAGTGCGCATCCCAGCCGGTTTCCCGCACGGCGCTGCCGCTGTCCTGCATGGCCGCCAGGTAGGCATGGCGCATGAAGGGGGTGGGGGTTGCCTGCAGTGCCAACAGGGCATCCCAGGCCGTTGCTGCAATCTGCTGCACGGAGGTAAACACGCGGGTGATAATGGGCTTTTCAGTCATGCGGGGCGCAGGCAGGGTCTCGTTCCGCACAGTTTATGCAGGCCGTTTCGGCCCCAACGCCTTCCATGACGCTTTCCATTCGCATCGCCCAGCTGAATTTTGTCGTGGGCGATCTGCCCGGCAATGCCCAGAAAATCATCGATGCCGCCACCCAGGCCTATGCCGACGGTGCGCAGCTGCTGCTGACGCCGGAGTTGGCTCTGAGCGGCTATGCGGCCGAAGACCTGTACCTGCGTCCGGCCTTCCAGGCGGCTTGCGACCGCGAACTGGAGCGCATCGCCCAGGCCACGCTGTCCTGGCCGGGGCTGGCACTGGTGGTGGGGCACCCCACGGTGGTGGACTATCCTGAAGAACGCCGCCGCTACAACACCGCCAGCGTGCTGCGCAGTGGCGTGGTGGAACGCAGCTACCACAAGCAGTGCCTGCCCAATTACGGCGTGTTCGACGAGCAGCGCCACTTTGTGCCCGGTGACCGCAGCTGTGTCATCGACCTGGCCGGCGTGCGCGTGGGCCTGCTGATCTGCGAAGACGCCTGGCAGCCGGCACCCGCCATGGCCGCGAAGGCCGCCGGGGCCCAGTTGCTGGCCGTGCTCAATGCGTCGCCTTTCCACCACCACAAGCAGCAGGAGCGCGAGCGCGTGCTGGGCCAGCGTGCGGCCGAAACCGGCTTGCCGCTGGTCTACGCCCATCTGGTGGGGGGGCAGGATGAGCTGATTTTTGACGGCGGCAGTGTGGCGGTGAGCGGGCAGGGCTCCGTGGTCGTGCGCGGGCCCTCGTTCCGTGAAAGCCTGGTGGCCCTGCGTGCCACGGTGGTCCAGGGGGCCGTAGAGCTGGCAGGCGACATTGCCCCCGAGCAGACGCCCGATGCCGCCCTGTGGGATGCCCTGGTGCTGGGCGTGCGCGATTACCTGGGTAAAAACCGCTTTCCCAGCGCCGTCCTGGGTCTGTCCGGCGGCATCGACTCCGCCCTGGTGCTGGCGATTGCCGTGGACGCGCTGGGCAAGGACAGGGTTCGCACGGTGATGATGCCTTCGCCGTACACGGCGGACATCAGCTGGATTGACGCCCGCGACATGGCCGAACGCCTGGGCGTGCGCTATGACGAAATCGCCATTGCACCGCAGTTCGAAGCCTTCAAGGCCGCACTGGCCAGCGACTTTGCCGGTCTGGCAGAAGACACCACCGAAGAGAATCTGCAGGCCCGCATTCGCGGTACGCTGCTGATGGCCTTGTCCAACAAGCATGGTTCCGTGGTGCTGACCACGGGCAACAAGAGCGAAATGGCCACCGGCTACTGCACGCTGTATGGCGACATGGCGGGTGGCTTTGCCGTGATCAAGGATGTGCTCAAGACCCGGGTGTTCGACCTGGCGCGCTGGCGCAATGCCAACGACCCTTACGGCACCGGTGCCAATCCGATTCCGGAACGCATCATCACCCGCCCGCCCAGCGCCGAGCTGCGCCCGGATCAGAAGGACCAGGACAGCCTGCCATCGTATGAGGTGCTGGATGCCATCATCGTCCGCTACATGGAAAATGACGAGCCTATGGCATCCTTGGTGGCCGACGGTTATCCTGCTGCGGATGTGGACCGGGTCACGCGGCTGATCCGCATCAACGAATACAAGCGCCGCCAGGCGCCGGTGGGCATCCGTGTCTCGCCGCGCAGCTTCGGCAAGGACTGGCGCTACCCGATTACCAACGCGTTCCGGGCCTGAAGCCCGTGGGCGCACCGCAAATTTCACAACCTAGCTCTGGAGTAATCCCACTATGAAAATGATCACCGCCATCATCAAGCCGTTCAAGCTGGAAGAGGTGCGCGAAGCACTGGCCGAATGCGGCGTGACGGGCTTGACTGTGACGGAGGTCAAGGGGTTTGGCCGTCAGAAAGGCCACACCGAGCTGTACCGTGGTGCGGAGTACGTGGTGGACTTTCTGCCCAAGGTGAAGATCGACGTGGTGGTGGCCACCGAAGATGTGGACCGCTGCGTGGATGCTGTGGTGGCCGCTGCCCGCACGGGCAAGATCGGTGACGGCAAGATCTTTGTCACCCCCGTGGAGCGTGTGGTGCGCATCCGCACCGGTGATCTGGACAACGCCGCCATCTGAGCCGGCGGCCTTTTCAGGCCAGCGGGTGCGACAGTGGGCAGGATTTCCGCAGTTTCAGCAGCGCACCGATCGGGTAACCGCTGGGATCGGAAGCTGCGATATCCAGCAGAGCGACCACTTCTCCATCAAAAAAAGCAGCCCTGAGGCTGCTTTTTTTGCGGATGGCATGGGGTGGTGGGGTCAGATTTTGCCGCGCAGGTTCTGGCTTTCGGGCGCCAGGCCCGCCTCTTCAACCAGGGCCTGCAGCAGCGCACCGATGTCGGTGCCGTGGCGGATCAGGTCCATCTGCCAGGGGCCCATGAAACCGCTGGCCACGCTGCTGTCCAGGAACTGCAGCATGTGGTCATAGTAGCCAACGGTGTTCAGCAGGCCGATGGGCTTGTCGTGGTAGCCCAGCTGGCGCCAGGTCCAGACTTCAAAGAACTCCTCGAAAGTGCCAATGCCGCCCGGCAGCGCCAGAAAGGCGTTGCTGCGTTCGGCCATCATGGCCTTGCGCTCGTGCATATTGGCCACGATGTGCAGCTCGTCGCAGGCAGTGTTGGCCAGTTCCTTGTCGACCAGGGCCTGGGGAATCACCCCCACCACGCGGCCGCCCGCCTGGCGCGTGGCTTCGGCCACCGTGCCCATCAGGCCGGTGCGCCCGCCGCCATAGACCAGCTGGCCGCCCAGCTTGCCAATCCACTGGCCCACCGCAGTGGCGGCTTCGGTGTAGGCGGAGTTCTCTCCCGGACGGGAGCCGCAGTAGACGCAGATCGAAAAAGCGGGGGTGGTGGTGGCGGTCATGCAAACAAAGCGGCGGCAAAGCGCGCGTATAAGGCAGAAACAAAAGCGGCGCCGCACAGCAGCAGGCTCAGCAGCACGGCAGCACTGCCCATGTCCTTGGCGTTCTTGGACAGCTGGTGCCATTCCGGCCCGATGCGGTCGATGGCGGCTTCCACTGCGCTGTTGAGCAGTTCGGTGATCAGCACCAGCAGCACGGTGGCGGCCAGGAACATGCGCTCCAGCCAGCTCTGGCCCAGCCACAGCGCGAGGGGGAGCAGGGCGATGGCCAGGATGGCTTCGGTGCGGAAGGCTTTTTCCTTCCAGCCTGCGCGCAGGCCGGCCAGCGAATAGGCGCCGGCATGCAGGATGCGGGTGAGCCCGGTGCGCTGCTTCTGCGGGTTGTCAAATGGTGTCGGTGCGGTCATGGCGTCGGGTGAAGCAAGGTGTCAGGACTGTACCGATGTCAGACGGGTTCCGGCCAGCACATCGTGCCAGAACTGGCGCTGCGGGTGAAAGCGGCTGAGCACGGCCCAGACCAGCACCCAGCCGCAGACCAGTACGGTGCTTTCGATGGCGGGCAGGTGAAATGGTGCCACGGCGGCCAGCGGGGGCAGAAACCACAGCCAGCACAGCGCATAGCGGGCCAGGGCGCGTACGCGGGTCAGCGGGTGACCTTCAGGGTCGACCACCTGGATGCGCCAGGTCTTCATGGCCAGGGTCTGCCCGCCGCGGCTCCAGAACCAGACAAAGTAGGCGCCAAACACCACAAACAGCACCACCTGCAGCACATGGGCACCTTGGAGCGCCGGAATCAGCAGGCCCAGCACCCCCTGAATGAGCACGGCGATAAAGAGCAAGGCAAACAGCAGCAGCCCTTCATACAGCCAGCAGGCCATGCGACGGCGCAGGCTGGGAGCTTGCAGGTTCAGGGGGGCGGTGGAGGGAGGGGCGACGGTGTTCACGGAACGGCGATCAAAATCCAGGCGGCAGCGTCAGGGCGAACCGGTGCGGCACGTGCTGGAGGCGCATGGGGGTATGCGCCGCTGCAGAACCGCGCCCGCCGGCCAGCGCTCCCGCGACCGGAGCGGGCGGGGCAGGTCTGCCCTGCTTACTGCGGGGAGTGGATGGGAGGGAAATCGGGGTGCGAGTGGCTGACGGAAGCGTCTCTGTCGGTCACTTGCTCAAGGGGGGCATTGTCACCCAAAGGCGGCAGGCTGATCACGGGGGCTGCCTGGGGCACCACCACCGGAGCAGTCTGCACCGGGGGGGGCGCCACGGGAGGGATCACCGGTGCCGTAGGTGCCGGCTGCTGGCGCACCGGCGGTTGGGGTGGTGGCAGCAGGATCTTGGGCGGGTTGGCCACGGTCTGCGGTGTGTTGCTGGCCGCGGGAATGGTGGCCAGCTTGCGTTTGGACTGCGGGCGCAGGGCCGTAGCGGCACCCCGGGTCTTGGGGGCGGCCTTGGCGGCCAGGCGGCGCTTTTCGTCGGAGCTCAGGGCCTGGTAGGCATCCCACTTGGCTTGCAGATCCTCGGGCGAGAGCTGGCGGCTGGTGAAGAAGTTCAGGCGTGCCTGGTTGCGCTGCTGGACGCTCAGGCTGGACCAGGTCTGCATGCGTTGCTGCAGCTTTTCCTGGTCTTCGGGGGGCAATTGGTCAAATCCGTCGGCCAGGCTGATCCAGCGGCGCTTGGTCAACTCTCCCATGGTGCTCCAGCGCTCCTTGAGGGGGGCGAGCACTTCGCGCTGCGCGCCTGTCAGTTCGTTCCAGCCGGGGCCCGAACTGGCGCGCTGCAGGGTCTGGTGGGTGCCTGCCGACAGCGAGCGGCGGGCTTTGCCGGTGGCCGACGAGACGGACATCTCGGCCGGCACGGCGCTGGGCGCCATGCGCACCTGCGACACCACCCAGCCGCCGCCGATCGCCAGGCCCAACAACACAGCAGCCGCCACAGTGGTGGCGGCGCGGGTCAGGGTGGAGGAGGCGTTCAGTGGGCTGGTGGGCATGCAGGCAGAAAACTGGGCGTCAGTGCGCCGGGGTGGACGGGTTGCTTTGCAGGAACTGGATGAAGCCAGGGTCTGTGTAAGCGTCGGGCGGCAGCGCGTCGGTCAGCAGCTCGGTGTCGAGTTCGGCCACTTCCAGGGTGGAACTGGCATCTTGCTGCACGCCGATGAATGCAATGCCGGCCACCATGGCGGCGATGGGCAGCGCGGTGAGCGCATGGCGCAGCCACTGCGGCATCCAGCCCGACGGGCCGGTGCCCAGGGTCGCCGAGCCGTCGGCGCCCATCTGGACGCTGTGCAGGGTCGCTTCCTGTGCCGGACGGGCGATGGTGCTGACGGCGCGCTTGCGCATGGACAGGGCCTGCTCGCGGGAGGCGCGCAGGCGCTCGGTCACGACATAGGGCAGATCGGCTTGACCGGCGCTCAGGCGTGCAGCGATCTTGCGGCCGAAACGATCGGCAACACTTTCGGTGGAGATGCTGGTGGTCATAACTCGATTCCTTTGGCCTTCAATGCCTTGCTGAGGGTCTGGATGGCGCGAAAACAGTGGGTTTTGACGCTCCCTTCGGAGCAGCCCATGGCCGCAGCCGTTTCTGCAACATCCATTTCCTCCCAGTAACGCATCAGGAAGGCCTCGCGTTGACGTGCTGGCAGTTCTTGTATCTCTTTTTCGATGCTCTGCAAAACCTGAGCGCGCTGTGTTGAATCTTCGGCGCTCTGCACGGTTTTCTGTGCAGTGTCGCTGGCATGACTTTCCAGCCAGTCGTAGCCATCGTCTTCGCCGTCGCGTTGCTCGAAGTCCCCGATGTTGGTGAACAGGGCGTTGCGCGTCTTCTGGCGGCGGAACCAGTCCAGCGTGCTGTTGGACAGGATCCGCTGAAAGAGCATGGGCAACTCTTCCGGCGGTTTGTCCCCGTAATGCTGGGTCAGCTTGATCATGCTGTCCTGCACGATGTCGAGTGCAGAGTCCTCGTCGCGCACGTGGAATACCGTGCGCTTGAAAGCACGTTTTTCCACGTCTTTGAGGAATTGGGACAGTTCTTGTTCAGTAGCCAAGGCAGGGGCCGCAAGGGGAGGCGAAGGCCGCGGTGCGGCCCGGAGAAAACGCGATTATCGCATTTACATTTGAATTTTCGGCATGAACGGTACAAATGCGTGTTGCAGTGCGATAATGTTCGCTGCATTTCAAAAAGGCAAACGGGTCACGGTCCGGCGTCCACTCATGTCGCCCATGTCCTTGGCCCTAAGTCCTGAACCACTCCCACAAGGAGGCGGCCAGGGGCACCCAAGGTTTTTCGTTAGAGAAATTCACAAAGGTTGATCATGGAAATCTCCAAGGCCGAGCTGTCTTCTGCAGCGGCTGCTTCCACACAGGCGGGCACCCAGGAATTGATGGGCGCCGAAATTCTGGTCAAGGCCTTGCAGGCCGAAGGCGTCCAGCACCTGTGGGGCTATCCCGGCGGTGCGGTGTTGTACATCTACGACGCGCTCTACAAACAAGATTCGATTCAGCATGTGCTGGTGCGCCACGAACAGGCGGCCGTGCATGCGGCAGACGGCTTTGCCCGTGCAACCGGTGAAGTGGGCGTGGCGCTGGTCACTTCCGGCCCCGGCCTGACCAATGCAGTCACCGGCATTGCCACCGCCTATACCGACTCCATCCCTCTGGTGGTGATCAGCGGCCAGACGTCCACCAACTACATCGGTACCGACGCCTTCCAGGAATGCGACACCGTGGGCATCACGCGCCCGGTGGTCAAGCACAACTTCCTGGTCAAGGATGTGCGCGATCTGGCGGCCACCATGAAGAAGGCCTTCCACATTGCCCGCACCGGCCGTCCCGGCCCCGTGGTGGTCGACATTCCCAAGGATGTGTCCTTCAAGAAGGCGACCTATTCCGGTTACCCGCAGAGCGTGGAGATGCGCTCCTACAACCCGGTGAAGAAGGGCCACTCCGGTCAGATCCGCAAGGCGCTGCAGCTGCTGCTGACCGCCAAGCGTCCCTATATCTATACCGGTGGTGGCGTGCTGCTGGGCAATGCCTGCAACGAGCTGCGCCAGCTGGTGGACCTGCTGGGTTACCCCGTCACCCACACGCTGCTGGGCTTGGGGGCTTATCCGGCCAGCGACCGCAAGTTCCTGGGCATGCTGGGCATGCACGGCACCATCGAAGCCAACAACGCCATGCAGAACTGCGATGTGCTGCTGGCCGTGGGCGCGCGCTTTGATGACCGCGTGATTGGCAATCCCAAGCACTTCATGTCGGTGGAGCGCAAGATCATCCACGTCGACATCGATCCTTCCTCCATTTCCAAGCGCGTGAAGGTGGATGTGCCCATCGTGGGCGACGTCAAGGATGTGCTGACCGAGCTGATCGCCATGATCCGCGAAGGTGCTGCCAAGCCCGATGCCGCGGCCCTGGGTCAGTGGTGGAATACCATCGAAGGCTGGCGCGACCGCGACTGCCTGAAGTACGACCGCGGCAACGGCGATGTCATCAAGCCCCAGTACGTGGTGGAAACGCTGTGGAACCTGACCAAGGATGCCGACGCCTACATCACCTCCGATGTGGGGCAGCACCAGATGTGGGCTGCACAGTACTACCGCTTTGACGAGCCGCGCCGCTGGATCAATTCCGGCGGCCTGGGCACCATGGGGGTGGGCCTGCCCTATGCCATGGGCATCAAGCTGGCCAAGCCTGAATCCGAGGTGTTCTGCATCACGGGTGAAGGCTCGATCCAGATGAACATCCAGGAGCTGGCCACCTGCTTCCAGTACAACACGCCGGTGGTCATCTGCGCGCTGAACAACCGTTTCCTGGGCATGGTGCGCCAGTGGCAGGAGATTGAATACTCCGGTCGCTACAGCCACAGCTACATGGATTCGCTGCCCGACTTCGTCAAGCTGGCGGAGGCCTATGGCCACCGCGGCATGCTGATCGAAGATCCGGCCCAGGTCGAATCCGCGCTGCAGGAAGCGCGCCGCATCGTGCGTGAAGAAGGCAAAACCGTGTTCCTGGACTTCCGCACCGATCCGACCGAAAACGTCTTCCCCATGGTCCAGGCCGGCAAGGGCATCACCGAGATGCTGCTGGGCGCCGACGACCTGTAAGCCCTGCTCCGGAAAACCGGGCGGCTGCACACGCAGCGCCGGTTTCCGGAGGATGGCAGCGTGCCTACGCGGCAAGCCACTTTTTATTGACGAATCTATTGTCCGCCAAGCCTGGCACTTACCGGTGTCAGGGGAGGGCGGCGAAAAGAGGAATCTGGACCTATGAAACACATCATTGCCGTGCTGCTCGAAAACGAGCCCGGAGCCCTGTCGCGCGTGGTCGGCCTGTTTTCGGCCCGCGGCTACAACATCGAATCCCTGACCGTAGCGCCGACGGAAGACCCGTCGCTGTCGCGCATGACCATCCAGACCACCGGTTCGGACGACGTCATCGAGCAGATCACCAAGCACCTGAACCGCCTGATCGAGGTGGTGAAGGTGGTCGATCTGACCGAAGGCGCCTACACCGAGCGCGAGCTGATGATGGTCAAGGTGCGTGCCGTGGGCAAGGAGCGCGAAGAGATGAAGCGCATGGCCGACATCTTCCGCGGCCGCATCATCGACGTCACCGAAAAAAGCTACACCGTGGAGCTGACCGGCGACCAGTCGAAGAACGATGCCTTCCTGCAAGCCATCGACCGCACCGCCATTCTGGAAACCGTGCGCACCGGTGCCAGCGGCATCGGCCGCGGCGAACGCATCTTGCGCGTCTGAACCCTGTGCCTGTGGAGCGCTGCTGACGCGGCCATGACCCGGTTGTAAGCCTGGTCGTACACAATCCCCTTTTTTCGACCCAACACCTACCCCAACAAGCAACTGGAGCCAACCATGAAAGTTTTCTACGACAAAGACTGTGATCTGAGCCTGATCAAGGGCAAGACCGTGGCCATCATCGGCTATGGCAGCCAAGGCCATGCACACGCGCAAAACCTGAACGAATCCGGCGTGAACGTCGTGGTTGGTCTGCGCAAGGGCGGCGCCTCCTGGGACAAGGTCGGCAAGGCCGGCCTGAAGGTCATGGAAGTCAACGACGCCGTGAAGGCCGCTGACGTGGTCATGATCCTGCTGCCCGACGAGAACATCCCCGAGGTGTACAAGAACAACGTCGAGCCCAACATCAAGCAAGGCGCCATCCTGGCCTTCGCCCACGGCTTCAACGTGCACTACAACCAGGTGGTGCCCCGTGCCGACCTGGACGTGATCATGGTCGCCCCCAAGGGCCCAGGCCACACCGTGCGCTCCGAGTACCTGAAGGGCGGCGGCGTGCCTTCCCTGATCGCCATCTACCAGGACAAGTCCGGCAAGGCCCGTGACGTGGCCCTGTCCTATGCCATGGCCAACGGTGGCGGCAAGGGCGGCATCATCGAAACCAACTTCAAGGAAGAAACCGAGACCGACCTGTTCGGCGAGCAGGCCGTGCTGTGCGGCGGCGCGGTGGAGCTGGTGAAGATGGGCTTCGAAACCCTGACCGAAGCCGGCTACGCCCCCGAAATGGCGTACTTCGAATGCCTGCACGAGCTGAAGCTGATCGTCGACCTGATGTACGAAGGCGGCATTGCCAACATGAACTACTCCATCTCGAACAACGCCGAGTATGGTGAGTACGTGACTGGCCCCGAAGTCATCAACGAAGAATCCCGCAAGGCCATGCGCAATGCCCTCAAGCGCATCCAGAGCGGTGAATACGCCAAGATGTTCATCAGCGAAGGCCGTCTGAACTACCCTTCGATGACTGCACGCCGTCGCCAGAACGCAGATCATGCCATCGAGCAGGTCGGCGGTCAGCTGCGTTCCATGATGCCTTGGATCTCCAAGAACAAGCTGGTCGACCAGTCCAAGAACTGATCGCGTTGCACCCGCCTGCTGCCGCAAGGTGGCGGGCGAACCGGTGCACGGCCAGGCCACCTGCAAAGGTGGCTTTTTTTATGCGTGTGGCAGGCTGCGGCCATGGCCTGCGGCGGGCTGTCGCAGCCCGGGTACACTGCACTCCATCGCGCGCTGCCACAGGCATGCGCCTAAAATACTACGGTTTTGATAGCTGCCCGTGAAAGCGGTTGTGGCGTAGGAGATCAGTTTGATGCAAAACGAGAACGAATCCGGCGACGCCGTGGCCGTCAAGCCGCGCAGGCTGCGCAAGGGCATTTATGTGCTGCCCAACCTGTTCACGCTGGCCGCGCTGTTCGGTGGCTTTTATGCCATCGTCATGGCCATGAACAACCAGTTCGAGCTGGCGGCCGTGGGCGTGTTCTGCGCCATGGTGCTCGACAGCCTGGACGGCCGGGTGGCGCGCATGACGCACACGCAAAGCGCGTTTGGCGAACAGATGGATTCGCTGTCCGACATGGTGTCCTTCGGCGCTGCACCGGCGCTGATCGCCTATGAATGGGCGCTGCGCCCGCTGGGCCGCTGGGGCTGGATTGCAGCTTTTGTGTACTGCGCCTGCGCGGCGCTGCGCCTGGCGCGCTTCAATGTGAACACGGGCGTGGTCGACAAGCGCTACTTCCAGGGCATGCCATCGCCTGCTGCCGCGGCCCTGGTGGCGGGTTTCATCTGGCTGACCAGTGCGCTGATGGTGTCGCACCGCGATGTGCCCATCTTCGGTGAGGTGATTTCCTGGTTTGGCGGCTACCCCACGGACCGCGCCGACCTGTCGTGGATCATGTTCGCCATCACGCTGTTCGCCGGCCTGACCATGGTCACCAACATTCCCTACTACAGCTTCAAGGACATCGGCGGCGCCAAGAGCGTGCCGTTTGTGAGCCTGGTGGTGGTGGCCTTGCTGATCGGTGTGGTCAGCATCGAGCCTGCCACCATGCTGTTCCTGATCTTCGTGGGCTACTCGATCTCCGGCTATGTGATCTACGCCTGGCGCCGCTCGCAGGGCCACCAGGTCAGCATTGTCTCCACGTCCAAGGATGAGCCGGACGAGCGCGGTCTGCACCAGGATGATTGATCGTTACCAAATAAATGCGGCTGTGCCGTGCCAGTTGTGCTAAAGTGATCCGCATGCAAAACCTGTCGCTAGCTCTACTAATCTTCATGTCCAACGGGCAGAGCCAGTAGCGCGCGCGTACAACCACCTACTTCCACGGCCCGTCAGCACCAGCGACGGGCCGTTTTGTTTTTGAAGTCGCTGGGAAGCAGGCCACTTTTCTTGAGTCACTAAAGAAAGATCTCTTCGATGTTGCAGAATCCCGCCACCAAATACCGCCCCTTCGCTCCCGTGCGCTTGACCGACCGCACATGGCCCGATGCGGTGATCTCCAAGCCACCGGTCTGGTGCAGCGTGGACCTGCGTGATGGCAACCAGGCGCTGATCGAGCCCATGGACATCGAACGCAAGATCCGCATGTTCGAACAGCTGGTGAAAATCGGCTTCAAGGAAATCGAAGTGGGCTTCCCTTCGGCTTCGCAGATCGAATTCGACTTTATGCGCAAGCTCATCGAGGAAAACCGTATCCCCGATGACGTCACCGTGCAGGTGCTGACCCAGGCGCGTGAACACCTGGTGCGCCGCACCTTTGAAGCACTGGAAGGCGTGCCCCGTGCCATCGTCCACCTCTACAACGCCACGGCCCCCGTGATGCGCCGTGTGGTGCTGAACATGAGCGAAGACGAAATCGTCGAACTGGCCACCACCAATGCGCAGATGTTCACGGACATCGCCGCCACCTATCCCCAGACAAAGTGGACCTTCCAGTATTCGCCCGAGATGTATTCGGACACCGAGCTGGAATTCTCCAAGCGCGTGATCGATGCCGTGACCGCCGTGTGGAAGCCCACACCGCAGAACAAGTGCATCATCAACCTGCCGACCACGGTGGAGCACTCCACGCCCAATATCTTTGCCGACATGGTGGAGTGGACACACCGCCACATCGAGCGCCGCGACAGCGTGGTGCTGTCGGTGCACCCGCACAATGACCGCGGTACCGGCACCGCCACGGCAGAGCTGGCCATCATGGCTGGCGCAGACCGCCTGGAAGGCTGCCTGTTCGGCAATGGCGAGCGCACCGGCAATTTGGACGTGGTGAATGTGGCCCTGAACATGTACATCCAGGGTGTGAACCCGGGGCTGGATTTCTCCGACATCGACGGCATCCGCGCCACGGTGGAGCACTGCAACCAGCTGCCCGTGCACCCACGCCACCCGTATGTGGGCGATCTGGTCTACACCTCGTTCTCGGGCTCGCACCAGGATGCCATCAAGAAAGCGTTCGCCGCATACCGGGATGGCGAGATCTGGGACATGCCTTATCTGCCCATCGACCCCAAGGACCTGGGCCGCAGCTACGAAGCCGTGATCCGCGTGAACAGCCAGTCGGGCAAGGGTGGCATCGCTTACCTGCTCGAAAGCGAATACGGCCTGCAATTGCCCCGCCGCCTGCAGATCGAATTCAGCCAGGTGGTGCAGCGCGAGATGGACGCCTCGGGCAAGGAACTCACCGCTGCCGACCTGTGGTCGCTGTTCCAGCGTGAATACGGTCTGGGTGAATTCCGTACCCCCCAGTACCGCCTGCAGGAAGACAATGGTGTGGTGACCCTGTCGGCAGCCATGGACTGGGAAGGCCAGCGCCTGGAGCTGGAAGGTGAAGGCACCGGCCCGATCGACGCCTTTGTGCAAGCGCTGAGCAATGCCGTGGGCCGTTCCGTGCGCGTGCTGAACTACAGCGAACACGCCGTGGGCGAGGGTGCCAATGCCCAGGCCATTGCCTATGTGGAAGTGCGGGTGGATGACTCCGAGGTGGTGCACGGCGTGGGCAAGGATGCCAACATCGTTTCCGCCTCGATCCGCGCCATTCTGTCGGGCCTGCGCCGCGCCCCCCAAGGGCAGCCTGTGGCCGCCTGATCCTGTTGAGATGGACCCCGGACGGAGGGAATGGCCAGTGGTCTATAACCCTCTGTCAAGCCCTGCCATTTTTGCCTGGCAGGGCTTTTTTACGTGGGCAACCAGTCTGTATGCGAAGTGTGCGCTTCGGTTTTACAAAAAAACAGGATGCAAAAATTTGTACCAAGAATATAATTTGATAAACGTCATGCGGACTTGAATGCAAGTTACTGATTTACTTGTATTTTTGCGCTGCAGCATCCCAATTTCTTAGCCGCCTGGAGCATTGAATGCATCCCCCCAGCCGATCCGCACACGGCCGTATTGCCCAAGCACTGGCTTTTCTCACCATTTCCTGTGCGTTGTCCGTACAGGCGGCCCCCAGCAAACAGCCTGCCAAGAAGCAAGTGTCCACTACGGCTTCCAAGCGCGCCGCCGCCAAGGACGAGCCCCGCAAGCGTGTGGTGGTCAAGGTCGAACGCCAGAAGGCCGTGGTGGCCAAGGCTGCTCCGCGTGGCAAGGTCGCCCGCAGCGCCAAGGCACCGGTGCGTGCCGCTGCAGCGGCGGCCGCTGTGGCGACGGCCGCTGCAGTGGCCCGTCCTTCCTTTGGCCAGATTGCCGGCCTGCACATGGTGAATGATCCGCTGGACCTGAAGTCCAGTGTGGCCCTGGTGGTCGACCAGGACACCAAGGAAGTGCTGCTGAGCAAGAACGACCATGCGGTGCTGCCCATTGCCTCGCTGACCAAGCTGATGACGGGCTTGCTGATCTCCGAAGCCAAGCTGCCCATGGACGAGCAGATCACCATCACCCAGGATGATGTGGACACCGAAAAGCACAGCAGCTCCCGTCTGCGGGTGGGCACCACGCTCACGCGCGGCGAGATGATGCACTTGGCGCTGATGTCCAGCGAAAACCGTGCTGCCCATGCCTTGGGGCGCAGCTATCCGGGTGGCCTGCAGGCTTTTGTGCGCCAGATGAATGCCAAGGCCAAGCTGCTGGGCATGAACGATACCCGCTACATCGAGCCGACCGGCCTGTCCAGCAGCAACCAGTCCAGTGCCCATGATCTGGCCGTGCTGGTGAATGTGGCCCATGCCGATCCGCTGCTGCGCGAGCTGTCCACGTCGCCCGGTTTCGAGGTGGCGGTGGGCAACCGCATGATGCAGTTCAACAATACCAACCGCCTGGTCAAGAGCGACAACTGGGACATCGGTCTGCAAAAGACCGGTTACATCTCGGAAGCGGGCCGCTGCCTGGTGATGCAGGCCAGGGTCTCGGGGCGCAAGCTGATCATGGTGTTCCTGGATTCGGCCGGCCGTTTCAGCCGCCTGGGCGACGCCGAGCGCGTGCGCAGCTGGGTGGAGTCCATGGGCCCCCACGCAGCACGCACCACCACGGCCGCCCACATCAAGGGCTGAGCCAGGGCGCCCGTGCGGCAGTGCACGGACAGCTCCTCCGAAAAGGGACCGCAAGGTCCCTTTTTTGTGCGCTGCACAACGGTGCTGGAGAGCGTTGTGTTGCTGCCCGATTCGGCCTTTGCCCCAATCCATGAGGTGGTTGGCTGCTCTTGATTTGGGAGTGTAGGGCGTTCAAAGGGATGCACAGCCTGCCCGTGCACTTACCACCACCACCCGCAGGTGCGGGCGAGCGTGCGAAAATAGGGTATTAGTGCGCTGCAGGCACACAACCAGACGAACAAGCCGTCCTGCATGCCCATCCTCGGCGTCCGCGCCGGGGCCAACACGGACCGAACATGACAAGCTACAACGCCCCTTTTGAAATTCACGTCCACGGCCAGGTGGTGGTGCGTGCCGATGTCACTTTCGAGCAGCTGCAAGAAGCGCTCAAGCCGCTGTGGGCCTATGCCGGCGCACGCTCGCTGACCGATGGCGCCAGCAGTTCCTATGACGAGGAGCCCGGCATCCAGTTCAATGCCAAGGAGCATGTGCTGCAGATGTGCTGGACGGTGTCGGGTGACGAGGATTTCCGCCAGGCGCTGGACGATATGTGCATGGGCCTGAACGAGCTGGCCGAGCAGGGCGCTGCCATCGAGGTGACGTTCTATGACGCCGAGTTCGACGAAGAGGAAGAGGCGCCCGGCACCCAGTCGCGTGACGACTTCGTGATGCTGTTCGTCGGGCCCAACCCGGCCGCCATCATGCAGGTGCAGCGCGATCTGCTGGTGCAGGATGTGATCAACATGATGGAGCGCCACTTTGACGCCAGCGAGCTGGGCGGCGTGGTGGGCGAGATCGACAAGCTGTTCACGCAGCGCTTTGACAGCCTGGTGAACTCGCTGGAGCTGGGCAAGCCACCGCGCGGCCCTGGCAGCGGAGGCGCCGCAGGCGGCCATGGGGGCAACGGCCGCCGCCCGCGCCACCTGCACTGATCATTCGTTTTTTGTCTTGGATCCACCGGCTGCATGGCGCCTGTACCAGGTGCCATGCAGCCGGTGGCCGCTTGTGAGATGACCACTTCCGCATTCACCCCCTTGCCCTATCTGTCGGCCTACCCGGCGACGCTGCAGGACCAGGTGCGTGCGTTGATGGCCCAGCCCCAGGGCGTGCGCGACTGGTTGCTGCGCCGGCACCCGCATGCCCACCAGCTGCGTACCGACAAGGCCTTGTATGGCTATGTGGACGATCTGAAGAACGACCATCTGCGCAAGGCCGGCACCATCCACAAGGTGGTGTACGACAACAAGGTGCACATCGTGCGCAATGCACTGGGCACGCACACGCGCCGTTCCGTGGTGCAGGGCAGCAGGTTGAACACCCGCCATGAAATCCGCATCGCCGCGCTGTTCCGCCAGGCTCCCGAGGCTTTTTTGCGCATGATCACCGTGCACGAGCTGGCCCACCTGCGTGAGCTGGACCACGACAAGGCCTTCTACAAGCTGTGCACCTACATGGAGCCGAACTACCACCAGTACGAGTTCGAGGTGCGTGTCTATCTCAGCCATGTGGAAGTGGGTGGCGACAAGCTGTGGGGTGGAGACGCCGACCCGGCTTGATCGCCGCCGCAGCACCTGGTGCCGCAGTGCATGCCGCAGCCCGGGCTGGCGCCGTGGATGGCGTGGCGTGTGGAGCCTGCAGCAGGCTGTGCTCGCTGACTGCGAGCCGGCCACACCGCAGGCCATAGACAGCCTGAACCTTCTGCGCAGGCTTGTGCCCTCCGCCGGCAGTGCCATCGTTCAGCGCGCTGGCACAGGCTCCGCATGCAACGGTACATCCACCGTGCGGCAGCAGTCGGCCGGCAGGTCCAGCCAGCGCCGGGCTGCAGACTGCAATGCGTCCAACTGGCCGGTGGTCATCAACTGGATCTGCGTGGATCCGGCCAGCGCATCGGGTCTGGCGGTGGCCGGCTCCGGTGCCAGTGTGCCGGCCTGGGCCAGGATGCGGCGGGTCTGCCGTGCCACGGGGGCACCGGTGTCCACCAGCTGCACCTCGGGCCCCAGCAGGGCGCGCAGATCGTCCTTGGCAAAGATGTAATGGGTACAGCCCAGCACCAAGGTGTCAATCTGCCCGGTCTTGACGCCAAAAGTGCCGAGGGCGCCGGTGTAGCGCGCGCACAGGGCTCGGATTTCGGTGGCGCTGGCATCCTCGGGGGGCGGTGCTTCCGTGCTCACTTCGATCGCACGGGCCAGACCGTCGCAGGCCTGCACATGGAACTGGGCGCGGCCGCCATGTTCGGCCACCAGGCGGGCAAAGCGCTGGCTGTTGACCGTGCCGCGCGTGGCGATCACACCGACATGGTGGGTCTGGCTGGACAGTGAGGCAGGCTTGAGGGCCGGCTCCACGCCAATCAACGGCAGATCGGGCATCTCGGCGCGCAGCAGCTCCACCGCAGCGGCTGTGGCCGTGTTGCAGGCGATCACCAGCGCCTTGATGCCGTAATGCTGCCGCAGGTGCTGCGCCACCGTGCGGGTGCGGGAGATGACAAAGGCATCGCCGCGCTCGCCGTAGGGGGCATTGCCGCTGTCGGCCAGGTAGACGAACTGCTCATGGGGCAGCTCATGGCGCAAGGCCTGCAGCACGCTGAGGCCGCCGATGCCGCTGTCGAACACACCGATGGGGGCGGGGGAGGCGGGAAGCGGGATGGAGACCATGGTGGTGGGGGGCGGTGTGTGTGGCGTTCGGAACACGGCAGTATGCACGGTTGCCGAGGGAACGAAGTCAAGGCCCGCCCATGGGCCGGTGCGCAGGGCGGTCTATGCGTGGCCTGCGCACCGTGAGCGTGTGGTGACCGGGTGCTGGCGTACCTTTACCGCGGCACGGTGTCCGCCGCCTGTAGGCGGTACAGCACATGGGTGCGCAGCGGGTGGCCTACCGCCAGGGCTGGGTGTTCGAACGTGGCGGCATCGCGCTGCATACCCAGGCGCTGCATCAGCGCCTGCGAGCGCTGGTTGCAGAGGGTGGTGAAGGCCACCACATCGGTCAGGTGCAATGGGCCAAAAGCAAAGTCCAGTGCGGCGCGGGCGGCCTCGCCGGCCAGGCCCTGACCCCACCAGGTGCGGGCCAGGCGCCAGCCGATTTCCACGCAGGGCGCAAAGGGCAGGGCTGCGCTGGGAATGTTCAGCCCCACAAAGCCGATGAACTGGCGCGTCTCCAGGTGCTCGACCGCCCAGAAGCCCCAACCCTGGCGCACGATGCGCCGGTTGATCTCATCGGCCAGGGCATTGCTTTGTGCCGTGCTCAAAGGGGCGGGAAAGTGGCGCATCACCTCGGCATCGGCCGTCAGCGCTGCAAAGGCCGGCCAGTCGGCCGGCTGCCAGGGGCGCAGCCGTAGGCGTGCGGTCAGCAGGACCTGGGGCTGTTGGGCAAAGCGGGCAGTGTGCGGTGGCATGGGGGCAAGGCTTACGTCGGGGTGTCGGTATCGTCTGGCACGCTGGCGCCGCAGCTGGGGCAGAACTGGTGCTGGTGGTCGACGGCATGGCCGAGCGGGCACTGGCGCAGCCGCAGCAGGTGCGGCATGCGCCAGGCGGAATAGAAGATGCACAGCGCCACGGCATAGAACAGCATGCCATGGCCGGTAAAAGCGCGCAGACTGCCCCATTCGGATGTCTTGTCCTTTGCAATGCTGACAAAGAAGTTGGCAAAGGCATAGGCGAACAGCAGGCCGATGGCGACACGCATCCACAACGGGCAGCCCGCCAGCACCCGCTGCCACGAGAACTGCTTGCGTCCGCCGGGGCTGATGCGCTGGGCAATCAGCACCGCCGGAACCCAGGCCGCAAACATGCCGCCGATCAGCAACTTTGCATGTTCCCGGGCCAGGGGCTGGAGCAGCCCGGGCATGTGGCCCGTCCAGGCGGCCAGGTGCAGGGAAAAGCTCAGTACCAATCCGGTGGCAGACAAGGCCATCAAGGGCCACAGAAAAACATGCATGGAACAGTGAGAGGGCAAACGGGTCGCGATGGCGCCGGCAGTGCTGCCATTGCTGCCAGCGCGGTCTGCGCGGCCGGCGTGCGCCCGAAAAGATCAAAACAGGTGGAGCGTCCGAGTATGCGGCATGACACACCACGCCAAATGCACAGGGCTGCGGTCTAGGGAGCGCTGCCGGTGTGTTCCGGTACGTTCAGTCGCACGGTGTGGACATAGTCCCCCAGGTCTGTGCGCCGGCTGAGCACCGTGGCGGGCAGCGGGCCTTCGGGCAATTGGTCGAAGGAATCGCTGTCCACGCAGAATTCGAACAACCAGAACCGGGTGTCGGCCAGTTGCAACTGGTGGTGGCAGCTGCGGCGGCCGGAGCCACGCTTTTTCTGGGCCTGTGTGCTGCGGCTGGCTTCCTCACCGGTCCAGCGGGTCAGCAGCATAGGGGCCGTCATGGCCAGATCCAGCCACAGCACCAGCAGAAAGAATCCCACACACAACGGGGCCAGGGTCCAGCGCTTGACGGGGCTGTAGCTGAGCCAAGGGCCCGCAGGCGTCCACAGACCGCGTCGAAACCAGTACCACAGCAGACCGCATGCCGCGCTGGTGCACAGCACGGCCAGCAGCAAGGCGGTGCGCGACCAGCCGGAGACGGGCACAAAGCTGCGCGAGAAAATGGGGACCAGGGCGCTGAGCATCACCAGCAGGAATACGCTGATCAGCCATCTCTGCCGCGTGGGGGTTCCGGGGGCCCAGAGTCCGTGTCTCATGCCAAAATTCCCTCTCTATGCGGTGCGCTGCCAAGCAGATGCTATGGTTTTATTATCCAGCAGCCAAGGCGCGGACCCGGTGCTCACCCGCCTGAGCAGGGGGCGTGCGCCACTGAAGAGCGGGCCGAGGCGGAACAGCGGGGAAGCCGCAGCGCTGCACAGCCATGTCGGAAGGCGCTCAGGAACCTCGGTATGACCTGCGAGATCAGTATGACCTGCATGGGTGCATCAGATCACGATGCCGTGCTTGTCCATCAGTCGGTACAGCGTCATGCGCGATACGCCCAGATCGCGCGCCGCCTGGGTGATGTTGTGGCCGGCTTTGGTCAGCGTGCTCTGGATGATCTCACGCTCGGCCTGGGTGCGGGCATTTTCCAGGCCGATGCCCACCAGTGGCTCCGGTGTGGACAGGCCCAGATCGGCGGCGCTGATCCAGCGGCTGTCGCTCATCACCACCGCGCGCTGCACGCGGTTGTACAACTCGCGCACATTGCCGGGCCAGTCGTACGCCGCCATGGCGGCCAGTGCGTTCTGGGCAAATCCGTGCAGGCGGGTGCTGCTGTGGCCACCGCACAGCGCAAAGAAATGCTGTGCGAGCACCACCACATCTTCCCGCCGCGCGCGCAGCGGCGGCACGTCGATGGGCAGCACATTCAGCCGGTAGAACAGGTCTTCCCGAAAGCGTCCCTGGCTCACCGCATGCTGCAGCTGCACGTGGGTGGCGGCCACCACCCGGGTATCCACTGCCACGCTGTTCAAGCCTCCCACGCGGTAGATGCTGCGCTCCTGCAGGAAGCGCAGCAGATTGGCTTGCAGCTCCAGCGACAGATCACCGATCTCGTCCAGAAACAGGGTGCCGCCATGGGCCGCTTCGATCAGCCCCTGCTTGCGGGCCGTGGCCCCGGTGAAGGCCCCTTTTTCGTAGCCAAACAATTCGGACTGGATAAGCGATGGTGCAATGGCGGCGCAGTTCACCGCCACAAAGGGCGCGGCGCAGCGGTCGGAGCTGTCGTGGATGGCACGTGCCGCCAGCTCCTTGCCACTGCCGCTTTCGCCGCTGATCAGCACCGGGGCATGGTTGGCCGCCACCTTGCGCAGCTTGAGGCGCAGCTGCGCCAGCACGGCACTGTGGCCGACCATGCCCAGCGTGGCTTCCCTGGTGGCGGGTGTGGATGGCGCCTGCAGGCTGCGCCGCAGCTCGCTGCGGCGGTACAGGTAGTCCAGCACGCGGGCCACTTCGGTCCAGTCGGGAGGCGTCAGCTGGTAGTCGAAAAAGCTTTCCAGCAGCAGGGTGCGCAACGCGGCCGATTCCAGCGCGCTGGCATCGCACAAGGCCACCCATTCCAGCGGCTGCAGGCGCTGGATGCTGGTGACGGCCGATTCCAGATGCGTCCAGGACAGGGGTCCATGGCCTGTGCTGCTGCAGGTGTGCGGGCCGAGCAGCAGCAGCCCCGCCTGGATGGGCTGCTGCGCCAGCGCCTGCCGGGCATCGGCCGTATTGCCGACCCAGATGGCCTCCCATCCCAGGTGGTGCAGTGCACACAACAGCGGGGAAGGGTCGGGCAGTCCCCAGGTCAGGGTCAGAACTTTTTTAGCCTGCATGCTCCATCACTTAAAACGACATGGGCACGCGCACGCTCAGGGACAGGTCGGGTGTGTCGCGGGTCAGGCCTGCACCCACCGATACATTGATCGTGGTGCGGGGGCTGTAGCGGTAGGAATAGCCCAGCAGCAGCGAGGCCAGCTGGATGCGCACGGCGTTGGCCAGGGCTGTGCCGTTTTGCTTGGTGCGGCCTACGGTGTTCAGTTCCACCCCCAGGCTGAAGGACGAGCGATCGTTGAGCGCCAGCCCCATGCCGAAGTTGATGCCCAGCACATCGCCGGGCTTGACCGAACCGATGTATTCCTTCTCGCCATTGAGCACTGTGCGGGAGACGCCGCTGCGCCCGAAGTTGTGCGTGTAGCTGACGCTGCCGAAGAACACGGCAGGGTCCGATGGCAGCAGCCACGTCAGGCTGGTCTGCAGGGAGTTGAAGCCGGAGCCCGTGGGCAGTTCCAGCGGCATGCCGGTGCCGGTGGTGTTGCCAATACAGCGGGTGACGCAGTCGGTCACCACATCGAAGGGGTCTTTGCCGGTGCGGGTCTTGAAGCGCAGGCCGGCGATCAGATAGGGCTTGTTGGCCTGCGGTTCGTTCAACTGGTAGCGCAGTGCCAGTTCCACGTCGCCGATGGCGTTGCCACGGTTGCTGAACGCGCGTTCCGACGCGGAGCCGGTGAAGATTTCACGGCTGATGGAATCATCGCGCCGCGATACATAGGGGATGCGGATTTCGCCTTCCAGGCGCTTGGTCAGGCCGAAGCGGCCCGTCAGTGCCATGGTCAGGGTATTGCGTTTGACTTCACGCACATCTACCAGGCCAATCAGCAGAGCGGGAATCACGGTGTAGCCCACCAACGCCACCCGGTTGCTGGAGGAGTAGCCGTATTGGACCGAGGGCTCCAGCACGTAGTGGCCGGGTTGGGTCAGGATGCCGGGCTGCTCGAAGATCTGGGCCACCTGCAGCGGCGCTTCCGGCTCCGGTGGCGCAGTGCCCACCCGCACGGCGCGGCCCCCGGGATCGGGTGGTGCCATGCCGACGGCGGCGGTGGCGGCCGGTACCGCATTGGCTGCCGATGGCGACCGGTAACCGCCATCGGCGACCGCGGTGGCGCCGCCTGGCTGGGCCTGCATCTGGCGCTGCAGCTCATCGTGCTGGGAAACTTGTGTGTCCAGTCGTTCGCGCAAGGCCTGGATTTCCTGTGCCTGTGCCTCCAGCCGTGACTGCAGCAACTGCACCTGCTGCATCAGCGTGGGAGGGCGCGCCGGCACCGGCGCGCGGCTTTTGGTGGCACGTGGTTTGCTGAGGTTTTCCGACGTGGAGGATGCCGGTGCATCGGTGCTTTGTGCCAGGGTGTATCCCGGCGCCAGACTCAGCAGCGGCAGCAGACATGCCGCACCGTAAATGCGCGGTTTCAGCGCGGAATGCAGGCTCGGCATGGATTGTCTCCTCGGTACGCAATCGACTTGCTCGGATGCCTTGTGCAGCGGCCACCGCCTTTTCCGTCCAGGCATTTCGAAGGCAGTGTGGAAGACGTCCCGACAAGCGGCAAGCCGCCTGCTGCAAGCGAACGTAACGGGTGTTCAGGAAATCTTTGCATGCTGCACAGCGGTGTCGCAGCCGTGCAGCACCGGGGCCAGGCAAGGGCTCCTGAGAAGCGCAATTTCGGGCCCAGCGCAGGTCGGATGTCACATGCACGTGACGGTGTGTTTTATGTGATTTTCCTATCGAGATGGCGCATCCATAAAGGGAAATGCATGGGCTGAATGCGGGCCGTGCGGGGTGCTATGCCATGCCGTTGGCCTGCAGGAAAAGTCAGGTGGCCGGCATGCCATGTCACACCCATGTGACAGACCGCAACGGTGGTGCGCACCCTTGTGGAAGGCTGCTGTGGGTGTGGGGATCTTCTACAACCAGAAACAAAAAAGATCGAACCTGAATCAGGCTATACAAGCGATTGAAGCGCAGTGAGCACTGGCATAGAAGCTGCTAAGCGACCTTCGATCTGCGCCTGCGCAAATCACTCCTAGTCGGTTTTCATTCCTTTTTCCCTATTTCGGAGGACGTATGCAAAAGACACTTCTGGCCACTGCTGTGGCTGTGCTGCTGGGTGCCAGCGGCGCGGTCATGGCCAACACCACGGATCAGGATACGGTGCTGGGCAACAACACATCGAACAGCACGATGAATGAGGACTACTCCAGCACCACCAACACCGCAACCACCACCACCACCACGCGCACTCCAGACAACAGCATCAACAAGAACTCCGGCGCTGCCACCGCCAGTGCTGCGCGTTCTGTCGCGCTGAACAACGGCGCCACCGGCAACTTCAGCAACGCGTTCAACGTGACCACGGCCGTGGCCAGCAGCAACCTGACCGGCTATGTGTCCGGCAATGCCATCAGCAATATCGGCAACTGGGCGACCAATGCCGGCAATGCCAATGGCGGTACCGGCAACGGCGGCACAGGTGGTGCGGGCTCCGGAGGAACGGCAGCCGGTAACGGCCAGGGCGGCTCCGGCGGTACCGGCAACGGTGCGGTGGGTGCCACAGGCGGTAGTGCCTCCAACGGCAGCAGCTCCGCTGGTGCCGCCAACAACCAGGGTGCGAGAGCCGGCAACGGTGCTTCGGGCAATGGCGGCGGAGCAGGCGGCGCCAACAGCGGCGGTCCCGCTTCCACCACCACCACAGCAGGTGCCGGCGGCGGCGGTGCTGGCAGCAGTGCTGGCGCCACGGGCGGCAGCGGCGGCCTGCTGGGTACGGGCGGTGCGGCCGACAACTCCAGCGGTGCAGCATCGGGTGGCGCAGGCTCGGCAACGGCCGGTGGCGGTTCGCCCATCAGCACCGGTGGGGAAGGCACCCGGACTGCAGGCAGCGGTAGCGGTGGTGCCGGTGGCAGCGCCACCAATGGCAGCGCAACCTCGGGCAGTGCCAGCAATGGCTCGGCCACCGCAGGCAACGGCGGCAATGGCGGCAACGGCACGGGCGGTACAGGTGGTGCAGGCAGCGCCACCAACACCGCCCATGGCGGCACCGGCGGCACCGGCGCAGGCGGCTCCGGCGGCGCAGGCGGCACCAACCGCGTGAACGCCGGTACCTTCAGCATGGCCAACACCATGACCAGCGTCGGCCAGTCGGCCGCCGGCATCATGATCGCCAGCCAGAACAGCGGCCTGTCTTCCATGGTGCAGCAAAGTGTGAACGTCCAGGCCAATCTGGCCGTGGGTCGTTAACGCGCAGCGGCTGCAACCCCCCTGAGATGGCCGGGCGGCCATTTCAGGGGCGCGTTGCGGCAGTTCGACACTCTGTCCCCAGTGAAAGGAGCCGCCATGTGGGTCTCGATTTCGCACCGGTGCTGGCCATGGGTCTGCAGCCTGCTGCTGTATGGAGTGACGGCATTGCCCGCAGGGGCGGAGCCTTTAGCGGTCGTGGGTGCATCCGCCGCGGAGTCGGTGTTCGGCACGCCCGTGCCAGCCAGCCAGCTGGCCGATGCGCGCGGTGGATCTTTTCACACCGAAAACCAGATGACATTGACCGGGACCACCAGTGGCAACAGTGCCCAGAACGTGATCACCGGCAGCAACGCCATCGAAGCCGGTTCCTTCGATCAGATGACCGGCCTGCCGGTGGTGATCCAGAACTCGGGCGCCAATGTGCTGATCCAGAACGCCGTCATCGTCAATTTGCAAATGCAGTGAACCGCGCGCATTGCGCTTTCATTGCCGGGGGAGCTTGCCATGCCCGCACCATCCTCGTTGTTCTGCCTGGCCATGCTGCGCGCGGGGCAGCCGGCGCCGGGTTTTCGCGGCCTCTGCCGGGGGCTGTGCCTGGCTTGCGGCCTGATTGCCGCAGGGCTGGCGCAGGCGGCGGAGCCTGCTGTCGCCGCGCCTGCTGACACCGGCCAGGGCTACGCCTACTTTGCATCGCTGGGCCAAGGCAGCGTGCGCCTGCCCATCACCAGTTTGCGGGACGGTCGCCTGGCCCGCACGCTGATCCAGCAGTACGACTTCAGCTGCGGCTCTGCGGCCCTGGCCACCTTGCTGACCCACCATTACGGCATGGCCACCACCGAGCAGGCTGTGTTTGAATACATGTTTGCGACGGGTGACCAGGCCAAGATCCAGAAGGAAGGTTTTTCGCTGCTGGACATGAAGCGCTATCTGGCGCAATGGGGCATGCAGGCCGATGGATTTGCCCTGGGGCTGGAAAAACTGGCCGAAGCGCGCACCCCCGCCATCGTGCTGATCAATGAAAACGGCTACCAGCACTTCGTGGTGGTCAAGGGGCTGGAAAAAGACCGTGTGCTGTTGGGCGACCCCGCCCAGGGGACGCGTGCCATGTCGCGCACGCAGTTTGACGCCGTGTGGCCCAGCCGCCTGCTGTTTGTGATCCACAACCGGATCGGCCAGGGCCAGTTCAATCTGGCGCAGGACTGGCAGGTGGCGCCGCGCAGCCCGCTGGCGCAGGGGCTCAGCCGCGAAAGCCTGAGCGCCATCACCTTGCCCAAGCATGGCGTGGGAGACTTCTGATGTCCCGCAAACACCTTCCTGCGTGGTGCGCGGCCAGTCTGGTGCTGGCGGCGGCCGCACCTGCGCTGCAGGCCCAGGAAATGCCGGAAACCACGGTGCGGGCATCTGCCGGACCCTCCAGGGCAGTAGAGCAGATCTGGCACACGGTGGCCGATGCGCAGCTGGACCGCATGCGGGGTGGTTTCGATGTGGGCGGCGGACTGATGGTCTCGCTGGGCATCCAGCAAGCCACCTATATCAATGGCCAGCTGGTGACCCAGACCGCGATTCCGCTGGCCCAGCTGAACCAGCTCACCGCCGCCCAGGCCGCCACCTTGCGCGAGCGGCTCAACACCTTGACGGTGGTGCAGAACGGCCCCGGTAACCGTTATGGCGCGATCCAGAGCCCGGCCGATGGCAGTGCGCTGGTCAGCCAGATTGCCGGTGCAGGGGCTGGGACGGTGATCCAGAACAGCCTGAGCGGCCAGCGCATCCAGCAACTGACCACCATCGATGCGAGCTCCAACGGCATGGGGCTACTGCGTGCCGGCCAGTGGCAGCAGACCTTGCGCGACAGCATGGGGGCCGTGGGCGGCATGCGCTGAGCGCCTTTCAGGTCCTGGGGCCGTGTGCGCCCGGTGCAAGCTAGGCCCGTGCCGTGTAGATGGTCTTGCCTTCCTGCCCGCAAGCCACGTCTGTTCGGGGTCGCAGGCAGGCCAGGTGGGGCCGCTACGCCTGCTCGGCGTTGCCGCTCGCCACCGGTGTGCACAGCTCCACCAGCGTGCCGTCCGGACAGCGCACATAGGACACGGTCTGCCCCCAGGGCTTGGCTGTGGGCGGCGACAGTTCGGCGGCACCTGCGGACAGGGCCTGTGCATGGGCGCCCGCCACATCGGCCGTGACCAGGGCGATTTCAAACCCCAGGGGCTGGAGGGACGAGTGGGCTGCCACATGGCCGCCCGGGAAGTTGCTGTCCCCGAGTGCATGGGCCGCAAAGGCCAGGGTGGTGGCGCCGGTGTCCAGCTCGCCATAGGTGCCGGAATCGTGCACAAAGCGCTGGCGCAGGCCGAAGGCGCGCCGCCAGAAATCCAGTGAGGCTGCCACGTCGGGCACGTAGATGATGGTGTATCCCAGCTGCATGGTTCGTTCCTGCATGGTGTGGTCGCTGTGCCCCGGGTTCAATGGGGGCCGAATGCCGCATGGTATGCGACCTCGCCGGTTGCCTTGCTGTTCCCGAAAGCCAGTACCTGGAAGTAGGGCGCAGGGACACCGGCAAAAACGCACTCGGCACGGTGGGCGAAGCCAAAGCGGCCGTAGTAGGCCGGCTCTCCCAATACCACGCAGCCTGCGGCACCCCGGGCACGCAGCAAGTCCAGCCCTTGCTGCACCAGGGTAGCACCCACTCCCTGACCTTGGTGCAGGGGCGCGACCGCGATCGGGCCCAGGCCGTACCAGCCCGCACTGCCGTCGGAAAAAGTGATCGGCGAAAAAGCCGCATGACCGACCACCTGTCCATCCTGCTCTGCCACCAGCGACAGCGTGAGCGCTCCCGCCGCGCGCAGGCGCACAATGATCAGGTGCTCGGTCTGGTCACTGTGCGGGTGGTGCTGGAACGCGGCACGGGTGATGCGGTCGATAGCGTCCACATCAGCGGCAGTCTCGGGGCGGATGGCACAACGGGGCATGGCAAAACGCAAGGCAATGAATGCGGTGGAGCGTGGCAGAGAACCCGGCGTGCATTGGGCCGACCCGCAGGGCGCCGCCGTTCAGAGAAAGCCGATCCAGCGGCCCACCAGCACCATGGCCAGCCACAGCAGCAACGACAGGGCCGCACGGCAGCGCACCGCCACGGAGGGCGCTGCGGTGTTATGTGCACTGGCCGACCAGCCGATCGCCCCATGCTGCCAGGCGATATTGCCCAGGGCCAGCACCAGCAAGGCCAGCTTGCATTGGAAAGCGGTGTTGACGGCGTAATCCGCCGGGCGCACGCTGAACAGCCACAGACCGGTCAGCAGCGCCAGCGCCAGGCCCAGGGCGGCCATGGACTGCAACACCGGCCGCAATGCAGCCAGGGGCACCTGACGCCACAGCCCCAGCAGGCGCAGATCCAGCGGCACGATGGCGCCCACCAGCAAGCCCAGGCCCAGGATGTGGGCGGCATTCACCCACAGATAGGCCGTGCCCGATGCCTGCAGCCAGCGTGCGCCAGGCCACAGGGACAGCGCCTCCAGGGCCTGCAGCAATGCCGCGGGCATGGGGGCTCAGTCCTGGATGCGCTCGGGGTACATGTCGTAGTTTTTGCCCCCCACGGTGATGCGCACGGCTTTCATGTGCAGTGCCTGGGCATCCTTGCTGCGGTTGCCGCGCACGGTGATGGCGTCGCCCACCTGGGCGGTATTGCCGGCAAAACCCGAGCGCTCGGTCTGCGACGGATTGCCCAGGTCCACCTGCCAGCGCCCGCCATCGGCTGCCTGGACGGTCAGCACAGGGTGGGGCGGCGCCATGGAAATGCGTGCAATCTGGCCTTGCAGCGTCATCTGTTCGCCTTCGGCCCAGGACCAGCCATGGTGTGCCTGGGCTGCGACCGTGCCCAGCAGCAGCGCAGTGGCCGCGGCCAGGCGGGACAGGGGCAGCAGGCGGCGCTGCGGCCCGGATGGGTGGGGCAATGGGGTCATCGGAGCCTCCTTGCAGACGGTAGGGTGGGCGAGCGGGGGCACGGACTGCGCCGTGCGGGGGATGGGTCAGCTTGCGTGCATTTCCTGCGCCTCACACAATGCCTTGAGCCGTTGCAGCGCGCGCGGGTAGGTGTCGTGCATGTATTGCACATAGTCGGCCACGGTGTCCACTTCCACCCGCAACTCGGTGCCGCCGGCAGGCAGATCCCGCAGGTGGAAGTTCTCGTAGGCCGGAGCCCAGGCCAGTACCTGGGGACTGTGCGTGTCGTCCACACCCTGGCGGATCTCGCCCAGGTGGCGGATGGACAGCAGGGTGCCTTCGCGCCGCTCGGCAATTTCAGAAGTCATGCCATCGCCGCTGGGCGCCAGGAAACGGATTCTGGCACCTTGCTCCCACGAGCCTTCGTAGGTGGAGCCTTCGCAGAAGGCGGACGTCCAGTCGCGGTAGCCGTCCGGCGACTGCAGGGTCAGCCAGACCCTGCTGCGCGGGGCGGCGATGCTCACCGCAAAGTACAAGCGTTGTGTCATGGCAGCGGTCCTCCGGGTTGCAGGATGGCTCCATGGTAGAGCGCCTGCGGCACCGGCACATCCCTCGTGCCTGCTGGCGGTACGGGTTTGCTGCAGTGCGGCACCATGCTGGAAAACCATGTGCAGACATTCCCGCAGACCAGCCCTTGAGGCCCTGGTGGCAAGGCCGGGCGCCGGAATAATGGCTGCCGCACTTTTTCCTTTCACATCTGGCGGAGGCAACATGGCGGTGGACTTTGCAGCGGGGACACGGGGAGGCTACGGTGGTGGGCTGGCGGTTGTGGCCATGGGCCTGCTGCTGGCGGGTTGCGGCACGGCGCCGCCGCAGTTGCCGGCCCAGCCGCTGGCATGCAGCGCCTTGCAGGGCCAGCAGGTGCCGGCTGGGCAGATCGCTTTGGCCACCCGGGGCGCGGTGGTCACCCAGGCGCAGGAGGTGGCAGCGGCGGGCGAAGGCGCTGCCGCCGTGGGGGCCTATTGCAAGCTGCTGGTGGACATCCGTCCGGTGGACCCGGCGGCCCCCATGATCAAGGCGCAGTTCAATCTGCCGCAGCAATGGAATGGCAAGGCCTTGATGGGCGGCGGTGGCGGCTACAACGGCACTATCCCCAGCATGACGGGCAACTATGCGGCCGGGCCTGCGCGCACGCCGGTGCCGCTGGCTCAGGGCTATGCCACGTTCTCCAGCGATTCCGGCCACCAGGCGGGAGCCACCACCAGCCGCGACGGCAGCTTTGGTACCAACGATGAGGCGGTGCGCAACTTCAGCGGCGATGCCCTGAAGAAGACACGCGATGTGGCTGCCCAGCTCATCGGCTGGCACTACGGCAAGCTGCCTGCGCGCTGGTATTTTGTGGGCGGCTCTACTGGCGGGCGTGAGGCCCTGGCCGTGGCACAGCGCTGGCCCAAGGATTTTGATGGCGTGATTGCCTGGTACCCGGCCTGGAATGCTGCGGCACTGGATTTGCAGTTTGGCCGTATCACCCGCGCCCTGGCCCAGCCAGGGGCCTATCCCAGTCAGGCACAGCGTGCGCAGCTCCTGCGTGCTGCGCTCCAGACCTGCGACAAGCTCGACGGGGTCGAGGATGGCGTGGTGTCCAACGTGGCCGCCTGCAACCGCCAGTTCGACCCGGCCACCGCCCTGGTGGACGGCAAACCGCTGCGCTGTGAAGGCGGGCGCGCTGCGGGCGACCACTGCCTGGCCGATGCGCAGATCACGGCGCTGAAGGTGATGGACAGTCCCATCACCTTCAGCCGTCCGCTAGGCAGCGGCGAAACACAGTATCCCGGCTTCAACCTCTGGGGGGCTGACCTGGGCCTGGCGCGTGGCACGCCGCAAGCGCCCACCATCACGCTGCTGGCACTGGGTACCGGCCAGCCCGGCAGCCCCATGCCGCTGACAGCGCCCTATCACAGCGTGTTCTGGGACCAGTGGGTGCGCTTCTTCGTCACGCGCGATGCGCAGTTCAACAGCCTGACGCTGGACCCGCAGGCCCCCGGCCCCTGGCAGGCGCGCATCGATGCGCTGACCCGGTTGCAGGACATCAACCGCACGGACCTGTCCGCCTTCCGCGCACGCGGCGGCAAGCTGCTGATGGCGCATGGCACGGCCGATGTGCTGGTCAGTACCCGGGCCACGCAGCAGTACTACCAGCGCATGGTGCAGAGCATGGGCCAGGCGGCGGTGCGCGACTTTGCCCGCTACTACGAGGTGCCAGGGTATGGCCACGCGGTCAGCGGGATCTACAACGCCGCATGGGACAGCCTGGCGGTGCTGGATGCCTGGGTCACACAGGGCCAGGCCCCGCAGGCGCAGGTGGTGGAAGACACCGTGGGGCAGCCGGGCCGCACCCGCCCGCTGTGCGAATACCCCAGTTGGCCGCGTTACAACGGCAGTGGCGATGTGAACGCCGCCGCCAGCTTTCGCTGCGTGACCGAATAGACGCGCAGTCCGCCTGCATGCTCCCACCGCCCGCGGGAGCTTGGGTGGGAGCAAGGTCGGCCATCAAGACCGGCCATCAGCCTTTGCGGAACACCAGCGTACGGTTGTTGGCCGGCATGGCATGGTCCTGCACCAGCTCCAGCCCATGGCGGGTGCCCAGTGCCTGCAGGGCTTCCAGGTCGCGGATGCCGCTGGCTGCATCGCGCTGGCGCAGCCAGGCATCGAAAGCGCGGTTGCTGTCGCTGGTGAACTGGCCGCCGTAGTTGAACGGGCCGTAGACGGCGAACACGCCCCCCATGGGCAGATGGGCGCCCACCAGCGCGAACATGCGCTCCACCAGCGGCCAGGCCACGATGTGGCAGGTGTTGCTGGTGAACACGGCGTCGAATGCTCCATCGGCTGTCTGCGGCCAGTGGCTGCTGTTCAGATCAAAGATCAGCGGTGCACGCAGATTCGCGGCGGGCTGGGTAGCATGCCAGGCGAGGATGCCCGCATGGTGCTCGGGCAGGTCGCAGGTCTGCCACACCAGTTGCGGCAGGAGGGGTGCCATATACACGCTGTGCTGACCGGTGCCCGAGCCGATTTCCAGCACCTGCCGCCGATCGGCAAAAGCCTGTTCCAGCACCGCCAGGATCGGCGCCTGGTTGTTGGCGCAGGCCTGGGAGAAAGGGCGTTCGGCTGGCGTGTCGGGGTGGGGTGTGAACGGATGCATGCGAAGAAGAGGACGGGTGTCGGGAAGAAGGATTGTCCGCGCCACAGAGCCATGGCGACCCATGGCCCTCTGACGCCAGGGCCCTGCCGTACAAGTGTGCGGGGGCCGCGTACACATGCAGTGCCTGGAGCGCACGCCCCCCATTTCCTGCCCGCTCACCCCATGGCGGCTGCAGGCCGTACGCAGGCATCGGCGGGCTTTCCTGGCTGTCCTGACTGCGATAGGCCATGCCATGGCCGCCGCAGTTGGCCCCGGCTGCGTTCAGCCTCCGCGCACCATCTGCAGGATCTTGGCGGTGTTCAGCCCGCGTGCGGTTTCCTGCATCTGGGGCAGGTAATGGGCCTGCAACTGGCGTCCGTCGCGCATCACATGCTGGTAGGCGCTCTTCAGCATCTCGGTGCTCAGGGTGCGGCCGCCGGAGTAGTACTGGTTGGCCACATGGCCCAGGGCGTAGGTGCTGGCAAAGCTCATGCCGCTGCTCACGGCCTGTTTGCCCAGGCCGCCGAAGATGCCTTTGCCGGCCTTGCCCAGCAGGCCGCCGAGCAGCTTTCGGCCGGCTTCTTCCAGGTACTGCGAGGTCAGGCCCACGCCCAGCGCGGCCAGCAGGTCCTTGATGTGGCCCTTGTCCAGCTCGTAGCCATAGCTTTGACCGATCTGGTAGACCAGTCGCATCTGCAGCGGAATGATGGCCAGAGTCGACAGGTTTTCCGGCAGCAGCTCGATGGCACCGTTCACGATGGCGGCTTTCAGAATCTTGCTGTCCATTTCGGTGGCGGACAGCTTGCCGGGACGGCGCTGTGCCGCTGCACACAGCGGGTCGACCGCCGTGGGGTGAGGCACCGGTTCCTGCGAGGGCAGGGTGTCCACGTCAGGCAGTTGTGCGTTCAGCGGCGCGTCGGCGACGGTCTGTGCCTGGCTGTCGAAGCTGCTGGCCGCACCTGCATAGCCGGCCACCGCGGTGGCTGCATTGCTGGCGTTGCCGGTGCCACTGGCGCCCATGCCCCAGGCCTGGCGCAGCTGTGCCAGAAAGTCCTGCTCCTTGGCGCTGGTGTGGCCATCGGCCTCGCACACGCAGACCGCCATTTCATAGGCCAGCTGGCGCGCTTCGGGGGTGGAGAGCTGGGCCAGCACAGCGGGCAGTTGCACGCGGCGCAGCAGCACATCCTGGTACAGGCCGGGCAGGTTCACTTGCTGGTCCCCCGCCAGACCTTCGGCCACCTGGCGGATCTGTTCGCGCTCGCGATCGTGCTTCTCTCCGTCGGCGAAGGAAGCCAGGAGGCAGATGGTCAGGGTGGCGCGAATGTCTTCAGAGGTCATGGTGTTCCCAGGTAGGTGAAGGGGTCCAGATGGGAGTGCTGCGCAGGCAGCAGGTTCCGTGCACGCCAAGGCGCTGTTTGAAAAGACAGCAGCCTGTGCACGTGCAAGGCATGGGAGCGGCCTGTGTGTGGTGAATTCTGGTGGGCCGTGGCGCCCGGCGTCGGATCTGCACATGCTGCCGCTGGTCGCTGTTCAAACCAGTTTACGTGCGTAGCAGGCAGTTTGAAAAGTGCATGCAGATATTCAGTCCCTACCTGTGGGCATCTGTGTGGCCACCTCGGCCTGCCAGCGGTCCAAGTTCTGTTCGTTGGCGGGGACCACCACGGCCTGCACGGCTGCCGCCACGTCGGCACTGTCAAACACCTGCTCCCAGTCCACGCGGGTGCCGGGCTGACCGTCGGACGGGTGGTCTGTCAGCGTGATGGTCAGTCGGAAATGCGGGTGGTTCAGGTGGCGGATAACCACGCGGTCGGGTGCATCCACGGCCTCGAACACCGATTCGTTGGCGTAGTGCCGGCCGTCCGGTCCGTGCATGGTGAAGCGCCACATGCCACCGCTTTCGACCTCGCATTCGGTGAAAGTGTTGTGGAACCCGGCCGGCCCCCACCAGCGGGCCAGCCGGGTGGGATCGGCCAGGGCGGCAAACACGGCGTCGGGCGGAGCGGCAAAGTGCCGGTGGGTGTGAAAGCGGGTCATATCGCACTCCTGGTGGCGGGCACAGCGGGGAGGGGGCTGCGGCCATGGCAGTGCCGTGAGCAGCGTATGGCCCTATGGAAGCACTGCCGGGGCCGATCGGCAAGAGCTGACCCGTTTCCAGCAGGGTTTTCAGACCGCCTGGCGAAGCCCGCAAGCCTGACCCTGCCTCAGGCCTGGGCCTGTGCAGGAGTGCAGGCGGCAGGGCAGCACTCCGTTCCAGCCAGGACATCCATCAGCAGGAACTGGCCGGGCTGGCTCTGGTGGCGGTCGATCTGCGGCACCAAACGCTGGAAATGCTCGGTGGCGCAGTGCGTGTCCAGCGCCGCGCGGTCGGGCCAGGTTTCGATGAAGGTGAAATGCCCCGGATCCTTCTGGTCCACAAACAGCTCGTAGGACAGGCACAGCGGCTCCTGCCTGGTTTTCTCCACCAGCTCGCGGTACAGCGGCAGCACGGTGGCAATGTGTTCCGGGCGGATGAAGTCTTGGGCAATCACTTTGAGCATGGGGCGGTGTTCCTGGTGGGGCGTGGAGCGCATTGGCGGCGGCACCGTGCTGCGCCATGCCGTCCTGCATGCTGCTGAACCTATCACACCTGGATATGCACGCTGGAGGGCCTTTAGCGACGTGGCAAGTGGAAAGCCGCCACGCAATACGGAGCAGACGTCTTGATGTGCCAGCCTCAGCGAGGGCAGCCTGGCTGCAGCAGCCGCCGCACGTCAGCACCCCATGGCGAGCGACCACGTCCCCGGTTCCAGCGCTGTACCCACAAAAAGGCCCGCTGTCGGTCAGCGGGCCGGTGGTACCAGCGCGGTCAGTGCATCTGCTCATGGGGCGGTGGCGGGGCTTCGGTGCCCAGCTGCCGCTTGTTGCATTTGCTCTGCTGCTGGCTGTATTTGGCCTCGTGCAAGGGCTGCCCCATCTGCAAAGGCCAGGGGGACGGGCTGGGCATCTGCTCCGGGCGCAAACCGGTCATGGCAGCCGCTTCCGTCCCCGCCAGGGTGCTAGCGCTGTTGCTGGGGTTGCTGCTTGGACGGTTGCCCGGGCTGCTGTTGCCCGGGAGATTGCTGCTGTTGCTGCTTCTCCTTGGGCTGGCCCGGTTGTTGGCCGGGTTGTTGTGGCTGCTGGTTCACTTGGTTCTGCGGGTTGTGCTGCTGTTGCATGGCAAAAAGCTCCTTCAGTGGTGAACGACAGACCGGGTGGCCTGTCTGACAGATCGGGGCGAGCTGTCTGGTGCCACCTTCGCCGCATTTGGAAGCCACTTTGTAAGCGTGGGGCTTACATGTTTTCCCTTGGGCACCCGAGGGGGACAGGGCGCTGTGCTCTGTCCCCGAATGGAACGTTTTTTTACGCAATCACACAATGATGTCGTTCAAGGTGGAGGTAAGGAGGTTTTTCATGCCCTTGCATCTGTCTGCCGCTGCACCCGCCATGCCCAACCCGCACATCCCGAACGAGCCCCTGCTACCGCCGGATCCGGACAAGGTCCCGGGCCGTCCCGAGCCCGTGGCGCCGCCTGCACCGATTGACCCACCGGTCACCGCGCCGCCGATCCGGTTGCCGCCGCAGCCGGTGCCTCCATCGCCATCAACCAGCCAAGGAGCACGCCATGCCACGCGGTGACAAGTCGGCCTATACCGACAAGCAAAAGCGCCAGGCCCGCCGCATCGAGGAAAGCTACGAGAAACGCGGTGTGAATCCTGACAAAGCGGCCGAAATTGCCTGGGCCACGGTGAACAAGGAAACCGGCGGTGGCAAGCTGTCGGGCTCCGGCCGGGGCCACCCGGTGGACCGCGTCTCGGCCCGCAAAGGCGGGCGCATCGGCGGTGCTGCTTCCGCTGCGCGCACGGCCGAAGAGCGGTCGGCTTCGGCCAGGAAGGCGGCGGCAACGCGCAAGCGCAATGCCGAGGCCAAACGGGCCGCTTTGGCGAAATAGCGCGATCCAAGTCGCACAAGCGCCGCATCAGGGCCGTATCAGAGCCGCAGAATGCGCATTCCCCATGCCATCTGGCTGAGGGTTCCTGCATTTCTCCGTGAAGAGATGGCGGCGATTTTTCTGGTGGAAGACACCGTTGAAAGGTCTGGGCAGGCACCCAATAAAAAACCGCCCGAAGGCGGTTTTTTATGCAGGCAGCAGCGGAGTGGTTACGCACCGGCCACTTCAATGCCCTTGAATTCGCCGGTCGCAATCTTTTCCTTCCAGACTGCAGGGCCGGTGATGTGGGCGCTGGTGCCGCCGGCATCCACGGCCACGGTGACGGGCATGTCGACCACGTCGAATTCGTAGATGGCTTCCATGCCCAGGTCTTCAAAGCCCACCACCTTGGCGTGCTTGATGGCCTTGGAGACCAGGTAGGCAGCGCCGCCCACGGCCATCAGGTAAGCGCTCTTGTGCTTCTTGATGGCTTCGATGGCGACGGGGCCGCGCTCGGACTTGCCGATCATCGAGATCAGGCCGGTCTGCGACAGCATCATCTCGGTGAACTTGTCCATGCGGGTGGCGGTGGTGGGGCCGGCCGGGCCGACCACTTCGTCGCGCACGGGGTCCACGGGGCCGACGTAATAGATCACGCGGTTGGTGAAGTCCACGGGCAGCTTTTCACCCTTGGCCAGCATGTCCTGGATGCGCTTGTGGGCGGCGTCACGGCCGGTCAGCATCTTGCCGTTGAGCAAGATGGTGTCGCCGGGCTTCCAGCTGGCGACTTCTTCCTTGGTCAAGGTGTTCAGGTCCACGCGCTTGGACTTGTTGTAGTCAGGTGCCCAGTCGATCTTGGGCCAGCTGTCCAGCGAAGGCGCGTCCAGGTACACGGGGCCGGAGCCGTCCATCACGAAGTGGGCGTGGCGGGTGGCGGCGCAGTTGGGGATCATGGCCACGGGCTTGGAAGCCGCGTGCGTGGGGTACATATTGATCTTGACGTCCAGCACTGTGGTCAGGCCGCCCAGACCTTGGGCGCCAATGCCCAGGGCGTTGATCTTCTCGAACAGCTCCAGACGCAGCTTTTCCACGTCGTCCAGCTCTGCACCGCTGGCAGCCTTGGCCTGCAGCTCGTACATGTTCAGGTCTTCCATCAGGCTTTCCTTGGCCAGCAAGACGGCTTTTTCTGCCGTGCCGCCAATGCCGATGCCGATCATGCCGGGAGGGCACCAGCCTGCGCCCATGGTGGGGATGGTCTTGAGCACCCATTCCACCAGGTCGTCGCTGGGGTTCATCATGATCATCTTGGACTTGTTCTCGGAGCCGCCGCCCTTGGCGGCCACGGTCACGTCCACCTTGTCGCCGGGCACGATCTGCACATTGATCACGGCGGGGGTGTTGTCCTTGGTGTTCTTGCGCTTGAAGTGGGGGTCCGCCACCACGGACGCGCGCAGCGTGTTGTCGGGGTGGTTGTAGCCACGGCGCACGCCTTCGTTGATGGCGTCTTCCAGGCCCATGGTGAAGCCTTCCCACTTGACGTCCATGCCCACCTTCAGGAACACGTTGACGATGCCGGTGTCCTGGCAGATGGGTCGCTGGCCGGTGGCAGCCATCTTGGAATTGGTCAGGATCTGCGCCATCGCATCCTTGGCCGCAGGGCTTTGCTCGCGCTCGTAGGCGCGGGCCAGATGCTGGATGAAATCCGGCGTGTGGTAGTAGCTGATGTACTGGAGGGCACCTGCGATCGAGTCGATCAGGTCCTGCTGGCGGATGGAGGTCGTCATCGTGAAGCTTCTCTGTTATAGGTGCGCAGGGGCTGCGCTCGGAAAACCTGCTGATTATCCGCGCTAAGCCCCCGGGCTGTAGGCCAAAGCCGACAAGTCTTATAGAGGACTTGGGGCGCGCCGCAGCTTACTGCAAGCCGCTGTCCGGGTGCTGACTGTGGGGTTCTGGGGACTTTCAAAAACCATAGCTTCTTGCGCCCGTGCATATTGGGAAAAAAGCCAATCCGGCCACCTGTGCAGCATGGCTGTGCCCGATGTGCTGCGGTGCGGTACAACACGCCAATGAGAATGGCTGTCATTGCCTGGGTTAGCATGGCGGTCTGCTTTTTTGCTGGCATGCCTGCGCATGCCAGTGTGTTTTGCGGCCAACCGTAGCCAGATCGCCTCCAGCCAGCTGCGCCGCCTTGTTTGCTTTCAAGGAGTCCCAAAATGACGAGCACTTCCACCCCCGGCCAGGCCATGCGCCAGGAAAAAGACACTTTCGGCCCCATCGACGTTCCGGCCGACAGGCTCTGGGGCGCCCAGACCCAGCGTTCGCTGCAGAACTTCGACATCAGCGGCGAACAGCAGCCGCGCGAGATCATTGCCGCGCTGGCGCAGGTGAAGAAGGCATCGGCCACGGTGAACCACGCCCTGGGCCTGCTGGATGCCAAGAAGTCCCAGGCCATCAACGCCGCTGCCGACGAAGTGCTGGCCGGCCAGCACCCGGGCGAATTCCCGCTGGTGGTGTGGCAGACCGGTTCGGGCACGCAGACCAATATGAACGTCAACGAGGTGCTGGCCAACCGCGCCAGCGAGCTGCTGGGCGGCGAGCGTGGTGAGTCGCGCCTGGTGCACCCGAATGACGACGTGAACAAAAGCCAGTCCAGCAACGACGTCTACCCCACGGCCATGCATGTGGCAGCGGTCACGGCCATTGAGCAGAAGCTGCTGCCGGCGATTGCCAAGCTGCGTACCACCTTGCAGGCCAAGAGCGAGGCGTTTGCCGACATCGTGAAGATCGGCCGTACCCATCTGCAGGATGCGACGCCGCTGACACTGGGCCAGGAAATCTCCGGTTGGGTGGCCCAACTGGCGCACAGCGAAAAACATGTGCGCGCCGCGCTGCCCCATCTGTACGAGCTGGCACTGGGCGGTACCGCCGTGGGCACGGGCCTGAATGCGCCCAAGGGTTACGCCGAGGGGGTGGCTGCCGAGCTGGCCAAGCTGACCGGCTACCCCTTCATCACCTCGCCCAACAAATTTGAATCGCTGGCATCGTGCGACGGGCTGGTGCACGCCCATGGCGCGCTCAAGACCCTGGCCGCCAGCATGGTGAAGATTGCCAACGATGTGCGCTGGCTGGCCAGCGGTCCGCGCAGCGGCCTGGGCGAGCTGTCGATTCCCGAGAATGAACCGGGCTCCTCGATCATGCCCGGCAAGGTCAACCCCACGCAGTCCGAAGCCGTGACCATGCTGGGCGCCCAGGTGTTCGGCAACGATGTGGCCATCAACTTTGGCGGTGCCAGCGGCAACTTCGAGCTGAACGTGTTCCGCCCGCTGGTGGCGCACAACTTCCTGCAGAGCGTGCGCCTGCTGGCCGATGGCATGGTCAGCTTCAATGACCACTGCGCCGTGGGGATCGAGCCCAACCGCGAGCGCATTGCCGAACTGGTCAGCAGCTCGCTGATGCTGGTGACGGCACTCAATACCCATATCGGCTACGACAAGGCCGCCTACATCGCCAAGAAGGCTCACAAAGAGGGTTCGAGCCTGCGCGACGCTGCCATTGCCAGCGGCCATGTGACGGCCGAGCAGTTTGACCAGTGGGTGGTGGCCAAGGACATGGTGGGCAATCTGTAAGCCTGTTTCGGTCCCTGTGCTTTCGGTCTGGTGTTCCCTGGCCGTAAATTCCGTACCCCGCTGCCGTTGGGGTTGCAGGTGCCGGGCAGCTCAGGGGGTTGCAGTCTCCTCCCCAGCTGGAAGCCGATGGCTTCCAGTGAGTGGTTTCGCACAGAATGCTGCGTATGCGAAGCGGGCGCAGCCACTGGAGTGCGTTGCGGGCACCTTGACCGGCAGACCTGCCAGCGTCATGAAAAAAAGCACCCTGCAGGGTGCTTTTTTGTGGAAGGTACGTGCGGTGGTGCCGGCTGCTTACATGCCCAGCGATTTGAGCAGGGCTTCGGTATCGGCGTCGGTGGAAGAAGGCGCCGTGGCGGTCGCAGCAGCCGTGGCGGCGGAGGCACCGGCGGCGGCAGGACTGGCAGCAGGCGCGCCGGCTGCGGCCATGATGGCATCGGCGTCGATTTCGGCTTCGGGCACAAAGTCGCGCAGGGTGATGAACTCGGTGCGGTCCACCGCCAGCTCCAGATAGAAGATGTTGTTGGCGGCGGTGTAGAAGGTGACGCGGCGCGCCTCGGGGTTGTCGAGGTTGGCGTCCACGCTCAGCTGCACCTGCTTGTTCAGCACCAGCATCTTGGGCTGGTTCTGGGTGATGTGGGTCTGCAGTTCGCGGCGCACCTTGCCGGTGAAGTCGCCCACCACCTGGTTCATCAGCTCGCCCATCACGTTGCTGACTTCGTCCGAGGTGTAGCTGGTGGCCAGGTCGCTTTCGGACAGGCCCATGTTCAGCAGGTAGTTGCGGTACAGCTCCATGGCCGACGCGGCGGACAGGTTGATGATGACCAGACCGGAGAAGCCGCCGTCAAACAGCACAAAGCATCCGATGTCGGGCTTGAGGTAGGTCTTCTGGATGCGCTGCACCACGCCGGAGTATTGCACCTGGCTGTTGGTGGCCACGTTCAGCACGCGGGTGACGGAATTGCACAGGCTGAGCAACAGCTCCTCGGTGCCTTGGACGACGTTGGGGTTCTCTTGGCTCATGGGGGTGCCTGTTCAGGAAATAGCACGATTATGGATGCAACAGTTGGTCACAAGTGTGTTGGGTCGTGCGACAGCGCGATCGCGCAGCCAGCGGCCCGGTCTGGACAGCATGGCAGGGCGGGTGGTGCCGCACTGCGGCAGCGCGCGGCCATGGGCGCTGCCCGGCTGCGCCGGGTGGTCTGCAGCATTGTCGGCGCGCTATTTTTTGAGTAGCTTTTCGGCCAATAACCGTGCGTGCAACAAGCCCAAAGGCGTTGAATGCATGACTGCCCGCAAGGGGTATTGGCACAGCAGTTTCTCCCTGCCTGGCCAGGGGCTCTGCTAACGTGCGGGCATGAAGTACATGTACAACCATGGACAGGAGGCATCCATGTCGCATTCCCTGTGGCGCGTGGCCGGCTGTGTGCTGGCTGTGGCCAGTCTGGCGGGCTGTTCCACCGTCTCGCAAAAATGGTCGCAATGGCGCGGCACCAGCAGCACATCGGCTGCGGCGCAGCAGCCCGGCGTTCTGCAGCCCAGCACGGAAACGGGCCGTTGGCAGGGCGTCTACAGCTATGAAGCCGACAGCGGCCGATTCCTGGACTGCAAAACCGGGCAGATCGTGCCGGTGTTGATGGAAGGGGACAACGCGCTGCTGGAGAATGCCTATATGGCGTCGCGCAATGGTCCCAACACCGCCATGCTGGCCAGTGTGGATGGCCGCATCGTCGAACGTCCCTCTGCCGATCCGGTGATGGCCCAGCAGGGCAAGAAGGAGCTGGCGCTGCGCGTGGAGCGTTTTGTGTCGCTGTCCAGCGCCACGTCCTGCGCCGGGGACAAGGCCAAGAACCTGGGTGTGCCCGTACCGGTGGCGGCAGCCGCTGCGGCCGGGCAGGGTGGAGCCAAGCCCGCCGCTGCAGAGCAGGCCTCGGTGTCGCTGGACAATACCTATTGGAAGCTGCTGACCTTGAACGGCAAGGCCGTGCCCCGCCTGGACAAGGAAGCGCACATCATCCTGCAGCAGCAAGGTCGGCTGGTGGGCTCGGGCGGCTGCAACCGCTTGATGGGCAGCTGGAAGCAGGACGGTCAGCAGCTGCAGTTCGGTCAGGTGGCCGGCACCCGCATGGCCTGCAAGGGCGCGGCGTCCAGCACCGAATCGGCCATGCTGAAAATGCTGGGCCAGGTGGCCAGCTGGCGCATCCATGGTGAACAGCTGGAATTGCTGGACGCCAAGGGCAAGCTGCTGGCGCAGCTGCAGGCCGTGGCCTTGCGCTGATCCACTGAATAACAGCATTGCGCTCCATGTAAAGCGGCCCCACAAGGGGCCGCTTTTTTTATGGTTTTCTAGGGGCGACGCAGTTGCCCGGAACTGCGTTTATTCCGGCAGATTGCCCAGCGGGCGGCCCAGGTACTTTTCCGAGATGGCGTTCAGCGTGCCATCGGCCTTGGCGGTGCGCAGGATCACGTTCACCTGGTCCAGCAGGGCGGTGTTGCCCTTGGCCACACCGATGAAGCAGGGCACATCTGTCAGCAGCAGCTTGTATTCGGCACCCAGCTTGGGGTTGCGCTGCATGGTCAGCCCGGCCACGGCCGCACTGTGGGCCAGCACCTGGCTCTGGCCGGTCACGAACGAGGCGATGGTGGCGGTGTCGTCCTCAAAGCGCTTGATCTGTGCACCGGCAGGGGCCAGCTTGGTCAGCGCATCGTCCTGGAGCGAGCCGCGCGTGACCGACACGGTTTTGCCGGCCAGATCGCCAAACTGCTTGATCGCCAGGCTCTTGTTGGCATACAGGCCCGAGAAGAACGGGGCGTAGGAGATGGTGAAGTCCACCACTTTCTCGCGCTCGGGGTTCTTGCCCATGGAGGAGATGATCAGGTCCACCTTGCCGGCCTGCAGCGCGGGAATGCGTGCAGGCGAGGTGACGGTGACGATGTTGAGCTTGACGCCCAGCTGCTTGGCGATCAGCTCGGCCGTGGCGACGTCGGAGCCCTGGGGCTTCATGCTGGCGTCGATATAGCCATAGGGCGGGTAATCGGTCTGGATGCCGACGTTGAGGACTTTGTGGGCCTGGATGTCGGCCAGTGTGGCGGCCTGGGCGGTCAGACCGCAGAGGCTGGACAGGCCCAGTGCGGCCAGTGAGGACAACAGGGTGCGGCGGGGCAGGGAATGCAACATGAAAAGCTCCGGGGAGTGAAACCAATGCCCGGTGCTGCATCGTGGTGCAGGCGACCGGGTCCACCGGCAGTGAATGCATAGACCGTGCCTGCCCGCACAAAAAAACCGGCCGCAGGGGCCGGTGGATGGATTGGCGCCGTGTGCAGGCGCTTGCTGTGTGGGCACAGCAAACGGCCAAGCGCGTTCCCGTGGGGCTTTAGCGTGCCGCGTCGCGTGCCTGCTGCAGCCAGCCGTCGAACTGCTTTTGGTGCGCCTTGATCCAGCCCGTGGTGTGGCGTTCGATGTCGGCAGCCTTGCCCTGGCCCTGGCTCATCATGAAGTTCTGGGCATTGATGTCGGCCACGGACAGTTGCATCACGGCAAACAGCTTGGCGGCGGCGGGGTTCTTTTCCGCCCAGGCCTTGTTGGCCACGATCTGCTGGTTGTTGGCGATGAAGCCGTAGTTCTTGCCATTGGCCAGCTTGGTGTCGGTGCCGGCCTGCTCACCGGGCATGGCCGAGAAAGGCACCTGCAGCCAGACCACATCCTTGCCGGGCTTGAGCACATTGCTCACCCAGTACGGCGTCCAGGTGTAGTAGAGGATGGGCTTGCCGGCCTTGTAGCGGGTGATGGTGTCGGCCATCAGCGCCGCGTAGGTGCCCTGTTTGTGCGTGACCGTGTCGCGCAGCTTGTAGGCGGACAGCTGGTGTTCGATCATGGCCTCGCAGCCCCAGCCGGGGGTGCAGCCGGTCAGGTCGGCCTTGCCGTCACCGTCGGTGTCGAACAGCTTGGCAATCTCTGGGTCCTTGAGCTGGCCGAGGTTGGTGATCTGGTGGGCGTCGGCTGTTTTCTTGTCGATCAGGTAGCCCTGGGCGGCGTTGGCCGAGAACACGCCCTGGCGGTAGAGCTTGGCGTCACCACCGGCATTCTTGTAGTAGTCGGCATGCAGCGGGTTCCAGTGGTTGGCCATGAAGGTGGCGTCGCCATTGGCCAGTGCGATGTGGGCCGTGGGGTATTCCACTTCCTTCACGGGCTGCACGTCGTAGCCCAGTTGCTCCAGGGCTTTGATGACCAGCAGGGTCTGGAAGGTTTCTTCGGCGATGGAGCTTTTCAGCGGCTGGACTTTCACGCCCTTGCCGGGCAGGTCGGCGCTGTCGGCCGCCAGGGCCATGCTGCCAGCCATGGCCAGGCCTGCGGCCACGGCGCAGGCGCGTTGCCAGGCCGAGCGGGGGGCGTTGGCGGCGGGGAGGGTCTGTGTATCGGGGGTGTATGCAGTGTGCAACGTCATCCTTGGTGTTCCTTTGTGTTGTGGTTGGTGTGGTGTCTGGGTGAGGTGCCTGGCTGGTGACCTGGCACGACACCACGGCCGTGCAGGCCATCAGCGAGGGGGCGGGCCGTCAGCTGGCCGATGGCTGGGGCGGCAGCGGAGTGGGCTGTGCCTGTGCCGTGGTTGCCGCAGCCGCAGTTGGCGCTGCCGGCGCTGTGGCTTCTGTCGGCGCCGCAGGGGCCGGGCGCAGCATGCGCACCACCAGGCCTGCCGGGCCGGTCTGCCACCAGCGGGCGCTGCCGCGTGTGTTTTCACCCATGGCCTGGGTCAGACGGTCCAGCACGATGGCCAGCAGCACAATGCCCAGGCCGCCTACGGTGGCCAGGCCCATATCCAGGCGGCCGATACCGCGCAGCACCATCTGGCCCAGACCGCCGACGGCGATCATGGAGGCGATGACCACCATGGACAGCGACAGCATCAGTGCCTGGTTGATGCCGGTCATGATGGACGGCATGGCCAGCGGCAGCTGCACTTTCCACAGCAGCTGCCAGGGCGAAGCGCCGTAGGCGCGGCTGGCCTCGATCAGGTCCGGACGTACTTGGCGGATGCCCAGATTGGTCAGACGGATCAGCGGCGGCAGCGCAAACACAATGGTCACGATCACCCCCGGCACATTGCCGATGCCGAACAGCATCACCACCGGCACCAGATAGACAAAGGCCGGGGTCGTCTGCATGGCGTCCAGCACCGGGCGCATCCAGCGCTGGGCGCGGTCGCTGCTGGCCAGCACGATGCCCACCGGCAGGCCGATGACCACGCAGAACAGCAGCGAAGTCAGCACCAGGGCCAGGGTCACCATGGCTTCGGACCAGATGCCCAGCGCCGCGACGATCAGCAGCGAGATGGCCGAGCCGACGGCCAGCTTGCGGCTGGCGAACTGCCAGGACAGCAGGGCAATCAGCAGCACCAGCACCGGCATGGGCACGGCCAGCAAGGTGTCGGTCACGCCGTTGAGGGTGGCATCGATCGGTGTGCGCACGGCCTGAAAGAAGGGGCGGAAATGGTCCACCACCCAGCCCAGGCCGTCGTTGATGGCGTCCTGCACCGGCAGGCCTTCGGTGGTGATCTGGTGCCACAGGGCCGTCAGGCCGCTCTGGCTGCTGTCATCCACCGGGGTGGATGTGGCCGGGGCGCTGAGCCAGTCCATGCTGGTGTCGGGCGCATCGGCGCTGCCGCCCCAGGGATCGGTGCCGGCATCGGTGGCGCTGGCTGTCGGAGCATCGGCCTGCATGCTGCTGGCCGCCCAGGGATCGTCGACTGCGGCATCGGCCGAGGTGGCGGGCATCGGGTTGGGGGCGTCCTGTGCGGTGCTGGCGGCCCAGGGATCGTCCTGCACCGGGGTGGTGGTGTGCAAATCGTTCATGCGGCATCTCCGGTCTGGTTATGGACAGGCGCGGCAGGCTGGGCATGCGGCGCCACGGCGGGTTCCGCCGCATGCACGGGGAACTTCGGATTCAGCTGGATGGGCGGCACTTCGATCTGGGGCGGCGGCACGGGGGGGGTGTCGCGGTCCAGGAACTTGAGCATGGTGGTGCGGCTGACCACACCGAGGAAGCTGCCGTCCTCGTCCACCACGGGCAGCGCGAAGGGCACGGCCGCCACCGGGCCGAACAGGTCGGCCACCGGTGTGCTGCTGGCCAGCGGCACGGCGTTGGGGATGAAGGCGTGCTGCAGGCCGCGCATGCTGGGCTGGCCCTGCAGCGCATCCCGCAAGGACTGTGAAGAGACCACGCCCAGGTAGCGCTTGCGGCTGTTGACCACATAGGCGTGGTCGCGGTCGGAGTCCTCGATCAGGCGCAGCGCGGCGCGGCAGCCGCGGTCGCTGTGCTCGGAGATGATGGTCATGGCCTGGCGGGCGATGTCGGCGGCCTTGAAGACCGAGGCCGCATCCACGCCGCGCACAAAGTTGCGCACGTAATCGTTGGCCGGGCTGCGCAGGATTTCATCGGGCGTGCCCACCTGCACCACCTGGCCGTCCTTCATGATGGCGATGCGGTCGCCAATGCGCATGGCTTCATCCAGGTCGTGTGAGATGAAGACCACGGTGCGCCGCTTGATCTGCTGCAGGCGCAGGATCTCGGATTGCATCTCGGTGCGGATGATGGGGTCCAGGGCGGAGAACGCCTCGTCCATCAGCAGGATGCTGGGGTCGGATGCCAGGGCGCGGGCCAGGCCCACACGCTGCTGCATGCCGCCCGACAGGGCATCGGGGTAGCTGGCGCCCCAGGCGCCCAGGCCGACCTGTTCCAGCGCTTCCTGTGCGGCTTTCTGGCGCGTGGGCTTGTCCACGCCGGCCAGTTCCAGGCCGAAGGCGGTGTTGTCCAGCACCGTCATGTGGGGCATCAGTGCGAACGACTGGAACACCATGGAGATGTCCTTGCGGCGCAGGGCGCGCAGGTCGCGATCGTTCAGCTGGTTGATGTCCTGGCCATCCACCACGATCTGGCCGCTGGTGGGCTCGATCAGGCGGTTGAGCAGGCGCACCAGCGTGGACTTGCCCGAGCCGGACAGGCCCATGATGACAAAGACCTCGCCGGCCTCGATGGTGAAATGGGCGTCGAACACGCCGATGGACTGGCCGGTGCGTTGTAGGATGTCTTGTTTCGACAGCCCCTGCTGCACCAGGTCGAGCGCAGCCTGCGGCTGGTCGCCGAAGACTTTGAACACATGCTCGATGCGGATTTGTTTGGCCACTGGTTTCTCTCCCTCATTGGTTTTGGAGGTTGAACACAGTGCAGCCGCGCCATGGGCATGCCCATGGCGGCCTACACGCGAAGCCGGAAAACGTGGGGCCCGATGCACCGGCGCAGCGGGGAACACCCGTTGCGCCACATTGAAGGGCAGGTATGGCAGGGCCCGCATGGCACGTGAGGGTGCGCAAGGGCCGCAGGAGCGAGGGAGGAAGTCAACGGTCAGACCGCCGGTTGCTTTCCCTCGGAACGGGTGGCGGCGCAAGGCCGAAAGCCACCCGGATGAAAGTCCGTGCATCAGGGCCGGAATCCGGCCTGTGGCGGCATCTCGTTGCGTGGCAACGGTGCGCGCCAGAGTCAATCCACCCGCAAAAGGGATGGATTACCTGCATGGCAGGTTGTTAATGAAGCGCTTATTCTAACTATTGGTTATGTTGTTGTCAATGATTTTTTTGCGTTGCAGCATTCCCGGGGATGGCAACGGTGGGCTTCGTGCGTTCTGTCGCTGGCAACGGAGCGGAAAAAGCAGCAACCCCGGAACCTTGCGGTAGCCGGGGTTGCATGTGGGCAGAAAATGCCCGGATGGGCGCTTTGCAGAGGGGGCTCAGTGGGCGCTGTGGCTGGCGTGGCTGCTGTGGATCAGCTTGTCGGTGAAGGCAATGGCCAGGGCGCTGAGCAGGAAGACCACATGGATGATGGTCTGCCACATCAGCACCTGCACTTCATAGTTGCCGGCGTTGATGAAGCTCTTGAGCAGGTGGATGGAGCTGATACCGATGATGGACAGGGCCAGCTTGACCTTGAGCACCGAGGCATTCACATGGTCCAGCCACTCGGGCTGGTCGGGGTGGCTGTCCAGGCCCAGGCGGCTGACAAAGGTTTCGTAGCCGCCGACGATCACCATGATCAGAAGGTTGGAGATCATCACCACGTCGATCAGTGCCAGCACCACCAGCATGATGACGGTCTCGTTCAGGCCGGTGATGGCGGCTTCGGGTTTGTAGCCGATGTTGGTGATCAGTGCCTGCAGCGCTTCCTGGCTGCCGAAGGCGGCTTCCACCAGGTGCAGCAGCTCGATCAGGAAGTGCCAGACATAGACGCCCTGGGCCGCGATCAGGCCCAGGTACAACGGCAGCTGCAGCCAGCGGCTGGCAAAAATCAAGGCCGGCAGGGGGCGCAGGGCCACAGGCGTGGACGAGGGTGGGGAGGCAGGAGACTCGGGTTTCGGGTCAGCGTGGGCCATGGTGGGTCAGAGGAGGGTTGAAGGAAACCGTAGCAGCGAAGCGCTGCTGGGCGGGCATTGTATGCGGCGCCATTGTGGAAACCCGAGGGGGAAGACAGGGCTTTTTGGGGGCTACAGTGGGAGATAGACGGCGAGTCAGTGGTATGTAAGTGCCCGACACGACAGTACGCCGCAAACAAACCCTACAAGTGCAAGGAGACTCAGCCATGAACGCACCGACCAACGCCATCGAATCCGTGCTGGTGGAAAACCGCGTCTTTCCCCCATCCGATGCGACCCAGAAGGCTGCCCGCGTGTCCGGCATGGCCGCTTATGAAGCCCTGTGTGCCGAAGCGGACAAGGACTATGAAGGCTATTGGGCCCGCCTGGCCCGTGAGAACGTGGTGTGGACCAAGCCCTTCACCCAGGTGCTGGACCAAAGCAATGCCCCGTTCTTCAAGTGGTTTGCCGACGGCGAACTGAATGCCAGCGCCAACTGCCTGGACAAGCACATCGGCACCCCGGTCGAGAACAAGACCGCCATCATCTTTGAAGCCGACGGCGGCGAAGTCACCAAGGTCACCTACAAGGAGCTGCTGGCCCGCGTGAGCCAGTTCGCCAACGCGCTCAAGGCCCGTGGCGTGCAAAAGGGCGACCGCGTGCTGATCTACATGCCCATGACCATCGAAGGCGTGGTGGCCATGCAGGCCTGCGCGCGCATCGGCGCCACGCACTCGGTGGTGTTCGGCGGCTTCTCGGCCAAGGCGGTGCAGGAGCGCATCGTGGACGTGGGAGCCAGTGCGGTGGTCACGGCCAACTACCAGATGCGTGGTGGCAAGGAACTGCCGCTGAAGGCCATCGTCGACGACGCGCTGGCGCTGGGCGGCTGCGATGCCGTCAAGACGGTGCTGGTGTACGAGCGCACACCCACGGCATGCGCCATGGTGGCCGGCCGTGACATCACCTTCACCGAAGCGCTGGCAGGTCAGTCGACCGAATGCCCGGCCGTGCCGGTGAATGCCGAGCACCCGCTGTTCATCCTCTACACCAGCGGCTCCACCGGCAAGCCCAAGGGCGTGCAGCACAGCACCGGCGGCTACATGCTGTGGGCGCGCCAGACGGTGAACTGGACCTTCGACATGAAGGACAGCGATGTGTTCTGGTGCACGGCCGACATCGGCTGGATCACCGGCCATACCTATGTGGCCTACGGCCCGCTGTCGGCGGGTGCCACGCAGATCGTGTTCGAAGGCGTGCCGACCTTCCCGAACGCCGGCCGCTTCTGGCAGATGATCGAGCGCCATGGCTGCACGGTGTTCTACACCGCGCCCACGGCCATCCGTTCGCTGATCAAGGCCGCGGATTCCGACGAGAAGGTGCACCCCAAGAACTGGAACCTGTCGTCGCTGCGCATCCTGGGCAGTGTGGGCGAGCCCATCAACCCCGAAGCCTGGATGTGGTACTACAAGCACATCGGTGGCGAGCGCTGCCCGATCGTGGACACCTTCTGGCAGACCGAAAACGGCGGCCACATGATCACGCCCCTGCCTGGTGCCACCCCGCTGGTGCCCGGTTCGTGCACCTTGCCGCTGCCCGGCATCACTGCGGCCATCGTCGATGAATCCGGCAACGACATGCCCAACGGCGCCGGCGGCATCCTGGTGGTCAAGAAGCCCTGGCCGTCGATGATCCGCAATATCTGGGGTGACCCCGAGCGCTTCAAGAAGAGCTACTTCCCCGAAGAGCTCAAGGGCTACTACCTGGCCGGCGACGGCGCCGTGCGCAGCGAAGACCGCGGCTACTTCCGCATCACCGGCCGGATCGACGATGTGCTGAACGTCTCCGGCCACCGCATGGGCACGATGGAAATCGAATCCGCGCTGGTGTCCAAGACCGATCTGGTGGCGGAAGCCGCTGTGGTGGGCCGCCCGGACGACCTGACCGGCGAAGCCATCTGCGCCTTCGTGGTGCTCAAGCGCCCGGTGCCGACCGGCGAAGAAGCCAAGGCCCTGGCCAACGAGCTGCGCAACTGGGTGGCCAAGGAAATCGGCCCCATCGCCAAGCCCAAGGACATCCGCTTTGGCGAGAACCTGCCCAAGACCCGCAGCGGCAAGATCATGCGCCGTCTGCTGCGCTCCATCGCCAAGGGCGAAGCCATCACCCAGGACACCAGCACGCTGGAAAACCCTGCAATCCTGGAGCAGCTTGCCAAGACCAACTGATCCAGAACGCCGCGCAACGCGGACACCGGGTGCTCTGCGACCGCTGCGGCCCTGATGCTTCGGATGCGGTACCGCCGCACCCGTTTATGCCACCGCCACAAGCGGTGGCTTTTTTCTGGGCTGGCGCAAACAAGCGCCAATGTGGCGCGGGACAGGGGCCATTCCTACCTGGGCTGAATCCAAGATGCGTTACAAATGCGGCGAAGGGCAGGCAGTAGTGCCGCGCCCGCTGACCGGACCTTGGAGATTTTCATGAAAGCAAGAACCGCTTTGCTGACCTTGATCGTGCTGCTGATCGTGTTCCTGGCCACGATGAACTGGCAGGCGCTGAACCAATCCACGCCCGTCTCGCTGGGCTTCACTACGGTGGAGGCCCCGCTGGGTCTGATCATGCTGTGCTTGACGGCGCTGCTGGCCATCTTCTTTGTGGCCTATGTGGTCACGTTGCAGGGTTCGGTGCTGATGGAGACCCGTCGGCACAACAAGGAAATGCTGGCCCAGCGCGAGCTGGCTGACAAGGCCGAGGCTTCGCGCTTCACCGAGCTGCGCACCGTGCTGGAGCTGCGCCACCAGGAAGCGCAGCAGCAACTGCTCAACCGCCTGGATGCGCTGGAAGAGCAGTTCAAGGCCCGCGCCCAGGAAAGCGACAACTCCACCGCCGCCTATGTCGGCCAGCTGGAGCAGCAGCTGCGCGCCGGCGTGGCCGCCGATTGGGGCAGCGGCAAAGGCCATGCGGCCAAACCGGCCGAAGGCCGCACCGATCCGCTGCTGTGATGACGGCGCTGCTGCAGCCAGGGCCGCGCCCGGTGCGCAGGCAGTGACGGCGTCCCAAGGGGGCCGCATGCGCCATGCAAAAAGCCGCTGGGCACAGGCCAAGCGGCTTTTTTGGTGGGCAGGGGTCTCACGGCCCTGCGGCGGGTGCCCGCGACGTGCGGGATTACTTCAATGTCAGTATCCAGGCGGCCAGCTTCTTGGCATCGGCTTCGCTGACCTGGGTGTTGGCGGGCATGGGCACCGGCCCCCAGACGCCGCTGCCACCCTTGACGATCTTGGCGGCCAGCTTGTCCACAGCGTCCTTCTGGCCGGCGTACTTGCCGGCGACGTCTTTGTAGGAGGGGCCCACCAGCTTCTTGTCCACGGCATGGCAGGCCATGCAGTTCTTCGACTGGGCCAGCGCCAGATCGGCCATGGCCGGGGCGGCAACGGACAGGGTCAGGGCCAGGGTGATCAGAACACGCTTCATAGCTACTTTTTCCTCGAGGGCTTTGGCAGAAGTGGGGGAAACAGGGTCGGATTGTAGGCCCGGCCGCAGGCAGGTGCGCATTCCCTGCAAGCGGGTGGATGCCATGGGGTTATTGGGGTTGGCAGGGCCGTGGCTCCGGCATGCACCAGAAGGCTGATATCGCGTTTTGCGATGGCTGGCTCGGTCGCCAGCAGGGATTTGCGCCTGCGCCTTCGCGGGGTGGCTGGGTGATAATCTGCGGTGATCCTGCGTGGGATGGACGGTGGCAAACCGGCCGCTGCGCGCAGGCCTGCAGACCTTTGCTACAACGACATTCCCCATGCCCGCATACCGTTCCAAAACCTCCACCGGCGGCCGCAACATGGCAGGTGCGCGCGCCTTGTGGCGTGCCACCGGCATGAAAGATGGCGACTTCGAAAAGCCCATCATCGCCATTGCCAACTCCTTCACCCAGTTCGTGCCCGGCCACGTGCACCTGAAGGACCTGGGGCAGCTGGTGGCGCGCGAGATTGAAAAGGCCGGCGGCGTGGCCAAGGAATTCAACACCATCGCCGTGGACGATGGCATCGCCATGGGCCACGACGGCATGCTGTATTCGCTGCCCAGCCGCGACCTGATTGCCGATTCGGTCGAATACATGGTGAACGCCCACTGCGCCGACGCGCTGGTGTGCATCTCCAACTGCGACAAGATCACCCCCGGCATGCTGATGGCCGCCATGCGCCTGAACATCCCGGTGATCTTTGTCTCCGGCGGCCCCATGGAAGCGGGCAAGACCAAGCTGGCGAATCCCGAGACCAAGACCATCGAGTTCAAGAAGCTGGATCTGGTGGATGCCATGGTGATCGCCGCCGACCAGCGCTATTCCGACGCCGATGTGGCGGAGGTCGAGCGCTCGGCCTGCCCGACCTGCGGTTCCTGCTCGGGCATGTTCACCGCCAACTCCATGAACTGCCTGACCGAGGCGCTGGGCCTGTCCCTGCCCGGCAACGGCACCGTGGTGGCCACGCACGCCGACCGTGAAGCGCTGTTCCTGCGCGCCGGTCGCCGCATCGTGGAGCTGGCCCGCCAGCACTACGAACAGGACGATGCATCGGTGCTGCCGCGTGCCGTGGGCTTCAAGGCCTTCGAAAACGCCATCACGCTGGACATCGCCATGGGCGGCTCCACCAACACCATCCTGCACCTGCTGGCGATTGCCAAGGAAGCCGGTATCGACTTCACCATGGCCGACATCGACCGCCTCTCGCGCGTCGTGCCCCAGCTGTGCAAGGTCGCACCCAACACGCCCAAGTACCACATCGAAGACGTGCACCGCGCCGGCGGCATCATGGCCATCCTGGGTGAGCTGGACCGCGCCGGCAAGTTGCATACCGATGTGCCCACCGTGCATGCCAAGACCATGAAGGAAGCGCTGGACCAATGGGACATCGTGCGCACGCAGGATGAAGCCGTGCGCCACTTCTACATGGCCGGCCCTGCCGGCATTCCCACGCAGGTGGCTTTCAGCCAGAGCACCCGCTGGCCCAGCCTGGACCTCGATCGTGCCGAGGGCTGCATCCGCAGCTATGAGCATGCGTTCAGCAAGGAAGGCGGTCTGGCGGTGCTGACCGGCAACATCGCCCTGAATGGCTGCGTGGTGAAGTCCGCCGGGGTGGACGAATCCATTCTGGTGTTTGAAGGCACGGCCCATGTGGTCGAGTCGCAGGATGAAGCCGTGGAAAACATTCTGGCCGACAAGGTGAAGGCCGGCGATGTGGTGATCGTGCGCTATGAAGGCCCCAAGGGCGGCCCCGGCATGCAGGAGATGCTGTACCCCACCAGCTACCTCAAGTCCAAGGGTCTGGGCAAGGCCTGCGCGCTGCTGACCGATGGTCGTTTCTCCGGCGGTACGTCGGGTCTGTCCATCGGCCACTGCTCGCCCGAAGCTGCTGCAGGCGGCGCCATCGGCCTGGTGCAGAACGGCGACAAGATCCGCATCGACATTCCCAACCGCACCATCAATGCGCTGGTCAGCGATGAAGAACTGGCCCGACGCCGCGAAGTGCAGAACGCCAAGGGCTGGAAGCCCGCCAAGCCGCGTCCACGCAAGATCTCGGCCGCACTGAAGGCCTATGCCATGCTGGTCACCAGCGCGGATACCGGTGCCGTGCGCGACCTGTCGCTGCTGGACGATTGAGCGACGGTTTCTGACCGGCGCGCGCTGCTGCGTCGTGTCCGCCATGCACCAACCGCCCCATCCGCAGGATGTGGGCGGTTTTTTCATGCGCAGCACATGGACGCTCGGCGGTCGGAACGGGGCGCGATACGGGGGGAGGGGGCTGCACAGGGAAGGAATAATGGCGGTTCCTGCCGCCTGATGCCGCATGCATGCCGGCGCCCGGGCGGTACAGAGCCATTTCCGTTCTTCAGGGGCCCCAATGAAACCCACCTGGTCACAGCGGCTGCGCAAGAGTTTCCAATCCCTGGGTCCCGGGCTGATCACCGGGGCTGCCGACGACGACCCCAGCGGTATCGCCACCTACTCCCAGGCCGGGGCGCAGTTCGGCTTCTCCATGCTCTGGAGCATGGTCTTCACCTTGCCGTTGATGGCGGCCATCCAGATCATCAGCGCGCGCATCGGCTATGTGACCCGCCGTGGGTTGGTGGCCAATATCGGACAGGCCTATCCGCGCTGGGTGCTGGTCTCCACGGTCACGTTGCTGGTCGGCGCCAACACCCTGAACATTGCCGCCGACCTGGCGGCCATGGCCGAGGCATTGCGGCTTCTGCTGGGTGGTTCGGCCCATATCTATGTCGTCAGCTTCGGGATGCTGTGCCTGCTGCTGCAGGTGTTCCTGCCGTACCGCGTGTATGTGCGCGGGCTGAAGTGGCTGACGCTGGCCTTGCTCGCCTATGCGGCGGTGGCGTTGACCATTCCGCTGAACTGGGGCGATGTGCTGCGCGCGGTGGTGTATCCGCGCCTGGCGCTCAGCAACGAGGTGCTTTTGATGGTGGTCGCGCTCTTTGGCACCACCATCAGCCCCTATCTGTTTTTCTGGCAGGCGGCGCAGGAAATGGAAGACCTGCGTGGCGGCCCGGTGCATTCGCTGCAGGAGGTCCGGCACCATCTGCGCCGGATCAAGTTCGACACCATCCTGGGGATGACGTTCTCCAACCTGATCGCTTTCTTTGTCATCCTGAGCACGGCTGCCACCTTGCATGCGGCAGGGCTCACCCACATCGAAACCTCTGCACAGGCCGCCGAAGCGTTGCGGCCGGTGGCCGGCGATCTCACATTTTTGCTGTTCAGCCTGGGCATCATCGGCACGGGCATGCTGGCGGTGCCGGTGCTGGCGGGATCTGCGGCGTATGCCGTTGCGGAAGCCTTCCGGTGGGAAGGCACCCTGAGCGCGCGGCTGGGGCAGGGCGAGGGCCGTGGCTTCTATGGGGTGATCGCATTCGCCACGTTCGGCGGTGTGGTGCTGTGTTTCACGCCCACAGACCCGGTGAAGGAGCTGTTCTGGGCGGCCGTGCTCAACGGGGTGATTGCGGTGCCCATCATGGTGGTGATGATGCTGCTGGCCACCCGGCGGGACACCATGGGGGCACACACCATAGGTCACCGCCTGCGTGCCCTGGGGTGGCTGGCCACCGCAGCCATGGCGGCCACGGTGGTGGCCATGCTGGTCACGCTGTGATGGAGCAGGGGCGGTGGCAGGACGGCCTGCCTCGCCCAGCGCTCAGGGTTCCCAGCGCCCGGCCACGTTCTTCAGCAGGGTGTTGGTGGCCGCCAGGCGCCGGTTCTGCACGCTGATCAGACTGTTCTGTGCGCTCAGCACCGTGGTCTGGGCCGACAGCACATTCAGGTAGGCCACGGTACCGGCCTTGTACTGGTTGTTGGCCACGTCCAGCGCCTTTTGGGCAGCGGCCACGGCCTCGGTCTGCACCTGCTGCTCCTGCGCCAGGTGGGTGGCGGCCACCAGGTTGTCCTCCACCTCCTGCAGTGCGGTCAGCACGGTTTGCTTGTAGGTCGCGCCTGCCAGGTCCAGCGCTGCGCGGGCCGACTCCACCGCGGCCGAGCGGGCACCGCCGTCGAACAGGCTCAGCGCCATCGCCGGCCCCAGCGACCAGAACAGATTGGGGGCACTCAGCAGCTGCGACAGTGTGCTGCTGCGATAGCCGCCTGCCGCCGACAGCGTGAGCGCCGGAAAGTAGGCGGAACGCGCCACGCCCACCTGGGCATTGGCTGCGGCCACACGGCGTTCCGCCGCCGCAATGTCGGGGCGCTGTTCCAGCAAGGTGGAGGCCAGCATGCCCGGCACCTGCGGCGGAGCCGGCAGCTGCCCGGTGACGGGCAGGCTGAACTGGGCGGGGGCCAGGCCCAGCAGCGCAGCCAGGGCATGTTCGTACTGGGCGCGTGTGGTCCGGGATTCCAGCAACTGGGCCTGGGTGCTCTTGTACTGTGATTCGGCCTGGGCCACATCGGCCGACGAGGCCACACCGGCGCGGTAGCGGTTCTGTGTCAGCTGCCAGCTTTGCAGGTACGCCTGCAGGCTGTCCTGCAGCAGCTGCATCTGCGCTTCGGCCGCACGCAGCGCGAAATACGTCTGCGCCACCGTCGCCTGGCTGGACAGGCGTGCCGCGGACAGATCGTCCCGGCTGGCCTGGGCGCTCAGCTGGTCGGCCGCCACCTGCCCGGACAGCCGCCCCCACAGGTCCAGCTCCCAGCTGGCAGTCAGGCCCAGCGAGTAGCTGTTGTTGATGCCGGCACTGCCGCCGGTGCTGCTGCCCGTGCTTCCGCCTGCGCGGGCCCGGCTGGCGCTGCCCGATGCTCCCAGCGTCGGAAACAGGCCGGCCCGGCTGCTGGCCACCGCGGCCTGTGCGGCACGCAGCCGGGCCACCGCCTGTTCCACGCTGGGGCTGCCGGCCTCAGCCTGGTCCTGCAGCCGGTTCAGCGTGGCATCGCCATACAGCGACCACCAGGATGCGGGCACGGCAGCCGCTGTATCGCCTTGCGTGGCGCCATGGCGGGAAGGCTGCCACACTCCCCACTCGGTCGCAGAGGGTGTGGCTTCCTTGAAGGTGGCGGGCACATCCAGCGCCGGGCGCTGGTAGGTGGGGGCCATGGAACAGCCGGTCAGTCCCAGGGCCAAGGCCAGGAGCAGGCTGGTCACGGGCCAGGGCGACTTCAGATCAGCGAACGGATTCAGCGCGTGCCATCGGACAGGCAGGCCTTTTTCATGCATAGCGTGGGTCCAGTCAATCATGCGGGTGCTCCGGGTGTGGCCGCCACGTTGCCCCGGCGCCGCCAGCTGCGTTGCCAGCGGGTGCGCAGGCGGTCCAGCAGCACGTAGACCACGGGCGTGGTGTAGAGCGTGAGCAACTGGCTGACCAGCAGGCCGCCCACAATGGCAATGCCCAGCGGCTGGCGCAGCTCGGCGCCGTCACCCCGGCCCAGTGCCAGCGGCAGCGCACCGAAGATGGCGGCCATGGTGGTCATCAGAATGGGGCGCAGCCGCAGGTTGCAGGCGCGGTAGATGGCCTGCGCGGCGGTGGCGTGACCGCCTTTCTCGCGCTCCAGTGCGAAGTCGATCATCATGATGGCGTTCTTCTTGACCAGGCCGATCAGCAGGATCACGCCGATGAAGGCGATCAGGGAGAACTCGGTCTTGCACAGCATCAGCGCCAGCAGCGCGCCCACGCCGGCCGATGGCAGGGTGGAGAGGATGGTCAGCGGGTGGACCAGGTTCTCATAGAGGATGCCCAGCACCAGGTAGATGGTGAGGATGGCCGCCAGAATCAGCAGCGGCTGCCCGGCCAGCGCCTGCTGGAAAGCGCCCGCGGTGCCGCTGAAGCTGCCGCGCATGGACACCGGCATGCCCAGATCGGCCATGGCCTGGCGGATGGCGTCATTGGCCTGCGACAGCGAGACCCCGGGTGGCAGGCTGTAGCTGATGGTGCTGGCCGGTGTGCCGCCTTCGTGGCTGACCGTCAGCGGGGTGTTGGTGGTGGTGATGCGGGCAAACGCCGTCAGCGGCACCTGCTCGCCACTGCTGTTGACGAAGAAGAAGCCGCGCAGCGTCTCCGGGCTCTGCAGGAACTGGGGGGCGGCTTCCATCACCACGCGGTACTGATTGAGCGGGTTGTAGATCACTCCTACCTGGCGCTGGCCGAAGGCGTCGTTCAGGGTGTTGTCGATCTGCGCCACCGTCAGTCCCAGGCGTGCGGCCTGGTCGCGGTCGATCACCAACGAGGTCTGCAGGCCATAGTCCTGCACGTCGCTGTTCACATCGGTGAGCTCCGGCAGGGTGGACAGTACCTGGCGGATGCGCGGCTCCCAGGTGCGCAGCTCGGCGTTGTCGTCGGCCTGCAGCGTGAAATCGTAGGAGGCCATGCTCTGGCGGCCGCCGATGCGGACATCCTGCTGCGCCACCATGAACAGGCGTGCACCGGGTTCGTTCTTGAGCTTGTCGCGCAGGCGGTTGATGACCTCGTCACTGGACACCTTGCGCTCGGACAGGGGCTTGAGCGACATGAAGATATTGGCGGCATTGCGCTGGCCGCCGCCGGTGACACCGGTCACGTATTCCACCGCCGGATCCTGCTGCACGATGGCCAGAAAGCGCTGGATGCGCCGCTCCATGGCCTGGAAGGAGGTGGACTGGTCGGCGCGGATGAAGCCCATCACCCGCCCCGTGTCCTGCTGGGGCATGAAGCCCTTGTCGATGGCCACATACAGGTAGACGTTCAGCCCGATGACCGCCAGCAGCACCAGCAGCACCAGGGGCTGGCGGCGCAGGCTCCAGGCCAGGGTGCGGCGATAACCGGCGGTGAGCGCGGTTTCGCCCCGGCCGATGGCGGCCGAGATGCGCTGCCAGAAGCCTTGCCAGCGTTGCCGCCAGGCACTGCGCTGGCCCTTGCGCGCCTGCATGCGGGCCTGCTGTGCCGGTGTGCGCAGCAATGCCGCGCACATCATGGGCGTGGTGGTCAGCGACACCACCATGGACACCAGGATCGCAGCGGACATGACCACCGCGAACTCCCGGAAGAAGCGCCCCACGATGCCGCCCATGAACAGAATGGGCACGAACACCGCAATCAGCGACAGGCTCATGGAGACCACGGTGAAACCGATTTCCCGTGCACCCTGCAGCGCCGCCTGCAAGGGCGACTTGCCCCGTTCCATATGGCGCATCACGTTCTCCAGCACCACGATGGCATCGTCCACCACAAAGCCCGTGGCCACCGTCAGGGCCATCAGCGACAGATTGTCCAGCGTGTAGCCGCACAGGTACATGATGCCGAACGTGCCCATCAGCGAGGCCGGCACGGCCACGGCGGGGATCAGCGTGGCCCGCCCATTGCGCAGGAACAGGAACACCACCAGGATCACCAGGGCCACCGAGATCACCAGCGCGCGCTCCACCTCCACCACGGAGGCCCGCAGCGTGGGGGTGCGGTCGGAGACGATGGTCATGTCGATGGCCGCCGGAATGGATGCCTGCAGCTGCGGCAGCAGGGCACGCACCCGGTCCACGGCTTCCAGGATGTTGGCGTCCGGCTGCTTGAAGATCTGCAGCAGGATGGCGGGCTTGCCGTTGGCCACGCCGAAGTTGCGCACGTCCTGCACCGAGTCGCTGACCTCGGCCACATCCTGCAGCCGCACGGCATAGCCGTTGTTCCAGCTGAGCACCAGCGGGGCGTAGTCGGCCGCCTTGGACGCCTGGTCGTTGGTGCCTACCTGCCAGTAACGGTCCTCGCGCTCCACCGCCCCCAGGGGGCGGTTGGCATTGGTGCTGGTGATGGCGCTGCGCACCTGCTCCAGCGAAATGCCGTTGGCCGCCAGGCGCACCGGGTCCAGTTCCACCCGCACGGCGGGCAGGGCTCCGCCGCTGATGCTGGCCTGGCCCACGCCTTCGACCTGGGAGAGCTTCTGCGCCAGCACGGTGGAGGCGGCGTCATACATCTGCCCACGGGTGAGGCTGGAAGATGTCAGTGCCAGGATCAGGATGGGCGCATCGGCCGGGTTGACCTTGCGGTAGGTCGGGTTGCTGGGCATGCCCGAAGGCAGCAGGGTGCGCGCCGCGTTGATGGCAGCCTGCACATCGCGCGCGGCGCTGTCCACGGTGCGCGACAGATCGAACTGCAGGGTGATGCGGGTGCTGCCCAGGCTGGAGCTGGACGTCATTTCATTGACGCCGGCAATCGATCCCAGCGCCCGCTCCAGCGGCGTCGCCACGGTGGCCGCCATGGTGTCCGGCGCGGCCCCGGGCAGGCTGGCCGTGACCGAGATGGTGGGGTAGTCCACCTGCGGCAGCGGCGCCACCGGCAGCAGGAAATAGGCTACGCCACCCACCAGGGCCATGCCGATGGTCAGCAGCATGGTGGCGATCGGGCGGAAGATGAAGGGGGTGGACAGGCTCATGTCCCCTCCCGGGCGCACACCTGGCAGGGCCGACACGGCGTAAACGGCGGGCGGCGAGGATCAGGCATGGCCGTCCTCCTGCACATCGGCTTCGCTGCGCGGCAGTTGCTGGACCGCCGGCAGGCCATGGCGCACGCGCCAGCGCTCGGCCCAGCCCTCGAACGTCAGGTAGATCACCGGCGTGGTGAACAGCGTCAGCAGCTGGCTGAGCAGCAGCCCGCCCACCAGCGTGACCCCCAGGGGGTGGCGCAGTTCGCTGCCCACTCCGGTGCCGATCATCAGTGGCAGTGCGCCCAGCAGGGCCGCCAGGGTGGTCATCAGAATCGGCCGGAAGCGCAGCAGACAGGCCTGGTGGATGGCGGCCCGCGCGCCCATGCCGCCCTCGCGCTGGGCCTCCAGCGCGAAGTCGATCATCATGATGGCGTTCTTCTTGACGATGCCGATCAGCAGCACGATGCCAATGATGGCGATGATGTCCAGGTCCAGCCCGGCCAGCAGCAGGGCCAGCAGTGCCCCCACCCCCGCCGACGGCAAGGTGGACAGGATGGTGATGGGGTGGATGGTGCTCTCATACAGCACGCCCAGCACGATGTACATGGTCACCACGGCCGCCAGCACCAGCAGCAGCGTATTGGACAGCGAGGCCTGGAAGGCCAGGGCCGCCCCCTGGAATTGCGCGTCCACCGACAGCGGCAGCTGGCCGCGGTCGCGCAGGGACTGGATTTCCTGCTGCGCAGCCTCCACCGCATGGCCCAGCGACACGCCGGGCGCGGTATTGAAGGAAATGGTGGCCGCCGGCAACTGGCCGACGTGGTTGACGGCCAGGGCCATGGGCCGCTCGCGCACCGTGGTCACCGAAGTCAGCGGCACCGGCTTGCCGGCACTGGAGGCCACATGGATGGACTGCAGCGCCTCCGGGCCCAGCTTGAACTGGGGCGCCACTTCCAGCACCACCCGGTACTGGTTGGACTGGGTGAAGATGGTGGAGATCAGCCGCTGGCCGAAGGCGTTGTAGAGCGCCGTGTCCACGGCTGCAACGGTCACCCCCAGCCGGCTGGCCTGGGCGCGGTCGATTTCCACGTAGGCCTGGCGCCCCTGGTTTTGCAGGTCGCTGCCCACATCCAGCAGCTGCGGCAACTGGCGCAGCCGCTCCACCAGGGCCTGGGTGCTGGTTTCCAACTGCGGCATATCCGGCGAGGACAGCAGAAGCTGGTACTGGGTGCGTGCCTGCCGGTCTTCGATCGTCAGGTCCTGCACCGGCTGGGCGTACAGGCGGATGCCGGGCACCTGGGCAGCCGCATCGCTGAGGCGCCGCAGCACAGTGGCCATGGTGTCGCGCTGGCCATGGGCCACCAGGTCGATCTGGATGCGCCCGGTATTGAGCGTGGTGTTGCTGCCATCCACGCCGATGAAGGAGGACACGCTTTGCACGGCGGGATCTTTCAGCAGCTGTGCGGCCAGGGCCTGCTGGCGCTCGGCCATGGCTGCAAACGAGATGGACTGGTCGGCTTCGGTGGTGGCCGCAATGGTGCCGGTGTCCTGGTCGGGAAAGAAGCCCTTGGGCACGGCAAAGTACAGTAACACTGTGATCGCCAGCGTGGCCAGAAAGACCAGCCATGTCAGGGCACGGTGGTCCAGCACCCAGTCCAGCCAGCGCCCGTAGCCGACGATGACGCCATCGAACCACCGGGCCACGGCGTCTGCCGTGCGGCCCCAGGCAGTGCGCGCAGGGAGGGGCGCATTGTCGGCTTCGGCCTGCGGCTGGTGGCGCAGCAGCCGTGCGCACAGCATGGGCGTCAGCGTGAGCGAGACCACTGCCGAGATCAGGATGGCCACCGCCATGGTGATGGCGAACTCATGGAACAGACGGCCGACCACGTCGCCCATGAACAGCAGCGGAATCAGCACCGCGATCAGCGAGATCGTCAGCGAGATGATGGTGAAACCGATTTGCTTGGCCCCCTTGAGCGCGGCCTGCATCGGTGGCTCGCCCTTTTCCACAAAACGGGCGATGTTCTCGATCATCACGATGGCATCGTCCACCACAAAGCCGGTGGAGATGGTCAGGGCCATCAGCGTGAGGTTGTTGATGGAAAAGCCCGCCAGGTACATCACGCCGAAGGTGCCGATCAGCGACAGCGGTACCGCCACACTGGGGATGAGCGTGGCCGAGGCGCTGCGCAGGAACAGAAAGATCACCATCACCACCAGGGAGATGGACAGCGCCAGTTCCCACTGCATGTCCTCCACCGAGGCCCGGATGGTGACCGTGCGGTCCGTGAGGATGTGCACATCCAGCGAGGCCGGCAGCGTTTCCTGCAGCTGGGGCAGCAAGGCCTTGATGGCGTCCACCGTGTCGATCACGTTCGCCCCCGGCTGGCGGCGGATGTTGAGGATCACCGCCGCGCTGGCACCCTGTGCCGGCGTGCCGGCCCAGGCGGCCAGGCGCGTGTTCTCTGCGTCGTCCACCGTCTGCGCCACATCGGCCAGGCGGATGGGGTTGCCGTTCTTGAAGGCGATCAGCAGATTGCGGTACTCGGAGGCGGACTGCAGCTGGTCGTTGGCGTCGATGGTGGAGGCGCGGTAGGGACCATCGAATCCGCCCTTGGCGGCCTTGACGTTGGCCGCTGCGATGGCGGTGCGCACATCGTCCAGCGTCATGCCATAGCTGGCCAGGGCCGTCGGGTTGGCCTGGATGCGCACGGCCGGCCGGCGCCCGCCGGCGATGGCTACCAGGCCCACACCCTTGACCTGGGACAGCTTGGGCGCCAGACGGTTTTCCACCAGGTCGTTGACACGGATCACCGGCAGCGAAGGCGAGGTGATGGCCAGCGTCAGCACCGGCGCATCGGCCGGGTTGACCTTGCTGTAGAGCGGGGGCATGGGCAGATCGCTGGGCAGCAGATTGGCCCCGGCATTGATGGCGGCCTGCACCTGTTGCTCGGCCACGTCCATGGACATGTCCAGCGAGAAGCGCAGATTGATGACGGATGCGCCCCCGGAGCTGGTGGACGACATCTGGTCCAGCCCCGGCATCTGACCGAACTGGCGCTCCAGCGGCGCTGTGACGTTGGACGTCATTACGTCCGGGCTTGCGCCGGGGTAGAGGGTGGTGACCTGGATGGTGGGGTAATCCACCTCCGGCAGGGCCGAGATGGGCAGCAGCCGGTAGGCCAGGATGCCGGAGATCAGCACCGCCACCATCAGGAGCGAGGTGGCAATGGGCCGCAGAATGAAGAGGCGGGAGAGATTCATGGTGACCGAAGACGCTGGTGGCGTGTGTGTCTGGTACGGGTCCGTTCACATACGACCGTGTCAACGGCCACCGCTGGCGCCGGCCGCCGCGTTGCCCGCGCCCGTGCCGGACGGTCCCGATGGCGCGGCGGCGCCGGGCTGCCCGGCGGGCGCCGATCCTGCGGCACCGGCACTGCCATTTGCAGCGTTGCCCGCCCGCTCGGCCCGCAGCTTCTGGAAGAAGGCCTTGCGCTCGTCGGGGCTCATCTTGGCAACCTGTTCGCGCTGTGCGGGCGTCAGATTGCGCATGCTGCGCGGCTGGCTGGCGGCGTCCTGCACGGCCTGGTCGACCTGCTGCACCTTGCCCGCGGCAATCACCGTGACCGGTGCGCCCTCGCGCAGGCGGTCGATGCCATCGGTGACCACCTGGTCGCCCGGCTGCAACTCTCCTTGCACACTGACGCGATCGCCATCGGTCACGCCGACCTTGATCTTGCGCTGTGTGACCGTGTGGTCGGCCTGCACCAGATACACATAGTTGTTCTGCACGGCCGTGGCAGGCACGGTCAGCACCTGTTCCAGTCGATTGACCTGCAGCCGGACATTGACGAACTGGTTGGCAAACAGGCTGCCTGCAGCATTGGCGAACGCTGCCTTGGCCTTGACGGTGCCAGTGGTGGTGTCGATGGCGTTGTCCAGCGCATTCAGGCGGCCTTTGCCCAGCAGCTGCTTTTGCTCTCGATCCCACAGCTCGACTGGCAGTTCGGCGCCTTGGGCCAGTTGCGGTGCCAGGGTGTTGACATGGGCCTCGGGGATGGCAAACACGGCGTCAATCGGCCGCACCTGGGTGATGGTGACCAACCCATTGGCGTCCGACGGGTTCACCACATTGCCCAGGTCCGCCTGGCGCAGACCCAGCCGGCCCGCAATGGGGGCTGTCACCTTGGTGTAGCTGAGCTGCAGTCTGGCGGCGTCCACCTGCCCCTGGTCTGCCGCCACCGTGCCTTGCAGCTGGCGTACCAGTGCGGCCTGGGTATCGACCTGCTGGCTGGCAATCGAATCCTGGGCGAGCAGTGCCTGGTAGCGCTGCAGATCCAGCTGGGCATTCTTGAGCTGTGCCTGGTCGCGCTGCAATGCCCCCTGGACCTGGCCCAGGGCTGCCTGGAAGCTGCGCGGATCGATATCGGCCAGCAACTGGCCCGCCTTGACTTCGTCGCCTTCCTTGAAGTGCAGCTTTTGCAGTTCGCCCGAGACCTTGGCACGCACCACGGCGGTGGCCCGGGCATTCAAGGTGCCAATGGCGCTGATGAGGACGCGCACATCGCGTCGGTCCACCTCGCCAACGGACACGGGCTGGGCGGTGGCTCCCCCACCGTTTCGGTTCGCACTGCCTCGGGCGCCGCTGCGGCCAGGGTCTGCCGGTGCGGAAGCTCCCGTGCCGCCAGAACCGGTCTGGCGGTGCCCCTGCCACCACCATGCTGCAGCGACCGCCAGCAGGATGGCCGCAGCAAGCGCGAGCCAGGGCACCAACCGCCGCGACCGTACGCCAGGGGGGAAACGCATAATTCACTCCAGATGACAAGTGCCGCCATGCTAGCGCTGCTGCGGCGCCTTTTTGCAGGCTTTACGCCAGTTGAAGCGCCCGTCAGTATCTGGCAAGCATGTCGCCTTGCGGCCCTGGATGGAGTGCAGCCGTATCGCGCAGCAGGGCGGGCGCGGTTTTCTTGGCATCGGGTGGGGCCGGTTGACCGCCGGCTGCCGGTCCGCACCGGCGGGCACATCGGCGTGGCCGCCGGTGTGCCCGCCGTCCACTCCGGCTGACCTGCCTGCTTTCCGGTATCCGGAAGGTGCGGCAACTGCGGCCCGGTTTTTCCGTACCGCAAGTCCAGGCATCCATGGGTTTCTGTGCGTACCGCCGGCCGGCTGTGTGTGGCCAGGGACTCCTGGGTGGTCTGCGCAACGGTTCCACCACGGTGCTGCGCCGCCGATCGCGTGGCCCCAAGGGTCGGGGTGTGTGGAAGGCAGGTGAGCCGGATCCGGAACAGGGCCCATGGCTTTCCATGGGCGGCAGTCTGGGTATGGGCTGCCATGGAAATATGTCACCAGCGGGACATCGATAATGGACTGCGCGCAGCGTTGCGCCAAGGAGTTGTGGTGAGCAGTGGGTGGAGCAGAAACAGACGCCAGGCCGTGGTGGCCGGGGTGTTGGGCATGGTGGGGTGTGCGGTGCCGGGCGGGGCTTTTGCACAGACGGCTGCGCAGCCGGCCTATCCGCAGCGGCCGGTCAAGCTGGTGGTCCCGTTTGCTCCGGGCGGCTCGACCGACATCGTGGCCCGCCTGGTGGCCGAGGCCATGCATGTGCCGCTGGGGCAGAGCGTGGTGGTGGAAAACAAGGCCGGTGCGGGTGGCATGGTGGGGGCCGAGGCCGTGGCCCGTGCGGCACCAGACGGTTATACCGTGGGCCTGGGCTCCATCAGTACCCTGGCGGTGAACCCGGTGGTGCTGCCGCAAGTGCGGGTCGATCCGCTGAAGGACCTGGCGCCGGTGCTGCCGCTGGCATCGATTGCGTCGGTGTTCTCGGTCCGGCCCGAGCTGGGGGTCAGGGACTTCAGCAGCTTTGTGCGCGCGGCCAAGGCCCAGGGCGACCGCTGGGCGGTGGGCTCATCGGGCGTGGGTTCCGTGGGACATCTGATTCTGGCGGCCTTCAACCGCGACCTGGGCCTGCAGCTGCGCCACATTCCCTACAAAGGCATGGGGCCGGTGGTGCAAAGCGTTCTGAGCGGGGAAACGCAAATGCTGAGCGATCAGTACCCGTCGTCGGCCCCCCATCTCCAGAACGGCTTGCTGCAGCCATTTGCGGTGGCCGCCGAGGCGCGCGTGCCTGCACTGCCGCAGGTGCCGACCCTGGCCGAACTGGGCTATCCTGAACTCAACAGCCTGGCCATCACCTGGTTTGGCCTGGTGGTGCCGGCCGGCACGCCGCAGCCGGTGGTAGCCCGCCTGAATGCCGCGGCCAATGCGGCGCTGCAGCAACCCACCTTGCGCGCCCGGCTGGCCCAGCTGGGTGTGCATCCTCTGGGGGGAACACCTGCCCAGCTGCAGCAGATGGTGGTGCAGACCACTGCCGTGGTGCGCAAGCTGGTGCAGCAGGAGCGGGTGATGGACGCCGCCCAGTAAGCGGTGTTCCGTGGTACCGCGCCATCTGCGGGTGCTGCAGCGGCCGCGCCATCCAGAGCGGCTTGAACCGGATCTGCAGCGATAAAAAAAGCTCCCGATCCGGGAGCTTTTTGCAGGCGTGCCATCGGGTGGAGCCCGCGGTGTCCTGGCGTCAGGCCACTTCGCCCATCTGGCTTTGCAGGTAGTTGGGCAGTCCGACACGTTCGATCAGACCCAGCTGCTTTTCCAGCCAGTAAGCATGGTCCTCTTCCGTGTCCTTCAGCTGGGCCAGCAGCAGGTCGCGGGTCTGGTAGTCGGCGTGGCGTTCGCACAGGGCCATGGCGGCACGCAGGTTGTTGCGCACCTGGTACTCGACGGCCAGGTCCTTGCGCAGCATGGCTTCCACGGTGTCGCCCGCCTCGAAAGCGTGGGGGCGCATGTCGGGCTTGCCACCCAGGAACAGGATGCGGCGCAGGATGGCGTCGGCATGCATGGTCTCTTCTTCCATCTCGTGGCCGATGCGGGCAAACAGGCGCTGGAAGCCCTGGTCTTCGTATTGGCGGGAGTGGATGAAGTACTGGTCGCGTGCTGCCAGCTCGCCGCGCAGCAGTTCTTTCAGGCAGTCAATGACTTCGGGATGGCCTTGCATATTGTTCTTCTGTGAGAGTGGTAATGGACCAAGTATCCGGCGTCTGCAAGGCTTTCCCAAATCGGTGCAGGAGAATTCCCGCGCAAATCCGTTCTGTATGCGGGCGCTAAGCACTCGCATTCGCATTGGGGATGGGCTGTGGGCTTGTACTGGCGTGGAGATCACGGGGTGCGCATGGCCGCCATCGGCAGTGCCCCAGGGCGCAGCCACCAGGCCATGGCGCACAGCACTGGCAGCATGGCCCAGTTGACCGCCTGCCAGCCCAGGGTCTGCACCAGCACGCCCGATGCCAGCGACATGCTCGCCGCCACGGCGCTGTTGGTCCATTCCATCATCGGCTGGGCCACGCTGCGTTCCTCGGGCCGGTAAGCCTGGGTCAGCAAGGTGGTGCCGGCCAGCAGCAGCAGGTTCCAGCCTGCACCCAGCAACAAGGAGCTGGCCAGGTACTGCGGCTGCGATTCGCCGGTCAGCGCACAGAGGGCGCTGGCTGCGAGCAGTGCCACGCCCAGGCCTGCCACGCGGCGGGCTCCCCAGCGGTCCAGCGCCGCGCCGGCCCACAGCGATGGCACGAACATGCCCAGTACATGCCACTGGATGACGTGGGCCGAAGCCTCCAGCCCATGGCCGTGGCCATGCATGGCCAGCGGCGTGGCATTCATCACCAGAATCATCAGCCCGTGGGCACACGCCGTCAGCAGCAGGGCCTGGCGGATGGCGGGGCGTTGCCACAGTGTGCGGCGGGTGGCGATGGCTGCATGTTCCATGGACGTGGCCGCAGTCTGCGTTGCCGCCGCAGCCGCCGGTGCAGCAGATGGGGGTGGTGTGCGGGAGACGGGAACGCACTGCAGCACTGCCCAGGCTGTGGCGGCCAGCAAGGCCAGCACCAGGTAGGCGCCTGCCAGCGGCGTGGCCAGCAGGTGGCGGCTGTGCAAGGCCAGCGTTGGGGCCAGCAGGGCTGCTGCAATGCCGCCGGCCACCACCCATGCGGCTGCACGCCCTTTGTGGGCCGGGTCTACCCCTTCCAATGCCGCAAAACGGTAGTAGCCGGCCGATGCCTGGTAGGCGCCCACCAGCAGCACGCCCAGGTTGAGCAGCACAAAGCTGTGCAAGTGGATGCTGGCGGTGCAGACCAGGCCGCCCGCCACCCCCAGCAGCGCACCGCGCTGCAGACCCTGGCGCGGGCCATGCCGGGCCATCCAGCGGGCCATCGGCCCCACCGTCAACAGGCTGCCGGTCACCAGCAGGGCCAGGGGCAAGGTGGCCAGCAGCGGCCAGGGGGCCAACTGCTGGCCCACCAGACCGGTCAGGGTGATACCGATGATGGAGCAGCTCCAGTACAAGGCCTGGGCGGTGCTCAGCACGGCCAGACTGGGATAGCGGTAGGGCAGCAACATGGAACAGTCTCCAGAAACAGGGAAAAGCAGGGATGCAGCAGCCCGGCAGTCCGGGGACTGCCGCCATCGCACAGGAGGAAAGGGCTGTGGAGCGAAAGGGTGCTCAGCCCGCGCCAAAGCGTTCGGCAAACGCCTGCGGGCTGATGGCCAGGTGGCGCTGAAAGCTGCGACGCAGCGTCTCCGGGTGGCCAAATCCGCACAGCCGTGCCACGGTGGCCACAGAGGCCTGGCGCTGGCTGAGCAGGGCCGTGGCGGCTTCCAGCCGCACGCGTTCCACATAGCGGGCGGGGGTGGTGCCCAGCTCGCGCTGGAACACACGTGCCAGCGTGCGCGGTGGCAGGCAGGCCTGGGCGGCCAGCTGTTCCACTGTCAGGTCCTGGGCGATCTGGCTGGGAATCCATTCCAGCAGCTGGGTCAGTCGGGGGGCGTGCTGCGTCTCGGGGGTCAACAGGGGGCTGAACTGGGCCTGTCCGCCAGGGCGGCGCATGAACATCACCAGGTGGCGTGCCACGGCCAGCGCCAGAGGGCGGCCCAGATCGGCCTCCACCAGGGCCAGCGCCAGGTCGATGCCGGCGGTGACGCCGGCCGAGGTGAAGCGCCGCGACTGGACCGGGTGTGCCGGGTGGTAGGTGTGCAGGCAGTCGCTGTCGATCTGGCTGGCCGGGCTGCACTGGCGCAACTGGGCCATGCGCAGCCAGTGTGTGGTGGCGTGCACGCCGTCCAGCAGGCCGGCATGGGCCAGGACCAGCGCTCCGGAGCAGACCGAGCCCAGGCGCTGCACCTGCGTGGCGGCATGGCGCAGCCAGTCGCGCAGCGCACGGTCGGCGGCGGCCGCGTCGGCCCCGTCCCCGCCCGGGACCAGCACGGTGGTGGCAGGGTGCAGCGGCACATCGCGCCAGCCGCAGTCGGCATTCAGCCGCAGCCCGGACGAGGTGGCCACCGGGCCCGCAGCCTGGGCCGCAAACACCAGCCGGTAGTGGGGCGGCAGGCCGTGGCGGGCGCGTTCGTCATTGGCCGTGGCAAACACCTGCATGGGGCCGGTCACATCCAGGCTCATCACGCCCGGGTAGAGCAGGCACAGCACCTGGTGGCTGTCGGTAGCGGGCAGGACCGGGGCGTTGGTGTGGGCAGGCATGGCGGCAGTGTGCGGTGCCTGGCCGGTGGCCGCAAGGACATGCTTCCCACCTTTTCTGCCAATCTGTGCCCATCGCTGCCATTTTTTTCCATCGAGCCGTTGCCGCCTGCGGGCAGTGCGGGGTGTGGCCCGTGGGGTTACAGCGCTGCGGCACAATGGCCGCCATGCTGATGTATCCCCAGATCAATCCCGTGGCCCTGCAACTGGGGCCGCTGGCCATCCACTGGTATGGCCTGACCTACCTGGCTGCCTTCGGGCTGTTTTTGTGGCTGGGCACGCGCCGCCTGCGCCACCCGCCCTTCAACCGCATGCAGGGCGAGACCGCCTGGTCGCGCAAGGATGTGGAAGACATCCTGTTCCTGGGCGTTCTGGGGGTGATCGTGGGCGGGCGTCTGGGCTACTGCCTGTTCTACAAGCCCGGCTTTTACCTGGCCAACCCGCTGCAGGTTTTTGCGGTGTGGGAAGGTGGGATGAGCTTCCACGGCGGTCTGCTGGGGGTGGTGGGGGCCATGCTGTGGTTTGCCCATTCGCGCAAGCGCCACTGGCTGCAGGTGGCCGATTTTGTGGCGCCCTGCGTGCCCACAGGGCTGGCGGCCGGGCGCCTGGGTAATTTCATCAATGGCGAGCTGTGGGGCCGCTTTGCCAGCCCGGAGCTGGCCTGGGCCATGGTGTTCCCGCAAAGCGGCTCCATGCAGCCGCGCCACCCTTCGCAGATCTACCAGTTCCTGCTGGAGGGCCTGCTGCTGTTTGTGCTGCTGTGGCTGTATGCACGCAAGGAACGACGCCAGGGGCAGGTGGCCGCGGTGTTCCTGCTGGGCTATGGTGCTTTCCGCTTCATTGCCGAGTACTTCCGCGAGCCCGATGACTACCTGGGTCTGCTGTCGCTGGGCATGAGCATGGGCCAATGGCTGTGCGTGCCGATGATCGTGGCTGGCGTGGCGCTGTGGCTCTGGTCGGAGCGCACCCAGCCGCTGCCGCAGAAGCTGTGACCGCTTGGCGACAATTTGTTGCCTAATTTGTTTCTGAGGCGCTCTGTTCCTGCGTAAGATGCTATGGTTGTGGTAGTGATGACGGCGTAGGTAGTGTTGCGGACTTGCCTCCGAAGTGACCGCTACGCTGCCGATCTGCCACCCATAATGGATACGTGCATTGCCCCGCATGCAAAAGCGGTGGTGGTGCGCTACAGCCAATGCCTCGCAGGATCGCCTCCATGAACGTTGCTTCCGAATGGTTCTCGCGCAGCATGTCCTTGCTGCGCAAATCGCCCCCGGCTACCGAAGCAGGTGCCGACACCGTCCGTCCGCTGGCGCAGCGCCTTAAAGCCACGCTGCGCCGTGGTGCCGAAGCCAATCCTCCCCATGTGCTGCGCAAATTGCTGGAAGACCTGCGTGCTGCGGCCGACGAGCAGGTCAGCGAGGTGGAAGGTGCACGCCATGCCAAAGAAGTGATGGCCTGGTACGCACAGGTCACCCCTGCGCAGCGCCAGGACCTGTGGCTGCTGCTGTGTGAACTGTTTGGCCCGGATGCCCAGCGCATCGAAGCGGCCCGCGCACAATACGAAAAAGCCAAGACCCCCACCGAGCAAGGCCAGGCCGAGATTGCCTTGCGCAAGGCGCTGGTGTCGGCGCGCACGCGGGTGCTGCAGCGTTTTTCTGTGCCCGAAGGCGGCATGCGCTTTCTGGTGGACCTGCGTGCCGAGCTGCTGGCCTTGCCCAAGAGTGACAAGCGCTTTGCCGCCCTGGACGCCGAGCTGGAATACCTGTTTTCCACCTGGTTCGATGTGGCGTTTCTGGAGCTGCGCCGCCTGAGCTGGGATTCGCCCGCTTCGCTGCTGGAAAAGCTGATCCAGTACGAGGCCGTGCACGACATCCGCAGCTGGGCCGACCTGAAGAACCGCCTGGACAGCGATCGCCGCTGCTACGGTTTCTTCCATCCGCGGATGCCCAACGAGCCGCTGATCTTTGTGGAAGTGGCGCTGCTGGACCACATGGCCGCCAGCATCACGCCATTGCTGGACGAGCATGCCGCACCGGTGGATCTGGCCAAGGCCACCACGGCCATCTTTTATTCCATCAGCAACACCCAGACCGGTCTGCGCGGCGTGAGCTTTGGCAATTCGCTGATCAAGCATGTGGTCGAGACCTTGCTGGCGGAGTTCCCCAAGCTGAAGCATTTCGCCACGCTCTCGCCTATTCCCGGCCTGCGTGGCTGGTTGTCCAAGCAGGGCGATGCGCTGCTGGCGCAGTGGGACGACAAGCGCCACCAGGAAGTGGCCAAGGCGCTCAAGACGCAGGCCCCTGTCAAGGTGGCCGATCTGATCGCCGCAGCCGACGGTGCGCTGGAGTGGAAGGAAGACACCGTGCTGCGCAAGGCGCTGGCCTGGTGTGCGGCGCAGTACCTGGCCAAGGAGGTCAAGGACAGCCGTCCGCTGGACCCGGTGGCACGCTTTCACCTGGGCAACGGCGCCCGGGTGGAGCGCTTGAACTGGGGCGGCGATCCATCGACCAAGGGCATGAAGCAGGCGTTCGGCTTGATGGTCAACTACCTGTACGACCTCAAGCGCCTGGACAAGCACCGCGCCCTGCTGGCCCAGGGCAAGCTGCCGGTGTCGGCCGAGATGGAATCTCTGTGCAAGGGTAAATGACGATGGGGTGGATGCATGCCTGAGCTAGATCGCCTGCGTCGACAGCTGCTGGGAGCACTGGGCGCCGCAGGCATCGGTACCGTCGCCCCGGCGTGGGCGCAAAAAACCGCGCCGCTGCCGCCTGCTGTGGGCCGCTGGCCGCAGCAGGAGGTGGAGCTGACCGTGCCATTTCCGGCCGGCGGCAATTCTTCTCTGCTGGGCAAGACCATGGCGCGCCAGTTTGCCCGGGAGACGGGCCAGCCCATGCGCCTGGAATACCGTGGCGGCGGCGGCGGCACGGCCGGCGCCACCTACGTGGCCAAAGCCCCGGCCGATGGTTCGCACCTGCTGATGGGCGGCGTCAGCATGCTGGCCTCCCGCGCCGTGCAGTTGCAGCTGGACGTGGATCTGTACGAGGATTTCGCGCCGCTGGCGCTGGTGGCCCAGATGCCGCTGGTGCTGCTGGTCAGTCCGCGCCGGCTCAATGTGCGCACCTGGCCCGAGCTGCTGGCCGAGCTGCGGCGCAAGCCCCAGCGCTATCGCTATGCGTCGGCCGGCATTGGTACCTCCAACCATGTGGCCGGTGAATGGTTCAAGCTCGAGACCGGTGCCTTGCTCGAGCATGTGCCCTACAAGGGCTCGGGGCCTGCCATGCTGGATGTGGCGCAAGGCAATGTGGAGCTGATGCTGGACGGCCTGGCGTCGGCTCTGCCGCACCTGCAGGCGGACCGGCTGCGGGCGGTGTTTGTCACCGGCCCGCAGCGTTCGCCGCTGCTGCCCGATGTGCCCACGGCCCACGAACTGGGCCTGGACGATTTCCAGTCCATGCCCTGGTACGGCATTTTTGCCCCCAGGGCCACTCCGGCATCCGTGCAGGCGCGGGCTATCGAGGTGTTCCGCAGCATGGCGGTGGCGCCCGCGGTGCAGAAGGAGTGGCGGGCCATGGGGGCCACCTGGCCGGGGCTGTACGGCCCGGAGTTCAAACAGTTTCTCCAGGATGAGATGAAGCATTGGGCGCGCATTGTGCGCGAGACTGGCGCTGCGGCGCGGCCCTGAGATACCGAAAGTACCACCATGACAGGACAGATCACGCTGCGCCCCTGGAGCGCGCAGCCGCAGCATGCCGGCATCTGGCGTGTGGGCATCGACCACCCGGGCAAGCTCAATGCCATGTCGCGCGCCATGTGGGTGGCACTGCGCGAGACCCTGCAGGCCGTGAATGCCCGCAGCGATGTGCGCTGCCTGGTGGTGCAAGGGGAGGGCGCGGCTTTTTGCGCCGGCGGCGATATCGCCGAGTACCCGGGCTTTCGCTTTGACGAGGCGCAGCTGACGCATTTCCACGAAGGCGAAGTCTGGGGTGGGCTGCAGGCCTTGCTGGACTGCCCGGTGCCGGTGGTGGCCGCGATCCGCGGCGCCTGCATGGGCGCTGGGGTGGAAATCTCCAGCTGCTGCGATCTGCGCGTGGCGACCGAGGACGCCAAATTCGGCGCACCGATTGCCAGGCTGGGCTTTCCAATGGCGCCCCGCGAACTGGAGCTGGTGGGGCGGGAAGTGGGCAGCATGGTGGCGCGCCGCATGCTGCTGGAAGCGGCCGTGTTTTCTGCCGCCGAGATGGCGCAGCACGGTTTTCTGGGGCCGGTGGTGGCTGCGGAGCAGCTGGACGCCGTGGTGCAGGCAACGGCCGAGAAGGTGGCGGCCTTGTCGCCACTGGCGGCGCGCCTGAACAAGCAGGCGATGCGCAGCCTTGCCCAGGGCGGGGTACCGGCGGTGGTGCAGCCCTATGCCTATGCCGATGATGCGGAACACCGCGAAGGTATTCACGCCTTTCTGGAAAAGCGCAAACCGCAGTTCTGACCGGGTGTGGTGCACGTTGTGCAGAGGATGTGGTGGCATCGCTGCGGCCTGCCGCTGCCGCAAAGCAAGCACCGAACAACCAGCACGAAGCAGGCAATAAACAAGCACCAAAGGGGCCGCATGCGGCCCCTTTGTCACATTAAGACCGCATTAGCGACCCAGCAGGGGTCTGCGCCTTAGCGCAGCACCAGCACGGGGATCTGCGAGTGCGTGAGAACATGCTGCGTTTCGCTGCCCAGCAGCAGGCGCTTGAGGCCCTTGCGGCCGTGCGAGGCCATCACGATCAGGTCGGCTTTTTGCTTGGTGGCTGCCGACATGATGGCTTCGGCCACGAGGTCGGACTTGGCAATGCTGGTCTTGACCGTCACGCCCACGGCTTTGCCTTCGGCCTTGACCTTGTCCAGCATGGCCTGCGCCTGCTCGGCCCACTGCGCCTCGATGCGCTTGATTTCGGCGTTGTCCACGGTGACACCGCCTTCCAGATAGCTGCGCGGATAGCGGGGAACCACTTTCAAGGCCACCAGCGAGGCACCGCAGAGCTTGGCCAGCGACAGGGCGTTGGCGACAGCTTTGTCGGAAAGGGGGGAGCCGTCGGTGGCCACCAAAATGCGTTCGTACATGAGTTATCTCCTTAATGGCAAGTGGACAGGTCAAAGCTTAGAGCGATCGCCAAGGGTGGTCTTGATGCACATCAATACGCTTATCATCGCGCCCATTACGCTTGAACCATGTCCCACGAAACCCTGAATCCATCGCAGGCAATGGAGCGGACCGTGCTTGATTCAGGCCGCCTGGAGGTCCCCGGCAACATCGCCCTGCTCGATGATCCGCTGGAGTGGGGCTCGTTCGGGCGCCCTGCAGGTGCGCCCGCTGCGCAGGCCGACGTTGCCGATCCGCTGCAGGTTCCCCTCTGGGAATCGAACGTGGTGCTGGGCGGCATGCACTGCGCCACCTGCGCGCTGACCATCGAGGAAGCCTTGCGCACCGTGCCTGGCGTGCAACGGGCCGATGTCAGCGGCTCCACCCACCGCGCGAAGGTGCAGTGGAACCCCTCTCTGGTACGCCCTTCGCAATGGATGGCCGCCATCCAGAAAGCGGGCTATGGGGTGTTGCCTGCGCGCGACGCCCATGCGCGCGAGCTGCGCCAGGCCGAAAACCGCCGTGCGCTGTGGCGCTGGCTGGTGGCCGGCTTTTGCATGATGCAGGTGATGATGTACGCATGGCCGGCCTATGACGCCAAGCCGGGCGATCTGACCTTGGAGATGGAAACCCTGCTGCGCTGGGCTTCGTGGGTGATCTCGATTCCCGTGGTGCTGTTTGCCTGCGGACCTTTCTTTCGCAGTGCGTGGCGCGATCTGCGCACGCGCAGCATCAGCATGGACCTGCCGGTGGCGCTGGGCATGTTGATCACCTTTGTCGTCAGCTCCATGGGCACGTTCGATCCGGCGGGGCCGTTCGGCAAAGAGGTCTATTACGACTCGCTGACCATGTTCGTGTTCTTCCTGCTGTCCGGCCGCTGGCTGGAGCTGCGCCTGCGCGACAAGACGGCCGGTGCGCTGGAAGCGGTGATGAACCGCCTGCCCGACAGCGTGGAGCGCCGTCTGCCCGATGGCGGCTGGGAGCGCGTGACGGTGCGCCGACTGAAGGCCGGCGATGTGGTGCGGGTGCTGGCTGGCGAGGCTTTCCCCGCCGACGGGCAGCTGGTGCAAGGCCAGACCCATGCGGATGAAGCACTGCTGACCGGGGAGTCCACGGCCGTGCGCAAGGTGGTGGGCGATACGGTGACGGCCGGCAGTTTCAACCTGGGTGGCCCGGTCGAAGTGGCGGTTGACATGGTGGGTGCGCAGACCCGCTTTGCCCAGATCGTGGAGCTGATGGAAAGCGCGGCCTCGCAGAAGCCGCGCCTGGCACAGCTTGCGGACCGTGTGGCCAAGCCGTTCCTGGTGGTAGTGATGCTGGCGGCACTGGCCGCCGGCGTGTACTGGTGGCCCAGCGATCCGGGCCACGCCATGATGGTGGCGGTGGCCATTCTGATCGTGACCTGTCCCTGCGCACTGTCCCTGGCGACGCCGGTGGCCATGCTGTCGGCAGCGGGCAGCCTGGCGCGCCACGGGGTGCTGGTGCGCAATCTGCAGGCCCTGGAAACCCTGGCCGAGGCCGATACACTGGTCTTTGACAAGACCGGCACCTTGACGCAGGACGGCATGCACGTGCTGCAGGTCCAACCCGCTGCCGGGCAGGCATCTGCACCTGTGCTGGCGCTGGCCGCCCTGGTGGGCGCGCAGTCGGTGCACCCGGTGTCGCGGGCCGTGGTGCAGGCGGCGCGCGAACAGGCGGCGGATGCGCCGGGCTGGACCTTGCTGGAGGCGCAGGAAGTGGCCGGCGCAGGCATGCGTGCGCGGTTGCAGAACCCGCAGGGCGTGGTGCATACGCTGCGCCTGGGGTCCTGGGCGTTTGCAGGCCAGGGCCAGCCCCAGGATGGCCGCCAGTGCGTGTATCTGGCCGCAGAGCAGGGGGACGCTGCCCTGCAGCCCTGGGGTTTTGTGGAGTTGAGCGAAGGTCTGCGCCCTGAAGCGCAGGCCACTGTGACCGCGCTGGCGCAGGCTGGCATGGAGATCCACCTGCTTTCCGGCGACCGCGATGCGGCCGTGCAGCAGATGGCACGCGCCGCCGGCATTGCCCATGTGCAAGGAGAGTGCTCGCCGGAAGACAAGCTGGATGCCCTGCGGGCGTTGCAGGCCCAGGGCCGGCATGTGGCCATGGTGGGGGACGGCCTGAACGATGGCCCGGTGCTGGCAGGTGCCCATGTGTCCTTTGCCTTTGGCCGCTCCGTGCCGCTGGCGCAGTCCCGCTCGGATTTTGTGGTGCTGGGCGATGACCTGGGCCTGATTGCCCAGACCACGCTGCTGGCGCGCAAGACGCTGCGCATCGTGCGCCAGAACCTGTTGTGGGCCGCCGGCTACAACGCGCTGAGCATTCCCCTGGCGGTGATGGGCTGGATGCCGGCCTGGCTGGCTGGGCTGGGCATGGCGCTGAGCTCGCTGCTGGTGGTGCTCAATGCGGCGCGCCTGACCCGGCAATTACCTGTTTTGCATACCTCGGATGCAGTGGCTGAAAGTGCACAGCGTGCTGTGGCTGCGCCGGCTGCGCCCCCGCTTCTTGGAGTCCGTTGATGGACATTCTGTATTTACTCATTCCTCTCTCGGTGGCACTGGTGCTGGCGATTCTGGCGGCCCTGTGGTGGGCGGTGTACCGCGGTCAGTTTGAGAGCGTGGAGCAAGAAGGGGAGCGCATTCTTCGTGACGATTGATGATCGTCAACACACCAAAACGCGAAACGGTGAACACTTTCAGTGCTAATTAAGAGGTACCCGATGGATTCTCTAAAAACTAATGCTGTCCATTACGACGATACAGTTGTTCGGCAGTTTTCAATCATGGCCGTGGTATGGGGGGTGGTTGGTATGGCAGTGGGCGTGCTTGTCGCGTCCCAGCTGGCCTGGCCCGAACTCAACTTCGGTATTCCCTGGCTGAGTTTCGGCCGTTTGCGACCACTGCATACCAATGCGGTGATTTTTGCGTTTGGTGGCTGTGCGCTGTTCGCGACCAGCTACTACGTGGTGCAGCGAACCTGCCACACGAAGCTGTTTCTGCCCAAACTGGCAGCCTTCACCTTCTGGGGTTGGCAGTTGGTGATCCTGCTGGCCGCCATCACGCTGCCGCTGGGCTACACCTCCGGCAAGGAATATGCCGAGCTGGAGTGGCCCATCGACATCCTGATCGCAGTGGTGTGGGTGGCCTACGCCGTGGTGTTCTTTGGCACCATCGGCATTCGCAAGGTCAAGCACATCTATGTGGCCAACTGGTTCTTCGGCGCCTTCATCATCGCCGTGGCCCTGCTGCACATCGTGAACAGCGCCGCCATCCCGGCCGGCCTGCTCAAGAGCTACTCGGCTTACGCCGGTGTGCAAGACGCCATGGTGCAATGGTGGTACGGTCACAATGCCGTGGGCTTCTTCCTGACCGCAGGTTTCCTGGGCATGATGTACTACTTCGTGCCCAAGCAGGCAGGTCGTCCCGTGTACTCGTATCGCCTGTCGATCGTGCACTTCTGGGCCCTGATCTTCACCTACATGTGGGCGGGTCCTCACCATCTGCACTACACCGCGCTGCCTGACTGGACCCAGTCCGTGGGCATGCTGTTCTCGCTGATCCTGCTGGCTCCCAGCTGGGGCGGCATGATCAACGGTGTGATGACCCTGTCGGGCGCCTGGCACAAGCTGCGTGACGACCCCATCCTGCGCTTCCTGATCGTGTCCCTGTCGTTCTACGGCATGTCCACCTTCGAAGGCCCGATGATGGCCATCAAGACTGTGAATGCCCTGTCGCATTACACCGACTGGACCGTGGGCCACGTGCACTCCGGTGCCCTGGGCTGGGTGGGTCTGATCACCATGGGCTCGCTGTACTACCTGGTGCCGCGCCTGTTCGGCCGCGAAAAGATGCACTCCGTGCCTGCCATCGAGCTGCACTTCTGGATGGCCACCATCGGCATCGTGCTGTACATCGCTGCGATGTGGATTGCCGGTGTGATGCAAGGTCTGATGTGGCGCGCTGTCAATCCCGACGGCACCCTGACCTACACCTTCGTGGAAAGCGTGAAGGCGACCTATCCCTTCTACGTGATCCGTGTGGTGGGTGGTCTGCTGTACCTGGCCGGCATGCTGGTGATGGCATGGAACGTCTGGATGACTGCGATCTCGGGCCGTGCCGTCAAGGTGCCCGTGGTGGCCGTGAACCCCGCACACGCCTGATCTTGAGGAGCCAATATGTCTGCATCTAATAACAAGGGCTTTTCCCACGAGAAGGTGGAAACCAGCAACTTCCTCATGATCGTCCTGATCCTGCTGGTGGTGGCGGTGGGTGGCCTGGTGGAAATCGTGCCGCTGTTCTTCCAGAAGTCCACGACGGAAGCCGTGCAAGGTGTCAAGCCTTACGCGCCGCTGCAACTGATGGGCCGTGACGTCTATCTGCGCGAAGGTTGCTACAACTGCCACTCGCAGATGATCCGTCCCTTCCGCGCTGAAACCATGCGCTACGGCCACTACTCGGTGGCAGGCGAGTTCGTGTACGACCACCCCTTCCAGTGGGGCTCCAAGCGTACCGGTCCCGACCTGCACCGCGTGGGCGGCAAGTACAGCGATGAATGGCATCGCATCCACTTGAACAACCCGCGTGACGTGGTGCCCGAGTCCAACATGCCTGCGTACTCGTGGCTGGCCACCAGCGCGGTGGACCATACCGTGGTGGCACAGCGCATGAGCGCACTGCGCACGGTGGGCGTGCCATACACCGACGAGGAAATCGCTGGTGCCGAGGAACAAGTCAAGGGCAAGACCGAGATGGAGGCTGTGATCGCCTATCTGCAAGGTCTGGGCACCGCACTGAAGTAAGGGGAGAGGGTCATGGATATCACCACCATGCGCATCGTGGCCACGCTGGCATCGCTGGCGTGTTTCGTGGGCATCTGGTGGTGGGCTTATGCCCGCCGCAACCAGACCCGATTCGAAGAGGCGGCCATGCTGCCATTTGATCAAGACTGATTTCTCCACCAGAACGAGAACATCCCATGAGCGATTTCGTAAACAATTTCTGGTCGGTATACGTCTCAGGCATCACCATGGTGGGCATCCTGGCCTGCCTGATCCTGCTGTTTGTCACGGCCCGTAAGAAGGTGGTGTCGGACGAAGACAACACCACCGGCCACGTCTGGGACGAAGACCTGCGTGAGCTGAACAACCCCATGCCCCGTTGGTGGATGTGGCTGTTCATCATCACCGTGGTCTTCAGCCTGATGTACCTGGCGATGTACCCCGGCCTGGGTTCGTACACCGGCAAGCTGCAATGGAGCCAGACCGGCGCCTATGACAAGGAAGTCGAGAAGGCCAAGGCCGATCTGGAGCCGCTGTATGCGCGCTTCACGGCCATGTCGACCGAGGACATTGCCAAGGACAGCCAGGCCATGGCCATTGGCGAGCGCCTGTTCATGAACAACTGCGCCCAGTGCCACGGCTCTGACGCACGCGGCGGCAAGTCCTTCCCCAACCTCACCGATGGTGACTGGCTGCACGGTGGCACCCCTGACCGCATCCACGAAACCATTGCCAAGGGCCGTATCGGCATGATGCCGCCCCAGGCCGAGGCGGTGGGTTCGCCGGAAGACGTGCGCAACCTGGCCCACTATGTGCTGAGCCTGTCGGGCAGCCCCCACGATTCCGTGAAGGCTTCGCTGGGCAAGTCCAAGTTCACCACCTGCGCAGCCTGCCACGGCATGGACGGCAAGGGCAACACCATGCTGGGTGCGCCCAACCTGACCGATGACGTCTGGCTGCATGGCTGGGGTGAACAAGCCATTGTGGACATGGTCACCAACGGCAAGATGAACCAGATGCCTGCCCAGGAAGGCAAGCTGACACCGGCCCAGGTCAATGTGTTGACCGCCTATGTGTGGAATTTCTCGCACAAACAGGGATCGGCAAACTGATCCTCGATGAACGAGGCGGCACGCGAGTGCCGCCTTTTTTCATTGGCGAATTGAGAATGAGAGTTGCCCCATGACTTCGATCAAAGAGGATAAGGCCCCCAAGAAGGTCATCCCCATCCAGGCTGCAGAGCAGCCCCGCAGCTTCTATGAGGCGCACAAACGTGTCTACCCCCGCTCCATCAGCGGCCTCTTCATGCGCTGGCGCTGGGCCCTGGTGTTCCTCACGCAGATCATCTTCTACGGCCTGCCATGGCTGGAGTGGGGGCAGCGCCAGATGGTGCTGTTCGATCTGGGCGCGCGGCGCTTCTATCTGTTCGGCCTGGTGTTGTACCCGCAGGATTTCATCTACCTGGCGGGTCTGCTGATCATCTGCGCCCTGGCGCTTTTTCTGTTCACGGCCGTTGCAGGGCGACTGTGGTGTGGCTTCAGCTGCCCGCAAACCGTGTACACCGAAATCTTCATGTGGATCGAGCAGAAGGTCGAAGGCGAGCGCAGCGCGCGCATCCGCCTGGACCAGGGGGGCTGGACGTTCGAGAAGATCTGGAAGAAATCCACCAAGCAGCTGCTGTGGATCGTCCTGTCCGTGTGGACGGGCTTCACCTTTGTGGGCTACTTCGTGCCCATCCGCGAGCTGGGCGTGGAACTGCTGGCGCTGCAAGGCGGCTGGCAGATCTTCTGGGTGCTGTTCTATGGCTTTGCCACCTATGGCAATGCCGGGTATATGCGTGAGCAGGTGTGCAAGTACATGTGCCCCTATGCGCGTTTCCAGAGCGCCATGTTCGACAAGGACACGCTGATCGTCAGCTACGACCCGGTGCGCGGCGAGAACCGCGGCCCGCGCAAGAAGAATGTGGACTACAAGGCCCAGGGCCTGGGCGACTGCATCGACTGCAAGCTCTGCGTGCAGGTGTGCCCGGTGGGGATCGACATCCGTGACGGCCTGCAGTACGAATGCATAGGCTGCGGCCTGTGCATCGATGCGTGCAACAGCATCATGGACAACATGCATTACCCGCGCGGTCTGATCCGCCTGACCACGCAAAATGGCGTCGCACAGGGCTGGAAGCATGCGCAGATCCTGCGCCGTGTGCTGCGTCCGCGCGTGCTGATCTATTCCGGCGTGCTGATAGCGCTGGCCGTGGCCATGGTGGTCAGTCTGTCGCTGCGCGAGCCTTTGAAGGTGGATGTGATCCGCGACCGCGCATCGCTGGCGCGCATTGCCGCCGGCGGCAAGCTGGAGAACGTGTTCCGCCTGCAGGTGATGAACGCGACCGAGACCGAGCAGACCTACCGGGTACGCGCCCATGGCCTGGAAGGTATCGCGGTAGCATCGGAAACCGAGGTGGTGGTGCTGCCCGCCGAAACGCGTGGCGTGGCGGTGCGGGTGCAGATTCCGTATGGCTCGGCGCCTGCGGGTTCGCATCCGGTGTATTTCGATATCGATGCCGTGAGCGGCCAGGGCAAGGTGAGCGAGAAATCGGTGTTCATCGTGCCCCGCTGAACCGTGCAGGTGCCTGCGGCCAAGGGCCCGGGCACCGCAGAGAAGTTTGACCCAGGCGTTCCATGGCGCCAGAAAGACGTTCTATGACGACAACAACGCAACAAGCAGTCAGCCCTGAAAAATCCGCCGCGCCGTGGTGGAAGTTTGGCCATGTGTGGCTGGTGCTGGCTGGGCCGATCATCGTGGTGATTGCCGGCCTGACCACGTTCTGGATTGCGGTGCACAGTCCTGATCCGGTGATCGAGGAGGACTACTACCGCAAGGGCATCGAGATCAACCAGACGCTGCAGAACCCGGAAAAGAGTTTTGCCCCGGCGCTCCAGAGCCGCAACCACGCCGCCACGCCGGAAGAGGCGCAGCCCAGCATGAAGCCGTGAGGCGCTTGGTAAGCACGCTGCAAAAAAGCCAACCGACCGGTTGGCTTTTTTGTGCCTGCTGTGCAGAAGGGGTGCCCCGTCACGGCCTGAGCACCTGCCGCATGGGTTTGAACGGTTCCGGTCACCAAAAGCCAGATCGGCCGGAGGACAGGGGAGACGCAGCGGCTGCCGTGCCGATCTGCGGCAGTCAATCAGCGCGGAGCGAGGCGGATTGCGCCATCCAGGCGGATCACCTCGCCGTTGAGCATGTCGTTTTCCAGGATGTGGCAGGCCAGCTTGGCGTAGTCCTGGGGCGTGCCCAGGCGGCTGGGGAAGGGCACGCCGGCAGCCAGCGCATCCTGCACTTCCTGGGGCATGCCGAACAGCATGGGTGTGCCAAAGATGCCGGGGGCAATCGTCATGTTGCGGATGCCGTTGCGTGCGAGATCACGGGCAATGGGCAGTGTCATGCCGACCACGCCGCCCTTGGACGCGGCATAGGCTGCCTGGCCGATCTGGCCGTCGTAGGCCGCCACGCTGGCGGTGGAGATCAGCACGCCGCGCTCGCCGGTGCTTTCCGGCTCGTTCTTGCTCATGGCATCGGCGGCCAGGCGGATCATGTTGAAGCTGCCGATCAGGTTCACCGTGATCACCTTCTGGTACAGCGCCAGGCTGTGGGGCCCGTTCTTGCCCACGGTCTTTTCGGCCGGGGCAATGCCCGCGCAGTTGACCAGGCCCATCAGCTTGCCCAGCGACACGGCCTTGGCCACCACGGCCTGGCCGTCGGCTTCGTTGCTGACATCGCAGCGCACAAAGGCGCCGCCAATGTCTGCTGCCACGGCTTCGCCTTTTTCCTGCTGCATGTCGGCGATGACAACGGTGCCGCCCTTGGCGGCCAGCATGCGGGCCGTGCCTTCACCCAGGCCTGAAGCGCCGCCGGTGACGATGAAAACCTTGCCTTGAATGTCCATGGTGTCTCCTGTTGGTATGTGACGTATACGTCAATTATGCGGGGTGATGGGGTGCGGCCCTGTCCCGTGGATGCAACAAAAAACCCGGCCAGGGCCGGGTGGATTGCACAGGGAGGGGCGGTTTACTGGAAGCCGACGCGGTCCAGCATCTGTTGCACTTTGACCATGTTGGCGCCCACGGCCGAGATCGGGATGGTTTCGCTCTTGAAGGGCTTGCCCTGGGTCATGGCCTTGAGTGCGGGGTTGTCCACGGCCACGCCCTTGGCGGTGGGCCATTCGTTGTTGCCGTTGGCAAAGTAGTTCTGGGCGGCCGGGCTGGCCAGGTATTCCAGGAATTTGACGGCGTTGTCCTTGTGCTTGGCGTGCTTGGCCACCGCACCGCCGGCAATGTTCATGTGGGTACCGTAGCTGTCCTGGTTGGGGAACACCACACCGACCTTTTCGGTGACCTGCACATCGGCCGGGTTGGCCGAGCGCATCAGGCGTGCCAGGTAGTAGCTGTTGGTCACGGCGATATCGCATTCACCAGCGGCCACGGCCTTGATCTGGTCGGTGTCACCACCCTTGGGGGCGCGGGCCAGGTTGTCCTTGATGCCCTTGAGCCAGGCTTCGGCCTTGGCCTCGCCCATGTGCTCGGTCACGGCGCCGAACATGCTCAGGTTGTAGGGGTGGGAGCCGGAGCGGATGCAGATCTTGCCCTTGTTCTTGGGGTCGGACAGCGCTTCGTAGGTGGCCACGTCGGCGGGCTGCACCTTGGCCTTGTTGTAGACCACCACCCGGGCGCGGGTGGAGAAGCCGAACCAGCTGATGCCGCCATCGGCTTCAGGCTTGCTGCGCAGGTTGGCGGGGATGGCGTTGTTCAGCGCTGCCGAGTGGATGGGCTGGAACAGGCCGTCCTTCTCGCCACGGTACAGGCGCGCGGCGTCGACCATCAGGATCACGTCGGCGGGTGAGGCGGCGCCTTCAGCCTTCAGGCGGGCAATGATGCCTGCATCGTCGGAATCCACGCGGTTGACCTTGATGCCCGTGGCCTTGGTGAAGCCGGTGTACAGCTCTTCGTCGGTGTTGTAGTGGCGGGCCGAATACAGGTTCACCACCTGCTCCTGGGCCAGCGCATGGCCGGCAACGACCAGGGCACAAGCGGAAACAAGGGCTTTCAAAGCGTGCTGCATGGATGGACTTTCAGTGCAAAACAAAAGAAGGAAATGAGGGCGCATGATAGTCTGAACGCGAATCTTTCTTAACCACAAGCCCGCAGTTGTTGTGGGCGATCAAGCAGTGCGACCGGCAAGCCCTGGCCGAGGCAAAAAAAAACCCGGTCAAAGACCGGGTTTGAAAGGATCCAAGAAACGGGGGTTTCGAGAGGATCCAAGGAGACAACTGGTGCCATGAAGCACGGTGGTGCTCCAGGCGATGGCGCGATTATAGGGTAATCCCTAGATGATTGTCAAAGGCCATCGCGTCGGCATGTCCAGGGCTTAGCGCTTGCGGCTGGCGGCCGTAGCGGCTTGGGTGGCGGTGGAGGCCACTGCATTGATGTTGGCTTCGGTCATGTCGGAAGCTTGCTTCACGGCCTTTTGCATGCTTTCGAAGGCATTGGTGGCGGCCGACACGGCGCTCTTCATCACGGCCACGGCGGTTTCGGAACCGGCGGGAGCGTTCTTGGCGGTGCTGTCCACCAGGCTGGAGAAGCTTTTTTGCAGCTCGGCAGCCTTTTCTTCAAAGGTCTTGGAGAATTCGCCGCTGGTGGCCGAAGCGATGTTGTACAGGTGGCGGTTGTAGGCGGCGGTCTTTTCGGCCAGGGGCTGGAACAGGTTGGCTTGCAACTGCAGCAGCTCTTGCGCGTCCTTCACGCTCAGCAGGGATTGGGTGTGGCTGGCGGCCTCGTTCAGGGCGGCGCGGGTGGCCGTCACATTCAGCTCCACCAGCTTTTCCACGCCTTCGAAGGCCTTGGAGGTCAGGCCAAACAGGGTTTCCAGGTTGGCTTTTTGTGCGCTCAGGATTTGGTCAGCGGTCAGGGACATTGTGGTTCTCCAGGTTGGGTGGCCATACGCTGGCCAGTTGCGTCACAACTGCGGGCTTCAAGAATTTATGTTGCGCTGCAGCATGACTGAATTTTATGCAGTGTCGGATTTCGCGCAAGTGTTTTTGCTGCGCTGCATCAAATATTTACCCAAATGCGGTTTTCCATACACAGAAAGCCGGATGGGCGGCCGGTGCCAGGGGTGTTGCGCGGCCACAAAACCACGTTTTGCCCGATAGGCGGCTTGCGGGTGGAGCCACACAATGTCCGCCATGAACGACAAGCCAGCTTCCTTTTCTGAACCTTCTGCCGCTTCTTCTGCTGCCGCTGCGGGGCGGCCCAGTGCCCAGCTGCGCTCCAGCTACCCGGTGTTCCTGCCCATCACCACGCGCTGGTCGGACAACGATGTCTACGGCCATGTGAACAACGTCGTCTATTACAGCTGGTTCGACACGGCCGTGAACGCTCACCTGATTGAGCAAGGGGTGCTGGACTTCCAGGGAGGAGACACCATCGGTCTGGTGGTGGAGACGCAGTGCAACTACTTTGCCTCCCTGGCCTATCCGCAGAAAGTGGAGGCCGGCATCCGCGTGGCCCGGTTGGGCGGCAGCAGCGTGCGCTACGAGGTGGGCATTTTTGCCGAGGGCAGCGAGGAATCGGCGGCGGCCGGCCATTTTGTGCATGTGTATGTTGATGCCACCACGCGCCGTCCCAAGCCGTTGCCGGAGGCGCTGCGGCGGGTTCTGCAGGCCTTGCAGCCCGCAGCCGCCGCGGCCGCCGTCTGAAGCGCCAGGGCATGCCTAGTGCATGTACCGGGGCCTGCCGGGGCTGTGCCGGCGCGCAGCTGCAATGAATTTGATAGCTGCCCAGGATCACCACAGTTGCATGGGCGGTGATTTGGATGGCTATGCGTGCGCAGCGCGGTTTTGCCCGGGTCGGTGCCCGCTTGGCCTACACTGTGCCCTCTGTTTCGATCGCGCCGCCATGCGAGCGCACTTTCCATGATCATCCACAGCCTGCTCGACACCGACCTGTACAAGTTCACCATGATGCAGGTGGTGTTGCACCAGTTCCCCGGTGCTGCCGTGGAGTACAAGTTCAAGTGCCGCAATCCGGGCGTGCAGCTGGCCCCCCTGGTGCAAGAGATTCGGGACGAGATCCGCCAGTTGTGCAGCCTCAGCTTCACCACCGATGAGCTGGATTACCTGCGTTCGCTGCGCTTCATCAAGAGTGATTTTGTGGATTTTCTGGGGCTGTTCCGCCTCAATGAAAAGTACATCCAGGTCACGCCGCTGCCCACGGGCGAGATCGACATCACCATCCAGGGGCCCTGGCTGCACACCATCCTTTTTGAAATCCCGGTGCTGGCCATCGTCAACGAGGTGTATTTCCGCAATACCCAGCCCCGGCCGGATTGGGACGAAGGCCGCGCGCGGCTGCAGGCCAAGATTGCCCAGATGCGCGGCGAAGGGCTGGAACACCTGAAGATTGCGGATTACGGCACGCGCCGGCGCTTTGCGCGCAGCTGGCACGAAGAGGTGCTGCGCACCCTGTGCCGGGATCTGGGTGCGGGCGAGCAGCGGCCAGCCCCAGGCCATGGTCCCGGGCAGTTTGCCGGCACCAGCAATGTGCTGTTTGCCAAGGAACTGGGCATCTTGCCGCTGGGCACCATGGCGCATGAGTACCTGCAGGCCTGCCAGGCGCTGGGCCCGCGCCTGCGCGACAGCCAGATCTACGGCTTTGAATCCTGGGCGCGGGAGTACCGTGGGGATCTGGGCATTGCGCTGTCCGATGTGTACGGCATGAACGCCTTTCTGCGCGATTTCGATCTGTATTTCTGCAAGCTGTTCGATGGCGCACGCCACGACAGCGGCGACCCGTTCGCCTGGGGGGAGCGCCTGCTGGCGCATTACCGCGACAACCGGGTCGATCCGCTGACCAAGACACTGATCTTCAGTGACGCGCTGACCATCCCGCGCACCATCGAGCTGTACCGGCGTTTCCATGGCCGCTGTCTGCTCGCCTTTGGCATCGGCACCAATCTGACCAACGACCTGGGCTATGAGCCGCTGCAGATCGTCATCAAGATGACGCGCTGCAACGGACAGCCCGTGGCCAAGCTGTCGGACACACCGGGAAAAAGCATGTGCGACGACCAGAAGTACCTGGCGTATCTGCGTCAGGTATTTGACATCGCTCCCACGGCATGATCGGGTGCGCAGATGCGGCCAGGCGATGCGCCAGGGGGCGGTATCTGCGTCAACAATTACAAAGAGACAAAATAAGGAATATCCCAATGAAGCATCTGCGCAGCGCGGGCCTTGGCCTGCTGGGACTGGTGGGCCTGTTGCCCGGCGCTGCCATGGCGGCGGAAATCGATGGCGCTGCGCTGTCCGTGCTGTGGGGTGTGCCTTTTGCAGGCGTCCTGCTGTCGATTGCGCTGATGCCGCTGCTGGCGCCCACGGTGTGGCACCACCATTTCGGCAAGATCACCGCCGCCTGGGCTCTGGCTTTTCTGCTTCCGTTTGCATTGGCATTCGGTGCCGGCACCGCCGGTGTGCACCTGGTGCATGCGCTGGTGGCGGAGTATGTGCCGTTCGTGATCCTGCTGACAGCGCTGTACACGGTGGCGGGTGGCATCTACATCCGTGGCAATCTGCGTGGCACGCCGTTGCTGAACACCGGTATCCTGGCCATTGGCGCGGTGCTGGCCAGCTTCATGGGAACGACGGGCGCGTCCATGCTGCTGATCCGCCCGCTGATCCGTGCCAACGACAACCGCAAGCATGTGGCCCATGTGGTGGTGTTCTTCATCTTCATTGTCTCCAATGCGGGAGGCTCGCTCACCCCGCTGGGCGATCCACCGCTGTTCCTGGGTTTTCTGAAGGGGGTGGAGTTCACCTGGACCTTGCGCCAGATCTTCTCCGAAACGCTGTTTCTGGTCGGTGTGTTGCTGGTGATCTTCTATCTGCTGGACAGCTGGTATGCCAGCCGCAATGGCGAGCGCAAGGCCGTCGATCCCACGCCGGACAACGCCACGCCCACCCAGCTGGGTTTTGACGGCAAGTTCAATTTCGTGCTGCTGGGCGTGGTGGTGTGCCTGGTGCTGATGAGCGGATTGTGGAAGTCGGCCGTGGTGTTTGACGTGATGGGCACCGAGGTGGGCTTGCCCGGCCTGGTGCGCGACGTGGGGCTGATCGGCGTGGCACTCCTGTCGCTGTGCATGACACCTGCCATGGTGCACGAGCGCAACCAGTTCGGCTGGGGACCGATGCAGGAAGTGGCCAAGCTGTTTGCCGGAATCTTTCTGACCATCATCCCGGTGATTGCCATGCTCAAGGCCGGGGTGGACGGTCCGTTCGGCGCCATTGTGCGCGCCGTCACCAACCCGGACGGCACACCCAACCCGGCCATGTACTTCTGGGCGACGGGTGCGCTGTCGTCCTTTCTGGACAATGCGCCCACTTACTTGGTGTTCTTCAATACTGCGGGCGGTGACGCACAGGTGCTGATGACCAGCATGGCGGCAACGCTGTCGGCCATCTCGGCCGGTGCCGTGTTCATGGGGGCCAACACCTACATCGGCAATGCGCCCAACATGATGGTCAAGGCCATCGCCGAAGACCGGGGCGTGCGCATGCCCAGCTTCTTTGGCTACATGGCCTGGTCCTTTGGCATTCTGGTGCCGCTGTTTGTGGTGATGACCTTCATCTGGTACCGCTGATGCGATGGTGCACAGGGCGGCAGACGGTTCGCGTACCTGATCCGTCCAGGGCCTCTTTTCCACTACCATCGTTTCTTTGATCCAGCCGGAGAGCTTTGCATGAGCAGCGCACGTGACGACGCCACCTTGGCCACCGCCATCGCGGCGCTGCACAACAACGTCCACTATCTGGGCGCCATTGCCCAGATGGCAGGCCGGCGGCAGGTGGTGGTGACGCAGACCGTGGTGTCGGACAGCGGAGCGCCCTTGCTGGAAAAGGGCACGGTGCTGGAAGGTGATCTGCTGGCGCTGCTGGCCGGACACCGCTTGCCGGCACCGTTGGACGCGCAGCTGGAAGTGAGCGAGCCGGTCGACATCGGCCTGCTGCATGTGGAAATGACGCGCCTGCTGTCCGAGCACCCGCTGGGCCGGCTGCTGGCGGCCGACCTGGGGGCCGAAGGGGCCATACTGGGCCGGGCACTGCGGCTGATGCCCTGGCCGCATGCCGCGCGTTTCAAGATGACGGTGGTGCAGGACCAGTTGCCCCTGCTGTTCGAGCACAGCGTGCTGATGGCCATGGTGTCCGTGTTCCTGGCCATCCGTGCGGGCTGGGACGAGGCGCAGTGCGCCAGGTTGGCGGCGGCGGCCCTGCTGCACGATGTGGGCATGCTCTATATGTCCAATGCCTGGGCCGACGCCGAATACCGGCTTTCCGAGCGGGAGCGCGTCCAGCTGGCCGCGCACTCCATCACCGGCTCCATGGTCGTGCAGAGCATGGGCGCCTACCCCTTCAGCGTGGAAGATGCCGTGCTGGAACACCATGAATGCATGGATGGCAGCGGCTACCCGCGCCACCTGATGGGCGAGGCGATCTCGCCCATGGGTCGCATTCTGGTGGTGGCCGAAGTGGTGTCGGCTTTCTTCGGCAAATACAAGGCCATAGCCGGCGAGCGCCTGTCACTGGCACTGCGCCTGAATTCCCGGCGCTATCCGGCGGAGCAGGTGGCCCCAGTGCTGGCGCTGCTGCAGCGCGATGCCGCTGCCGCCGCACCGCCGGCCGTGGATGTGGTGCTGCGGGATTGCCAAGCCGTGGCTACGGTGCTGCAGTACTGGGCCTCCTGCAAGCGGGTGCTGCCCGAGCAGTGGCAGGCGCAGTCCGGCAGCCGGGCGCTGATGTGGGTGGATGCCCGCATGCGCGCCATCGAACTGTCTTTGACCGAATCCGGTGCCCACCCACGCTCGCAGGACGACTGGCGTGCCATCTTTGCGCAGATGCCCGAGAGCGTGGCCGAGCTGGGCCTGATCCACCGCGAAGTGCTGTGGCAGATGGACAGCTGCATGGACACCTGCCAGCGCCGTTGGCCCCCCACGCAGCCCGTGCAGTCGACCGCGGAGCGCGCCTTGTGGACCTGGATCCACAGCAGCCGCAAAGTCTTGAACCAGGGCACAGCGGCCAACGAACCCGATGCGCCGCTGCCACAGTGACTGTGTGCTGCGGATGTGATTTTTCAACAGAGAACCGACCTGGAGACTCCCCTCGCCATGCCCCGACAAAGCATTCTGATCGCCCGTGCCATTTCGCCCGAAGTGGTGGACTTCTTGCGCCAGCACTTTGACGTGCACACCAACCAGGACGATGTGGTCTGGAGCCCCGAAGAGCTGGCCCAGCGGCTGCAGAGCAAGGATGGCGTGCTGACCACGGGCTCGCAGACCATCAATGCCGCCCTGCTGGCGGCCTGCCCGCAGCTCAAGGTGGTGTCCAACATGGCCGTGGGCTACAACAACTTTGACGTGCCGGCCATGACGGCGGCCGGCGTGCAGGGCACCAATGCCCCCGATGTGCTGACCGAGACCACGGCCGACTTTGGCTTTGCATTGCTGATGGCCACGGCCCGCCGCGTGACCGAGAGCGAGCATTACCTGCGTGCCGGTCTGTGGAAGGAGTGGCGCTACGACCTGTTTGCCGGCAGCGAGGTGCATGGCAGCACGCTGGGCATCATCGGCATGGGCCGTATCGGCCAGGGCATTGCCAAGCGCGGGGCGCATGGTTTTGGCATGAAGGTGGTCTACCACAACCGTTCGCGCCTGACGCAGGCGCTGGAAGCCGAATGCAAGGCCAGCTACGTCAGCAAGGAAGAGCTGCTGAAGACCGCCGACCATGTGGTGCTGGTGCTGCCTTTCACCCCCGAGAACCGCCACACCATTGGTGCGGCCGAGCTGGCGCAGATGAAGCCCACGGCCACGCTGATCAATATTGCGCGTGGCGGTATCGTGGACGATGCTGCTCTGGCCCAGGCGCTGCGCGCCAAGACCATTGCGGCCGCGGGCCTGGATGTGTTTGAAGGCGAGCCTGCCGTGCACCCCGATCTGCTGACGGTGCCGAATGTGGTGCTGACGCCGCACATCGCCAGTGCCACCATGACCACCCGCCGTGCCATGGCACAGCTGGCGGCGGACAATCTGGTGGCCGTGCTGGGTGGTCAGGCGCCGCGTACGCCGGTGAACCAGCCGGACGCAGCGGCACGTGCGCTGCGTTGGGCATGACATTCCAGATTCTCTGAGCGGTTGCCCGGCTGAACGCTTTTCTCGCTCCGGCTGTGCCGGAGCAGGGAGGCATCTACACGGCAGAGTGCCGCAGCAGGCATCTTGAAAAAGTGAGCTTCGAGCCCTGCTTTGGAGCTGCTTTTGGCGCTGTGCCATGCCGAAATTGACGACAATCTTCTGCAGAAAGTTGGCAATTCTTTAGCGCAAGGAGCAGGCAGTGGTGCACGCATGGATGGTTTGGCTGGTGCTGGGGCTGATCCTGGCCGTGCTGTTGTTGCAGCTGTGGCTGGCATTGCGCCCGCGTGCTGGCGGCGATGCGGCACTGGCCGCACAGCTGCTGGCGTTGCAGCAGGCAGGGCAGCAGACGCAGCTGGCACTCGCCAGGAATGACGGCGCCATGGAACACATGGCCCAGCAGTTGCTGGGTTTGAGCCACCAGTTGAACCAGCACCAGCAAGCGGCCAGTGACAGCCTGCGCAAGCTGGTGGACGGTCGCATGGCGCAAAGCCTGGCTGAGGCGCGTGCCAGCCGCCAGGAACTGCAGCAGCATTTCCAGCAACTGCAGGAAGCCATGGCCCAGCAGCTGCACCGGCTGCAGCAAGGCACTCTGCACAATGCCGAGCAACTGCGGACCACGCTCAATGAGCGGCTGTCCGCCATCCAGACCGACAATGCCGACAAGCTGGAGGCCATGCGCCGCACGGTGGACGAAAAGCTGCACGAAACACTGGAGCAGCGCCTGGGCGAATCGTTCAAGCTGGTCAGCGACCGGCTGGAGCAGGTGCACAAGGGCCTGGGCGAGATGCAGTCGCTGGCCGGCAGCGTGGGCGACCTGAAGCGCGTGATGACCAATGTGAAAACGCGGGGCACCTGGGGCGAGGTGCAGCTGGGCGCCATCATCGACAACGTGCTCACTCCGGCGCAGTACGCCAGGAACGTCAAGACCGTGCCGGGCAGTGATGAACTGGTGGAATTTGCCATCCGCCTGCCGGGGCAAGGCGGGATGGACGATGTGCCGGTGTGGCTGCCCATTGACGCCAAATACCCGGTGGAGCATTACCAGCGTCTGCAGGATGCGCTGGATGCGGCCGAGCGCGGGGCGATCATGGCCGCGGGCAATGCGTTTGAAACCTCCATCCGCGTCGAGGCCAGGAAGATTGCTGCCAAATACCTGGCACCACCCCACACCACGGACTTTGCCGTGATGTACCTGCCCACCGAAAGCCTGTTTGCCGAAGTGCTGCGGCGGCCGGGCCTGGTCGAGAGCCTGCAAAATGACAGCCGTGTGGTGGTGACCGGGCCAGCCAATCTGGCGGCCATGCTCAACAGCCTGCAGATGGGGTTCAAGACGCTGGCCATCGAGCAGCGCTCTTCCGAAGTCTGGGCCGTACTGGGCCAGGTCAAGACTGAATTCGCCAAGTTCGGCGAGGTGGTGGAGGCCACGCGCAAATCCATTGACGCTGCAGCGCGCCGCTTCGAACAAGTGGACGTGCGCACCCGGGCCATCCAGCGCCGTCTGCGTGGCGTGCAGGAGCTGCCCAGTCCCGCATCCTCCGATTCCATCGATGCCGCCGACTTGTTGGGGTCCGCAGCTTCCATGGCCTCCGCACCAGGACTTGCTTCCACCAGCGCTGCCGCTGCGCCTGGGAAGGCTGCGCAGGGCACCGAGGACGACGCTGCGTGAGCGCGGCGTTGCTGCGCCTGATCCTGGCGCAAATCTCCATCCATGCCTGCATGACGGGCATGCGCATGGCCACCCCTTTGCTCGCCTTGCGTGAAGGTTTTTCGGCGGCATCGGTCGGTTTTCTGCTGGCGCTGTTTGCGCTGACCCAGGTGTTTCTGTCGCTGCCAGCTGGCCGTTACGCGGACCGCCATGGCCTGCGCCGCCCGTTGGCGCTGAGCGTGGCCATTGCCGTGCTGGGGGCCGGCGCCGCTGCGGCGTTTCCGGTCTATCCGGTGCTGTGTCTGGCGGCACTGCTCACCGGAGGCGCTTCCGGCACCGCCATCATCGCCCTGCAGCGCCATGTGGGGCGCAGTGCGCACGACAAGGCTCAATTGCGCAAGGTGTTCAGCTGGCTGGCCATTGGCCCGGCCATCTCCAATTTTCTCGGTCCGTTCTGTGCCGGTCTGCTGATTGACTACGCCGGGGGGGAGGCGGCCAGCACCACCGGGTTTCGTGCCGCATTCGTGCTGCTGGCACTGCTGCCGCTGAGTGCCTGGTTTCTGTCGCGCAGCGTGCAGGAGCTGCCGCCGGTGGAAGCTCCTGCCGCTGCAGCCAAGCCGGCGACGGCCTGGGACCTGTTCCAGAACCAGGGCTTTCGCCGCCTGCTGCTGATGAACTGGGCGCTGTCATCCTGCTGGGATGTGCACACCTTTGTGGTGCCCATCCTGGGGCACGAGCGCGGGCTGTCGGCCTCGGTGATCGGGACCATTCTGGGATCGTTCGCCATGGCTGCGGCGGCCATCCGCCTGCTGGTGCCGCTGCTGCCCGAACGCATCGGCGAATGGCAGGTGGTGTTCACGGCCATGGTGCTGGCATCGGTGCTGTTTCTGCTGTACCCGCTGATGCCGGGTGCCTGGAGCATGGGGGCATGCTCCATTCTGCTGGGGTTGGTGCTGGGATCGGTGCAGCCCATGGTGATGAGCATGATTCACCAGATCACCCCGCCGCACCGCCATGGCGAAGCGCTGGGCCTGCGCATGATGGCCATCAACGGCTCCAGCGTGCTCATGCCCCTGATCTTCGGTTCGTTGGGCGCGGTGGTCGGGGTGTCGGCCCTGTTCTGGGCCGTGGGAGCGCTGGTGGGCAGCTGCGCACGCCTGCCATGGTTGATCGGGCGCGATGATCTGCCCGGCCACCCCACGTCCGTGCCGCCACTACGCTGAGTGATTTGCTCCGTTGAGGGCATGAAAAAAGCCCGTAGCCATTGCGGCGCACGGGCTTTTGTCGGGGATGGGGAGCTCAGTCCTGCAGGTTGTAGAACTTCTTGATGATGCTCCAGGCGCTGGCAGGATCGTCCACGTAGTGGAACAGCTCCAGATCCTTGGCGGAGATCATGCCTTCTTCCACCAGCATGTCGAAGTTGTAGAGCTTCTTCCAGAAGGCCGAATCGAACAGGATGATGGGCACGGGCTTGACCTTGGTGGTCTGCACCAGCGTCAGCACTTCGAACAGTTCGTCCATGGTGCCAAAGCCGCCCGGGAAGGCCAGCAGTGCCTTGGCGCGCATCATGAAGTGCATCTTGCGCAGCGCGAAGTAATGGAACTTGAAGCTCAGGCCCGGTGTGATGTAGCGGTTGCCCGACTGTTCGTGCGGCAGCAGGATGTTCAGGCCCACATTGGGTGCACCCGCTTCGTAGGCGCCGCGGTTGGCGGCCTCCATGATGCCTGGGCCACCCCCGGTGCAGATGTAGATGCGCTGGTCCTTGGGCTGGCGCAGGCTGTGCTCCGCCACCAGGCGCGCAAATTCACGGGCCTGGTCATAGCGGCGGGCATTGCGCACGCCTTGTTCGGCCGCCTTGATGCGCTGGGCATCGCCGCTGGATTTGGCCTCCAGCAGGCGCTGGGCCGCCACATCCGGGGCCACGAAGCGGGCGCTGCCATACACCACAACGGTATGGTCAATCCCGAACTCGGCCTGGCCGATATCGGGCTTGAGCATTTCCAGCTGAAAGCGGATGCCCCGGGTTTCACGGCGGGCCATGAATTCCGGATCGGCAAATGCCAGGCGATAGGAGTCAGGCTGGGTCAGGTCAATTTGTTCTGCGGCCTGGGTGGATGCTTCCAGATCCACCAGCGATTCGGCGAGCGAGCGGTCGTGCAGGGAAAGCGTTGCGTCCATAGGGCTCCAGAAAACTCCGTGTATCGAGGAATCCATCTTCGCAGAAGCCAAGGCCCTGCGCAGGCTTCTGCGCGGATTTCTTTGACTGGACGGCATGGACATCTGCCATCCAGAAGCGCACAAAGCACAATGGCGTGCGAGGCAGTGCCGCAGTTCAGGCAGCGCGCAGGTTGGAGAGGGTGGCGATGCCGGCCATGGTCAGCAGCAGCGACGCCAGCAGGTGCGTGACCGCCCAGGCCGTGGCCATGCCCCAGCGGCCTTGCTGCAGCAGCTCCACCACCTCGGCGGAGAAGCTGGAAAACGTGGTGAGGGCCCCGAGAAACCCCGTGACCAGTGCCAGGCGCCAGATGGGATCCAGACCGGGGTGGCTCTGGAAAAAAGCAATGCACAGACCAATCAGATAGCCGCCCATGGCGTTGGCCGCCAAAGTGCCCCAGGGCAGAGAGCCAGGGTTGCTGAGCCACAGGCCCAGCTTCCAGCGGGTCAGGGCACCCAGGCAGGCGCCCACACAGATTGCCAAAGCGTGTTGCATGGCCGCAGTGTATGCGTCTGCCAGGCTGACGGGCTCAGCCCTTGCTGTCCTGGGCGACTTCCTCTTCGGTCAGCGGCTCGTTAAGCACGATGCCGCTGACGCTGGGAGGCACATTGCGTCCCGCGCGGCGCGCCCGGAACAGTGCGGCACGCATCAGGAAAATGGTGGTGATTGGGACGGTGACGGCAATGAACACGGCAATCAGCAGCGGGTGCGCGGCAAAGCCATGGCCGGAAACTGAAAAGAAGATCACCAGAGCCCACATGATGAGCCAGCAGCCCAGGGTGGCAATGATGGAGGGGGCGTGCACCCGCTCGAAATAGGACTTCAGTCGCATCAGGCCCAGCGAGCCCAGCAGGGCAATCAAGGACCCGGCCAGCACCAGCACGGCAATGGCCACTTCGGCCCACAGCGGCAGCATGATTTCGTTCATTCGATCACCTCGCCACGCAGCAGGAATTTGGCCATGGCGGTGGAGCTGACGCAGCCGAACAGGGCGATCAGCAGGGCTGCCTCGAAGTACATGCTGGAGCTGTAGGTGATGCCCAGCACCAGCATCAGCAGCATGCCGTTGATGTACATGCAGTCCAGGGCCAGCACCCGGTCCTGGGCGGTGGGGCCCTTGAGCAGGCGCACCAGGCAGCAGCCCATGGCCGCCGTCAGCAGGAACAGGGCCAGGGTCAGGGTGTAGGTGAACCACAGGCTCATTCGAAAATCTCCATCAGAGGGCGCTCGTAGCTGCGCTTGATGTGGGCCACGATGGCATCGGCATCGCCAACTTCCAACACGTGCAGCAGCAGCATGGAACGGTCACGTGAGAGCTCGGCCCAGGCCGTACCGGGCGTGATGCAGACGATCATGGCCAGCACGGCCAGTGCGTTGGGGTCGCGCACTTCCAGCGGGATGTACACAAAAGCCGATGGATGCCTGCGCAGGCTTGGAAACAGCAGAAAGCGCAGCACGGCCAGGTTGGAAGCGGTGGTGTCCTTGACCACGGTGGCCGCCAGGGTGATGGCCGTCCATGGGTGTCGAATGCGCACCGGCAGCGGACGCAGGCCGCGCAGCAGGATGGGAATCAGCAGTCCCAGAATGGCGCCCAGCACCATGTGGCCTGCGCTCAGGGAATGGTTCAGCAGCAGCCACGCGCCAAACAGGAAGATGGACAGCAACGGGGCAGGCAGGATGTGCTTCATGGTGCTGCTTTCTCCGTGGTAGGCAAGGGCGCAGCCAGCGGTTCGAGGACTGCGGCAGGTGCTGTCGTCTGGGCCGGTACCGCCGTGTCGGGTTTGGGTTCCTTTGGTGGATTGGGCACCGGATCCTGCTGCATCACGGCCAGGATGTAGGTCGATGGCGTATGCAATGCGTTGGCCGCGTTCTGTGTGAACTCCATCACCGCATGGGCATGCATGGTCAGGGCGACGCACAGCGCCATCAGTCCGGCAATCGGCGCACCTTCCACGACGCGCAGCTCGGGCTTGGCACGGTCGTGCGTGGCCCAGAAATGGCGGATGCCGGCGCGTGTCAGTGCAATCAGCGCGAACAGACCGGTGGTGATCAGCAGGGCGACCAGCACCCAGCCCAGATTGCCTGCCTGGTAGCCTGCGGACTGGCCCAGACCCACCGGATTGACCAAGTTGGTGAGCATGGCAAATTTGCCGATGAAGCCCGACAGCGGTGGCAGCCCGGTGACCACCAGGGTGCACATGATGAAGACAATGCCCAGGAACGCGGCAGCAGCAGGGATCACGCGGCCGATCAGGACTTCTTCGTGTTCGTCCAGGTTCAGCGACTTGGTGGGTACCAGCTCGGGGTTGAGGAAGGGGGCATCTTCATCGCCGAAATCATTGGCGCTGGAGCCATCGTTGCGCCAGCGGTCCATGATGTCGGCCAGCATGAACAGGATGGCCACGGCCAGCGTGGAGCTGGGCAGGTAGTACAGCAGGCCGGCGGTCAGCATGTTCTGACCAAAACCGGTGGCCGCCAGCAGCGTGCCGGAGGACAGAATGGCCGCATAGCCTGCCAGATAGGTCAGGCGCTGTGCGCCCAGCATGCCGAAGGCGCCATAGGCCATGGTCACCATGCCCATCACAGTGAGCCACTGGCCACCGAACAGCGCCGAGTCGCCGGCTTCGCTGGAGAACAGCAGGGTCCACAGCCGCAGGATGGTGTAGACGCCCACCTTGGTCATCAGCGCAAACAAGGCGCCAACGGGCGCGCTGGCCGCGCTGTAGGCCGGCACCAGCCAGAAGTTCAGCGGCCAGATGGCGGCCTTGATCAGAAAGGCGATGGCCAGGATGGCGGCGGCCGTGTGCAGCAGGCCCCGGTCGGCGGGGCTGACATGGGGGATGGCCTGGGCCAGGTCCGCCATATTGAGCGTGCCGGTAATTCCATACAGCATGGACACGCCCACCAGAAACAGCGAGGAAGCGGCCAGGTTGACTGCGATGTAGTGCAGACCGGACTGCACGCGCAAGCGGCCGGAACCATGCAGCAGCAGCCCATAGGAGGCTGCCAGCATGATCTCGAAGAACACGAACAGGTTGAACAGGTCGGCCGTCAGAAAGGCGCCCGACAGGCCCATCAGCTGGAACTGAAACAGCGGGTGGAAGTGCACCCCTGCCTTGTGCCAGCGGGCAATGGAGAACATGCCGGCGGCCAGGGCCACGCAGTAGGTCAGCACCAGCATCATGGCCGACAGGCGGTCCAGTGCGAGCACGATGCCGAACGGCGCTTTCCAATTGGCAGCCAGGTACACGCCCATGGCGCTGGGTCCGGCTTGTTCGTCGCTCCACTGCAGCAGCGCCACCGCAATGCACAGGCCGATGGCGGTGGACGCAATGTTGAGCACCACCTTGAGGCGCAGGTGTTCTTCCCGCAACAGCAGCATCACGGCCGCCGTGAACATGGGCAGCAGGATGGGCGCCAGAATCAGGTGTGGCATTAGAGAAGTGGTCAGCCAGTCCAGCATCACGGCATCTCCTGCTCGTCACGCGAATGGCTGCCATCCACATGGTCGGTGCCGGACATGCCGCGCGAGGCCAGCAGCACCACGAGGAACAGCGCCGTCATGGCAAAGCCGATCACGATGGCGGTCAGCACCAGGGCCTGGGGCATGGGGTCGGCGTAGTTGGCCAGGGTCTCGGCCAGACCGGCCTGCATCACAGGCTCCTTGTCGATGGCCAGGCCCTCGCGGCTCATGCTGAAGATGAACAGATTGACGGCGTACGACAGCAGGGACAGGCCGATGATGACCTGGAAGGTCCGGGGGCGCAGCAGCAGCCACACGCCAGATCCGGTGAGCACGCCAATGGTGATGGCAAGCACGATTTCCATCAGCGGACCCCTTCCTGCAAAGCGGCGATCGTGGCCTCGGTTTCTGCCTGTTCTTTTTCTTCCATCAAGCGTGCGTGGTAACGGTGGCCGCGCACCGATTGGTGGGCAATGGCCGTGAGGATGAGCAAGACGGAGCCTACGACCAGGGCAAAGACACCGACGTCAAAGAACGTGGCGCTGGCCAGGTGCATCTCGCCCACCAGAGGGAGGGTGAAGTGGAAGGTGTGGCTGGTCAGGAAGGGGTAGCCGGCATACACCGCACCCAGGCCGGTGCCAAGGGCACACAGCAGGCCCACGGCAATCCAGCGGCGCGGGAACAGCGGCATGTGCGCTTCCACCCACTGCGTGCCCGAGATGATGTATTGCAGCAGCAGGGCCACCGAGAACACCAGGCCGGCCACAAAGCCGCCGCCGGGCTCGTTGTGGCCGCGCACAAAGATATATACCGCCACCAGCGTGGCGAAAGGCAGCAGCAGGCGCACCAGCACAGCGGGCACCATCAGATAGCCCACCGCGGTATCGCTGGCATTGCGCGGGTTCAGCAGGTCGGTCTGCAGGTCCCCCGGCAGGAAGCGCTGCTGCTCGGGCAGGTCCATGGTTTCGCGCGCCGGGCGGAAGCGGCGCAGCAGCGCATACACGGTCAGCGCCACCACGCCCAGCACCACGATTTCGCCAAAGGTGTCGAAGCCGCGGAAGTCCACCAGCATCACGTTCACCACATTGCTGCCGCCGCCTTCCGGCACAGCGCGTTCCAGGAAGAAGGTGGAGGTGCTCTGCGAGAACGGGCGGCTCATCATGGCAAACGCCAGCCAGGCCATGCCGCCGCCAGCGGCCAGGGCCAGCAGCAGATCGCGCAGGCGCCGGCTGCGGGCCAGCAATTCGGTGGACAGGGCGGGGATGCGCAGGTTCTTGTCGCGCTTGGGCAGCCAGCGCAGTCCCAGCAGGATCAGGATGGTGGTCACCACCTCCACCACCAGTTGGGTCAGCGCCAGATCGGGGGCGGAGAACCACAGGAAGGTCAGCACCACACACAGGCCGGCGCCGCCGAGCATGATCAGCGATGCCATCCGGTGGTACTTGGCCTTCCAGGCAGCACCCAGTGCGCACAGGCAGCCGATCACCCACAACACCAGGAAGGCCGGCGACAGCGGCAGGGGCGGACGATTGCCCAGATCCAGCCCGCGGATCCACAGCGGCATGAAGCCGCTCAGCAAGGCGATGGAGACCAGCCACAGCATTTGCCACTGCAGGCGGTGGGTGGTCAGTGCGCGGCGCAGGTGCTTGGCCAGCAGGCTGATACGGGCCAGCACGTTGTCGAAGATGCGCTTGCCGTTGATGTGCTGCAGCACGGGGACGGCGTCGTCGATGCTGCCGTTGTTGCGCAGCAGACGCAGTGCCGTGTACAGCGCAATGCCGCCCACCAGCGCCACGAAGCTCATGATGAGCGGCGTATTCACGCCATGCCAGACCGCCAGGCTGAATTCGGGCAGGGCGCCGCCCACCACGGGAATGGCAGCCGCATTCAGAAACGGACCCACCGACCAGGCGGGCAGCACGCCCACCACCAGGCAGGCCAGCACCAGCAACTCCACCGGCACGCGCATCCAGTGCGGCGGCTCGTGGGGTTTGTGGGGCAGGTCGGTGGCCTTGGGGCCGAAGAAGACATCGACGGTAAAGCGCAGCGAATATGCCACGCTGAAGATGCCGGCCAAGGTGGCGACCACAGGCAGCACGATCCGCACCCAGTGGGCGGCGTCGACGAACACGGTTTCTGCAAAGAACATTTCCTTGGACAGAAAACCGTTGAGCAGCGGCACCCCGGCCATGGCCGCACTGGCCACGCAGGCCAGCGTGGCGGTGATGGGCATCATCTTGCGCAGGCCGGACAGGCGACGGATGTCGCGCGTGCCACTCTCATGGTCCACAATGCCGGCCGCCATGAACAGCGAGGCCTTGAAGGTGGCGTGGTTCATGATGTGGAAGACGGCGGCCACAGCGGCCAGGGGGCTGTTCATGCCCAGCAGCAGGGTGATCAGCCCCAGGTGCGAAATGGTGGAGTAGGCCAGCAGACCCTTGAGGTCGTGCTGGAACATGGCCAGATAGCCGCCCAGCAGCAAGGTGGCTGCGCCCGCGCCGCCCACAATCCAGAACCATTCGTCCGTGCCGCTGAGCACCGGCCACAGCCGCGCCAGCAAAAACACGCCGGCTTTCACCATGGTGGCCGAGTGCAGATAGGCCGACACCGGGGTGGGTGCCGCCATGGCATGGGGCAGCCAGAAGTGGAACGGGAACTGCGCGCTCTTGGTGAAGGCGCCCAGCAGGATCAGCAGCAGCGTCGGCACATACAGGGCATGGTCACGCACCTGCTGGGCTGCAGCCAGGATGTTGTCCAGGTCGTAGCTGCCGACGATGTGCCCCAGCAGGATCATGCCCGCCAGCATGCACAGGCCGCCGGTGCCCGTGACGGTGAGTGCCATCCGCGCACCGCGGCGGGCATCCTGGCGGTGGTGCCAGTAGCCGATCAGCAGGAAGGAGAACAGGCTGGTCAACTCCCAGAAAAACACCAGCTGGATCACATTGCCGGACAGCACCACGCCGGTCATGGCGCCCATGAAGGCCAGGAAGAACGAGAAGAAGCGTGGCACCGGATCGGCGGGCGACATGTAGTAGCGCGCGTACAGCACCACCAGGGCGCCGATGCCCAGCACCAGCATGCAGAACATCCAGGCAAAGCCGTCCATGCGCACCACGATGTTCAGTCCCAGCGCAGGCAGCCACGGAATCTCCTGGCGCAGCACGCCGCCGTGGGCTATTTCGGGAAAGAACAAAGCGGCCTGTACCAGACAGACCAGGGCGATCAGACCAGCCAGCGTGGATTCGGTGTTGCGTGCGTTGGCAGGCAGCACCGCGGCCATCAGGCTGCCGATGAAGGGCAGGAGGATGAGTGCGATCAGGGGCATGGGCTTTTTTATTCTACGGGCAAGCGTGGAGGAGGCCGCTATGAAAACCTGAGCGTGTTGAGGCCATTGGTCATGCATTAGGCATGAAAAACCCGCCAAAGGCGGGTGCAGGGCAGGGGCGTGGTGTATCAGGCCGCCGGCTTGGTGGGCTTGGCTGCGGGTGCCGGGGGCGTGTTGGCGGGCTTGGCGGAGGTGGCTGGCGTGGCCGTCTTGGCCTTGTAGCTCTGGCCGTTGATGGTCAGGCCTTCGCCGGACATCTTGGCGGCATTGCCCGGGCCTACGCCCTGGACGCGCCCGATGAAGTCTTCCCAGTTCTTGAATGGGGCAGTTTTGCGCTGGTCCACAATGCGGGCGGCAGTGGCGGGGCCTATTCCTTTGATCTGGTCCAGCTCGGCCGGGGTGGCCTTGTTGGCGTCGACGGTGGCAGCGTGTGCCAGGCCGAATACGCACAGGGCGGCGGCGATCCATTGCTTGAGCATGCGGTCTCTCCACAAAAGAAAAGGGACGACGGCAAGAGCGCCGCCCTGTACATGCTGCAGGGGGAATGGCCCCCGTGGGGGTGGGTTAACCCCAGTATCCTGTGCCGGTAGGCGGCGCAGGGCGATGAGCCGATCAGTGGCGCTCTGTGTCTGCTGCACCCGGTCGGCGCGCATAGCGGCCTGCGATCACCGCCGACACCATCAGTTGCATGGGGTGGAACAGCATCAGCGGCAGCACAATGCTGCCGACCATGCTGGCAGGGAACAGCACCTTGGCCATGGGAACACCGCTGACCAGGCTTTTTTGCGCGCCGCAGAACAGGATGGCGATTTCGTCTTCGGTGCTGAAGCCCAGGCGGCGGCTGGCGAATACGCACAGGGCCATGGAGCAGGTCAGCAGCAGTGCGCACAGCACAAACAGGCCTGCCATGGCGGGCAGCGGCATTTGCGACCACAGGCCGGCGACCACGGCGCCGCTGAAAGCCGAATACACTACCAGCAGGATGGATCCCTGGTCCACCACCTTGATGGATGTGCCCATCCACTGGACGATGGGGGCCACCCAGGGGCGCATCAGGTGGCCGACGACGAACGGCACCAACAGCTGCAGCGCAATCTTGCCGATGGAGGCCAGCGGATCGGACGACGAGGCGCTGACATGCAACAGCATGCCCACCAGCAGCGGGGTGAACAGAATGCCCAGCAAAGTGGAGCCCGATGCACTGCAGATGGCCGCAGGCATGTTGCCGCGTGCCAGTGCCGTCAGTGCAATGGCGGACTGCACGGTTGCGGGCACGGTGCACAGGAACAGAATGCCCAGATACAAGTCGGGTGTGACCAGGGGCTCCAGCAGCGGGCGCAGCGACCAGCCCAGAATGGGGAAGGCCACAAATGTGATGGCCGTGATCACCAGGTGCAGGCGCCAGTGGCCGATGCCGGCCAGGATGGCCGGGCGTGACAGTTTGGCGCCATGCAGAAAGAACAGCAGCACAATCACCACGGTGGTGGCGGTGTTCAGCCACTGTGCGGGAACGCCCGAGGCGGGGAAGAAGCTGGCGAGGGCCACGGTGGCCATCAGCATCAGGGTGAAGTTGTCAGGAAGAAAGCGCGGGCGGGACATGGGTAGACGGTAGAGACAGGGGCGGACTGCGGATTGTGGGGGAATAATCCGGAAGTCGCAGTCTGCAGTCTGCAGTCAGCAGCCGGTGCCGGGCTGGCGTTGGCCGGCTGTGGGTGGACATGGCCAGCCGTGGCATGACCGCAGTGCGGCGGAGGTGTAGCGTTGTCCCGCAGCGCTTCTGAAGGACTGTTCCGCTGGCGGCGCAGAGGCGGCCAACGCCAGCGCATCAAAAAAATGGATGCAGCCCTAAACTTTGCTGCCAAGTTGTCGATGAGGACACATCACAGCTGAAAAAAGGAATGCCATGTTGGTCATCAATCCAGGTCAAGCCGAAGGCCAGCAGGCCCCCTATACCCGTGGTCACACCTTCCAGATGCCGGTGTTCAAGCCGGGTGTGCGCGTCATGCACGCAGGCCGCTCCGAGACCGTGAGCCATGTGGTGCTGCGCCGCCGCGAAATGATGGTGCACCTGGTGGGGCGCGATGAACCGGTCAAGCCCGAACGCCTCACGCTGACGCCCACCATGTTCACCACCGAGCGTCGTCCCGAAGTGCTGAGCTGGTTTCTGTAAGCCCGTCTCTTGCGCCGGTGGCGCATCAAAAACAAACAGGCTGCCTATGGCAGCCTGTTTGTTTTGGTGGGGTGACAAGGAGCGGCGCTGTGCTTGCCGCCCCGGCTCAGTCGGCCATGGGTTCGCCCAGGCGCACCGCCGTGGCGGCATCCCAGGCAGCGTTGAACGCATTCAAGGTGCCTGCTGGCATCAGCATGACCACGGTGGAGCCGAGCAGAAAGCGCCCCATCTCCTCGCCTTTTTGCAGCGTGATCTGCTGGTCCTCGTAGCGCCAGTCGCGGATGTCGCGGGTGCGCGGCGGGTTCACCACGCCGTGCCAGACGGTGGACATGCTGCCCACGATGGTGGCGCCCACCAGCACCAGGGCAAACGGGCCTTGCGCGCCTTCAAAGATGCACACCACCCGTTCGTTGCGGGCAAACAGGCCGGGCACGCCACGTGCCGTGGTGGGGTTGACCGAGAACAGATCGCCCGGGACATAGATCATGCGCAGCAGCCGTCCGGCCTGCGGCATGTGGATGCGGTGGTAGTCGCGCGGGCTCAGGTAGATGGTGGCGAAATGCCCGTTGTCGAACTGGCTCGCCAGTGCGGCGTCACCGCCCAGCAGCGCCTGGCTGGAATAGTGGTGGCCCTTGGCCTGGAAGATCTGGTCGCCGGCAATGGGGCCGATCTGGCTGACTGCGCCGTCCACTGGACAGATCCAGCGGCTGTCGCTCAGCGGGCGTGCACCTTCGCGCAGCGGGCGGGTGAAGAATTCATTGAAGGTGGCGTAGGCCGCGGGGTCCGGGTTGGCGGCTTCCTGCATATTGACCTGGTAGCGCTGAATGAACCAGCGGATCACCGATGTGGTGAGGGCGCCTGCCTGTTTGCCAGCCAGGTGGCCCATGAGCATGGTGAGGGCCTGCTTGGGGATCAGGTATTGCGGGAGTACGGCAAGGCGGTCGGACACAGGCAGAGGGCTCCGGAAGAGGGCTGTTGGCAACAAGTGGCGTAAGTGTGGGCGCGATTCTATCGGTGCTGTGCGCAGGGCTAACCCGTGGTTGCTATGATTTTGAGCATGTTTCCAGTGAAAAAAACTGCGGAGAGCGGAGCATCCCATGTCTGAAACCGACCAGCGGGCGCGTGCTGCGGCCCCCGGATCCGGGCCAAGCCCGGCGGCGCCAGCGCTGCCGGAGTCCGCGCAGATGCCCACTCCGCTGGGCTCCCAGCATGCCCAGCTGACGCGTTGGGCGCTGTGGCTGCGCAACTTCTGGCCCGGCCCGGTGCGCATTGATCTGAAGGAGTTGCTGCGCATGGCCTTGGGCGTGGCACTGGGGTTGCTGGTGACAGGGATGCTGTCGCGCTGGTGGACGGATGTACCGACCAGCACCTGGATGGTGTCGTCGCTGGGGGCCAGTGCGGTGTTGCTCTTTGGTATGCCGGCCAGCCCCATGGCGCAGCCCTGGCCGGTGCTGGGCGGGACCGTGGTGTCGGCCTTGGTGGGGGCGCTCTGCCAGCGGCTGGTGCCAGACCTGGCGGTGGCTGCCGCCCTGTCGGTGGGGCTGAGCATCTTGCTGATGGTGCCGCTGCGTTGCATGCACCCGCCAGGGGCCGGTTTTGCCGCTTTCGTGGTGCTGGAGCATGCCGATGGCGTGGCGCTGGTGGCATTCCCGATTCTGTTCAATGTGGCGGTGCTGGTGCTGTGCGCCGTGGTCTACAACGCCCTGACGGGCAAGCGTTACCCGCATCCGCAGCACAGCTACAAGGGCGCGGGGTCGGCACGCTTTGTTTCCGCCGACCTGGATGCCGCTCTGTCCCATTACAACCAGGTGCTGGACATCAGCCGGGCCGATCTGGAAGGGCTGCTGCACATGGCGGGCAAAGCGGCTTTTCAGCGCACCTTGGGCGATCTGCGCTGTGCAGACATCATGTCCCGGCCCGTTTTTGCGGTGGAGCCACAGGTGGCGCTGAAAGATGCTTGGGCGCTGATGCGGCAGGAGCAGGTCAAGGCGCTGCCCGTGGTGGATGCGCAACACCAGGTGCTGGGCATTGTGTCGGTGACCGACTTCATGCGGCTGGCCCACCTCGATGTGCGCGACGGCCTGGGCCAGCGGCTCAAGCACCTGGTGTCCTGGCGCAGCAACAGCCAGGGAACGGTGGGCGACATCATGTCCCAGGATGTGCAGGTGGCCGGTGATGACGGGCTGGTGACGACGCTGATTCCATTGTTTTCGGAAGCCGGTCACCACCACCATATTCCCATCGTCGATGCGCAGCGCCGGCTGGTGGGCATCGTCACCCAGACCGATCTGGTCCGCACCCTCAGCAAAACCATTGGCTCGGGTGACTGAGTGGCGGCTCCATGCAGCTGCGGCTGTGCCATATTTTTGCCATCGTGCGGGTGTCTACAGGCACCCGTGTGAAAAAAAGGGAGCGGTCAAAAAAAGACAGTGCCTGTTGCAGCAGGTACAATTGAAGGATTTTCCTCAAGCAGTGCCTGGCCTTGCCCGGGAAGCGCGCGGAAGGCCGAATGCACGGCCTGTAGCGGCTTTTCGTCTGATCTGCGCCATGGCTGGCGCAGTGCACCCGCTGTCTGTCTGAAGGAACGGGTCATAGCGTTATGGCCCGGCAGGTGGTTGTGGCCCACCTTGCGCTGGCACCGCTGATACAGATTGAACTGAAAGAATTGAAATGGCTAAAGAAGAACTGATTGAAATGCAGGGCTCGGTCACCGAAGTGCTGCCTGACTCGCGTTTCCGCGTGACCCTGGAAAACGGTCACCAACTGATCGCCTACACCGGCGGCAAGATGCGCAAGCACCACATCCGCATTCTGGCCGGCGACAAGGTGTCGCTGGAAATGTCGCCCTACGATCTGACCAAGGGTCGCATCACTTTCCGCCACCTGGCCGGTCGCGGCCCAGGCCCCAACTCCTCGCGCTAAAGTGTTGGCGCCGCACAAAATGTGCATTTCGCGCCAACCAAGCCAAAAACCGTGTTGTGAGCACGTATAATCACGTTTTTGTCGGAGCGTAGCGCAGCCTGGTAGCGCATCTGCTTTGGGAGCAGAGGGTCGCGAGTTCGAATCCCGCCGCTCCGACCATTGATTCAAGGGGTTAGCTCAATTGAGCTAACCCCTTTTGTCTTTTCTGGCTGCGCTGCAAGGTGCGTGGCTGCAGTGCCCCGCCACCCTTTCTCTTCAGATCCGGCGCCGTTTGGGTGTGGCTGGCGGCTGTCTTAGTGCTGTTTTTGCGGCTTGCGGGATTCTGCCCGACATGGCTTTGCTACGATCCATCCCAGCAATAGGAGAGGATATGTTCATAGCCATTGTCTGGCTGGTGCTGGCGGTCGCATGCGGATGGCTGGCGGCAAAGCGGGGGCGATCGGGAGTGGGGTGGTTCGTGGCCGCCTTGCTGGCGAGTCCTCCCATCACAGGCATGCTGGTGCTGCTGCTGCCTGTGCAGGCCAGTGTCGAAATGCGCCGCCAGCAAAAGCGCTGCAAACAGTGCGACCCCAAGGGGCGGCGCAGCGCCGGAGAGTGCACGCAGTGCCTGGCGTCGGCGCCTTTCAACCTCTGAAGCCGGCAGGCCTTCCAGGGGTCTCGCGCACGCAGTACATAGCCCGCAGCCGCGGGCTTTTTTTTGTGCCGGGACCTGCCCAGGGTGGTGCACCGTGGCTGTCTGCCGGGGAGCGGTGTCTGACAGAATTTCACAAAGCGTGCGATCTGCAGCACATCTCTACCAAAATGATGCGGATTCGCTTCTATAGAAATTTCTGAATCGATAGCATTTCTCTGAAATACGGAAGGCTATCGTGATCGAGCAGTTGTGGGATGAGGTCTTTGAAGCAGCGCTGAAGCTTCACAAGCGCCTGGATGTGGAGCAATTGGATGGCATCCCTTCAGAATTTTTGCAGCAACTGAACGCGGCACAAAGCCAATGCTGTGCGTTTGCCGAAGAGCTGATGCAGCAGACGCCCGGCCGCTTGGTCGCGATGGCTGCCGATCCGGAAGTGAACCACCGTGGGCTCCAGCTTGCGCATGCCTATGCCAGCCTGGTGCTGGAGGCTGCCCGGTTGCGTCGTACCCTGCCGCAAGCAGGGCGGGACTGAAACAGTGCATCCATCGGGAAGATGGGTGGCGTAAATCGGGTATACTTCTCGCTGTCCGGAGCGTAGCGCAGCCTGGTAGCGCATCTGCTTTGGGAGCAGAGGGTCGCGAGTTCGAATCCCGCCGCTCCGACCAAGATCAACCCCATCGAGTGAAAGCTCGGTGGGGTTTTTTCATGCTCATTTAATCCTGGTCAGTCCGCAAACCGGCAGAAAGCTGACAGTGGTGTCAGTTTGTACTGGCGATTTGTACTGCTATTGTCATAATTGGATTCATATATAAATTCAATGTGACCGCGGTGTTAGCTTGTCGCGCACCGCAGCAGACCCCCCACTGATACCCATGCCCATTCCACATGCGCGATACGCCCGCCAATGGGCCGGCCTGTTGGACGCCGTCACCCCTGCCGTGCGCGAGGCCGTGCGCACTGTGGCGCAGGCCCACGCCGAGACGCTGGCGCGGCGTTTTTACCAGGACATGTCGCAGGAAGAAGGGGCGGTGCTCTTTCTGTCGAACATACCTTTGCGCCAGCGGCTGGAACAGTCGCTGCAGCGCTGGATGCGCAGCGTGTTTGACGGCTCCAGCCTGCAACTGGAGCAGAAGGTGGCGCAGCAGGTGCATGTGGGCGAGGTGCATGCCCGCATTGACGTGCCGGTACACCTGGTGCTGCAGGGCGCGCGCGGGCTGAAGGTGCATCTGCACCAGTTGCTGTTGCAGGCCGACGGCGCAGCCCAGCATGCGGCCGTGCTTGTGGATCTGTGCATGGAGATCATGAGCCAGGCCTATGCCCGTTCGATGGAGCGCACGGCGCGCACCAAGGACGCCTACCGTCTGCACGCCATCACCCACAACCTGGGCGCCGAGCGCGAACGCCAGCGTGCGGCGCTGCTGGAATGGGAGAACCAGTTGCTGTGCGAGCTGGCCATGGAGCGCTCCAGTGCGCAGCTGCCGCGCATGGCCGTGTCCGACTTTGGCCTGTGGTTTCACCACAAGGGCGAGTTCGTGTTTCGGGGAGCGCAAGAGACGCGTCGCATCGAGTCCGCAATGCAGGATGTGGATGCGGTCTGGCTGCCCGCGCTGGAAGCGCTGGAGCCGGGGGCTCCACGCATGCAGCAGCTGCGCCAGCTGCGGGACGAAGTGCGGCGGATCAACTACCACCTGGCCGCACTGTTCGAGCAGCACCAGGAGCTGGATGCCGGGCGCGATGTGCTTACCCGGCTGCTGAACCGCAAGTTTCTGCCTGTGGTGCTGGGCAAGGAAATGGGGCATGCCCAGCAGCACAGCGAATCCTTTGCCGTGCTGGTGGTGGATGTGGACCATTTCAAGCAGATCAACGACCAGCATGGCCACGACAGCGGTGACCGCGTGCTGCAGCAGGTGGCGGATGTGCTGCAGTCTGCCTGCCGGGGCGGTGACTATGTGTTCCGCCTCGGCGGTGAGGAATTTCTGCTGCTGCTGGTGGATGTGGCCCAGGCCCAGGCCGTGGCATTGGCCGAGCGCTTGCGCCAGCGCATGCAGCATGAACCCATGCGCCTGCCGCAGGATCGCAGCACCCAGGTGACGGTGAGCATTGGCGTGGCCCTGTACGACGGCCATCCGGATTACCAGCGCATGCTCCAGCGTGCCGATGCGGCGCTGTACCAGGCCAAGGAGAATGGGCGCAACCGGGTGGAGCTGGCGTAGCAGGCTGCCGCCCAAGCCTGGGCCTTGGCGCGCAGGCGATCAGGCGATGACGGGAGAGGCGGTGGATCGGCTGCTGGCGTGTGGTGCGCATCAGGTGTGCGACCAGCGCAGGCAAGGCGCACTTTGGCGCCAGGAGGCTGGGTTCAGTCTGCGCTGTGCACGCCCAGCAGGGCGTGCAGATGGCTGCTGCTGGTGGTGTATTGCAGCAGCGGGGCCTGGCCGCTCAATTGTTCGGCCACGGCAAAGGCGGCCAGTGTGGCTTCGTGGAAGCCGCACAGAATCAGCTTGCGCTTGCCGGGATAGGTGTTGATGTCGCCCACGGCATAGATACCGGGCTCGGCCGTGGAAAAACGGGCCGTGTCCACTGGCAGTTGCTTGCGTTCCAGCTCCAGCCCCCACTCGGCAATCGGCCCCAGCTTGGGTGAAATGCCCAGGTAGGCCTGCAGCAGATCGGTGCGCAAGGGCTGGGTGCTGCCGTCGGGCAACGTCACTTCCAGTGTGTGCAGGCGACCGTCGGCGGCCTGCTGCAACGCTGCAGGCTGGCCGGCCACCACCTGGATACGGCCCTGGGCGCGCAGATCGCCCAGCTGGGCCAGCAGCGCATCGGGGCCGGTGAACACATCGCGGCGGTGCAGCAGCGTGGTGCTGGCGGCGTCTTGCACTGTGGCGCAGGCCACGGCGGCGGCCACGGCAGCTTCGTCGCCGCCCAGCACCACCACGTGGCGGCTGCGGGCATGGTCCAGCTGGTGCGGGTGGTAGAAAAGCTGGCTGCCCACCAGGGCGTGCGCCCCATCCACCTTGAGTGCGCGGGGCACAAAAGCACCTACGCCGGCAGCCAGGATCAGGCTGCGGGTGGCAAAGCGGGTGCCGGTGTGGGTGGTCAGCAGCAGGCGGCCATCGGCCAGACGCTGCAGCTGTTCCACCTGCTGGCCCAGGTGGTAGACCGGGGCAAACGGTGCGGCCTGCTGCTGCAGGCGCTCCGACAGCTCCCGGCCGGTACAGGCGCGGATGCCGGGAATGTCGTAAATCGGTTTGTCGGGATAGAGCTCGGCGCATTGGCCGCCGGCATGGGGCAGGGCGTCCACCACATGGGCCTGCAGGCTCAGCAGCCCCAGCTCGAACACCTGGAACAGCCCCACCGGGCCGGCGCCTACCACCACCACATCGGTGGTGATCGGTGCAGCAGTGTCGGCGGGCTGCGTCGCAGCGGCTTGCAGAGGCATGGCTGCGCGGGCGCTCAGCGGATCAGGTCGTTGATCTTGCCGGGGGTGCCGTTGAAGCTGTCTGCGTCGGGCAGCGAAGCCTTGCGCTTGGTGATGCTCTTCCAGCCCTTGGCCAGCGACAGTTCGGCATTCAGCTTGATGAAGGCCAGTTGGTCGGCGGGCACATCTTCTTCGGCAAAGATGGCGTTGGCCGGGCATTCGGGAATGCACACGGCGCAGTCGATGCACTCATCGGGATCGATGACCAGGAAGTTCGGGCCTTCGCGGAAGCAATCCACAGGGCACACATCCACGCAATCGGTGTATTTGCACTTGATGCAGTTTTCGGTGACGACGTGAGTCATGGTTGTTCTTATGGGGTTCGGTGAAACCCCTGGATTTTAGGTGTTTTCCCAAGTCCCTCCAGCAGACGGGGCAGAACAAGGGTTAAAGAGACCCGCCAGACCGGTGCCTGGCAGGGTCCGGTCTGTTGCTCAGCGCACCAGGGCCGCGCCGGCGGTGGCATTGCTGGCAGTGTCCACCAGAATCAGCGAACCCAGCTGGCGTGCACGGGTGAAGGGGGCTGCAGGAATGGCTTCCTGCAACTGCAGTTCGACCTGGCCGATGGCGTTGGCTTCCAGCTGCTGGGCCTCTTCCTGGTCCAGGGTGTTGATGTTCAGGCGGTAGGTCACGCGGCGCGCCTTGGCCTTGACCCAGCGGTGGCCATGCAGCGCCCAGTACACGCGGCCGGGCACCAGAGGCTCGTTGTCCATCCAGGCCACGGTGGCGGTGATGTCACGGCTGGCAGGCCATGGGCTGACGGCTGCGGGGGTGTCGAAGTCGTCTTCCGCGACTGCGGACTGCACGGGGGCGGCCACGATCCAGTCGCCACGCGAGACATCGACTTCGCGGTCCAGCGTGATGCCGGCGGACAGGCCGGCTTCCACGCCCTTGGGCGTGCGGGCATGGTCGATCACCTGGGCGATGGTGGCCAACTGGCCGCTGGGCAGAATCTGCACCGCTGCCCCCACCTGGGCGCTGCCTGCGGCCACACGACCCCAGAACACGCGGCGGCCCTGGGTGGTGACGGCGCTGTCGTGGAATTTCTCCACCCACTGCACGGGGAAGGCCAGCGGCAGCTGTACATCGGCTGGGGTGTTGGGCAGCTCTTCCAGCAGTTGCAGCAGGCTGGGGCCTTGGTAACCGGCCCAGCCGGCTTCGCGGTTCACCACGTTGAAGCCCTTGAGGGCCGAGACGGGAATGGTGGCGGCCACGGCAATGCCGGCGTCCTGGGCAAATTGCGCCAGTGCGCCGCGAATGTGGGTAAAGGCCAGCGCCGGGTCGGCTACGGCGTCGAGCTTGTTGACGGCAAACACCAGTGAATGCACGCGCAGCAGATGGGCCAGCAGGCTGTGGCGGCGGGTCTGAGGCAGCAGCTGCAGGCTGGGGTTCTGCCAGTCGAGCTTGGTGGCGTCCACCAGCACCACGGCGGCATCGGCGCTGGACGCTGCGGTGACCATGTTGCGGGTGTACTGCTCGTGGCCGGGGGCATCGCCGATGATGAACTTACGGCTTTCGGTGGCAAAGTAGCGGTAGGCCACATCGATGGTGATGCCCTGCTCGCGCTCGGCAGACAGACCGTCGGTCAGCAGCGCCAGGTCGGTTTCACCGCTCTTGGTCACGCCGGCCAGCTGGTCCTGCAGCACGGCGCGGGTGTCCACCAGCAGGCGGCCGATCAGCGTGGATTTGCCGTCGTCCACCGAGCCGCAGGTGATGAAGCGCAGCGCGGATACATGGTCATTCAGTGCTGCCGTGCCATCGGCACCGGCCTGGGCCGCTGTGGAGTTGATCGTTTCAGTCATCGCATTCTTTCAGTGTTCAAACACGTCCCGGGTCGGGACCGCCGCGCTGGCGGTGTCGCCCTTCCGGCAGTACGCCCTGCCTGGGAAGGGGCAGGCGCGCAGCGCCTCAGGGCTGTGTCAGAAGTACCCATCCTTCTTGCGCTTTTCCATCGATGCCTCGCTGGTCTTGTCGTCCATGCGGGTGGCCCCGCGCTCGCTCACATCGGCGGCCAGGGTTTCGACCACGATGTCGGCTGCCGTGGCGGCCGTGCTTTCCACGGGGCAGGTGCAGGTGATGTCGCCTACGGTGCGAAAGCGCACATCGCGCTGCACGACCTGCTCGCCGTCCTTGGGCGGCGTCAGCGGCGTGACGGGTACCAGCAGACCCTTGCGCTCCACCACATCGCGCTGGTGCGTGTAGTAGAGGCTGGGCAGCGCGATCTGCTCGCGGTCGATGTATTGCCACACATCCAGCTCGGTCCAGTTGCTGATGGGGAAGACGCGGAAATGCTCACCCGGTGCAATGCGGGTGTTGAACAGCGTCCACAGCTCGGGACGCTGGGCCTTGGGCTGCCATTGGCCAAAGCTGTCGCGGTGGCTGAAGATGCGTTCCTTGGCGCGGGCTTTTTCCTCGTCGCGGCGGGCGCCGCCGATCAGCGCGTCAAAGCGGAATTCCTCGATCGCTTCGAGCAGGGTGACCGACTGGTGCACGTTGCGCGATTCGCCGGGGTGGGCCAGGCGCACCGTGCCGCGGGCCATGGAGTCCTCCACGCTGCGCACGATCAGCTCGGCACCCAGTTCCTGGGCGCGGAAATCGCGGAAATCGGTCACTTCCGTGAAGTTGTGGCCGGTGTCGATCATCAGCAGCGGATAGGGGATGCGGCCGGCGCCAAAGGCCTTCTCCGCGCAGCGCAGCATGACCAGCGAATCCTTGCCGCCCGAAAACAGCAGGGCAGGGCGTTCAAAAACCGCGGCCACTTCGCGCAGGATGAAGATGGTTTCCTCTTCCAGCGCATCCAGGTGGCGGTTGCTGAGGTGGCTCAGCACGGAAGTATCCACACGGGCGTTCATAAATACACTTTCAAGCGAAACAGGTCTCTGGTGCTGGCGCAGCAAGCCCCAGAAGCGATTGTTTTTCAGTGGGCGATGTGCAGGCCGCACTCGCGGTTGTCTTCGCCCTTGGTGGGGTCCACGTAGTCGAAGTTGTTGGGCAGGCCGTGTTTTTCGCAGTACTCGTACAGATCCTTGGACGACCAGTGCAGCAGCGGCGCCACCTTGATCAACCCGTCGGGGTTGATACTCACGGGATCCATCTGGGCCCGCACGGCGGTGTCGGTGGCACGCAGTGCGGTGAACCAGACCTTGGGCGCGGTCTCGCGCAGGGCGCGGGCAAAGGGTTCCAGCTTCACTTCTTCGGTGAAGGCCGCATGGCGCGGGTCATCCAGTGCGGGCGTGGCGCCTTCCACGGCTTCGCGGTGGGCGCGGGAGCGGCGCGGCAGATAAATCTTCAGGTTGAGATTCAACTGCTTGGTGACTGCATCGGCAAACTGGTAGGTGGCTTCGGTGTTGTAGCCGTTGTCCATCCACACCACGGGCACGCCGGGCTGGGCCTGGGCGACCAGGTGCAGGATCACGGCCTCGAACGGTCGGAAGTTGGTGGTGACGATGGTGGGCTGGTTCAAACCCACGGCCCAGCGCACCAGGGCCTGGGCGTCACGGCCGAGCTCAGTGTTGATGCGGGCCAGATCCAGAGCGGGGGCGAGCTGGCTCATGCGTGCTCCTCGGCGAAATGCGGCTTGGTGTGCACGGCATCGGCCTGGTAGTAACCACCAAAGCGCTCGAACTGGCGCTGGGCATCGGCCGCGTCCACGTCTGCGCGCAGCACGGCAGAGCTGAAGCCGGTGCGCTCCATCTGCACCAGCTGGTCGATCAGCACATCGCCGGTAGCGCGGATGTCACCGGAAAAACCTCTGCGGCGGCGCAGCAGATAGGCCTGGCTGAAGGCGCGGCCATCGGTGAAATTGGGGAAGTGCAGGTCAACCTGGGTGATGCCGTCCAGATTGGCGTCCAGTGCATTCACATCATTGGCCAGTACCAGCACACTGGTGTCGCCTTCGGCAGGGCCGGCGTAGGCGGAGTGGGGCAGGATTTGCATAGGGGTTCCTTGTTCTTGTTCTGGGCTCAGGCTGCCGCTTCTTCCTCTTCGGCGGCCGGGTGGCGCGCGCTCTTGCCGGCTTCCTTGAACGGGTCCAGGCCGATGCGGCGCACGGCGTCGATGAAATGCTCGCCGGGCTGGCGCAGGTTGCGGTAGGTGGTCAGCACGGCTTCCAGCACGTCGGGCACTTCGGCGGCACTGAAGGAGGGTCCGATCACCTTGCCGGCCACGGCTTCACCCGACAGGCTGGAGCCGTCCGATCCGCCCAGCGTGACCTGGTACCACTCCTTGCCATCCTTGTCCACGCCCAGAATGCCGATGTGGCCGCTGTGGTGGTGGCCGCAGCTGTTGATGCAGCCGCTTATGTGCAGGTCGATCTCGCCGATGTCGTCCAGCTCGTCGAGGTCCTGGTAGCGCTGGGTGATGGCTTCGGCAATCGGCAGGCTGCGGGCATTGGCCAGGGCGCAGAAGTCGCCACCGGGGCAGGCGATCATGTCGGTCAGCAGTGCCACATTGGTGCTGGCCAGACCCAGGGACCTGGCCGCCTGCCACAGTGCGTGCAACTGGCTGACCTGCACCCAGGGCAGCATCACGTTCTGGTCGTGGGTCACACGGGCTTCGCCGGCAGAGAAGCGGTCCACCAGCTGGGCCAGGGCATCCAGCTGGTCGCCGGTGGCATCGCCCGGGGCCTGGCCGGTGCGCTTGAAGGACAGCGTCACGGCGCGCAGGCCGGCCAGCTTGTGGGCGTGGACGTTGCGGCTGATCCAGCGCGCAAAAGCGGGCTCTTGCGCGGCCTGGTCAATCAGGGCCTGTTCATCGGCCGCGGCGTCGGCCACGGTGGGCAGTGCGGGCGTGGTGAACATGGCGGCCACGCGATCGAATTCCGCCTGTGGCACGGTGTGGGGGCCGCCATCGACTTCCACGATCTGGCGGAATTCCTCTTCCACCGCATCGATATAGGCCTGGCCTTCGGCCTTGACCAGAATCTTGATGCGGGCCTTGTACTTGTTGTCACGGCGGCCCAGCTCGTTGTAGACACGCACGATGGCCTCGATGTAGTTCATGATCTGGTTCCAGGGCAGGAACTCACGGATCACCGTACCGATCACCGGCGTGCGGCCCATGCCGCCACCCACAAAGACCCGGAAGCCCACTTCGCCGGCCGCGTTCTTGAGCACATGCAGGCCCACATCGTGCCAGCCGGTGGCAGCACGGTCTTCGGCGGCTCCGGTGATGGCGATCTTGAACTTGCGCGGCAGGAAGGCGAATTCCGGATGCAGCGTGGTCCACTGGCGCAGAATTTCAGCGTAGGGGCGGGGGTCAACCGCCTCGTCGGGCGCAATGCCGGCCAGTGCGTCGGTGGTGGTGTTGCGGATGCAGTTGCCGCTGGTCTGGATGCCGTGCAGGTTCACGGAAGCCAGCAGGTCCATCACATCGGCGGCCTTGGACAGCGGGATCCAGTTGAACTGCACATTGGTGCGCGTGGTGAAGTGGGCGCAGTGCGTGGGCAGGAAGGTCGTGCCCAGCTTGCCCTGGCCTTCCATGGCGGCTTTGAACACGGCGGCTTCGGGCTCGTCGTATTCGCGGGCGACACGGGCCAGCACGCGGATCTGGTCGGAGTTGATTTCCCCGTAGGGCACGGCCACACGCAGCATGGGGGCGTAGCGCTGCACGTACCAGCCGTTTTGCAGGCGCAGCGGGCGGAAATCGTCTTCCGGAAGCTTGCCGCTTTGCCAGCGTTCCAGCTGGTCTCGGAACTGGTCAGCGCGCTGCTGGACGAAGGCTTTGTCGAAGTCGGTGTATTGGTACATGGCTACGGTGCTTGCGTGGGGGGCACGGGCCGTGCATGCAATGCCGGCCTGGCTCTATGGGGCCGCACTGTAGAGAAAGCTTATATGGAAACAAACTATTGTTTTCTCCTTCATGTATATCGGTTTGTGTATATAGAACTGTCGTGCACGCCGACCGGCGCTGACAAGCGGTGCAAAAAAGCCCGCGCAAGGCGGGCTGGGTGGGCAGATAGGGGCTTCTTGGGCGGCCTGCATGTGCCGGCCAACTGGATGCGGATGGTCAAGACGACCGGACGAGGCGTGACGCTGCTGGCGGCACATAGGGCCGGGCAAGGCGGTGGCCCGGCATGCCGGTCGGTGTGGGCCCGGCGCTCAGAACGGCTTGGCGCCCATGATGGCGGCCGCAGCCAGCAGAAACACCAGCTGCAGCACCAGCACCAGGCGGCGGGTGCTAGGGTTGGGCGCCGTCAGCTGTCGTTTGGCGATACCGCAGCACACGCCGTGCACCACGTACAGGATCAGGCCGATGTAGGGATACATCATCTGCTGCCAGGGGCCGACAAAGGTGACGGCCAGGCCGGTCAGCGCAGCCAGGCCGCCAAAGACCCGGGTAAAAACATAGCTGAGCGTGGCCTTGCGCGCGGGCAGCTGCTTCCAGGCCAGTGCGGTGAACAGCAGGGCGCACAGCAAGGTCAGCACGGCCAGCAGCATGTGGGAATGTTTGAGAGCGATGTACATGGGGTGTATGGAATGGAAAACTTATGAAAACAGGAGCTTGCTGTGCACTGTTGGTATGGTTCTGCAGATCATTTTGCGTGGAAAAATTTGGTGCAGCCCCTCAGTCAGCTATCTTTTTGTGCTGATGGCGCAGTGTTGGTCGTGGTCCGCAGCGTCTCCAGGTGGATGCTGGTTTCAGAGTGGCTGATGCCCTTGATCAGGCGGATGCGTTCCAGCGCCCGCGCCAGCTCGGGCAGGGTGGCCACCTGCAGTTCGGCCAACAGGTCCCACTGGCCGTTGGTGGCGTGCAGGGCCTGCACGGCAGGTTCGCCCAGCAATGAGGCGGTCACCCGGCGTGCGTCATTGCCTTCGATGGCAATGCTCATCCAGGCTTGGAGGCCGCCTGTTTCTGCTTCGGGCTTGAGGCGTAGCGTGTAGCCCACGATCACGCCCTCGTCTTCCAGGCGGCGCAGACGGTTGGTCACCGTGCCGCGTGAGACGTTCAGCCGTGCTGCCAAGGTGGCCACGCTTTCACGGGCGTTGTGGCGCAGCAGGGCAATCAGGCGCTGGTCGATCTGATCCAGATTGGACATAGTGGCAACGATAGCTAGCGATATGGCAGATTTTTGCCGATTTTGAATAGTTTTTGGCGATATGAATTGCCGCCAGCCTGTGTCACGCTCATGCCATCTCTTCCGCGCACCCTGGGTGCTGCTTTGCCGGAGGCAATTTCATGACCGCACTGTCCTCTTTACACCGCCTGCCGAGCGCCCAGGTGCACACCGATTTCCTGAGCGCCACCGATGCCGCCCGCCTGGTCGCACGCGTTGGCGTGGTCGAATGCCTGCGCCGCATCAGCGAAGCAGTGGAGGCCGACTTCACCCGCTGGAACGACTTTGACAAGACCGCACGCACGGCAGCCCATTCCGCGCAGGGCGTGATCGAGCTCATGCCCGTGGCCGATGCACGCGATTACGCCTTCAAATACGTCAACGGCCACCCGGTCAACACCCAGCACGGCCTGCCCACGGTGATGGCTTTTGGCGCACTGGCCGATGTGGTCACCGGCATGCCGCGCTTTGTCAGTGAGCTGACGTTGACCACAGCCTTGCGCACCGCTGCCACCTCGGCCATGGTGGCGCGCAAGCTGGCACGGGCCGGCAGCCGCCGCATGGCGCTCATCGGCAATGGGGCGCAAAGCGAATTCCAGGCCCTGGCCTTCATGGACCAGCTGGGGGTGCGCGAACTGCGGCTGTTCGATGTGGACCGTGCCGCCAGCGCCAAACTGCAGCGCAATCTGGCACCGTTTGCTGCCCGGTATGGGGCTGATGTGCAGATCGCGGACAGCGTGCATGCGGCTGTGCAGGGGGCCGACGTGGTGACTACCGTCACCGCAGACAAGCGCAACGCCGTGGTGCTGGACGCCAGCACACTGGCGCCGGGCATGCACATCAACGCTGTGGGTGGGGATTGCCCCGGCAAGACCGAACTGGACGCCGAAGTGCTGCGGCGCAGCAGCGTCTTTGTCGAATACGAACCCCAGACCCGGCTGGAGGGGGAGTTGCAGCAGATGCCGGCCGACTTTGCCGTGACCGAGTTCTGGCGGGTGCTAACTGGTGTTGCTCCCGGCCGGGTGTCGGACGCCCAGATCACCCTGTTTGATTCCGTGGGCTTTGCGCTGGAAGATTATTCCGCTCTGCGCACCATGCAGGGCCTGGGCCGGGAGGCGGGGCTGCTGTCGCAGCTCGAGCTGGTGCCCGCGCTGGCGGACCCCAAGGATTTGTTTGCCCTGCTGCGCCAGGGTGAGGATACGCACCAGACAGCACTGCCGTCCGCGGACCGTGCTGCCTGGCACAAAGTAGCGTGAGGACAGAAATGCTTCAGAAAGAAGAGTTGGCCATGCAGGTGCACAAGGCCGTGACATTGATTGGCGTGCCAACCGATGTTGGCGCTGGCCGCCTGGGCGCTGCCATGGGGCCGGATGCGCTGCGCGTGGCCCAGCTGGGCCCGGCATTGGCGCATTTTGGTGTGGATGTGCAGGACATCGGCAACCTGGCCGGCCCCCCCAATCCGCGTGGCGCGCGCGATGCGCAAGGCCTGCGCAACTACGCCGAATGCGTGGCCTGGAACCAGGCCACGCACGACACCGTGCTGGCGCAGCTGCAGGCCGGGCGCATGCCGATCATGCTGGGCGGCGACCACACATTGGCCACCGGCTCCATCAGCGCTGTGGCGCGCCACTGCCGCACCACCGGCAAGCGCCTGCGCGTGCTGTGGCTGGATGCCCATGCCGACTGCAACCTGCCCGACATCAGTCCCACCGGCAATCTGCACGGTATGCCCGTGGCCAGCCTGTGCGGCCACGGCCCGGCACCGCTGTCGGGTATGGCCGGATTCACGCCCGCGCTGCAGGGGCCAGACATCTGCCAGATCGGCCTGCGCAGCGTGGACGAGGTGGAAAAGCGCATGATCCAGCGCCTGGGGCTGGAAGTGTTCGACATGCGTGCCATCGACGAGCAGGGCATGCGTGCCGTGATGCAGCAGGCCCTGGCCGGACTGGAAGGGCCTGAAGGCGCCGATGTGCATCTGCACCTCAGTTTTGATGTGGACTTTCTGGACCCCGACATCGCTCCCGGCACCGGCACCACCGTACGCGGTGGCCCGAACTACCGCGAAGCCCAGCTGTGCATGGAAATGATTGCGGACACCGGTCGCATGGCATCGCTGGACATTGTGGAGCTCAACCCGGCGCTGGACATCCGCAACCAGACGGCCGAGCTGGTGGTGGATCTGGTGGAAAGCCTGTTCGGCAAAAGCACTTTGGTGCGCTAATGCCCGAGGACCTGCGCTGAAACGCTTTCTCCCTGTGTCCCCACACCGTGCTCTGGCAGTGCAGGTGCGCTGAAGCCGCGTGTCAGTCGGGGCGTTCTTACACCCTCTGTTCAGCCGCGCCGCTGCAGCCGCTCCGTCCCCAGGTGCAGCGCCAGCTTGGCGTCCAGCGGCAGCGGTTCGCCGTGCAGGCGTGCGGCCAGCAGTTCGCCGCAGAGGATGGACAGTGTCAGCCCGCGCGCGCCCAGGGCGGTGAGTGCCCACAGGCCCGACAGTGCGTCCTCGGTGTTCCCTGTGTTCTCTTCTGTTTTGGCCGGGTCTGCGACCGAGGCCGCAGAGGCCGCCCCGTGTGTAGTTCCTACCGGGCCCACGATCGGCAGCCGGTCGTGGCTGGCTACCCGCACCCGGCCCCAGGTGGGGCGGCAGCGGGCCTCCTGCGGGTTGAACCAGGGGGCCATGGCGGCTCCGGTGGCGGGCAGCAGCGTGGAGAGCTTGCCGTGGTTCACCGCGTGGGCGGCCGCCTGGTCGGCAGCGGAGATGGGCATTTCGGTCACGTCGCGTTCGAAGGTGGAGCCCATGACCCAGGTTTCGCCGTGCTGCGGGTCTTGCGGTTGTGGAATGTGGGTGACCAGATTGCCATTGCCGTTGACCGGGAAGGGCGGCAGGGCGCTGGCGTTGTCTGCGGTGTGCGGCCCCCAGCTGATCTGCCCGCGAATGGGCTGCAGTTGCCAATGCTGGTGGGGTGGCAGCAGTTCTGCCGTGGCGGGGCCGCAGGCCAGTATCGCCAGGTCGGCCTCGGCCAGCAGGTGGCCGTCGGCGTCCAGCGCCTGCCAGCGGCCAGCTGTGCTGCGCTGCAGGCGGGTCACCACGGCATGCGCCTGCACACGGATCTGCGGGTGCTTCAGCTGGGCGTGCACCAGCTGGGCCGGGCGCACCCAGCCCGCTTGCTGGTGCCAGCAGGCCACGGTGTCCGGCGGCAGGCCGGCCTGGGCCAACTGGGTGGCGCTGGCGGGGTGGCTCCAGTCGTCGCCCGGTCCGCCGGCCCAGCTGGCCGGCAGGCCGGTGCCGCCATCGGTGCAATGCTCCAGCACGCCGCTGTGGCCCCAGTCCGAGCCTTCCTGGCACAGGTCGCGCAGGCGCTGCAGCGTCTGGCGCACCCCGTTGCGTGACAGGCGCGAAAGCACGCTGTCATCGGGTGACACATGGGGGCAGAACAGGCCGGCGGGCAGGCCGGAGGCGCCGTCCGCCGGGCCGTCACCGGCCACCAGCACCTGCACCTGCCAGCCGCGCAGCGCCAGGCTATGGGCGGCTGCACTGCCGGCCAGGCCAGCGCCCACCACCAGGGCCGTGCCAGCCTGGGTCACCGGCGGCGGGCCGGCCTGGGCGCGCACGCGCGGTTCCCAGGCCGGGTTGAAGCGGGCCTGCAGGTTGTCGCGCTTGGGGGGCACGCCGGGCACTTTGCGCACTTCAAAGCCGCATTGCGCCAGCTGGTCGCGCACCGCACGCGCAATGGTCCAGGTGGCCAGTTGCGTGCCGCGCCGGCAGTGGCGGGCCAGGGCCTTGAGGGTGTGGGCATCCCAGATGCCGGGGTTGGTGCTGGGGCTGAAACCGTCCAGGTAGATGCTGTCGGCCACCGTGGTCTGCTGGCGCAGCATGGCCTGGGCATCGCCAATCCACAGCGTCAGCTGCACGCGGCCATCTTCAAAGCCCAGGCGGTGTACGCCCGGCAGCAGGCCGTAAAAGCGTGCGGCCAGCTGTTCGGCCAGCGGGCGCAGCAGGGGATCAGTGGGGGCAGCGCGCAGCAGGTCGTCGGCGCTGACCGGGTAGGCCTCGACCGATGTGAAATGCAGCATGCGCGGGCGCTGCGGATCGGCCTTCCAGGCCGCCCAGGTCACCAGAAAGTTCAGGCCCATGCCAAAGCCGGTTTCCAGCACGCGCCATTGCGCCTGGTCGGCCCAGGCCGCAGGCAGGCCGCAGCCTGCAAGGAATACCTGGCGCGCCTGATTCAGTCCCCCGAGTTCGCTGTGGTAGCGGTCCTCAAAACGGGGGCTGTAGGGGGTGCCATCGGGCAGCCAGGCAATCGGTTCGGACATGGGAGGCAGGGTTCAGAGGAGTAGGACGATGGTGCGGCAGCACCTGCACGGCGCAGGATCGGCCGGGCAGGGCGCGCGCCCCAGCGGCGGTACGCCGCGCCGCCGGGATCCGCTCACTCCCAGCGCTGCTGGTAGGAAAACGTGGGCAGCCGCCAGTGAAAGCGGATGGCCGCCAGCCGGAACAGCAGCCCGCCTGCAAAGCACACCAGGGTGCTGATGTTGGAGCTGACATCCAGCGCGCGCAGGCCCAGGAACAGCAGGCAGACGGCCAGGGACACGCTGGCATACAGCTCGCGGCGGAAGACCACCGGCACCTGGTTGCACAGCACGTCGCGCAGAATGCCGCCGCTGATGCCGGTAATCATACCGGCCATCACCACCACCACGCCGGGGTAACCCAGCTCCAGCGCCACGTTGCAGCCTATTAGCGAAAAGGCGATCAGGCCCATGGCATCCAGCAGCAGAAACACCTGCTTGAGGTGGATCATGTAGCGTGCCACCACCGTGGTCAGCAGGCCGGCGGAAATCACCAGGTACACATATTCGGGGTGTTGCGTCCAGCCAATGGGGTAGTGGCCCAGCACCATGTCGCGGATGGTGCCGCCACCCAGTGCCGTGACGAAGGCGATCACCACCACACCAAAGATGTCCATGTTGCGGCGGCCTGCCGCCAGTGCCCCGGACATGGCTTCGGCCGTGATGGCGATTAGGTAGATCACCAGCATGGCGGTGAGGTTGGACAGCTGGAACGATTCCAGCAGCGAAACAGATGGAAGCATGGCGGACCCATACGTGAAAAAACCAGGCATGGATGCTGTCCATGGTCTGGTGCGCCTCTCCCGCTGTCCTTTGTACCTGAGAGTTGCGTGCGCGCAGCCCGGTGCTGCGGCACTTGCCCCTTCGGTGAGCCGGGCCGGGTGGGCACGGGCTGCTCTCCAGTTGGCGAATCTTTGCTGCGGTACGTCGGCCTGAGCGATTATGGGAGTTTGCGCCTTCGGCGGAGGCCGGCTGTACAGCCGCCTCGCTCTCCCGCAGAAAGCGGCGATTCTAGGCGCTTTTGTACAGCGCAGAGGCCGCAGGGGCGTTGGTGCGGGGGAAGCTGCTTGCGGGTGCGGCGGGCAAAAGAAAGCCCCAGGGCCTGGAGCGCTGGGGCGGGTCTTCACGCGGTGCCCTCAGCACCGCGTGCGCAAGCGGCAATTACTGCGCGCTGGGGGGCGGCACAAAGCCGGCTGCGGCGTCGGCGCCAGCACCGAAGAAATGGTTTTCCATCTGGCGGGCCAGGTACTGGCGAGCGCGGGCATCGGCCAGGTTCAGGCGGTTTTCGTTGACCAGCATGGTCTGGTGCTTGAGCCAGTCGGCCCAGGCTTGCTTGCTCACGCTTTCGAAAATGCGCTTGCCCAGCTCGCCGGGGTAGGGCGGAAAGTCCAGGCCTTCAGCGTCTTGGCCGAGCTTGATGCAGTGAACGGTACGTGCCATGGGGGAAATCCTGTCTACGGATGTTTTGGTAATAACAAACTGAAATCTTATTTGTTTCAGTTTTGAGGGCGGCATTCCAGAATGCACAGCAACGGAGCGAGAAGCCGTTTGACAACGCAACCAGAATCACCGAGACCCTCAATGACAAATCGCCGCCACTTTATCAAGTTTCCCCTGCTTGCCAGCCTTTTGACCGGCTTGACCCTCGGCGCTCTGCCGGCTCTCCCCGCTCTGGCCCAGCAGCAGGTGACCCTGCTGAATGTCTCCTATGACCCGACGCGCGAACTGTACGTGCAATACAACCAGGCCTTCGCCAAGTACTGGAAGGCCAAGGCCGGCCAGGATGTGACGATCAAGCAGTCGCACGGCGGCTCGGGCAAGCAGGCCCGCTCGGTGATCGACGGCCTGGATGCCGACGTGGTGACGCTGGGCCTGGCTCCGGACGTGGACGCGCTGGTCAAGAACGGCGGCCTGGTGGCGGCCGACTGGCAAAAGCGCCTGCCGCACAACTCGGCGCCTTACACCTCGACCATCATCTTCCTGGTCAAAAAGGGCAATCCTAAGGGCATCAAGGACTGGGATGACCTGGTCAAGCCCGGCGTGTCGGTGATCACCCCCAACCCCAAGACTTCGGCAGGTGCCCAGTGGAACTACCTGGCGGCCTGGGAATACGGTAAGCGCAAGTTCGGCGGCGAAGCCGGTGCCAAGGACTACGTGAAGAAGGTCTACGGCAACGTGCCTGTGCTGGACACCGGCGCGCGCGGCTCCACCATCACCTTTGCCCAGCGCAATGTGGGCGATGTGCTGCTGGCCTGGGAAAACGAAGCCTTCCTGGTGCTCAAGGAGTTCGGTGCCGAGAAGTTCCAGATCGTGGTGCCCTCCGTCAGCATCGTGGCCGAACCCACCGTCTCCGTGGTGGACAAGAACGCCGACAAGAAAGGCACCCGTGCCGTGGCCGAGGAATACCTGAAGTACCTGTACTCGGACGAAGGCCAGGACATCGCCGGTAAGAACTACTACCGCCCCACCTCGGAAAAGGCCCGCGCCAAGTACGCGGCCCAGTTCCCCAAGCTGGATCTGTTCACCATCGACCAGGCCTTCGGTGGCTGGTCCAATGCCGGCAAGCATTTTGTGGATGGCGGCAGCTTCGACCAGATCTACACCAAGAAGTAAGCAGAACGTTGCGGGGTGGCGCACGTCACCCCGCAGCACCCAACCAAGGAGCATGTCATGCAAGCACAGCCTGCCCACCAGCCTTATTTGAAGAGCCATCTCGCACCGCTCGGCAAGGCGCCGCAGGAGCAGGTGCGCCAGTTGTTGCTGGTCACCGCCCGGCAGTGGGGCGTGCGTGCCATGGCACAGCAGGCAGCCGCAGTGGCGCGGCCTTGCTGGCAGGCAGGCTGAGCCTGCCGCGCTCACACCACGTTCGTAGGGGTTTGATGCCTTGTTCTTCCGAAAGGAAGGCAAGGCTTTTTTACATCGTGGCTGTAGACGGGCGGTCGCACAGGCATTTTGTGTGCGCCTTCTATTGCACTGCAGCAGATTTTGGTGGGGCAGAAAGCGTGCAGCGCGGGAAACACCTTGCAGCACGCGGTTCGGTAAACGAAAAAATCCGAACCGGAGCGCGGCATATGCGTGAAAACGGCGTGCCAAAAAATAAAGCCTGCAGCGCAAACTGCAGGCTTTTAAAAAAAGAAACTGATTGAAGTTGAACTCGCTTTGAATAAGCTTGGTGATGGCCATCCAAGCTTGTTCTCGCAAAGGTTCCAAACCGCAGGGCCTGCACGGTCTACCAATCGGACTCTCCCCCCTCTCGGAATCCCATGAATATTGCACACTGCGATTTGGAGCCTGAATATTAACCGATTTTTCCCGATAGGTTTTCTGTATGTCAGGGTAATGAAAAGTCTCTGATGAAAAGCAACAAACCGTGCTGCGTTAAGCCAATCGTCAGTTTGGCGTGAGCGCGGTGTGCAATATGCGCGGGCGTCAACTCCGGCAGGTAAAACCTGCCGGCGCATTATCGGCGCCGCCTGGGCGGGCAGCGTCTGTGTGCAGGCTTGCCATGTCGGCGTCACGTGTTCTGTGGCGGGGTGCCCAGCTCCTTCGCCTTCTGCCGCCTTCCCGGGCCGAGGGCGGTGGTGGTAGAGGGGGAAGGAGAGGCGGTTGGCGGCTTTACGCCATGGTCATCAGGCTGGCATTGCCGCCGGCGGCGGCGGTGTTCACACTGACGGCGCGCTCCAGCAGCAGGCGTTCCAGCGGGACCGGTGCCGTGGCGTCGGCCAAGTGGCAGCAGCCTACCAGCGGGCCGCTGCGCTGGGCCAGGGCCTGCAGCAGGCTTTGCAGGCTGGCATGGCTGCCTGCGTGCAGGACCACATCCACTTCGGTCTGGGCCAGGGCACCGTCGGCCACCAGTTGCACGCGGGTCTGCACGGCTTCCGGCAAGCGGCTGTGCAGCAGCGCATGCTGGCTGCTCCACAGTGCCTGGCTGCCCACGGCCATCACCGCGGCCAGCTGGCGCAGCAGGGTGATGTCGCTGTCGGCCTGGCACAGCACCTGGGCACGTGGCAGCAACTGGTAGGTGTTGCGCTCCCCGGTGGGGCCGGGCAGGGCATAGCGCAGGCCTGCGGGGGATTGGGCGGGCAGTTCCTGGCCGTAGGCATGCACGGCTTCCATTGCAGGCTGCAATGCCGCCCAGCGGGACAGGGCGTGCAGGGCTTCGGGTTGCTGGACGCTGCCGATCGCCGGGCCGCAGGCACGCTCCAACAGCGGACGCAGGCGGCCGGGATGACGGGCCAGCAGGCGCAGCAGGTACAGCGGGCCGCCGGCCTTGGGGCCCGTGCCCGACAGGCCTTCGCCGCCAAAAGGTTGCACGCCCACCACAGCCCCCACCATATTGCGATTCACATACAGATTGCCCGCATGGGCGCGCGCCAGCACGGCGTCCACGGTTTCGTCGATGCGGGTGTGCAGTCCCTGGGTGAGGCCGTAGCCGGTGGCAGCGATCTGGTCCAGCAACTGGGGCAGCCGGTCACGGCGGTAGCGCAGCACATGCAGCACGGGGCCGAAGACTTCGCGCTGCAGCTCGCTGATGGCGTCGATCTCGATCAATGTGGGCGCCACAAACGTACCGTTGCCATCCACTGCTGGCGGCAGCAGGGCCTGTGTGGTGCGGTGGCCCTTGGCCTGCATGGCCGCAATATGCTGGCGGATGCCGGCCTGCGCTTCGGCGTCGATCACCGGCCCCACATCGGTGGACAGGGCGGCGGGGTTGCCGCTGGCCAGCTCCTGCATGGCGCCGCGCAGCATCTCCAGCACGCGGGGGGCGGCGTCTTCCTGCACGCACAGCACGCGCAGGGCCGAACAGCGCTGACCGGCGCTGTCAAATGCGCTGCTCAATACATCGCCCACCACCTGTTCGACCAGCGCGGAGGAGTCCACGATCATGGCGTTCTGGCCGCCGGTTTCGGCGATCAGCACCACCGGCTGGCCGTCCGGGCGCAGGCGCTGGGCCACACTGCGCTGCAACAGGCGTGCCACGTCGGTGGAGCCGGTGAACAGCACGCCTTGCACGCGGGCATCGGCCACCAGGGCGGCCCCCACGGTCTCGCCCGCACCGGGCAGCAGTTGCAGTGCCGGTGCCGGGATGCCGGATTGCCGCATCAGCTGCGTGGCCAGGTGGGCAACCAGTGGCGTCTGCTCGGCCGGCTTGGCCAGCACGGTGTTGCCAGCGGCCAGGGCTGCGGCAATCTGGCCGGTGAAGATGGCCAGCGGGAAGTTCCAGGGGCTGATGCACACCACCGGGCCCAGGGGGATGTGGGTGGCATTGGAAAAATCACGCTGGACCTGGGCGGCGTAGTAGCGCAGAAAGTCCACGGCTTCGCGCACTTCGGCCACGGCATTGGCGGAGGTCTTGCCGGCCTCGCGCTGCAGCAGGGCGATGAACTGGGGCAGTTGCGCCTCGTAGGCGTCGGCACAGGCCGCCAGCAGGCGGGCGCGTTCGGTGGTGGCGGTGCGGGCCCAGTCGGCAGCGGCAGCCTGTGCGGCCTGCAGCGCCTGTTCCACTTCCGCCAGCGTGGCATCGCGCACCGTACCCAGCGGGTCGCTGTGGTCGGCGGGGTTGCGCACCGCCACGGGCGGTGCCAGGGGGCTTGCTTCGGTGGGCGACGCTGTGCCGGCATCCGGGGCCAGCAGCGGCTGGGCATGCCAGCTGGCACCCAGTGCCTGTTCCATGGCCGTTTGCAGCTGGGACAACACAGTGTCGCTGCTCAGGTCCAGCCCTTGCGAATTGGCGCGTTGCGGGCCATAGAGCTGGCCGGGCAGGGGGATGCGCGGGTGGCGTGCTGCCACGGTGCCTTCGTGGATGGCGGACTGGTCCACGACGGTGACAGGGGATACTGCCAGCTCATGCAGGGACAGCAGCGGGTCGGCAATGCGATGCACGAACGAGCTGTTGGCGCCGTTTTCCAGCAGGCGGCGCACCAGGTAAGCCAGCAGCGTTTCGTGCGTGCCGACCGGGGCGTAGATGCGGCAGGGGCGGCCCAGCGGTCCCACCACCTGTTCGTACAGCGATTCGCCCATGCCGTGCAGGCACTGGAATTCATACTGGCCGCGCTGGTAGCTGGCGGGTTCGGCCATCTGGTAGATGCTGGCCAGGGTTTGGGCGTTGTGGGTGGCGAACTGAGGGTAAACCGCGTCTGGCGCGGCCAGCAGCTTGCGTGCGCAGGCCAGGTAGGAAACATCGGTGTGCACCTTGCGGGTGTAGACCGGGTAGTCGGCCAGTCCGTCGATCTGGGCGCGCTTGATCTCGCTGTCCCAGTAGGCGCCCTTGACCAGGCGGACCATCAGCCGGTGGCCGGTGCGGCGTGCCAGGTCGATCACATGGTCGATCACGAACGGGCAGCGCTTCTGGTAGGCCTGGATCACAAAGCCCAGGCCATTCCAGCCGGCCAGCGACGGGGCCTGGCACAGGGCTTCCAGCAGGTCGAGGGAGATTTCCAGCCGGTCGGCTTCTTCCGCGTCGATGTTCATGCCGATGTCGTACTGGCGGGCCAGCTCGGCCAGCTGCAGCACGCGCGGCAGCAACTCGGTCATCACGCGGGCGTACTGCGCGCGGCTGTAGCGCGGGTGCAGGGCGCTGAGCTTGATGGAGATGCCCGGTCCTTCATAGATGCCGCGTCCGGCCGACGCCTTGCCAATGGCGTGGATGGCATCAACGTAGGACTGCATGTAGCGCGCTGCATCGTCTTCGGTCAGTGCGGCCTCGCCCAGCATGTCGTAGGAATAGCGAAAGCCCTGCGCTTCCAGGCGGCGGGCGTTGTGCAGTGCTTCGCCAATGGTCTCGCCGGTCACGAACTGCTCGCCCATCATGCGCATGGCCATGTCCACGCCCTTGCGCACCAGGGGCTCGCCGCCCTTGGATGTGAGTTTGGCCAGTGCCGTGCCCAGGCTGCCTTCGCTGTGGGTAGCCACCAGCTTGCCCGTCAGCAGCAGGCCCCAGGCCGCAGCGTTGACGAACAGCGAGGGGCTTTTGCCCAGGTGGCTTTGCCAGTCGCCGTCGCGGATCTTGTCGCGGATCAGCGCATCGCGGGTGGCGCTGTCGGGAATGCGCAGCAGCGCTTCGGCCAGGCACATCAGTGCAATGCCTTCCTGGCTGGAGAGCGAGAATTCCTGCAGCAAGCCCTGCACCAGCCCGCTTTTGCCGCTGCCGGCCTTGCGCGCGCGCAGTTGCTGGGCCAGCTGTAGCGCCATGTCCTGCACCGCCTGGGCGGTGGCGGCGGGCAGGCGGGCCTGCTCCAGCAGCGGGGCCACGGCCTGGGGCTCGGGAATGCGGCAGGCGGCAGTGATGGCGGCACGCAAAGGCGTGGCGGGGGCCGGACCGGTCGCAAAATGGCGAACCGCATCGACGGTGGTCATGGCAGAAACAGCGCCGGCAGGCAGGGGGCTGGACATGGAAGGCTCCCAGAGAACTGGATGGTTAATGAATTGCGCGATGATTTCCGAAAATGTGACGAATAAAATTCTGAAAAATGCCAGACACAACGAACAATTCACCAAGTGATGCCGAAGAAGGCCAACTGCCGGACAGTGGGCTGGATCGCATCGACCGGCGCATTCTTGCCATCCTGCAGGACGATGGCCGCATCTCCAACCTGAAATTGGCCGAACGCGTGGCCCTGTCGCCCACCGCCGTGCTGGCCCGCGTGCAGCGCCTGACGCGCGAAAAATTCATCCTGGGTTACGAAGCCCGGCTGAACCCCCAGAAGCTGGGCGTGGGCATGCTGGTGTTTGTGGAAGTGCTGCTGGACCGCACCACCCCCAATGTGTTCGATGAATTCAAGGCCGCCGTGCAGGTGCATCCCGAGGTGATGGAGTGCCATATGGTGGCCGGCGGCTTTGACTATCTGCTCAAGACCCGCATGGCCGACATGCACGCCTACCGCGCGTTCGCGGGCCGCGTGCTGTGGCAGCTGCCCGGTGTGCGCGAGACGCGCACCTATGCGGTGATGGAAGAGGTCAAGGACGAGGCCAGGCTGCCGATGCGCTGAGCGGTGGCGGGCAGTCCAGCCGGCGTGCGCAGGCCATTGACCTGCTCCGGGCTGGGCTGCTGCCGGTAGGCCTGAAGCGGCAGGAAGGTGTTTACGGGGCCGGGCATGGCGGCGTCTTGCGCGTTGGCTGCAATGCCTGGAAGCACCCTGGCCGCGCGCAGCGCTCCGTCCTGGTTCACGGAATCCGGGTCCTCACCATCTCACCCCCACAGCGCGGACTTGTTCACCATCAGGTAGTAGGTTCCTGCCATGGCGATAAAAGCCGGATAGCCCAGTGCTTCCCAACGGCGCTGGTACCAGTGGTACAGCTGGGGCAGGGCGCGGGCCTGCGCATCGGCCTGCACGGTCAGCTGGGCCAGGGCGGCCATGCGGATCTGCAGCCACACCACGGGCAGCCAGCAGATGCCGGCCAGCACATACAGGCCCAGCGACAGTGCCAGCCAGGGCGTGCCCAGCGGCCAGCCGGCCATCTGCGCCATGGCGATGCCGGTGGCCGGTTGGATGAAGATGCAGGGCGTGGTAAACCACCAGTCCGCGCGCACCACGAGCCGGCTGACCACGGCCTGGGCCGCCACCGAGCCGCTGCGGTTGGCAAAGAACATATAGAAGGCCGAGCCCAGGCCGGTACCTACCAGCAGCACGCTGGAGAGGATGTGCAGGGTTTTGAGCAGCAGATAGGTGTTCACAGGCAATCCGGGGTGTGGGCCGGTGCAGCGTGGGAAGGCTGGACACGGGGGGAAGTGGGGATGGAGGCAGATGCCGTGGCGGGGCTGGCCGCGGCAGGTGCATGGGCCGACCACAGCACCCACAGCGCGGCAGCAATGGGCAGGTTCTTGAGCAGCGGACCCAGCGGGTGCAGCCACAGCGCGGGTTGCAGCACGGTGCCGACCACGGTCATGGCGGCCATCAGGGCCAGCGCGACGGCGTAGGCGGCGCGGCCAGGCTGCCACATGCCGCGCAGCAGCCACAGGCCCACGGCCAGGTCGGCCAGCAGACCGCTCCAGATCACCCCGGTTTGCCAGGCAGGGTTGGTGATGCCGGCGTCCTGCAGCAGGCGGGCACCGGCATGCTGCAGGCCTGACCAGCCGGCATCGTCCAGCGCACTGGCGATGGCCGTGCCCAGCCAGACCAGCACCAGGCTGGCGTGCAGGGTGCGCAATGCACGCAGCGAGGGGGCGGTGACAGCAGAAACCATGTCGGGGCGGTTCATGCGTGCCGCTTGCCGTGCTGCGGCAGCGTGGCGTACAGGGCGTCGGGGGCCACCGGGGTGCGGCCCAGCAACGCGGGCAGGGTGGCCGGGTCACAGACATTGGGTGTCTGCAGCATGGCCAGCGTGTCGCTGCACCAGGGCAGGCTGGGAATGTGGTCGCCCACGCGGGCACCAGCCACGGCCAGCCATTGGGGCAGGCGGCCCACAGCGGCAGGGCTCAGGCCCATCTGTGCTCGCAGGCTGGCCACCAGAGCGCCCAGGGCCAGCGGCTGCGGGCCGCCGATTTCGACCAGGCCTGTGGGTGTGTCCTGCGTAGCCAGCCGGGCCAGAACGGCCGCCAGGTCGCGCACGGCCACGGGCTGGATGGCGCTGTCCTGCACGGCCGGCGGCAACAGCAGGGCTGGCATACGGGCGAGGTTCAGGAACAGCGCAGTGCTGGCGCCGCCAGCGCCAAAGATGACACTGGGGCGCACCACCACGCCGTGCAGTGCCCCCCGGGCGGTCAGGGCCAGCAGATGCTCGTCCGCTGCACGTTTGGTCCGGGCGTAAGAGGTGTCGTTGGAAGCCACGCCCAGGGCCGAGACCTGCACCACACGCCGCACACCGGCCTGGGCGCAGGCATCGAACAGGGCGATGGGGGCATCGGCGTGCAGGGCCTGCAGCGGCTGGCCGGGCATGTCGCGCAGGGCCCCCACTGCGTTGACCACGGCGTCCATGCCCTGCAGATGGGGCAGCCAGTCCGCTGCGGTGGTGGCGTGGACAAAGTTCAGCGCCGGATCGGAGTGGCGGCTGCGCACGACCGGGTCGTGGCCTGCGTCCACCAGTGCGCTGACGATATGGCGGCCCAGAAAGCCATTTCCGCCGCAGACGAGGATGCGCATACCGGCTCCTTTCGTGGTGTGAAGGTTGATTTCCGTTTTGACAGAAATTTCAAATGGGTGGCGTGGTGTCTCTGCGGTCTGCGGTCCCTGGTGTAAGCGCAGCTTGTGGCGCCATCGTGCAGCGGTGCAGGGGCGGTGCCATCTCAGCCCCTGACAAAGCGTTGGACGCTGGCGCCCAGCCTCAAAATCTTGTCCAGCGTGGCCGGGGACAGGCGCAGCATTTCGTCCGTCCACACGCCCATGGACTCCATCAGCCGCAGTGTTTCGTGCACGCGGTCCTGCGCGTCGGGCGATTCCTGGTCAAAGCCGGGGGCTGCGATCAGCTCGCGCAGCATCTGGCTGGTGGGGTCGAACTCGCGCTGCTTGCGCTCGCGCACGATGGTGCGCAGCAGCTCCCACACATCGGCCGAGGTTTCGAAATATTCGCGCCGGTCGCCGGGGCGGCGGCTGGTGCGCACCAGGTTCCAGGCCAGCAGCTCTTTGAGGCTGTTGCTGACATTGGAGCGTGCGGCCCCCAGGGTGTCGCACAGTTCGTCGGCGTTCAGCGGGCGGCCATGGAAGAACAGCAGGGCGTGGATCTGGGCCACGGTGCGGTTCACGCCCCAAGCGGCCCCCATATCACCCCAGTGGCGGACAAAGCGTTCGGCGATGGGACTGAGTTGCATGGGGGCAGTGTGGTGGTGGTTGAAATTTCTGTCAATAGAGAAATTTCAATTTTTCCATCTTGCGCGTAACCAGGTGTGCGGATGGTCGACATACAGGTTTGTCTCCTGTGGTGCGCCAAGGAGGTCGATTTCTTTTCGCGATGAAATCTGCTTTGCGGAGCAGGCTGCGCCCGATTGCGCCATCACCCCATTTGCTGCGCTGACAGGGGGCGGGTCAGGCGCCAGCCCGCCAAGAAAATTGCCGGTCTTTTTCGTGCCATGCCGTCTGCAGCGCCCATGCGGCATGGCGGGGCCCAGGGTGCTGCCCACCAGCCCGCGCTGTCACACCATGGGCGTCGGCGCGCGGCCTTCATGCCGCCGTTGACAGAAAAAGGCTGCCAACGAATCAGCAGCCTCTGTGTCCAATGTTGCTATGGGTTGGCAGGCCGCCGGATTCAGTGCAGCTCGGCCTTGTCCAGTCCGAACATCTGGTCCTTCGAGCCCGGCAGGTTGCGGAAAGCCACGTTAAGGCGGTTCCAGCCGTTGATGGCGACCACGCGGAAGGTGAGCTCGGAGAGTTCGGCTTCCTGGAAGTGCTCCCGGGCGGCGGCATAGAGTTCGTCCGAGACCCCTTCGGCTTGTATCTTCGTCAGGGCTTCGGTCCACGCCAGGGCCATGCGCTCTTGTGGCGTGAACAGCGTGGACTCGCGCCAGATGGCGAGGTGGTGCAGGCGCAACTCCCGTTCGCCGTGGAGCCTGGCCTGCTTGACGTGCATGTCAAGGCAGAAGGCACAACCGTTCAGTTGCGAAGCACGAATGTCTACCAGCAAGGCGAGGCCTTCGTCCAGTTTGCCGGCCATGCCGAAAGCGAGATACTTCCTGAACAGGTCGGGGGAGGTTTGCATGTAGTCGAGGCGCGGCGAGTGTGCAGTCATGGTCATTTCCTTGGTACAGGTTGGCGTAGCGGGCTTGCAGCAAGCGCGCTACATGAACAAGACGACAGGGCCTGGCGCTTTGTGACATGCGCACCGAATTTTTCTAATCCTTCGCTGCCAGCTTCTGCATGCTCCCGGCCAGCTTGTCCGGGTTGCGCTGTACGTAGATGGCGCCAATACGGCCGTCTGCGTCGGCGGCAGAGGCGAGGGCGATGGTCTGCACCAGTGCGCCATGGTTGCGATCGTCCAGAATCAGGCAGCCGGGCAGACCGTTGACCGTGGTCGGCACAACACGCCAACCACGGTTGTTCTCCAGCCTTGCCCAGCCGATCAGGGCCTTGGCAATGCCGACATTGCCGCGCAGCGGTTTGGTGATAGCGCTGACCTTGCCGCCGCCATCGGCGACCAACACCGCATCCTTTGCCAGCACCTGTGCCAATGCGTGGACGTCCTGGGTGCGAATGGCCTGCGCGAAGGCGGCTGCCAGGCGTTGGCGTTCTTCCTCGGCGACTTCGCAGCGTGCATAGCCCGCCTTGACATGGCGACGTGCCCGGCTGACCAGCTGGCGGCAGGTGTCGAGGTTGCGGTCCAGGTGGCGACCGATCTCCTCGTACTCCAGATCGAACACGTCGTGCAGCAGGAAGGCCGCACGCTCCAGCGGTGACAGGCGCTCCAATGCCAGCATGAAAGCCACCGATACGTCCTGAGCGAATTCAGCCTGGCGCTCGGGGCTGGGTGCCCAGCCAAACAGCAGGTCGTCCTCCAGCAGCGGCTCGGGCAGCCAGGTGCCGACGTACTGTTCGCGCCGCACCGCCGCCGATCTCAGTCTGTCAAGACACAGATTGGTGGCGAGACGTGACAGATAGGCGCCCGGATTGTCGATGGTGCTTTCATCCACATCGATCCAGCGCAACCAGGTGTCCTGCACGATGTCCTCGGCCTCGGCACGCGAGCCCAGCATGCGATAGGCCAGCGCCCGCAACCTGCGTGCGTGTTCGGCGTCGTAGCGACTTGCGCGTGCGTCGGGTGAGAATGGATTTTTCTGGATCACGATTGCGGTCTCTTGGCTCGCCCCCAGCGGGCGCGAAAGTATGACGACATGGCCCTTATGGATGTGACATGAACCAGCCGCGTCGCGGCGCCGTCCGGCTGAAAAATGCCGGCGAATGGCCCTCCGTTGTCTGCAGGCGATGTGCCGCCCGGTTGTTGGCAGCGCTTGTTCTGTCCCTCTTTCCCAGAAGCCGTCTGAGGGGCAGGCAAATAGGTACCACATGAGACAATCGGGCCACCATGAGTGACCAGAACGACAAGATTTCCCCCGATACCGAGTACGCCGCGATGCCCGCTGCCGACCCCAACCTGCCCGAAGGTTGGCTGGAAGTGGTGTCCATGGACATGGAGGCCAAGGGCGTGGCCCGCAAGCCCGACGGCAAGGTGGTGTTCATTGACGGCGCCCTGCCGACCGAGCTGGTCACGGCCAATGTGCACCGCAAGAAAAACAACTGGGAAGCCGCCAGCCTGCGCGAGATCCACCGCGAATCCGCACAGCGCGTGAAGCCCGGCTGCCCCCATGCCGGACTGCACGAAGGCGCCTGCGGTGGTTGCAAGATGCAGCACATGCATGTGGCGGCCCAGGTGGCGGTCAAGCAGCGCGTGCTGGAAGACAATCTGTGGCACCTGGGCAAGGTGAAGCCCGAAACCCTGCTGCGCCCTATCGAAGGCCCGACCTGGGGCTATCGCTACCGTGCCCGCCTGTCGGTGCGCTATGTGATCAAGAAGGGCAAGGTGCTGGTGGGCTTCCATGAGCGCAAGAGCCGCTACATCGCCGACATGGAAACCTGCAAGGTGCTGCCGCCCCATGTGGATGCCATGCTGATGCCCATGCGGGCACTGATTGCCAGCCTGGATGCGCGCGAGACCTGCCCCCAGATCGAAGTGGCATGCGGCGACGACGTGACGGCCCTGGTGCTGCGCCACCTGGAGCCCTTGAGCGACGCCGATCTGCAGCGTCTGCGTGACTTCGGCACGCAGTACGATGTGCAGTGGTGGCTGCAGCCCAAGGGACCGGACACCGTGCACCTGATGGAGCAGGGCGGCACCCAACTGGCGTATTCCCTGCCGGACTTCGGCATCACCATGCCGTTCAAGCCGACCGATTTCACCCAGGTGAACCCGCACATCAACCGGGTGCTGGTGACGCGTTCGCTGCGCCTGCTGGCAGCGCAGAAGACGGACCGCGTGATCGACTGGTTCTGCGGCCTGGGCAACTTCACATTGCCGTTGGCAACGGTGGCGGGCGAGGTGCTGGGCATTGAAGGCTCGGATGCGCTGGTGCAGCGCTCGCACGAGAATCTGGTGGCCAACAATGCGGCCCGTGCCGACGGCGACAAGCTGGCCCCCACCACGTTCGTGGGCCGCAACCTGTTCAATATGACGCCCGCCATCCTGATGGCCGACGGTAATGCCGACAAGTGGCTGGTGGACCCTCCCCGCGAAGGTGCGTTTGCGCTGGCCAAGGCGCTGGCCGACATCCACCAGATCCGCATTGGAGCCAAGCAGACCGGTGTGGCCACCGAGGAACAGCCCGATCTGCTGCCGCCGCTGCCCGAAGGCCATGAGAACTGGACTTTCCCCGAGCGCATTGTGTATGTGAGCTGCAGCCCGGCCACGCTGGCGCGCGATGCGGGACTGCTGGTGCACCAGGCGGGCTACCGCTGCGTGACGGCCGGTGTGGTGAACATGTTCCCCCACACCGCCCATGTGGAGTCGATGGCGGTGTTCGAGCGCGCTTGAGCCTGAGGCCGGGCGGATGCCGGATAGTGTCCTCATGCGCAGGACTGCTCCAGCCACAAAAAAAGCCCCGGCAACGGGGCTTTTTTGCGTCTGCAGCAGTGCGGCAGGCCATGGGTGACGCCGACAGGATCCCGGCAGGCCGCACGGTGGCACATGGCCGCCAGCGTCCGTGGGCCTCAGCTGCGGTCGCGGCTTTCGGTTTCGACGGCGTCGTTGTCCGAGCGATTGCGGCGCTGCACGGGTTTTTGCGTGAAGACCGAGGGCGTGCCTTCGATCTTGAATTCGCGCATGTAGCTGTCCATGTCCTTCCAGCCTTCAAACACCAGGCCCTTGGGGGATTTGGGGTTCAGGGCGTAGCAGTCTTCCAGTCCACGCATGGCGTGGCGGCATGCGCCGCCGATGGCGCGGGCTTCGCTTTCCTTGGCGACGGTGCGCGGATCCGGGCCAAGGCCGGGGATTTCATTGCAACCGGCCAGCAGTGCGCTGAACGCGCACATTGCCAGCAGGGTCGGGCGAAAGGGGTGGTGGATTTGGGGCATCTTGTCCCCATTATCGGCAGCTGCAGCGGAATATTGAGTGCTTTTTACATGCTGCAGAGATGGCGCATCAGAAGGTGGGCTGAAGGCGATGGAGCAAGCGGACACAGCGATCAAAAAAAGAGCCACCTGCCAAGCTGGCCTGTGGGGATCTTGATCCGGGGGCAGGCCCTGGCGGGTGGCGCTCAGGCGGGGCGCGGCGGCAGGGCCGGCTGCGTTCAACAGCCTACCGCAGCAGACCGGTTTACCAGCCCCACAGCAGGCTGCGAGCCACCCAGCCCTGGGTGCCGCTGGGGCTGCGCACCTTAGCCCAGCCGGCGCGCTTTTCCAGCGTGCGCACCACTTCGTGCTGTTCCAGCTTGCCGACCACGCGGTGGTTGGCGCCCGGGCCGTTGCGCAGATTGGCAATGCGGGCCTTGACCACATGGTGGGCCTGCGTGCTGGTATTGGGGCGGTAAACCCAGCCCAGGGCGGATTCGTAGTCCCGCACTTTCAGCCAGTTGCCCTGGCGCGCAGTGACCTGCAGCGGGTAGCCCTTGGACAGCTCCCACTGGACCTGGGCACGTGCCTGGGGTTGGGCGCGCACATTGGCGCTGTTGCCCTTGACGCTGACAAACTCCGGTGCCCGGGCGGCACTGGGCAGGGCGGTCCAGCTGGTGGCCAGGGTGGCCGCCACCAGCAGGGCGTGGGGAAGCGATGAACGGATGGAACGGTGAACGCGGTGTAGGGCGGCGGTGAACACGCGGCAAAGACTCCTGTGCGGGTGGTGCGCGGTGCCGCTGTCTGCCCTCAAAGCCAGCCAATCGGGCGCCGCGCTGTGTATGGATACTGCACCCGCCGGGCCATGCCTGCCGGGGTGCATCTCTGGCTGGAGTGCCGCGCTGCGCCGAAAGTTCCCGGAAATTCAGATGCTGTGGCGCTCTGCGGGGGCAGAGCCTGCTATCGAAGTTGTTGCGCGTGTGGTCCAGGCCAGCACAAAGCACAGTGCCAGCGTGGGCAGGGCCGCGCCGGTCTGAGGCAGCCAGTGGGCGATGGCGTGGTAGCAGGCAATGCCGGCCAGCCACAGGCCGATCGACACCGGGTGCAGCGGGCGGGCGCCGGCCATCCAGTGGGCAGCGGCCTGGGCGCGGTCGGCCGCAGACTGGAATGCCAGGCGGCCGAGGATGACGCCGAACATGGGTACAAAGATGGAGCTGAGCGTCAGCAGGAACGGCTCGATGCTGTGCATGGGCAGCACCAGGGCCAGGGCGGTGCACAGGGCTGTGAGCAGCAGACCCCAGCGGCGCACGCTCCAGGCCGGCAGCAGGCTGTGCAGCGCCAGGCTGCCGGAATAGGTGTCGCCATAGGCGTTGTCCACCTCGTCGATCAGGATCAGTGTCAGCGCAATCAGGCCGCCCTGGGCCAGCAGCAAGGCGGTGAGCAGGTCCTGCGAAGGCAGGGTCAGTGCCACCAGCACGCCCAGACCGTAGCACCAGCAGTTGGCCACGGCAAAGCCCAGCCAGGTGCCGCGCAGCGCACTGCCACCGCTTTTGCCGTGGCGGGCGTAATCGGCCACCAGCGGCAGCCAGGAGATGGGCATGGCAATCACCAGGTCCATGGCCGACAGCCAGGACATGCCGCCTTCGCCCCGGCGTTGCCACAGGCTGTCCCAGCCGATGGCGCTGGCGCGCTCGGCAAAATGCCAGCTCAGCCACAGCAGCGAGAGCACGACCAGGGGCAGTGCGATGCGTGCAATCAGCTTGCGCACCAGCTGGATCATGGAGCCACTGATCATCAGCGCCACCACCGCACCCCACAGGGCCGTGGCGCCCAGCATCCAGCCCAGGCCGGACTGGCCGCTGATGGCCAGCGTGGCGTCGCGCATCACCACCAACTCGAACGTGCCCCAGCCCATCAGCTGGATCAGGTTCAGCGCGATCGGCAGCTTGGCAAAGTGGCTGCCATAGACATGGTGCATCAGCGCCGCACTGCCCAGGCCGGTATCGCAGCCGATCTTGGCGACCCAGGCCAGCAGGCCAGCGCCGACGATGGAGCCCAGCACAATGGTCCACAGAGCTTCGCGCAGGCCCAGGGCCGGCACCAGATAGGCACCCACCTGCATCACCAGCAGGCCCACGCCCAGGCTGAACCACAGGGAGGCATGGTCGTGTGTGGCGAATACCCGTTCGCTGGCCGCCACCTGCGTGAGTGCCTGGTTGTGCGCCGGACTCTGTCCTGGAGCGTTGGAAGAAGGAGAAAAAGACATGGATGCTCCGTATCGATACGAAGCAGGGCGCGTGGCCAGCGTGGTGCGCGGGCGGGCTGCGCAGGGGAGCCCCTGGCGGCTGGCTGGCACCGAGATGGTTCGGCTTCCCTGCGCGAGGATGATCTCGACGCGCACCACCGATCTTTTCGACTGGACGGTACGCGAAACAGGTTCAAAGGGTGTGATCTCAGCCCGGGCCCTGCGGCACGGACACCCCTAGCGGTTGCAGTCCATCAAGACTGCGGCGGCGATTGTACGGGAGCACCCGCGCCGCCCGTATAGATGGCAACAGGCGCCGCAGGGGCGGGCCTGGGGAGAGAGGAGGGGCTTGGCAAGGGCGGGAAGGGTGGGGGAGAGGCCGCGCAAACGCATGAACGCAAAAAACAGCGCGCAATTGCAGCGCGAACCGTTTCGGGTCAGAAAATTTGGCTACAATCACGGCTTCGCTTCTGAAGTGTTTCGCCCAGTCCCTTGTGCCCTGGGACACCAGGAAAAGACTTCAAAAGCGGCTTCAAAAAAAGTTGCTGATTTTGTTTTTAGCACTCATTTTTGTAGCGTACAATCTAGTTTCTGTCGGAATGTAGCGCAGCCTGGTAGCGCACTTGCATGGGGTGCAAGGGGTCGCGAGTTCGAATCCCGCCATTCCGACCATTTATAAAGCAAAAGGGCTAGCAACAATGTTGCTGGCCCTTTTCTGCGTCTGAGACTTGATTTTTTGTATTGACAACATGACCAGCAACCGGCCCGCGCCGACCGCTGCGCCAACACCCGACGGGTAGTGCATATTTATGATCGAAGGTTTGATTGCAGGTCGCCTGACGGGTACACCCGAAGAGCGCACCGACCGTTTTGGCAAGCTGTTCATGGTGGCGCGCATGCGCGCCACAGCCAATGACGGCAGCAGTCTGTTTGTGAACGTGGTGGCGTTCGACCCCGTGCCGTGCAACCAGCTGCGTGAACTGGAAGAGGGCGACGCCGTGAGCCTGACCGGCCCCATGACCCCCAAGGTGTGGACCGACCGCCAGGGTGTGAACCACGCTGCGCTGGATGTGGTGGCCTACCGGGTGCTGGCCCTGCCGGTCAAGCAAGCGGTCCAGGACTACAACTGAGCGCAGTGCGCTGCTGCGGGCATTGTCCCGCCATGCCCGCGCCGGCAGATTTTTCTGGCACGCAGTCATGCTCGCCGCCGACAGGCCGCAGGCGATCTACGTAGCCGCACCGGCCTGCGCCGATGCCTGGAGTGCACGGGGGCGCTTTATGCCTTTTATCGATATGCATCGGAAAAAGCATTCTGAGCTGCGGGCCTGGAAGCGGGGTACATTGCTGGTTTTCCCCAAGCTCTGAGAGATACCCGTGAACAAGCGCCATTTCTTCCGCAATGCCCTGGCCGTGGCCGCTGTCGCCACCCTGTCGCTGGTGGCCCAGGCCCAAGACAAAGTGATCAAGATCGGCGTCACCGCCGGCCCGCACGCCCAGCTGATGGACCAGGTCAAGAAAGTGGCCGAGCGCGACGGTCTGAAGCTGCAGGTGGTGGAGTTCAGCGACTATGTGCAGCCCAACGCGGCCCTGGTCTCCGGTGATCTGGATGCCAACAGCTACCAGCACAAGCCTTATCTGGACGCTCAGATCAAGGACCGTGGCTACAAGCTGGTCAGCGTGGCACCCACGGTCAACTTCCCGATCGGCCTGTATTCCAAGAAGGTCAAGCGTTTGGAAGACCTGAAGTCCGGCGCCAAGTTCGGCATTCCCAACGATCCCACCAACGGCGGCCGCGTGCTGCTGCTGCTGCAGGACAAGGGCTTGATCAAGCTGAAGCCCAACGTCGGCCTGAAGGCCACGCCGCTGGATGTGGTGGAAAATCCCAAGAAGCTGCGCTTTGTGGAGCTGGATGCGGCCCAACTGGCGCGTTCGCTGGACGATCTGGATGCCTCGGCCATCAACACCAACTTCGCCATTGCCGCCGGCATGAGCCCGAAGAAGGACGCCATCACGCTGGAGCGCGCGGACAACCCCTATGTGAACATCATCGTGGTGCGTGAAGCCGACAAGGCCCAGCCCTGGGTGGCCAAGCTGGTCAAGGCCTACCACTCGGACGAGATCCGCCAGTTCATCGACAAGGAGTTCAAGGGCTCCGTGGCTGCAGGCTTCTGATCGCGGCCAAGGCCTTCGACGTTCCACTGCCTACTCCACCTCCGTTCCGCAGCCGGTCTGCGGTATGGGAATAAAAAAGCTGCCAGGTGCAACCGGGCAGCTTTTTTTGTCTCTGCGGGCAGCGCCGCATGCATGCCGGGAGTGTGCTGGTGGTCTGTGTCCGGAGTCTGGTTTCCGAATCCGGCGCTGCCGGTGTGCTGCGTTGGTCAGCGTGCGCTGCGTTCCTGGGCGGTATCGATGGCATCGACGATGGCCGCGCCGGTGGATTGCACGCCGGGACGGTCAAAGCCCGGGCCGGGGGTCACGTTGGGATTGGCCAGCAGGCGCGCACGCACCTCCTGGGCTTTTTGCATATCGGCCGGCAGGGGCGGGCTGGTGGGGCGGGCCGCGGCCGGGGCCACCGGCGTGGCCGTGGCGCGGCGGTAGGCGTCGAACTGTTGCTGCTGCTGGCGCTGCTCCTGTGCTTCCTGGCGCCAGTGGTTGCTGAGGAAATAGCCCAGCGCAAACATGCACAGCACGGCCACCAGGCTGATGGAGACCGCGGTCAGTACCCAGTTCTCATCACTGGCGCGGCGGGGTTTGTGGGCGATGTACTGCGGCATGGCGATCTCGGGAAAAGCAACTGGTGCGCAACGCGGGCGCTGCACGCAAGCTAATGTAATTCGAGTTTGAACTGGACGGGATGCCTGGGGTTTGTGCGGCGGATGGGTTGAGGTGGCGAGGCGCTTGTCTGCGGAAAAAGCCTGCCACATGGCTGGAAGCGCCGCCTTGATGCATGCCAAGTGGTGGCTCGTGCCATCGCGAACGGCGATGGTCGGGGTGGCAGTGCTGGCGTCGAGGACACCATGGAGATGGGGCTCAGGATCTGTGATGTGTGAGGGTCTTGCGTTTTAAAGCTTCTTTTGTGCGCAAAGATGTATTTCTGCGCGTAAAAAGTGCGCGTGGTGGTGGTGTGGCGGTAGGGGGGTGCGAGCAGAGCCGCTCTGCAGGATTTCCGACGGGCGGCGTGAGGCCCACGTCTGGGTACTGCCCCCAGGGAAGATGCCATCGTGGATGCAGCGGGCGCTGTCTAGAATTTGCCGCTTCGTATCTGGAGACATACAAGGATTCCCCCCATGAGCATGTTCCGCCGTTCCTTTATCGCCACCTGCGCAGGTACTGCCCTCGCGCTGTCTGCCGGGGCCGTCATGGCCGCAGGCAAGGAAGTGAAGCTGGGTTACGCCCTGCCGCAAACCTCGCACTACGGAGCCGGTGCCAATGGCTGGTCGCAGGCCATCGAGAAGTCGCTGGGCGGCAAGTTCAGCTTCAAGCAGTTCCCCGCCAGCGCCCTGGGTGGCGAGCGCGAACTGATCGAAGGCCTGCAACTGGGCACCGTGGAGGCGGCCATCGTCTCCACCGGCGCCTTGAGTAACTTTGTCAACGAAGTGGGCGTGGTGGACATTCCCTTCCTGTTCCGTGACACGGCCCATGCCCGTGCCGTGCTGGACGGCAAGTTCGGCCAGGACCTGCTGGCCAAGTTCCAGCAGCGCGGCCTGGTGGCGCTGGCCTGGGGCGAGCAGGGCTTTCGCCACCTGACCAACAACAAGCACGCCGTGAAGAGCGTGGCGGACATGAAGGGCCTGAAGATCCGCGTGACGGAGAACCCGGTGCACATCACCGCTTTCCGCACCCTGGGTGCATCGCCTACGCCCATGAGCTGGCCTGAAGTGATCAGCGCGCTGCAGCAAGGCACCATCGACGGCCAGGAGAACCCGATCTCGGTGCTGGCCTCCACCAAGCTGTGGGAGGTGCAAAAGCACCTTACACTGACGGCTCACGTGTACGCACCGGTCGTATTCATCATGTCGCCCAGCTTCTGGGGCGGCCTGAGCGATGCGGAAAAAGCCGCCTTTACCCAAGGCGCGAAGTCCGGTGCTGCAGCCTCCCGCGCCTTTGTGGACGCTGTGGAGAAAAAGGGTGTGGAAGAGGCCAAGAGCCATGGCATGCAGGTCGTCGACAAGGTGGACCAGGCTGCTTTCCGCACCGCCCTGGAGCCTGCCTACCAGCAGTACGCCAAGAAGTTCGGTCAAAAGACGCTGGACACCATCGCGAACGTGAAGTAAGTAGCACGCGCAGTTTGCGACTGCACTGCAGGCCTGCGTCCTCTGGAAAGAGGGCCGCGGGCTGCATGCGTTGTGGGCTGTGTGTGCAGCGCCGCGGGGCAGGAATGGTCCTGATCCTCCGGCAGTGTTGGACTCCTTACGGAACGATGGGACCGGGCGGGCAGCGCAGGCAGCTGGCCGGTTCGTCGTGACTGCATATGCTCGATCGCATCGAAAAAGGCCTGGTGGCAATCAACCGCTGGGTACTGATCTTTTTGTTGCTGGCCATGGCCATCATCATTTTCTCCAACGTGGTGCTGCGCTACACCACGGGTGACTCCATTGTCTGGGCTGAAGAAGTAGCCCGCCACATGATGATCTGGGTGGCGTTCCTGGGTGCCGGTCTGGCGCTGCGTTTTGGCGGCCATGTGGCCATCGACAATCTGCACCGCTCGGTCAGCACACGCACGGCACAGCTGCTGCGCACGCTGGTGCTGCTCTGCCTGTCGCTGTTCTTCATCTTCATGACCATCTCGTCCAGCGACTATGTCTGGCGCACGCGCTTTCAAAGCACGGCGGCCACGGACATTCCGATTTCCTTTGTCTATGCGGCCATGCCGGTGGGCTTTGTGCTAATGCTGGTGCATCTGCTGTTCATTGCACGCGGCTATATCGCAGACGGTTCCTACAAGGAATCCACAGAGATCGACGGCGAAGCCGCCGGCTCGCTGTAAACAGGGCTGAGAGAAAGAAAACACACCATGGCTTTGACCCTGTTTGTTTGTATTGTGCTGCTGATGGTGTTGGGCGTGCCCGTCGCCTTCGCACTCGCCATTTCTTCCGCTGTCGCCATCTTCGTGGGCGGCAAGTACCCCCAGCTGGTGGTGTTCAAGGAAATGTTCACCGGCATCGACAGCTTTCCGCTGATGGCGGTGCCGTTCTTCATCTTCGCGGCCGAGCTGATGTCCGGTGGCGCGCTCACCCATGTGCTGCTGCGCTTTGCCGCGCAGTTCGTGGGCCATCTGCGTGGTGGTCTGGGCTATGCCAACGTGGGCTCGTCCATGCTGTTCTCGGGCATCTCCGGCTCGGCCCTGGCCGATGCGGCCGGCCCCGGGGCGATGATGGTCAAGATGATGCAAAAGGCCGGTTACGATCGCCCCTATGCGGCCGCGTTGTCGGCCAACGCCGCCATCATGGGCCCCATCATCCCGCCGTCGATCAGCATGATCATTTACGCGCTGCAGGATGAGAACGTGTCTGTGGGCGGACTGTTCATTGCCGGCTTCATTCCCGGCCTGCTGATCGCTGCCGCGCTGTGCGTGGTGAACTGGTATGTCAGCAAGAAGCGCGATTACCGCTCCACCGATGCACGCCCCTCGGGCCGTGAAATGCTGCTCAACACCATCAAGGCGCTGCCGGCGCTGGGCCTGGTCGTGCTGATCATCGTGGGCATTCGTTTTGGCATCTTCACCCCCACCGAAGCTTCGGTGGTGGCCGTGGTCTATGCCTTCGTCTGCGGCAAGTGGGTCTACCGCACGCTGCGCTGGGATGCCATTCCGGCGCTGACCTCGCGCTCGGCGCTGCTCACCGCTTCGGTGCTGCTGGTGATGGCGGCGTCCCAGCCATTCGCCTGGATTCTGACGGTGGAGGGCATTCCACAGTACCTGTCCGAGCTGATCATCAGCTGGGAACTGTCGCCCATCATGTTCCTGATTGCGGTGAATGTGCTGCTGCTGCTGTTCGGCATCTTCATGGAGCCGCTGCCGGGCATCATGATTCTGGTGCCCATCCTGGCGCCCATTGCCAATGCCCTGGGCATTGATCCCATCCAGTTTGCGATGGTGGTGGTGGTCAATCTGACGCTGGGCATGATCACGCCACCGGTCGGAGGCCTGCTGTTCGTGACCTGTGTGGCCACCAAGACCACGCTGAGCGAGCTGAACAAGGAGCTGCCGCTGTTCCTGCTGGCGCAGTTTGTGGTGCTGATGCTGCTGACCTTCATTCCGGCTCTGTCCGCCTGGCTGCCGCACACACTGGGCTTCTGAGTGCCCCCATCTGATAAAGCCCGCGATGTCGTTTGCGGGCTTTATTTATTTTGGGAATGAGGATTTTTTCTTTTATTTCCTATGGTACTATACGTCTGTCGGGAAATGATTGACTCCACGAAGTAGGAGTTGGTCCCCGACGCGAAATACCGCGAGGTGGAGCAGTCTGGTAGCTCGTCGGGCTCATAACCCGAAGGTCGTTGGTTCAAATCCAGCCTTCGCAACCAAAGACAAAGCCCTGGTCAGCAATGACCGGGGCTTTTGTTTTTTCAGCGCTGCGCAGGCAGCCCTGCCATGGAGTTGTCACACAGCAGTGGCACGATGCAGAGCGCTGGGAACAGGTGGAGCCGTTGGAACACTGCTTTGCCCCTGGCGCTAATTTCGAAGCTTCCCAAGCCCCGGCCGTCACCGCCGGGGCTTTTTTGTATGGAAAGTTAAACAAGCCCTTGCCTGACGACAGCACGCTGGGGCAGACGATGGCCATGGCACGGCATCCGCTCAAAACTGGAAATAGCAAGGGCATTGCCGCCCTGGCGCATGTTTCCAAGGAGAGTCAGATGAACACCCGCACACCCAACCACCCCGCACAGCCGACCGACCCCGATCTGCGTGAGCAGGCGCAACCCGGTCACGGCGTGCCTTCGCAAGACCCCGAGGACGCGGCCCAGGTCGGGCTGACGCCGCAGGAATCCGAGAGGGAAGCTAGGTCGTCCTGGGTCGGGGGCGGCGTGATTGCGGGAGTTGCCGCAGGTGCGGCAACGGGCGCCGCGGTGGGCGGCCCGGTCGGGGTGGTGGTGGGCAGTGCCGTCGGTGCGGTGGCTGGGGCCCTGGGCGGATCGGCTGCCGGTGCGGCGGTCAATACCGATCAGGCCAAGGCAGACGCAGAGGACCGGCAAGGCACGAAGTGATCCCTCAACGGCCTGGCATCCATGGGGTATCCGTCCGGGATGGACTGCTGGCCCCCGGCCTGCTGCCAGCCAAGTAGCCAAGCACCCTGGGCACTTCTGGTGCAGGGTTCACTTGGTGGGGATCTTGCTTCCCAGCGGCTTTCCGTCAGTACCGCGGGCATCCGCATCCTTGAGGCCGCGCTTCAGATCCTGGTGCGCCTGTTTCATTTCCGGGGGCGCTTTGCCATCCGTCATGTCCACCGACTGGTCGCGCTCATGCGGCAGTTTGGCGGCTCCCGGGTCGGAAGGCTGTTGCTTGCGTGTGGTGTTGATCGTGGTTCCCGTGGGGGTGCCCTGGGGGGCTTTGGGTTGAGGTGTCATGTGTCACTCCTGTATCGGATCAGTGTGGATTGACACCGCAGGAGGGTGTGTAGGCCAGTTGCCTGCTTCCGAATTGTGTGGAAATGCATGTGGGGGCTTGTCTCACAGACAGGGGGCGCTGGGCGGCCTATGTTGGGGAGGTCTCGCACACGGTGTGCAGACACCAGACACCTGCCCACAGCAGGTGCCCATAAAGGAACCCACGATGACGGAAGCAAAAACGACCAAGTTGGCCCTGGATCAAAAGCGCCTGGAAGCTGCCAAGCGCAGCCTGGACAAAGGCGCGGTGGTGCCGGACTTCAGTCCCTACCGTGAAGACATCATCAAGTTGCTGAACGATGCGCTGGCCACGGAATGGGTGTGCATCCTGCGTTACAAGCGTCACCATTTCACGGCTTCGGGCCTGGAGTCTCCCGCCATAGCCGAGGAATTTCTGGTGCACGCCAATGAGGAGCAGGCCCACGCCGACCGCATTGCCACACGCATCGTGCAACTGGGTGGCGAGCCCAACCTGGACCCCGACACCCTGACCCGGCGCAGCCATGCCGATTACAACGCGGAGCTGGATCTGCACGCCATGATCCGCGCCAACCTGGTGGCCGAGCGCGTGGCCATTGAGGCCTATACCCAGATGGTCGACTTGATCGGCGACAAGGACCACACCACGCGCCGCATGATCGAACAGATTCTGGAACAGGAGCAGGAGCATGCCGACGAACTGTCGGACTGGATGAAAAAGGCCCGATAAGCCGCGCAAGGCCATCACGTCCACCGTGCTGCGGGGGCTCACCCTTCTGTGCCGACGGGCGCGGATCGGGTGATTTTTGTGCGCAAGGGCTTCAGAATCGCTCCAGGCTGCCGATAACAGGCAGAGAGGCCGCATGGTTGCAGCCTGTAGCAAGGAGCGAAACTGGCTGTGAGCACTATTTCTGCAATCCGAACCGGCGTGTTGGCGGGTGACGTCAACCAGGGTGTGGCGGTGTCGCCCAGCACTGCGGTAGTGAAAAGCGTGGCCGTTAGCACCACACCGGCGCGCTCTACGGTGGTGAACGTGGATACGCACGTCGCCTCGGACGTCACCTATGCCAAGTCTGCCTCCCTGTCCCAGAACCGGCAGGCATGGTCTAACCCGGTACAGGACGATGTGAGTGCCATCATGGCCCGCAACAGTGCGCGCCGCCAGTCCGATGGCCTGGCAGCGCAGTGGCGCGGGCTCGGCAGTGCTGTCCTCAGCCAGTTTGCGGCCACCGGCATGGCCTACCGGCAGATGCTGGTGAACTACGACTCCGCGGGCATGGGCACCGGATCTGCGAAAGAGCTGGATCAGGCGGCGCTGGACAGTTTCAGCAGCACGGTGGCAAAGGCCAGCCTCACGGTCCAGACGCGCTCGGGCACGACGGTGGAGCTCACCCTGGCCGTGGACCGGGGCGGTGTTCTGGGCCGCAATGGTTTGCAGGTGGAGATCAAGGCCTCCGGTTCGCTGAGCAGCGCCGAAAAGCGTGCGCTGGCCCAGTTGGCCCAGGGCTTTGACAAGGCCGTGGAAGGCTTGGGGCAGCCCGACCAGCCCCGCATGGACATTGCGGACCTGGCCAATTTCGACCGGAACGTGCTCAAAAGCGTGGATCTTTCGGTCAAGAACCCGGGCGAGGGAGAGCTGCTTTCCTCCTTCGACCTGCACCTGGGCGCAGACCGCAATGCGATTGCCTATGCCGGCGCGCTGGGCAAGGTCGACGTGGATGTGGACGCACAGATGCCGTTGGGACGGACGGACGACCAGCAGCGGCAAGCGTCCATCACCGAACTGCTGCGCCAGGTGGATGCCGCAGCGCAGCGCAGCCATGCAGACAGCCGTCTGGTGACGCTGTTCAAGGACGCATTCAGCCAGTTGCACAGCGCAACAGGCGCCACGGGCGCACGGATTGCGGCATTGTCTGGCAACCCGCTGTCGGGCCGCATCGACCCGATGCTCAGCGGCCTGGCGGACTTCAACGCCAGCTTCAGCGGCGCTTTCGAGCGCACGGGGCGCTTCGGGGCTGTGGTGGAAACGGGTACTGCCTCTTACCAACTCAGCCAGGAGACGACGCTGGTGCCCAGCGCCCAGGCTGATACCTGGACCATCGACCAAAAGCAAAGCGAGAGCCTGGTGGCCCAGTATGTGAAGTCGCGTGGCGACGTCATGCTGGACATGAGTTCCGGGAACTACGATGTCTTTACTGTGAACGACAGCACGGAGAAGTTGACCACGGTGTCTGTGGTGGAGGGTCGGGTGAGCGAAGCCCTGCGGACCACGGAGCAGAACCTGCTGCAGACCATGAAGAAGCTGGTCAACTTCAAGGTGGAAGACGAGCAGGACACACCGGTGAACCGCAGCCAGCTGGAAATCCTGCAGCCCAATGGCTGAAGCGGCTGCGCTCAGCGTATTCCGCTGGCGTGGCCCAGGTGTGCGGGTCACTGCGGGGCAGGAGGAAGGAGGGAGCTGGCAGTGGACGGCCGCTTGGGCCAACGCAGCCAAGTCATCTCTCCGCGCTGGATTGGACAACTCGGCGGCAGTGGCGCGCACGCCAGCAACCGTGGCTGAATGGCTAGCGGGGACCACAGGCAGGAAGATCTGCGCGACCCGGGTGGGGGCTGCAATATGGGTGGGGCTCGGCTTGCTCACAGGCTGCATGGACATTCGCACCACAGGGCAAGTCCGCGGGCAGCCGTGCGACCGAATCCAAATAACGGGTGCTGGCCATAGGAGCCGCAGCATCCTTGATGACTGCGTCAATGCGTGCCTGGGCCTCTGGGCGCTCCGCCCACTTCTTTTGCTGTGCTTCACGCAGCAGAGCCTCACCGGTCATACGCTGTCGCAGCCAGTTCTGCAAGCCCTTCGCGGTTGTTCTTGAACTTGGCGCGCGCCTTCGCGCATGGCTCGCAATAGCGGCTTCACTTAGGCAGGGGAGATGTTGTGGGCCCAGCTTGGTAACGGCAGGCTACGAGGCCTTTGGTGCCGAATAGGCCTTGATCCACTTGTACAGGCTGTGCTGGCTCGCGGCGATCCGAGCGGACACGTCAGTCACCCGGCGGCTTCGCTGCGTGATTTGCTTTAACGCCTCAAGCTCCCAGGTGGCGTCATCACCCCTCGATCCCTACGCAGCCGGATGCGCTCACACGCCAGCACACCCACCGGCCTGCCATTGCGGCATTCTCGAATGCATAGCAAAAGGTGCCGACAGGTATTGCTGCAGGCCTGTTTCCAGTCCTGCAGCACATCCGTTTGTGTGAGTGCGAAATACCTGAACTCAGGGATAGCGAAACGCCCCCACCTGGTGGTAGATTGCAATTTTGTAAAAAACCTCTTACAAATTCGATGCAACTAGGTGACTGACGGACTTCATTCGTCACACCTCTTCGCCGCACCACCAAGCTGCTGCCAGTACCCAAAGCCAGCGCTGCATTGTGTATACCGCCCACTCTTCGATAGCGCTGAATTGCGCACCCCAATGAACCAGATCTACCGCGTAGTGTTCAACGCCGTCACCGGCGCATGGCAAGCCGTCAGCGAAATCGCCCGCGGCCCCGGCAAAAGCAGCCGCAGCGCGAAACGGTCGCGCAGCAGTGCATTGCCTGTGATGAGCGCCGGAGCGCTGCTGCTGACCTTATCCCTTGGCGGTACATCAGCCTACGCCGCGTGCACACCGGCGACGCCGACCAATGGATCGGCGGTGGACTGTTCCGCTGTCAACACGAACCTTGACCTGGCGGCCAACAATCTGGTGATCACCCTCATGTCCGGCGGGGTCGTGACGACGTCCGATCCGAGCAAACCGGCGTTTACCGTGACGGGTGTCGGTACTTCCCTGTACAACGGCGGTTCCATCGATCCCTCCATTGGCTCGTCCGCATTCTCCGCCACCGCGCTGAAACTCGTAAGCCCCGTTTTCTCCAACCTGTCGCTCACCAACGCCGCCGGCAGCGTGATCCGCGGTGTTTCCGGCGACCTCAACGGGGCGCTGATCGATCTCACCGGCGTGGCGCTGGACATCAACAACGGGCTCTCGGGCCGTACCATCATCGATAACTACGGCCTGATTTCCACGACCCTGGCCATCGGTGCGAGCGAAAACGCGGCCAACCGGCCGGTGGTCGCGATCTACGGCGGTGGCCGGGTGATCTTCCTCAACTCCGGCAGCGTCATCGGGCGGGTCGGCTTCGAGTCCTCGCTTGCGGGCAATATCTTCACCAACGGCGGCACGGTGATCGGCAGTGTGTCGATGGGCGCCGGCGGCGCCAACACGTTCACCGCGGTCACCGGCTCGTCGGTCAGCGCCAGCGGGGCCGGCGCCGGGGAGTTGACCGTCATCGGCATGGGCGGGCTGAACTTCGCGCCTACCGGCATCGTCGATGGCGGTGCCGGTGGCAACAACACGCTCAGGCTGCAAAACGACATGAGCGGTGGCAGCGGCACCAACGTCGGCACCGGCATCATCGATTCGACGAAGTACATCAATTTCAGCAACCTGGTGGTCGACAGTGGGACCTGGACGCTGCAAGGCGCATTGTTGAGCGGTGCCTCCACCCAGGCCACCCTCGATGGCGGCGTGCTGCTGATCAACGACGGGGCCTTCGCCGGTAGCGGTACGATCTACGCCAATGGCGGCACCCTCAATAGCTCCTCGTCCTCGATCAGCATCGCCAACAACATCGTGTTGGGCTTCAACATCGGCACGGGTCGCAACGGCCTGACCGTCAGCAACTTCACCACGCCGTTCACCCTGTCGGGCGTGATCTCGGGGGGGAGCAATGCCGCTTTGACCAAGAGTGGCGCGGGTGTTCTGCGCCTGGATGGCACCAATACCTACAGCGGTGGCACGGCCCTCAATGGCGGCTCGCTCATCATCGGCAGCAGCCAGGCCCTGGGCACCGGCGCTGTCAACGCCGCGACCGGCACCCGGATCGACTCCGGCGCCACCGCGACCCTGAGCAACATCATCAACCTCACCGGCACCGTGAACTTTGGTGGCACCGGCAACCTGACCCTGAGTGGGGCGCTGCAGGGCAACGCCAGTTCCGTGCTCAACAAAGATGGCGCCGGCACCCTGGTGCTGTCCAATGCCAGCACCTACGGCGGCGGCACCACGCTCGGCGGCGGGACCCTGCTGGTCGGCAACAATGCGTCACTGGGCGGCGGTGCGCTGACCGTGTCCGGCGCATCCAGCCTGGGCGCCACCCAGTCGGTGGTGCTGAACAACGCCGTGGCGCTGAACAGCAACCTGACGGTCAGCGGCGACTTCGCGCTGCGCCTCAACGGCAACATCACCGGCGGCGCGGCCAACAAACTGATCAAGACCGGATCGGGCAACCTGACCCTGACCGGCACCAGCAACTTCCAGGGCGGCGTCGAGCTCAATGGCGGCACCCTGACGGTGGCCACCAACTCCGGCGCCCTTGGCAGCGGCGCCGTGACCGCCACCGGCGACAGCCGCCTGGAGTACACCGCGCCGCAGGTGTCGAGCACCCCGATTTTCATCAACAACGGCGTGACCCTCGAGCTCGCCAACGTTGTCCAGATCATCAACATGGGCTCGATCGGCGGCTCCGCCACCAGCACCCTGGCGAAGACCGGAAGCGGCGAGCTCATGCTGTTCAATGCCAACGCTTTCAGCGGTTTGCTGGACGTGCGCCAGGGCACCGTCACCGCAGCGGTCGCCAACGCGCTGGGCAACAACCCGAACGTGCTGGTCGGCAGCGGTGCAACCGTCGCGCTGACGGCCAGCAACACCATCAACAGCCTGAGCGGCGCCGGTCAGGTGAGCGTCATCGCCGGCAGCACCTTCACGGTGGGCGCCGGCAACGCCAGTTCGACCTTCTCCGGGGCACTCAGCGGCTTGGGAGCCCTGACCAAGTCTGGTACTGGCACCTTGACCCTGAGCGGTATCAGCGGCCTCACCGGTAACACCACGGTCAGCACCGGTCGCCTGAACATCGCCTCCAGCGGCTCGCTGGCCAGCAACCTGGTCACCGTGGCCAACGGCGCGACCCTCGGTGGCAGCGGTACGCTCACCGGTGGCGTGACCATCAATAGCGGCGGCCATCTGGCCGTCACCAGCGGCAGCACGCTCAATACCGGTACGCTGACGCTGGCCAGTGGCAGCAACCTGGATATCGGGCTGGGCACGCCGACCATCGCCACGCCGATGATCAACGTCACCGGCAACGTGGCGATCAACAGCAGCACCTTTAACTTTTCCGATATCGGTGATTTGGCCAACGGCACCTACCGCTTGTTCAACTACACCGGCACTCTGACCTACGGAGGTGCTAACCCAGGAATCTTCCCGACGGATGTGGTGCTCGGGCAGATCACCCTGTCGATGGACACCGTGGCCAAGACAGCCAACATCGTCGTCAACTCGCCGGCCCTGGCCACCCAGTACTGGGACGGCAACACCTCGGTTGCCAACGGCACCGTCGAGGGGGGTAGCGGCGTCTGGAATGCGACCAATACCAACTGGACCAAGTCCGCCGGTGCCAGCAACGGTATCTGGAAAGGCGCCTCGGCAGTGTTCCAGGGCGCTTCGGGCACCGTAGTCCTCGAAGGTCCGCAGAACGTCAGTTCCCTGCAGTTCAAGACCGATGGTTATACGTTGACTGCCGGTGCGGCAGGCGCCCTGAGCCTGGTCAACGGCACGGGTGGGACAGCGCTGTTTACCGTCGACAACGGCGTCACGAGCCTGATCGATGCGCCTGTCGACGGCACCGGCAAGCTGCAGAAGAGCGGTGCCGGGACCCTGGTCCTCGCCGGTAGCAACAGCTACAGCGGTGGCACCTCCCTCAGCGCCGGCACCCTGGTGCTGCGCACTGACAGTGCGCTGGGCAGCAGTGCCCTGACGCTTGCCTCCGGCACTTCGCTGCGCGCCGACATCAGCGATGTGCAATTGAACAATGGCATGGTGTTCTCTGGTGTGTCCAACATCCAGGTCGATGGCACCACCAACCTGACCCTCAACGGCACCGTCAGCGGCGCCGGCGGTCTGCTCAAGATCGGTACCGGCACCCTGGTGCTCAATGGCAACAACACTCAACTGGGCAATACCTGGCTCAATGCCGGTGGCCTGGTACTCGGCAGCAGCAGCGCGCTGGGCGCGGGCGGGCTGAACACGGCCCACGGCACCACGCTCGACAGCAGCCTGCCGGGTGCACTGGTCGGCAACAACGTGATGATCAGCGGCAACCTGACCGTTCTCGGCACCCGCGACATGTCCCTGACCGGCATCGTGTCCGGCTCCGGCGACCTGATCAAGAACGGTGCCAGCGCGTTGAACCTGACCGGCGCCAACACCTTGAACGGTACCGTTGCGCTCAATCAGGGGGTTTTGCGTCTCGGCCAGAACAATTCGCTGGGCAACACGACACTGAATGTCAACGGTGCATCCAGCCTGGAGGCTGCTTCAGACATCACCGTCGCCAATGCGGTAAACCTCCATGCGAACCTGAGTGTGAGCGGGAGCAAGGACCTGACCTTGAGCGGCACGGTGTCCGGCACTGGTGGCTTAGTCAAGGACGGCAGCGGCAAGCTGACCCTGTCAGGCACCAACAATTTCAGTGGAGGCGCCGAAGTGAAGGGTGGGACACTGAACTTCGCAGGCAGCGGTCTGACCTTGAGCGGGAACTTGGATGTTGCCGGTTCTGCCGCCCTGGGGGTGGCATCCAGTACACCGCTGACGGTGGACGGTGCCGTCAATCTTCGAGATGCTTCCACGCTGTCTATCAACTCTCCTTCGCATCTGATGGCAGAGAGCGTGAACATTGGCTTGGGAGTGGGCATCAACATCACAGGGATCAGCTCCCTCAGCCAACTCGATCGTGTGCTGATCTCCACCACCAATGGTATCCATGGCGACTTTGGGGTGGTCACCGTTGGCGGCTTCTCCGGTACGCAGGATTACTTCACCCTCACAACGCGAAAATCGGCGGACAGCAAGGAGTATGTGGCCAGCTCCGCCCTGAGCTGGGCTGCCCAGAACAACCTGGCCCATGGCACTTTTACGCTGGCAGGCGCTGCTGAGGAATTCGACGTCGGTGTGGCTCTGAGCGATCAAGCGGCAAACCCCGGCTGGGACGGCAGGTCCCTGGCCAAGAACGGCAACGGTACGTTGATTCTTTCCGGGGCCAATAGCTATACCGGTACTACGACCATCAATGGCGGCACCCTGCAACTGGGCAATGGTGGCGCCAGCGGCAACCTGGGCACTGGCGCCGTCACCAACCACGGGACTCTGGCCTTCAACCGCAGCGACACCATGACGGTCGCCAACGACATCAGCGGAGCCGGTGCTTTGCTGCAGTCCGGCACGGGGAAAACCGTGCTCACTGGCAACAACAGCTACCAGGGCACGACCACCATCAACAGCGGCACGCTGCAAGTTGGCAATGGCGGCACCAGTGGCAATCTGGGCGCCGGGGCCGTGACCAACAGCGGCTCTCTGGTCTTCAATCGCAGCGATGCCTTGACCGTCGGCAATGACATCAGCGGCACTGGCAGCCTCACGCATGTTGGCACGGGCGTCACCACTCTGACCGGCAGCAACAGCTATACCGGAGGCACTTTTGTGCAGGCGGGTACGCTGAAGATCGGGGCGCTCTCTTCGCTGGTGCAGGGCACGCTTTATCAGGTGAGCTCCGGTGCCACGCTGGACCTCAATGGCTATGCGCTGGTGACTGGCGGCGTCTCTGGTGCTGGTAATGTGGCCCTGGGTTCACAGGGCCTTACAGTAAACACCGGCGCGGCTGTCGTGTCTGAGTTTGACGGCAAGATGGAAGGTACGGGTTCGCTGACCAAGGAAGGTGAAGGCACGTTGGCTCTGAACACCGCCAACACCTTTAGCGGCGGTGTCAATCACAAGGCCGGCAACATCAATCTTGGCAACGAGAAGGGCCTGGGCAGCGGTACGCTGGCCATGGACGATGGAACCAAGATTACCTTGACCGCCAACGGCATGAACATTGCCAATGATCTGCACATGACCGGTGACAATGATCCCATTGTCGACACCGGCACCAACAACGCGACCTGGGCAGGTGCCATCACGGGAGCTGGTTTCCTGACCAAGCAAGGTACCGGTACGCTGACGCTGACCAGCGCTGGCAATACCTACAACGGTGCCACTGATGTGGCCCAGGGAACGCTGCAGGCCGGAGCGGCCAACACCTTCAGCAGTGCCTCTGCCCATACCGTGGCCAGCGGCGCCGTGCTGGATCTGGCGGGCTACAGTCAGACGCTGGCCAGCCTGAACAACAGCGGCACCGTCAAGCTCAGCAGCAACAGCGGCGCTGCACCGGGCACGGTACTCAAGGTTACCGGCGCTTATGTGGGCAACAACGGCAATCTGGGGCTGTCCACCGTATTGGGCGCTGACGGCAGCGCCACCGACAAGCTGCTGCTGTCCGGTGCTTCGGCCGTCGCCAGCGGCAACACCACCGTGTACATCACCAATGCCGGGGGGCTGGGGGCCCAGACCGCCAGCAGCGGCATTCAGGTCATTGGCACCGAAAACGGAGCCAGCTTGCAGCCGGGCAGTTTCTCTCTGGCCGGGGGCCATGTGGATGCCGGTGCCTATGAGTACCGCCTGACACAGACCGCTCAGGGCGCCGCTCTGCATTCGACCAATACGGGAGCGACGACACCGGCCACGGCTTACCGTGCCGAAGTGCCGCTGCTGTCGGCCTTGCCCGCACAGCTGCGCCAGGCCGACATGGCCATGCTGGGCGATCTGCGCAAACGCATGGGCGATGAAGGCACGCAGGCGACCACCGGCTCGGATTCTGGCGCCAGCCGCCGTGTCTGGGGCCGCATTCTGCGCACCGATCCAGAGGTCCGCCAGCAAGGCACGGTCAGCCCTGAAAGCAGTGGTCACCTGACCGGCTTCCAGGCCGGTCTGGACCTGTATGCAGACCAGAGCGTCAAAGCCGGTATCTATGTCGGTCAGCTCGAAGGCGACATGAGCGTCAAGGGCTTTGCCAGTGGCGAGGAGCGCAAGCACGTAGGCTTCAACAACCTGCGCACCCGCTACCTGGGCGTTTACAGTAGCTGGCTGGATCAGTCTGGTCTGTATGCCGATGCCGTGCTGCAAGCTGCCGACTATCGCAGTAGCCTGCGCACGGCAGATGATACGGCTCAGGCCCGAACCAACGGCAGCGGCTGGCTGGCTTCTCTGGAGATGGGCAAAGCCTTTGCGCTGAGCCCCAGCTGGTACATCGAGCCTCAGGCGCAGATCATTTATCGCAAACTGAGCATCGATGACACGGCGCTGAGCCTGGCAACGGTCAGGAACCAGGCCGGCGATGACTGGACCCTGCGTCTGGGCGCCCGCCTCAAGGGCAGCTTCACCACCAGCGCTGGTGTGCTCCAGTCCTATGGCCGCATCAACGTTTACAAGTCCAGCAACACCACCGATATCGCCAGCTTTGCGGCGCCCGGCGGAACCACCGACATCAAGGCCAAGGGTGGTCATACCACCACCGAGATGGCCGCAGGTGCCAGCCTGCAGCTCAACCCGCGCACCAGCCTGTATGGGGAGTTGGGCAAGCTGTGGGCCAACGGCGGCGACAGCCGCGTCAAGAGCGGGGTGCAGGCCTCCATTGGTGTGAAGGTGCAGTGGTGACACGGGCTGGCTGACGAAACAGCCGGATCACAGAACCAAGGCCCGCAGTGAACGAACTGCGGGCCTTGCTTTTTGCATAGCGCGCAGGAGGCGTAGATCTGGCGTGGGAGCGTGGGCCGTGAATGGCTTACATCGTTGCTTTGCAGCCATTGACGTGCAGACTCCGAGTCGCTGCAGCAGGACATGCTGCAACAGCCGTCATTCACCCGGCAGCAGACTGCCAGGACAACGGATACCGCGCATACGGTCTGGAAGCCCTGTGGATGCTGGAGATCATTGCCATGGCCCAGAACGCAGGCTTTACGCTGGACGAAATCCGCAGCCTGCTACCGGATTCGCAAGCCGTCTGGCAGCACCAGGCCTTGCTGGAAAGCCTGCAGCGCAAGGTGGCCGAGATTGAAAAACTGCAGGAGCGCCTGGCGCAGAACCGGTCGCAGTTGCTGGTAGCCATTGCGAGCTTGCACCGTCGTCCCGAAGATCTGGCCTGTGCCCAGCGCCCGCAATGGGTGCTGGACCAGTTGCGAGGGCCGACGTCCCCAACCGCCTGCTGAACCAGCGCTGCAGGCTGCGCCCGGGCTGCATTTTCTTGACCGCGGCTGCCATGCCGAAACCGGGTAAAGCCAAGCCCATCGCGGCCAGTGTACAGACCAGACCATCCCGCCACACGCCACACGCCACA